>NZ_CP108032.1:5464114-6071237 GCF_036169555.1 Streptomyces sp. NBC_00306 | reverse complement strand
TCTCCTCGGAGAGCTCACGTGCCGCGGCCGCCGACAGATCCTCGTCCCCGCGGACAAAGCCACCGGGCAGCGCCCACCGGCCCTGGAACGGCGGCTCCCCGCGGCGAACGACCAGCGCGCAGAGCGCATGCCGACGCACGGTGAGCACGACCAGATCGACGGTGACAGCAAAAGGGGGGTAGGCCGACGGGTCGTAGGGAGGCATGCCGTGATCATAGTCGTCTGCCTGACGATAAACACTCGTTTCGTCGGGGTGGGGGGCGCTTTCCTCCCCCCCTTCCCCACCCACCCCGCCCACCCGCTCACACCCCCAGTCGGAGGCCCGGCGCTGCCTCCTCGATCATGCCGGGCAGCCAGCGGCTGTCATGGCTCGCTCCGTGAGTCCTGCCGGCCGTCGCGCCGACTGTCCGGGCTGCGCTGACCTGCTGCCTTACGGGGGTGCGCCGACGCGGAGGCCGTCTTCGCGGGCCGGCGGGGCCGGGTGCCGATCGGGGCTCGGGCCTGCCGGGTGCGCGGGCGCCCGCGCCGCCCGGCAGCGTCGGGGGTCTGCGGCTGGTCAGGTGTCTCGTGGATACGCCCGCTTTCTCCGTCGGCGGCGCTCTGGAGCTCCTCTCGTGAAGTGCGCTCCCTACGGAGGCAGTTGCGCAGGGTCTCCGGGTCCAGGCCCTCGTTGCAGGCCTGGTGGAGGAGGCGGGCGAAGACGTACTGATCGTCGAGGCGCAGGGCGAGTCCGAGAGCGACGCGGGCACTGGGCTCGTCCCCGGTGGACCACGCGACCCAGCCCGCGAGGGTGAGGGGGGCTGTGGCGTGCTCGGCATACGGGGCGACGCATCGCCGGCACAGGGCCCGCCACAGGCGCAGGGCCGAATCCGCGTCGGGGCCCTCCATCCACTCCGCTGCGCGGTCCCGGGTCTCCCGGTCCTGCAGTCCGAGAATCATGGCGGCGGCTTCGTCGTGGCTGAGGAGTGCGTCGTCGGTGGCGTCGGTCTGCGACCTGCTGGAGGTCCAGGGCGCCCCGGCGATGCGTGCCATGAGCGTCCGGGCCAGGGTGAGCGTCTCCGCGGCCACCTGCTTGCGTCCCAGTTCGTCGAGGATCCTCGGCACGAGTGCTGCTCCCGCCTTGTCGAGCGCTTTCGCCTGGGCGCCGGCCGACGGAGCCGTCGTGGGTGCGAGTCGCGCCTCCATCTCGCGCAGTGATCCGCGCACGTGGACCCCGGCGTAGGCCGCGGCGGCCGCCATCACCGATGTGCCGGGGATGGCGAGCCTCTTCCCTTCCGGCGGGCAGCAGCGTTCGTCGGGGCAGCAGTAGGACCAGAAGCGTCCGTCGGAGATGCACAGCGCCTCGTAGACGGGCACGTCGAGGGAACCGCAAGCGGTCCGCAGCCGCTGGGCGAGAGGGCGCAGTCGCTCCATCACGCTTCGGCTCGTCTCGCCTTCGGCAGGGTCCTGGCAGAGGTAGACGACGAAGCCGTCGGGACGCGACCCTCGCCGTTCGCTCCCTTCGATCAGGCATTCCGCGAGCTGCTGTGCCACGGGTGACCATTCACGCTGCGAGCGGGGAATGCCGAGCCTCACCCGGCCTCCGAAGCGGCCGCGGCTGCCGTGCAGGGCGACGATCACAATGGAGTCGGTGGGGTGAAAACCCATCATGTACGGAAGCGCGTCGGCCAGTTCGGCGGGGCCGCGCAGGGTGATCTGCTGGTCGTCGGTGCGGTGGACGGGTTCGTGGTGCTTGTTCATGGCATGACGGTCTCGCGGGAGATCACCGTCCGCGACCCCTGTGGATAACGTTATCCACAGGCTGGCGGCTCATTCGCGGTTTGTCGGTGCCATCGGGTTGCATGGGGTCATGACCAACGCAGACCTCGCGGATTCCGCGGACCTCAGGGCCTCGGCCGACGCCGTGCTCGCCCGCCTCGTCTCGGACAGTTTGGGCACGGCCCGGCTGCGCGAGGACCAGTGGCGGGCGATCGAGGCGCTCGTCGCCGACAAGCGCCGGGCCCTGGTGGTGCAGCGGACCGGCTGGGGGAAGTCGGCGGTGTACTTCGTCGCGACGGCGCTGCTGCGCGGGCAGGGCAGCGGCCCGACCGTGATCGTCTCTCCGCTGCTCGCTCTCATGCGCAACCAGGTCGACGCAGCGGCCCGGGCGGGCATCCGCGCCCGGACGATCAATTCGTCCAACACGGAGGAGTGGGACACCGTCCAGGAGGAGGTGGCCGCGGGCGAGGTCGACGTCCTGCTCGTCAGCCCCGAGCGGCTGAACAATCCGGACTTCCGCGACCAGGTGCTGCCCAAGCTCGCCGCCGCCACCGGCCTCCTGGTGGTGGACGAGGCTCACTGCATCTCCGACTGGGGCCATGATTTCCGCCCCGACTACCGACGGCTGCGGACCATGCTGGCGGAGCTGCCGGCCGGGGTGCCGGTGCTGGCGACCACCGCGACGGCCAATGCCCGGGTGACGGCGGACGTGGCGGAGCAGCTGGGTACGGGCGCGGGGACGGACGCCCTGGTGCTGCGAGGCCCGCTGGATCGGGAGAGCCTCAGCCTGAGTGTGCTCCAGCTCCCCGATGCCGCCACCCGTCTTGCGTGGCTCGCCGATCATCTCGGCGAGCTGCCGGGGTCGGGGATCATCTACACCCTCACGGTCGCGGCGGCCGAGGAAGTCACGGCGTATCTGCGCCAGTGCGGGCACACGGTGGCCTCGTACACGGGTCGTACGGAGAACGCGGATCGCCAGCAGGCCGAGGAGGATCTCCTCGCCAACCGCGTCAAGGCGCTGGTGGCCACATCCGCGCTCGGGATGGGGTTCGACAAGCCCGACCTCGGTTTCGTGGTCCATCTGGGTTCACCGTCGTCGCCCATCGCCTACTACCAGCAGGTGGGCCGTGCGGGACGTGGGGTGAAGCACGCGGAAGTGCTGCTGCTGCCCGGCAAGGAGGACGAGGCGATCTGGCAGTACTTCGCATCGGTCGCCTTTCCTCCGGAGGAGTTGGTGCGGCGCACTCTCGATGTGCTGGCGCAGGCGGACAGGCCGCTTTCCCTGCCGGCGCTGGAGCCGTTGGTGGAACTGCGGCGTACGCGCCTGGAGACCATGCTCAAGGTGCTGGACGTGGACGGCGCGGTGCGCCGGGTGAAGGGCGGCTGGACGACCACGGGCCGGCCCTGGCAGTACGACGCCGACCGCTACGCGTGGGTGGCCCGGCAGCGGGACGCCGAGCAGCAGGCGATGCGGGAGTACGCGCGGTCGACGGGTTGCCGGATGGAGTTCCTGCGGCGCCAGCTGGACGACGAGGAGGCGGTTCCGTGCGGCCGCTGTGACAACTGTGCGGGGGGCCGGTTCAGCGACAAGGTCTCCGACACGGCGCTGGACGCCGCTCGCGGTGAGTTGAGCAGGCCCGGTGTCGACCTCGATCCCCGCAAGATGTGGCCGACCGGTCTGTCCGCGGTGGGCGTCAATCTCAAGGGCCGGATTCCGGAAGGCGAGCAGGCCTTCACCGGGCGGGCGCTGGGCCGGCTCTCCGACATCGGCTGGGGGAATCGTCTGCGACCGATGCTGACCGCGCAGTCGCCGGACGCTCCGGTGACGGACGACGTGGTGAACGCGGTGGTGACGGTCCTCGCCGACTGGGCGAAGGGGCCCGGCGGCTGGGCATCGGGTGCACCGGACGCACCGGCGCGTCCGGTCGGCATCGTGACCGTCGCATCGCGGAGCAAGCCACAGCTGGTCGGATCTCTGGGCGCCAGAATCGCCGAGGTGGGGCGGATGCCGCTGCTGGGCTCCGTCGAGTACGCACCCGAGGCGACGGACACCCGCATCTCGCGCACCAACAGCGCTCAGCGGGTGCGGGCCCTGCATGAAGCCTTCACGGTGCCGGCCGAGCTGGCCGAAACGCTGACGGCGACCGGCGGGCCCGTGCTGCTGGTCGATGATCTTTCGGACAGCGGCTGGACACTGGCTGTGGCGGCGCGGTTGCTGCGCAGGGCCGGTGCAAAGGGGGTGTTCCCGCTGGTCCTTGCAGTCCAGGCGTGACCGGAGGGGTCAAAGAAGCTGTCGATGGGCAGGGATATCTGCGTCATACCCGCCGAATCCCGCCGGTGGCGCCAAATTGCTCGTTGCCGCATGCCGACGCGCCAGCGAGAATTGGAACGCTCCCCGCACGGCCCGTTCGCGGTCCGGATGAGCCGTGCCGCGGTGCGCCTCCACCCGATCCTGCCCGCACTGTGGGCGCGTATGCGAAGGGAGTTTCGTGACCTTCGGATTCGCTTCGTCCGCAGCCACTTCGATCACCAGCTCGGGCAATTCCGCCAACCGCCTCGCCAGGCTGCTCGAGCCCGCCGAGTGGGCGGCCGCGGGAATCCCGTTGCTGCGCAATCCGCGAGAAGTGGTCAGTGGTCTGCACGCCCGGCACAGTCCCGCCCCGACGACGGCGGTCGTCGCCGTCCTCGATCATGAGGAACGGCTCGCCGCCAGTGCGTCGTTCGCGCGGCGCTCCGCACCGGTCGACGGCTGGGAGTTCCGGAACGTCCTGCTGGCCCATCTGCGCCGGGTCATCCCACACGATCTTCGCCGTCGTACGCCGGTGCGGACAGCCGTGCTGCTCTACTGCCGGGAGGGCGACGAGCGGTGGACGGAGGAGGACGGTGCGTGGATGTGGGGGCTTCGGGACGCCTGCACTCTCCACGGGCTGCGCTGCGGTGCGTACATCACGCTGACCCGTGGCGGCTGGCAGGTCCTGGGCGAGGGCCGGGGTGGCCGCCGGCCGAGTTCCACATCGACTCCGGGGGATCTGGCGGAGATGGCGGCGGTCGGCGAGCCGTTGGAGCTGCGCACCGCCAGCGGCGCGGTGGACGCGTTGCGTCGCGCAGCCGCCCGCTGAAGCCCTGAGCTGCCGGCGCGTGGGAGCCGGTGGCGGCCGCGACTGATCAACGGCCGACGCCGGGCGCCCCGCGAACCTGCCATGGCTGCGGTCAACCCGATGCCGGACAGGCCCGCCGGGCCCCGTGTCGCGCATCGGCCCCCTCGGCCGGCCCCCGCACCACGAGGTGTCCCGTCAACTCACCGTGCGCCCGGCCAACTGACGGCCACCTGACCAGGGCTCATGGAGCAGGTACGGAGACCCGTCGCGGCTTCTTCATCGGGCGACGCGCACACCGAAGCACCCTCTGTGCCCTACCGTGTCCGGCTGTCCTTCGTCAGGGCAGCCGGACCACGGCACACCGGGAGGTTCGGGCAGGCTCGCGGTCAGGCCGCCACACCGAGTGCGGTGTTGATCCGCTTCGGGTCACCGCACACGATGAGCAGTGCACCTGCCTTGGCCATCGCCGCCGGGAGCGCTGTGGCGGCTTCCTCGTCGGTACCACCGTTGAGCGCGACGACCACGACGGGACGGGTGGAGGCCCGGCCCACAGCGGTGGCGGCGGCGTAGAACACGTCGTCGCCGGCGTCGTGCTGTGCCCAATAGGCGGATTCGCCGAAGGACAGCTCATGCGCGGCCCACGGGTGCTGTTCGCCCGTGGTGAGCACCAGGACGTCGCCCGGTGCCCTGCCTGTGTCGAGCAGAAGGTCGATCGCCTCCTCGGCGGCGTCGAGTGCGCCGTCCGCGGGGGCGGGGATCAACTGGATCTGGGGCTGGGGTCGGGTCTCCGACCGGATAGCCTGCGGCTGTCCGGTGGAGGCGTGCGTACGCGGTGTCGGCGCGGGCCGGGTGGAACCCGGGCCCGGATGTCCGGGACGCGGCGAGGCCATGGAACGCGGACCGGGTACGGGACGGGGGGTCGGCGCGGTGCGGCCGGCGGCCGGTGTAGCGCGGGGACCCTGGGCGCTCTCGTGAATCTGAGGCTCCTCGGGAATGAGAGGCATGGGTGGATGTCTATCAAATGCCGGTTCGAACGGCATAGGCGGGTGGGCACATGAGTGCGACTGCCCTGCCGGCAGGGCTGGTTCAGAATTCGAAGCCGAGCTGTCCCCCACTCTCCAGTTCTGCCGCCTCCGGAGAGAGTCGAATCTTCTTCAGGTGCCGCCAAGCAGGCAGGGCGTCGAGATAGGCCCACGAGAGCCGGTGATACGGCGTGGGGCCGAGCTCCCTGAGAGCGGCCTGGTGGACGGGTGAGGGGTAGCCGGCGTTGTCGGCGAAGGCGAAGTCGAGGAACTCCCCCTGCAGTTCGGCCATCATCGCGTCCCTGCGCACCTTGGCGAGCACCGAGGCCGCGGCGACCGCGACGCACGACTGGTCTCCCTTGATCACCGTACGGACGCGCCACGGATCCCCGAGGTAGTCGTGCTTGCCGTCGAGGATGACCGCGTCCGGGCGTACCGGCAGCGCGTCCAACGCGCGGGTGGCCGCGAGCCGGAGGGCCGCGGTCATGCCGAGTTCGTCGATCTCCTCCGGCGAGGCATGCCCCAGGGAGTGGGCCGTGACCCACTTCTCCAGCTGGACGGCGAGCTCCTCGCGGCGCTTCTGGCTCAGCAGTTTGGAGTCGGTGAGCCCGACTGGCGGCCGGCGCAGTCCGGTGATCGCGGCGCATACCGTGACGGGACCGGCCCAGGCGCCTCGTCCGACCTCGTCGACACCGGCAATGATCTTGGCGCCGGTGGTCGCTCGGATCGAGCGCTCGACTGTGTGTGTGGGTGGTTCGTACGGCATGGCGCCAGCAAGCCTACGCCGACCGACCCCGCCCGGAACAACCGGATTCCCGTCACGGTTCGACCGCGCCCGACGACCTCGCCCGGGAGAGGCGGTCAGCCCTTGTACGGACGGAGCAGTGGCACCATCACCTGGTCGATCATTTCGGCGATGTCTCCGTCCGGCCATTCGCTTCCGCACACCTTGGATCGGTACATCATCAGGCCCGGAATCACGTCGATGACGAGGTCGTGAGCGGCGTCGGGGCGGACATCCCCCCTGACCATTCCGCGACGTACGACGTCACGGAAGAGCTGCGTGGACGGTTCGATCACCTGGCGGACGATCACCGCGAGGAACCGTTCGGCAGCGGCAGAGTCGCACTCGTGAAGCACTGAGCGGAGTGCGAATCCGGACCGCGAGTACATCGCGTCCCGCACTCGACGGCACAGCTGGAAGAGGTCCTCGCGGATGCTTCCGTGATCATCGGCCTCGACCAGCTGGGGCAGGGCGGCCTGCAGGGCATCGGCGACGAGGTCCTCCTTCGAGGGCCAGCGCCGGTAGACGGCCGCCTTTCCGGTCTGGGCACCGGCGGCGACACCTTCCATGGTGAGTCCGCTCCAGCCGACGGTGCTCAGCTGCTCCAGCGCAGCATCGAGGATCGCGCGTTCCAGCACCTGCCCACGACGGCGCAGCGAGACCGGGGATGTCTCGGCAGCGACCGTCCAGCGCGAATTGGCCATCATCTTCTCTCCGTTGGGGACTGGAGTTCAGTGAACGCTTGCGTTCACTGATGGGGACTCTCTACGGTTGACAACAGTGAACGACCGCGTTCACTAACACACTTGTGGGGGGACACCAGTGACAACTTCTGAACTAGCAGCTCCCAGTACGCCCGGGGCCGCTCGCCGACCAGGACGCCCCGGGATTGCCCTCACTGTCATCGCCGCCCTCCAGCTCATGGTGGTCCTCGACACCACGATTGTGAATATCGCGCTCCCCCACATCCAGGGGACACTCGAGTTCACCACGACCCAACTGTCCTGGGTGGTCAACGCCTACACACTCACCTTCGGCGGGCTGCTGCTGCTCGGTGGCAGGGCGGGCGACATACTCGGCCGCCGGAGAGTCTTCATCTTCGGCGTGCTGCTGTTCACCTTCGCCTCGCTGCTGTGCGGCGTCGCGCAGGAGGCCTGGCAGATGCTCGCCGCCCGCGCACTCCAGGGCGTCGGTGGCGCGATCGCCTCTCCCACCGCGCTGGCACTGATCACCACCACTTTCCGCGAAGGCCCGGAGCGCAACCGCGCGTTCGGCATCTTCGCCGCCGTCTCCGCCAGCGGCGCGGCCATCGGTCTGCTCGCCGGCGGCATGCTCACCGAGTGGCTGGACTGGCGCTGGGTGTTCTACGTCAACCTGCCGATCGGCATCCTCATCGCCGTACTCGCGCCGATGTTCATCAACGAGTCCGACCGGCACTCCGGGCGCTTCGACATCACGGGTGCACTCACCTCGACCGTGGGCATGGCGTCCTTGGTCTACGGGTTCATCAGGGCCTCCGAGGACGGCTGGAGCGACGGGCTCACGCTCGCCGCGTTCGCCGCGGCGATCATCCTGCTCACCGCGTTCGTCATGATCGAACGTAAGGCACGCGAACCGATCACACCGCTGCGCATGTTCGCCGACCGCAACCGCTCGGGCACATATCTGATCATGATGAGCCTCGCCGCGGCCATGTTCGGCATGTTCTTCTTCATCGTGCTGTTCGTGCAGAACGTGCTGGACTACAGCCCCATCACCTCCGGTCTCGCGTTCCTGCCGGTCACCGTCATGATCGTGACTGCGGCCGGGCTCTCGTCGAAGCTGCTCCCCGTGCTCGGCCCCAAGCCGTTCCTGGTGGCCGGGGCGCTGTTCACGGGTAGCGGTATGGCGTGGCTGACCGCACTCTCCCCGGAGAGCTCGTACCTCGGCGGGGTGCTGGGGCCGATGCTCCTCTTCGGTTTCGGCATGGGCCTGGTCTTCGTGACCGCCACCCTCACCGCGGTCTCCGGGGTGTCGCAGCACGAGTCGGGGGCGGCATCCAGTCTGCTCAACGCCACCCAGATGGTGGGCGGTTCGCTGGGCCTGTCGATCCTCATGACCATCTTCAGCACCGCCAGCCGCGACGAGGCCGAGCGACAGCTGCCGTCATTCCTTGCCGAGTCCACTCCGGCACAGAAGGCCGTGTTCGAGAAGACTCACGAGATGCCGCCGCCGTGGGGACACCAAGTACTCGCCGAGGGCATCGCGACATCGTTCTGGGCAGGTGTCGGCCTGGTCGGACTGGCCGCGGTGATCGCCCTGTTCGTCATTCGGGTCCGCAAGAGCGACTTGGAGGCGCTCAGTGGTACAGCGGGCCCGGGAGGGCACGCCGCGTAGCGCCGGGGTGCGGGCCGCGTCGGCCACCGACGCGGCCCGCGCAGAGGCCCCGGCTGCCGACGCGGCTCGCGCAGAGGCCCCGGCTGCCGACGCGGCTCGCACCGCGTTCTGTCAGCGGGACTGAGCAACAGACCCCGAGCAGGTCGAAGCCGCACACTCACGCAGTGTGCACCGACGATCAGCGGCAGAGCGTCAGCGAGCCGATGCCGGGAGCCAGTCCGGCAGCGTCTCCGTACGCTCCAGCCACGCGGCCGGCGGCTGTCCGGCCTTCCCCGCGGCGACCACCCCGCAGGCGATGGCGCACGTCGTGTCCACGTCGCCTCCGACCTGCGCGGTCGTCCAGAACGTCCGCTCGAAGTCACCGAGCGACCGAGCGGCCGACCAGAGCGCGAACGGCACGGTGTCGTGCGCGCTCGTGCGCCTGCCGCTGCCCAGGACCGCGGCGACGGTCCCGGCGTCGTTGTAGTCGAGCATGTCCCGCGCCCGGCGCAGCCCCGCTCCCACCGCACTGCGCGGCACGAGCGCGATCACGCCGTCGAGCAGATCCGTGGGCTGGGGCGGTCCCGCCGGATTCGCTGCGATCGCTGCTGCCGCCGCCACAGCCATGGCGCCGACCACAGCCTCACGGTGCTGGTGCGTGGTGTACGAGGAGATCTCGGCCTGGTGCGTGGCCTGCTCCGGGTCGTCCGCGTACCAGGCACCGAGGGGCGCGATCCGCATCGCAGATCCATTTCCCCACGAACCCTGGCCCTTGAACAGCCCCGTGGCCAGTTCTCGCCAGTCGCCGCCTTCGCGGATCAGCCGGAGCATGCGATTGACCGCAGGGCCGTACCCGCGGTCGAAGTCATGATGTTCGGCGAAGGAGCCGGCCAGCGCGTCCTGGTCGATGCGGCCGTGATCGGCGAGCACGGCGAGAACCGAGGAGGCCATTTCCGTGTCATCGGTCCACTGCCAGGTGCCCGAGGGCACCTCGCGCCGCTTCAGCAGCGGGTAGTTCGACGGTACGAAGTACTGGGAGCCAAGGGCGTCTCCCACGGACAGTCCGCGCAGGCTGTCCAGGGCGCGTGCGAAGCGCCGGTCACGAGAGGAGTCAGCGGTCATCTTCCTGCCACTCTATCCGGTGACGCCGTACGGCTCGGGGGTGCGCCAGCGCTCGAACGGCCGGTCAAGGGCGTAGCGGCCATCCTCGCCGAGCTCCAGCACCCGCATGTCCCCGTTGCAGGGATTGGCCAGCGACTCGAAGTCCGCGACCGTCCAGTGGAACCAGCGCATACAGAAGAGCCGCATGGTCAGTCCGTGCGTCACGAGCAGCACGTTCGGCGGGTGGTCGGGCGACTCGAAGCTCCGGTGAAGGCTCTCCAGGAAGGCGCCGACCCTGTCGTACACGTCCGCTCCGGACTCGCCCTGGGCGAAGCGGTAGAAGAAGTGCCCATAGGCGTCTCGATAGGCTTTCTGGAGCCGTACATCGTCCCTGTCCTGCCAGTTTCCCCAGTCCTGCTCCCGCAGCCGCGGCTCCTCGCGGACCCGGACGAGTTCGGGGTCGAGGTCGAAGGCACGGAAGGTCTGGTGCGTGCGGCGGTAGGGAGAGACGTAGACGCTCACCTGCTCGCGGCCGAACAGCTCACGCACCCGGCGGCCCGTCTCCTCGGACTGGGCCCAGCCCTTGCTGGTCAGCCCCAGCGCATGGTCGGGCTCGCGCTCGTACACGGTGTCGTCGGCGTTCCCTTCCGACTCTCCGTGCCGGACGAGGACGATGCGTTGCGGTCTTGCCATGTCTCGACCCTAGATCGCCCTGGGGCCCGCTGAGCGGCGGGACAGGATCCAGGCGGCCGATCCGGCCCGTGAGGTGTGGCACATCAGGGGCCGCCGCCCTGTCGGCAGGAGGCCGTCAGACGGTCCAGGACGGTTCGAGCTGGACGACATCACCGCTGAGTGCCGCGACATCCGCCTCGGTCTGCGCCCGCAGGAGCAGCCTCTCCACGCGCTCCCGGCGGTACTTCCCGTGCTCGGCGGCCGACTGCCACATCGACATCACCAGGAACTCGTTCTCGGGAGCCTCGCCGAACAGCCCCCGGACCATTCCGGGCGAGCCCGCCATGGCCGGGTTCCACACTTTCTCCTGCATGAGCGCATAGTGCTCGACCCGTTCCTCGCGGACCTTGCAGTGCGCGACCCGCACCACGTCGGCCCCGGTGAACCGCGGCTCGAAGCCGGTCTTCACATCGAAGCGGTGGTCGAACAGCTTGGCCTGGCTGTCCTTGTACGTGCCGGACTGGCCGGACGCCAGCCGGTCGTGTGAGCGCGCCATGAACGAGTCGTAGAACGCCCGGCTCTCCCAGAATGCGAACACATGCGCCACATGCGGCCGCCCCTTGCTCCACCCGCCACCCTGTCCCCGGAATCCCGGCTCACCCAGCAGCCCCGCCCACTTCCGCTGTCCCCGCTCGAACCCACGACGGTCCACCACGGTGCAGCGAATCCACTTGACCAGCACCGCGCCATCGTACGGCTCGGAACGTGGCGCCGGTCACTCTCCCGAGGAGTGCACTCCTTCCAGATCGGCAGAAGCATCGGCCGCCAGTTCGATCTCGAACCCGCCGACGAGGATCCGGGCCCCACCGACCCTCGGAAATGATCGATTCCGGGCCGCGTGCCGTTCGGAGCGGGAGGGACCGGCCCCGCCCCTCCCCTGAAAGCCGGCCGCGCTGTCAGACCCACGCTGCACAATGATCGTCATGACGGCGTTGCACACCAATCCCCTGTTCAGCCGGCTGGAGTCGGCCGAGCGCGTCCTCGTCGCCGGCGCGGGCGGCGGGTTCGACGTGTATGCCGGCCTGCCGGTGGCGCTGTCCCTGCATCACCAGGGCAAAGAGGTCCACCTCGCGAATCTGTCGTTCAGCGCCCTCGAAGGTCTGCCGCTCGACGCCTGGCTCGCACCCGACCTCGCAGTCGTCACCCCGGCAACATCGCTTCACCAGACCTATTTCCCCGAGCGCACCCTCGCTCAGTGGCTCGACCTCCACGGCTGTCCGAGCACGGTCCACGCCTTCTCCCGCGTGGGAGTCCAGCCGTTGCGCGCCGCGTACACGGCTCTCCTGGAGCAGTACGACATCGACGCTGTGGTCCTGGTGGACGGCGGCACGGACATCCTGATGCGCGGCGACGAATCGGGGCTCGGCACCCCCGAGGAGGATCTGACGAGCGTGGCCGCGCTCCACGGAATCCCGAAGGATCTCGCGCCGGAGCGGCTGGTCGTCTCCGTCGGCTTCGGTGTCGACGCCCACCACGGGGTGAGTCACGGCCTGGTACTGGAGAACATCGCCGCGCTGGACGCCGACGGTGCGTACCTCGGCGCCTTCTCGGTGCCGCGCACCACCCGTGAGGGTGCGCTCTTCCTGGATGCCGTGGCCCATGCTCAGGCGCACACCGCGGATCATCCGAGCATCGTCAACGGCTCGATCGCCGCCGCGGTCCGGGGCGATTTCGGCAACGTCCAGTTCACCACCCGCACCCGGGGCAGCGAACTCTTCATCAACCCTCTGATGTCCCTCTGCTTCGCCTTCGAGCTGGACGGATTGGCCCGGCGCTGCCTCTACCTCGACCGTATCGAGCACACCCATCTCATACGCCAGGTCAGCAGCGCGATCGAGGCATTCCGCGACGAGATCGTTCGACAGCGACCGCCTCGCCGCATCCCGCACTGAGCCGATAACGTCAACCGACCGTGAAATCCCGACAGTTACGGGAAGGGCAAACTGGTGAGCAGCCTCAGCAAGGGCGTCGGCAAGGTCGAGGTGTCCCTCCGATGGGATCCGAGTCCCCTGGGCGAGGCGCCCCACGACCTGGACATAGTCGCCGCGACGTACACCGCGGAAGCGCCCCACGGTGAACCGGCGTACGTCGTGCACTTCGACAGCCGGTCGCCCGACGGCACCATCAATCTGACCCGGGACAGCAAGACGGGGCAGGGCTTCGGGTCCGACGAGGTCATGACGCTGGAATTCGACCGGCTGGCCCCCACGTACGGACGTGTTCTGGTGGGTGTGGTCATACAGCAGCGGGACGGTCACCGGGTGTTCGGCGATGTGGCGAACACCCTGGTGAAAGTCGCCGAGGGCCATACCGAGCTCGGGCAGAACGACCTCTCGGGCCTCCCGACGGCCACGGCGGCCGTCGTCGCGGAGTTCGTCCGCGGCGACACGGGCGAGTGGCAGTTCCGCGAGGTCGTGCGCGGCTACGACACCGAGCCTCAGGAATTCATCTCGCTGATGGGCAACGACTGAGAGGCCGGCCCGGATGGATCAAGAACTTCGGAAGCGTTTCGCGACGCTGACGACCGCCCATCTCGCGGACGCCTGCATCCGCGCCCGGCTGCCGGTGCGCTGCGCCCCGGCAGCCATGCACGCGGTGGTTCCGGGCAGCAGGCTGGCCGGGCGGGCCATGCCCGCCCGGCATGTCGGCAGCGTCGACATCTTCCTGGAGGCGTTCGAAGGGGCGCGGCCCGGCGACGTGCTCGTGGTCGACAACCGCGGCCGTACGGACGAGGCGTGCGTCGGTGACCTCGTGGCTCTGGAGGCGCTGGACGCGGGTCTGGACGGCATCGTGATCTGGGGCCTTCACCGCGACACGGCCGACATCCGGGAGATCGGCCTGCCGGTCTTCAGCCTGGGAGCCGTCCCGACGGGCCCGCTGAGACTCGATGTCCGTCCGGACGATGCCCTGGAGTCGGCAACGGTCGGCGAGTGGACGGTGGACGGCGCGGACCTGGTCCTGGGCGACGAGGACGGCGTCCTGTTCATCCCGGCGGCGCATGCCGATGAGCTGTTCGCACTCGCGGAGTCGATCCGGGACGCGGAGCGCCGCCAGGCGGAACGCATCCGCGCGGGTGAGTCGCTGCGCAGCCAGGTCCGGTTCAGGGCCTATCTGACCGCGCGGGAGCAGACGCCGTCTCTGACCTTCCGCGACCATCTGCGCGCCGTGGGCGGGGCGATCGAGGAGTAGTTCCCGCCCCTCGGTAGTCCCGCCCCACGGGCTCAGACCAAGGGGCGGGGAGCCGAAGAATTCGACTCCCCGCCCCGACAGGGTGGTTCACCCTCGAGGGGTGCCCGGGATCAGCTGCAGCCGCTCGTCGAGCCGCAGCCCTCGCAGATGTAGCAGGAGCCGGCCCGCTGCATCTTCGTCCCGCAGGAGAAGCACAGCGGCGCGTCGGCACTGATGCCCAGCTGCATCTCCACCAGCTCCGCCGAGGTGTGCGCCTGCTGCGGGGCCGGGATGGCCGCCTCCGGGGTGGCGACCGCCTTCAGTTCCTGCTGCCGCGGAGCGGACTGGGCCAGGCCCTCGACGTCCAGCTCCTCGTCGGTCGGCTCGTACGACCCGGTCTCGAGGTGACGCTGACGCTCGTCGGCCGAGTGGATGCCGAGCGCCGAACGGGTCTCGAAGGGCAGGAAGTCGAGCGCCAGACGGCGGAAGATGTAGTCGACGATCGACTGCGCCATCCGCACGTCCGGGTCGTCCGTCATACCGGCCGGCTCGAAGCGCATATTGGTGAACTTCGAGACGTACGTCTCCAGCGGGACGCCGTACTGCAGACCGACCGAGACGGCGATGGAGAAGGCGTCCATCATGCCCGCGAGGGTGGAACCCTGCTTGGACATCTTCAGGAAGACCTCGCCCAGACCGTCGTCCGGGTAGGAGTTGGCGGTCATGTAGCCCTCGGCGCCACCCACCGTGAAGGAGGTGGTGATGCCCGGACGGCCCTTCGGGAGGCGCTTGCGGACCGGACGGTACTCGACGACCTTCTCGACCGCGGTCCGGATCGTCTCCTCCGCCTTCGCGGTGACCTCGGCCTTCTCCTTGTCCTTGGTCTTGGCGGAGAGCGGCTGGCCGACCTTGCAGTTGTCGCGGTAGATCGCGAGCGCCTTGACGCCCATCTTCCACGCCTCGAAGTAGACCTCTTCGACATCCTCGACGGTGGCGGTCTCCGGCAGGTTGACCGTCTTGGAGAGGGCGCCGGAGATCCACGGCTGGATGGCCGCCATCATGCGGACGTGTCCCATCGCGGAGATGGAACGCTCACCCATGGCGCAGTCGAAGACCTCGTAGTGCTCGGTCTTGAGGCCGGGGGCGTCGATCACATTGCCGTGGTCGGCGATGTGGGCGACGATCGCCTCGATCTGCTCCTCCTGGTAGCCCAGGCGGCGCAGGGCCTGCGGCACGGTGCCGTTGACGATCTGCATCGAGCCGCCGCCGACGAGCTTCTTGAACTTGACCAGGGCGAGGTCGGGCTCGAGACCGGTGGTGTCGCAGGACATCGCGAGACCGATGGTGCCGGTGGGCGCGATGACCGAGGCCTGCGCGTTGCGGAAGCCGTTCTTCTCACCGAGGCGGATGACGTCCTGCCAGGCCTCCGTCGCGGCGGCCCAGATCGGCGAGTCCAGGTCGTCCATGCGGACGGCCGCGGTGTTGGCGTCGGCGTGCTGCTTCATGACGCGCTGGTGCGGAGCCGCGTTGCGGGCGTAGCCGTCGTACGGGCCGACAACCGCGGCGAGCTCGGCGGAGCGCCGGTACGACGTACCGGTCATCAACGAGGTGATGGAGCCGGCGAGCGCGCGGCCACCGTCGGAGTCGTAGGCGTGACCCGTCGCCATCAGCAGGGCGCCGAGGTTGGCGTAGCCGATGCCGAGCTGGCGGTAGGCGCGGGTGTTCTCGCCGATCTTCTGCGTCGGGAAGTCCGCGAAGCAGATGGAGATGTCCATCGCGGTGATGACCAGCTCGACGACCTTGGCGAAGCGCTCGACGTCGAAGGACTGGTTGCCCTTGTCGTCGTCCTTGAGGAACTTCATCAGGTTCAGCGAGGCGAGGTTGCACGAGGTGTTGTCCAGGTGCATGTACTCGCTGCAAGGGTTCGAGCCGTTGATACGGCCGGACTCCGGGCAGGTGTGCCAGTTGTTGATGGTGTCGTCGTACTGGATGCCGGGGTCGGCGCAGGCCCAGGCCGCCTCGGCCATCTTGCGGAAGAGCGACTTGGCGTCGACCTCCTCGATGACGTCGCCGGTCATCCGGGCGCGCAGACCGAACTTGTCGCCGGCCTCGACGGCCCGCATGAACGCGTCGTTCACCCGCACCGAGTTGTTGGCGTTCTGGTACTGGACGGACGTGATGTCGTCGCCGCCCAGGTCCATGTCGAAGCCCGCGTCGCGCAGGGCGCGGATCTTCTCCTCTTCCTTCACCTTGGTCTCGATGAAGTTCTCGATGTCGGGGTGGTCGACGTCGAGGATGACCATCTTGGCCGCGCGACGGGTGGCGCCGCCCGACTTGATCGTTCCTGCAGAGGCGTCCGCACCGCGCATGAAGGAGACCGGACCGGAGGCGTTGCCGCCGGAGGACAGCAGTTCCTTGGAGGAACGGATCCGGGAGAGGTTCAGGCCGGCGCCCGAGCCGCCCTTGAAGATCATCCCCTCTTCCTTGTACCAGTCGAGGATCGACTCCATGGAGTCGTCGACGGACAGGATGAAGCAGGCGGAGACCTGCTGGGGCTGAGGAGTGCCGACGTTGAACCACACCGGCGAGTTGAAGCTGAAGATCTGGTGCAGGAGGGCGTACGCCAGCTCGTGCTCGAAGATCTCGGCGTCGGCGGGCGAGGCGAAGTAGTTGTAGTCCTCACCGGCCTTCCGGTAGGTCTTCACGATCCGGTCGATGAGCTGCCGCAGACCGGTCTCGCGCTGCGGGGTACCGACGGCCCCGCGGAAGTACTTGCTGGTGACGATGTTGACCGCGTTGACCGACCAGAAGTCGGGAAACTCGACGCCCCGCTGCTCGAAGTTGACCGAGCCGTCGCGCCAGTTGGTCATGACGACGTCACGGCGCTCCCAGACCACCTCGTCGTACGGATGCACTCCGGGGGTGGTGTGGATTCGCTCGATGCGCAGACCCTTGCTCGCCTTGGACCCCTTGGCTCGGGATCCTCGTGCCGGGCCGCTCGCCGTCTCTGTCATGCCGCCTCCCATACGTGGGCAAAAACGCCCTGATGTGCCCAGATCTTCCCGAGGCACAGTTCTTGTCCGATGCCGTGAACGCCGCAGGGCGCCGTAGCAGGTCCTGGTGCCGCCTGACTGTGGTCGGCGGGCGGTCGGGTGTCCGACCGCTCCGGCCGGCGTCGCTCAGTCGGCGGCGGTGGCGGGAACGGGGACCTCGAGGGTCTCGCCCGTGCCGCCTTCCTCTGCGGGCGGCCGTTGCTCGCGGAGCTCCGCGATGGCCGCCTCGAAGTCTTCGAGTGAGTCGAATGCCCGGTAGACGGACGCGAAGCGCAGGTAGGCGACGAGGTCGAGCTCCTGCAGGGGACCGAGTATGGCCAGACCCACGTCGTGGGTGGTCAGCTCGGCGCTTCCCGTGGCGCGCACCGCCTCCTCGACCCGCTGGCCGAGCTGGGCGAGGGCGTCCTCGGTGACCGGCCGCCCCTGGCACGCCTTGCGCACGCCGGAGATGACCTTGTTACGGCTGAAGGGCTCGGTCACACCGCTGCGCTTGATCACCATCAGCGAGGCGGATTCCACCGTCGTGAAGCGACGGGAGCAGTCGGGACACTGCCGACGGCGCCGGATCGACGTCCCGTCGTCGGTGGTGCGACTGTCGACGACACGGCTGTCGGGGTGCCTGCAGAAGGGGCAGTGCATGGTTCCCAACCCTCCTTCGCAGCACGACTGAATAGCCTCGACAGGCGGTCGAAGCCCTTTCGAAGCAGCCCCAAGCATAGGCGATGACCACGGTCTTGAAGCACCGGGGACCACAACTTGTGGGCGACAGACACAATCCAACCACTAGATCTGGGGTTGGGCCGCCTTTTTCGCCCCTAGCGCGTGTCGCGTGGCGAGCACGGATCGCAGACGGCATACGGGCGGTGACACCCCGGCACCGACGGCGCCCGGCAGGCGGCGAACCGATGCAGCGAAGACGCTCAGGGAGTCCGGCGCGGAACCGCTCACGGAGACCGGCCACGAGGGTACGCGAGGGGCGCGGCGCCACCTCTTTCCGGGGCCCGGATGCAAGACTGCGGGCACCGTCCCGCCGTTCCGCGAGGCGGGGGATCACCGTCATGACCCGAATTGCTCGCCGAGCGATCATTCGCACATACACCCAGCCACGCGCTTGCGTCAGCTAATCTGCCATATTTCACTCGAACGTGTGTTTGGCGCAACCTTTCGAAAGCAACTACCGTTGTCCAGCTAGGGAGACCATTCGAGAGGGGCCGACGTGACCACCACCGCAGACAGTGCCACCATCACTGCCCAGGACCGCTCCCAGAACCGATTCGAGCCGGTGCATGCCATGAATGACGCAGCCACGACCCCCGAGGGTCCCAAGCCGACGCGTTCGCTGCCCGGCCGGCCCCCAGGGATCAGGGCGGACAGCTCCGGGCTCACGGATCGGCAGCGGCGTGTCATCGAGGTGATCCGTGACTCCGTCCAGCGACGGGGTTACCCGCCGTCGATGCGCGAGATCGGACAGGCCGTGGGCCTGTCCAGCACCTCTTCGGTCGCTCATCAGCTGATGGCGCTCGAGCGCAAGGGCTTCCTGCGCCGGGACCCTCATCGGCCCAGGGCCTACGAGGTGCGCGGCTCCGACCAGCCCAGCACCCAGCCGACGGACACCAGCGGCAAGCCCGCCGCATCGTACGTCCCGCTGGTCGGCCGGATCGCGGCCGGTGGCCCGATCCTGGCCGAGGAGTCGGTCGAGGACGTCTTCCCGCTCCCCCGGCAGCTGGTCGGCGACGGCGAGCTGTTCGTCCTCAAGGTCGTCGGTGACTCGATGATCGAGGCCGCCATCTGTGACGGCGACTGGGTGACGGTGCGGCGCCAGCCCGTCGCGGAGAACGGTGACATCGTGGCAGCCATGCTCGACGGCGAGGCCACGGTCAAGCGGTTCAAGCGGGAGAACGGCCACGTCTGGCTGCTCCCGCACAATGCGGCGTACCAGCCGATCCCCGGCGACGAAGCGACCATCCTCGGCAAGGTGGTGGCTGTGCTGCGGCGGGTCTGACACGACCCGCCGGCTCCGACCGGGCCCCGGGACCCACTGCGCCGGTCCCGGGGCCCTGCCATGTCCGCAGGGCCCCACTCCACCGGTTCTCGCGCGTCCGCCGGCGTCAGGTTCCTGCCTTGGCCGCGGCGTCGATCGCGGACAGTGAGCGACGCACCTGATTACGGTCCGTGGTGTACCAGAAGTCCGGCAAGGACGCTCTCAGGTAGCTCCCGTACCGGGCGTTGGCCAGCCGGGGATCGAGTACGGCAACGACGCCGCGGTCGCCCGTGGCCCGTACGAGACGTCCGGCGCCCTGCGCCATCAGCAGCGCGGCATGGGTCGCCGCTACGGCCATGAAGCCATTGCCACCCGCCTCTTCCACTGCCTTCTGGCGGGCGCTCATCAGGGGGTCGTCGGGCCGTGGGAAGGGAATGCGGTCCATCACCACCAGCTGACAGCTGGGGCCCGGCACATCGACGCCCTGCCAGAGCGAGAGTGTGCCGAACAGACAGGTCTCCGGGTCAGCGGCGAAGGCCTTGATCAGCTCGCCGAGTGTCTCCTCGCCCTGCAACAGGATCCGGTTGTCGAGCCGGCCACGCAGCTCCTCGGCCGCAGCCTGGGCGGCCCGCATGGACGAGAACAGTCCGAGCGTGCGGCCGCCCGCCGCCTCCACCAGCTCGGAGAGTTCGTCCATCATGTCGCCGCGGGACCCCTCGCGGCCCGGCGTCGCCAGATGGCGTGCGACGTAGAGAATCCCCTGCTTCGGGTAGTCGAACGGTGAGCCGACGTCGAGGCCCTTCCACTGCGGGACGTCTTCCCCGGCAAACCCCTCGGGGGACAGACCGAGGGACGCGCCCACACCGTTGAAGTCGCCGCCGAGCTTGAGGGTCGCGGACGTCAGCACCACCGACCGCTCGGTAAACAGCTTCTCCCGCAGCAATCCCGAGACGGTCAGCGGGGCGACCCGCAGGGAGGCGCCGAACCGGTCGTGGCGCTCGTACCAGACGACGTCGTATTCGGAACCCTGGGTGATGCGCTCCGCGACGCCGTGGATGTTCTCGACGGCTGCCAGCGCCTGCTTGCGTACCGCGTCCTCGTCCTGGACGGACTTGTCGCGGGTGGAACCGAGCGCCGAGATGACATTGCGCGATGCGTCGCGCAGCGCCAGCAAGGCGTATCCGAGGTCCTCGGGAATCTCCTCCAGTCGGCCGGGAAGGGCGAGCTCCATCAGCCGCTCGAAGGTCTCCGAGGCGGTCTGCAGGGCATCCGCCGCCTTCTCGTTGACCAGCTTGGCCGCGCGCCGCACCGCCCGGTTGACCTGGCCCGGCGTGAGCTCCCCGGTCGCCGCACCCGTCACCCGGGACACGAGCTCGTGGGCCTCGTCGATGATCAGGACCTCATGGCTGGGCAGCACGGGCGCGCCCTCGATCGCGTCGATGGCCAGCAGCGCGTGATTGGTGACGACGACGTCCGAGAGCTTGGCCCGCTCCCGGGCCATCTCGGCGAAGCACTCAGCGCCGTACGCACACTTGCTGGCGCCCAGGCACTCGCGGGAGGAGACGGAGATCTGTCCCCACGCCCGGTCGGAGACCCCGGGCGTGAGGTCGTCCCGGTCGCCGGTCTCCGTCTCGTCGGCCCAGTCCCGCATACGGAGCAGGTCCTGGCCCAGCTTGCTGGTGGGGGCGGCCGCCTCGAAGGGATCGAACAGCCCGTCCTCCTCTTCCTGCGGCACACCTTCGTGCAGACGGTGCAGACAGAGGTAGTTGGACCGGCCTTTGAGCATGGCGAACTCCGGCCGGCGGCGCAGCAGGGGATGCAGTGCGTCCACCGTGCGCGGCAGGTCCCGCTCGACGAGCTGCCGCTGGAGGGCCAGGGTGGCCGTGGCGATGACGACGCGCTCCCCGTGCGCCAGCGCGGGCACCAGATAGCCCAAGGACTTTCCGGTGCCGGTACCGGCCTGGACCAGCAGATGAGAACCGTCGTCGACGGCGGCGGCCACGGCCTCGGCCATGGTGACCTGGCCAGGCCTCTCCACACCACCGACGGCGGTGACGGCGGTGTGGAGTAGTTCGGGGAGGGATGGCTTCGTCATAGGCCGACCACCCTACGGCTCACCACTGACAACTCCGATCCGATCACGCCAGAGGGTTGGGGACGGTGCCGTGCACTGCGGCGTGCGGGCGCTGCGGCCGGTCCCGGTAGCCGTCCAGGTGGAGCCGGTTTCGATTGAGACAGAGCCGGTCGATACGGGGAGTGAGCAGGTCGAACGCTTCGTAGCGGTCCTTGAGCTCGGGGAACCGGCCCTGGTGACGCAGGATCTCCGCTCTGACCAGCGCCCAGAAGTCGGCTTCCGGCACGGCCAAGTGGTCTTCGCACAGAGGCGCGAGGTAGCGGAAGACGCCGATGAAGAGGCCGGAGTGGATGAACTGGGTGAGGAACGCAGGCTCCTCCGTGAGCAGCACGGAACGCACGTCGTGCGGCATCGAATCGTGCTCGGGCAGTGGCTGTGCGCTGACGTTGACGTCGTCGACGAAGTCCTTGATCGCGAGACGTACGGGAACGTCCTGGCCGTCGTAGACGACGATGGCGTTCTCGCCGTGCGGGGAGAAGACCGTTCCGTAGCGGTAGAGAAAGTGCAGCAGCGGAGGGAGCAGGGCGGCGAACAGGCGCTGCAGCCAGGCAGCGGGGTCGAGTCCGGAGCGGGTGACGAGCTCGGCGGTGAACGAGCGGCCCTGCGGGTCGGTGTGCAGCAGCGATGCGAGCGTCCTCGCCCGCTCGCCGGGTGCCAGGCGCGGCTGCAAGGGCTCGCGCCAGATCGCACCGAGCAGTTCCTTGTACTGGTACGGCACCTCGGGCAGACGGTCGTAGAGCGGATGCTCGACGCTGACCGACGCGACTTCACCCAGAAGGATCACGCCGCAGTCGTCCCGCAGAAAGGGGTCCTCGTCGCGCAGTCCGTGCACCCAGGCGGTGACGGCGGGGGCGGCAAGCGTGCGCTCGGTCGGCAGGCCGCGCCAGACGAGGGTGTTGAGGATGGACAGCGGCAGCTTGACGGTGTGCCGTTGGGGGCAGTCCAGGTTGACGAAGGTGCGGATGGACTGCTGGGGCAGCCGCAGATCACCGTCGGTCGGCAATGGCACGATCTCGCCACGCGCGATAGCCGGCGCGTAGAGGGGAAGGATCACCTCGTCCCACTGCCAGGGGTGCACCGGCAGGAGCAGGTAGGAGTCCGGGTCGAGCTGCCTGGCGCGCAGGGCGTCGACGAAGGACTCGCGCACGGGGGTGTCGAGTTCGCGGGCGTACAAGTCGCCTGCGGTGGCGAGGGAGGAGACTCCGCGGAAGGAGGCGAGCGATGTACTGACAGCGATCCACGGCAGCCGTGCGGGCCTGCGGGCCTCGGGCGCCCACGCGGCGGTGTCGGTGGCGGAGAAGCCGATACGGCCCTTGTTGAGCACGAGCCAGGGGTGACCGGTCTGGTGACCTTCGAGTTCGGCGTAGCCGAGATCGGCGAGTTCGGCGGCGGCCGGTGCCGTGTGGTCGAGACCCGTGTCGGCGACAAGGGTGACGCTGAGCTCACGGAGCAGGTGGCCGAGGGTGGCGCCGTCGAGGTCGATGAGGTTGCGGGCCCGGACGAGGAAGTCGAGCGGATCGGCATACGGCCTGTCGTCGCACCGGATGGAGTCGGCGTCCACACGCCAGCTTCCGTAGGCACCACGGCGGGCACTGAAGGACAGGCGGACGGCGTCGTCGAGATCGAGGGTGTAGTGAGCGGGCCGGGGGCAGCCGTTCCCGCTCGGAGCTATGCCCGGTGCCTGAGGGCGCTGGGCGTCAGCCTCCCGGTTCCGTTCGCCACCGGCTGACGCAGGTGGCTCACCGGCCTCGTCCCGTACCGGCTCGATGATCTCCTCGTACGCGAACTCGCCGAGCATCTTGGCGAGAAGGCGGGCTCCCGCCCGGTCCCAGCGCTGGGCGGTCAGGCCGGGTGGGCTGAAGGGTGCCGCGGACGGGTGCTCGGAGTCGGAGCTGACAGGAGGCTTGGGCACGGGGACTCCTCGAGTGGAACCGATGCGGGGCGAGCGGTGTATGTAAGGCAGCGGATCGTTCACAGCAGGTTGCGCAGCGCGCGCTCGCGGACCATGAGAGCGGCCCGCTTGCGGGGAAGGTCGATCTCCGCGGAGTAGCGGTAGCCACCGCTGAGGAAGGCGGAGACGGAGGGGGTGTTGCGGAGGTCGGGTTCTGCGATGACGCGTGTACACCGGGGGCGCTTGTCGAAGATGAGATCGGCGACGGCTCTGAGCAGGGTGGAGCCGACGCCGCGGCCGCGGTCGGCGACACCGCCGACGAGGAGGTGAAGGCCGGTGTCATGAGGACGAGCCGGATAGTGCCGCGCCAGGGGATCGAGGTCGGCCCGGTAGATCTCGAAGTAGCTCATGGGCACGCCATCGAGCACACCCAGGCAGGGGAAGCTGCGGCCGTCGCCGTCGAGCTGGGTGCGCAGATGGGCGGCGGTGACGGAGTCGGGTCCCGCCAGCTCCCAGAAGGCTGCGACAGCAGGGTCGTTCATCCAGCGGCTGATCAGGGCCAGGTCCCGCTCGACGCGCACGGGGACGAGCTGGAAGGAGCCGTGGGAGGTGGTCGCCGGCCCCCATTCGGCGAGGTGGTCGAGCAGATCGCCGGCACAGCCGTCGACCTGCTCGGGGGCAGCGTCGGCCTCGCCCTCCCGGAACAGCGCCAGAAGCTCGTCCGGGATCCGTAGATCGAGGGTGTCCTCGACGCTGTCGGCGAGCTGGGGTGCGGCGGCACCGGCTTCGGTTCCGTTGCTCGCATCGATGGGAGGCATTGCGGCGCTCTCCTCTCGCAGGTCGGTCAGGGGTGTGCTTCCTCAAGAACGAAGGGGGTTGGCGATGGTGACGTAGACGGACTGGGTGTCGACGGGGCCCACGAGCTCGTCGAGACCGCGCAGCCGGGTCAGCAGATTGGCCTTGGAGCGCAGGGTCGGGGACTCCAGGAGCTGCGCGGGCAGCGGGGAGCCGAGGCCGGTGGCCGCCGCGAGGAAGCGGCGCAGGCCGGCGATGAGGATCCGCTCGTCGGCGAGGCGCTGTGCTCCGAAAGCACCGATCAGGCCGAGGACGTTGTTGATGCCGAGGTAGTAGGCGAAGCGCTCGTCGGTCACCGCGTCGGAGACGAACGTGTCGCTGAGGGTGCCGATGCCCGGGAGACGGCGCTGGAGTTCGTCGCGGTGCGACTCGCGGAAGTAGTAGCCCTGGTTGTCCCGGTAGCGGCCGCCGACGGGCCAGCCTTCGGGGTCGAGGATGACGAGGGTGTTCTGCTGGTGCGCTTCGAGGGCGATGCCCGCGGTGCCGTCCAGCCAGAGCACGGGGCGGACCACGCGGTCGAGGTAGCGCAGGAACCACTCGGCGGCGACGGCGCCGACGGGCCTGCCGGTGCGCACGGCCAGTCGGCCCACGAGCTCGGCGAGGCGCGAGTGCATGCCCGGGTGCCCGGGCCAGGGCCGGAGGGCGGTCAGTCCTGCCATGCAGGCGGCGTCGTCCCCGGGCCCGAACGGGTTGTGCCGGAGCAGGACGTCGAGCCCCGGCACCGGTTCACCGTCGGCGGTGTCCACGGCGAGCCAGGCGGGGTCGCGGACGATGTCGAAACCGGGGTGAGCCGCCCGCCACTGCTTGGCCAGGCCGGTGCGCAGCAGTCGGTGGACCTCGACACCGCGGTGGAGTTCCTTGCGGAGGTTCTCACGACGGGAGTTGGTGATGCGCAGGCCGAGGGAGAGTTTGAGCATGGCGGGGGCGCCGGGGCGGTGCACGGTCCGGATCGAGGAGGTGGGGTGCCAGGGATCTCCGTGGGCGCCGAGGTCATGGAGAAGACCGGCATCAAGGAGTGCGGCGACAGCGGGGCGGTCCCGCAGCTCTCGTGCCTGCCATGGGTGCAGGGGCAGGGCGACGCATCTGTCGGGGAGTGCCAGGTCGCCGCTGAGCCGGGCGGTGAGCTGTTCGGCGGGCAGCGCGCGGCCCTGCTCGGTCCACGCGGAATCGGTGGCGAGGACGGACCGGTCCACGGCCATCCAGTGCAGAGGGAAGGAGCCGTACAACTCCGGTGAATAGCTCCGGATTTCGCTCTCGGAGAGCCCTTCTCGGCTCTTGGGCGTCGGGTGCAGGGGGTGGCCGAGCAGCAGCGACTGCTCGGCGTTGAGGAAGAGATCCGACTCGGCCGCGGGGGTGGGGCGGACGCGGCGGTCGGCGATGAAGTCGGCTGTGCGGCGTACGGAGTCGGCGACGCGGCCGACCAGATCGGTCCCTTCGCTCTGGCCGGCTTCCCGGCTGAGAAGGGCGGCGACGGTCACGGCGTCGACGGCCTGCGCGTCGCGAAGTGCACTCTCCATGGAGGGCGCGCCGAAGCGGTGCAGGCCTGCGGCCGACCAGTAGCGCACAGGGACGAGCAGCGCGGTGCCGCTGGCGTGCAGAGGGATGCGCAGGGCGGGTCCTTCGGGCCTGTCGAGGTTGTTCTCCCGCGCCCAGCAACGGAGCAGGCTCTCGACCGCTGCCGCGTCCGCCGCGCGGTGGGCGTCGGGGTGGTCGAGAAGTTCGGTGTTCAGGGCTCCGATGGGCAGCACCGCAGGAGGCTGCGGTGCACCATGGCTCCCCTGCTGGCGCGGCACCGTCGCCGACTCGGCCGTGAGAGGGCCCTGGTCACCGTCGTGTCGGCGGTCGGCAGCGGTGGAACGGCCGTCGGCCTCGGGGGCGTCGGGAACGGGAATGGGGTTCACGGATGCTTCCTTGCGTTCTGTCCGTCAGGAGGACTGCCTGGTGTCGTTGCGTCCACGCAGGGACCGCTCGGCCGCGGCCAGAGCGTCGGCGAATCGGTCGAGGACGGCCATCGCCTGTTCGTCGGTGAGGGTGAGAGGAGGAAGGAGCCGTACGACGGCGGAGTGCCGGCCGCCGAGTTCGACGATGAGCCCGCGGTCGAGGCACTGCTGCTGGACGGCCGAGGCGAGTTCCGGGGCGGGCGGGGGCACCATCGCGTCCGGGGCCGCGGAATCCGGGTCGACGAGTTCGACGCCGATCATGAGGCCCCGCCCTCGGACGTCCCCGATGCAGGGGTGGGCCGTCGCCAGGCCCTGGAGGCGGCCGAGCATGCGGGCGCCCAGGGTGGCGGCGCGGTCGGCCAGCCGGTTCTCGCGTACGAAGGCGAGTGTGGCCGCACCGGCGGCCATGGCGAGCTGGTTGCCACGGAAGGTGCCTGCGTGCGCGCCTGGTTGCCAGGCGTCGAGCTCGGAGCGGTAGACGATCACAGCCAGCGGGAGGGAGCCGCCGATCGCTTTGGAGAGGACCATGACATCGGGGACGACTCCGCTGTGTTCCACAGCCCAGAAGGTGCCGGTGCGCCCCACTCCGGTCTGCACTTCGTCGGCGATCAGCGGGATGGCGCGGTCCGCGGTGATCTCCCGCATTCTGCGCATCCAGTTGTCGGGGGCCGGGTTCACTCCGCCCTCCCCCTGGACGGGTTCGAGGATCATCCCGGCCGGCATCGGCACACCGCTCTGGGGATCGTCGAGAAGGCTCTCGGTCCACCGCGCGCCCAGTTCGGCTCCGCGCTCACCACCGACGCCGTAGGGACAGCGGTAGTTCTGAGGAAACGGCAGCCGGCTCACCCGGACGTCGGTCGCGCCGCCGGACACGTCGAGGGCACCGGACGTCATGCCGTGATACGCACCGGTGAAGGCAAGAAGCCCGGAGCGGCCGGTCGCCTTGCGCACGAGCTTGAGGGCCGCTTCGACGGCGTCGGTGCCCGCGGGCCCGCAGAACTGGATGCGGGCGTCATCGGCCAACTCCCGGGGCAGCGTGGCAAAGAGCTCGGTGGTGAAGGCGTCCTTGACCGGGGTCGCGAGGTCCAGGACGTGGAGGGGTGCGCCGGAGTCGAGGACCTTCTTGATGGCTTCGAGCACCACCGGGTGGTTGTGACCGAGCGCCAGGGTCCCCGCCCCGGAGAGGCAGTCCAGGTAGCGCCGGCCGTCCGCACCCTCGATCGTGAGCCCTCGTGCGCGCACGGGAACGATGGGCAGCGAGCGCGCGTAGGTCCTGGCCGCGGACTCGCGCAGCGACTGCCGACGGAGAATTCCCTCATGCGCGGCCGGCGGCGCCGGAGCAGGTTCGGTCACGGCCACGGCTGTTGGTCCTCCAGCTGTAACAGTTGCGTTGCACATCGGTACGGCGTCCGTACGCCGCCCACCTGGGATGAACGCTGTCCTGGTGTCCCCCGTACGTACCAACGACGCCGGAAGCCGGAGATCACGGGCAATCGGAAGATCCTTGGGCCGGCGGAACCGCGAACCTGCCGCGTGCCGTCCCCAACGGCACCGGCATAGTGGGGGACGCCTTCCGGCTCCGGGCATCACCGCCGGGAGCGGGGGCCCTTGTAGGGTTCCGGCAGTTCGACGGTTCAATAGCTCATCAGTTCTGAAGTCCCAGGGGGATCACGACATGCGACCCATTCGCCCGAAGCTGGCAGCGGCATCCTTCGCCGCCGTGCTCGCACTGGCTGCCACTGCCTGCGGTCCGAGCGAGGACAACGCGGGCGACAAGCCGAGCGCCGCCGCCAGCGAGTCCACCGACGGCAAGATCACCATTCCGGACGATCTCAAGGACCGGCTCAAGGAGCACGGGATCGATCTGGACAAGTGGAAGAACGGCGAGTGGAAGAACTGGGACCGGGACAAGTGGCTGCGCGAGGCCCAGGACTTCGTCAACCCGATCATCGAGGACCTGTGGGACCCGGACCGGATGCGTGAGGCGGAGAAGCCGCCGGAGAAGCCGGTCGACCCCGACATCTCCGGTGACGAGGGTGTCACCGACCCGACGCCGGACCCGGTGAAGGCGCAGGCGGTGAAGGCCCCGTACAACTCCAGCGAGCCCGAGGCGGGCAAGCTCCTCTTCGACGGCCCCGACGGTTCCATGGTCTGTTCGGCGACCGTCGTGAAGGACCCGGCGCACCCCGGCAAGTCCAACATGGTGTGGACGGCGGGCCACTGCGTGCACGCAGGCAAGAACGGCGGCTGGTACCGCAACATCGCCTTCGTGCCGTCGTACAACGACAGCGCCAAGTCCACCGCCGAGCTGGCGAAGGCGCCCAGGGAAGAGATCGCTCCGTACGGTGTGTGGTGGGGCGACT
Organism: Streptomyces sp. NBC_00306; assembly: GCF_036169555.1. Lineage (GTDB taxonomy): Bacteria > Actinomycetota > Actinomycetes > Streptomycetales > Streptomycetaceae > Streptomyces > Streptomyces achmelvichensis. The sequence continues at coordinate 6,043,002 of NZ_CP108032.1, read as the reverse complement.
GGGCCCAGACGTCCGAGCAGTGGATCAACCAGGGTGCGGCGACGGGCGGTCAGGGCGCGCCGTACGACTACGCCGTGATCCATGTGACCCCGGAGAAGGGCGGCACGGGCAAGTCGCTGGAGGAGACGGTCGGTTCCGCGCTCCCCGTCGACTTCAACGCACCGGCCGCGACGGACATCGCCAAGATGACCGCCACGGGGTACCCGGCGGCGCCGCCGTTCGACGGCGAGAAGATGTTCCAGTGCGCCGACAAGCCGGGCCGTCTCTCCCTCAAGGCCGACGAGCCCACGATGCACCGCATCGGGTGCACCATGACCGGCGGTTCGTCCGGCGGCGGCTGGGTGGCCGAGGGCCAGGACGGCAAGCCCGCGCTGGTGTCCAACACCTCGATCGGCCCGGTCACGGCCGGCTGGCTGGCCGGCCCGCGCCTGGGTGACGGGGCGAAGGCCATCTACGACGCCGTGAGCAAGAAGTTCGCCGGCCAGTAGGCACGGTTTCGAAGGAATGAAGGGCAGGGGCCCGTGGCCGGGCGGTCGCGGGCCCCTGCCTTCTCCATGCGGGCATCCGGCGTTGAGCGTTGGCCCGGCGTTCTGAACCGGCGTTCGCCAGTGCCCGCGGAGCCCAATGACGTCCCGCCTCGTGGAGACTCCGTGCAGGTGAGGGTCCGCCCCAACTCCGTGGCATGCCACCGTCATAGAGTGGCCCCGCGGTAGCGGGCGGCCCCGGAAGGCCGCCCTTTCGCATGACCGGTGCACGGCCTGTCACGTGACGCGTTCATGACGCATTCCGCAGCACGTCAGAAGCATCTACAGAAAGCACCTTCAGGGGGAATCGTTTCCATGCGATCCATACGTCCGCTGGTGGCCGTCATCGGCACCGCCGCGGCGCTCGCGCTGACGGCCACCGCATGTGGCCCGGGTGAGGACAAGGCCGCCGACAAGCCCGCTTCTTCCAGCTCCGCCGCCGATCAGGGCGGCGCCGAGATTCCCGCGGATCTGGCCGACCGGCTCAAGGAGCACGGTGTCGACCCGGAGAAGTGGAAGAACGGCGAGTGGAAGAACTGGAACAAGGACACGTGGCTGCGTGAGGCCAAGGACTTCGTCAACCCGGTGATCGAGGGACTGTGGAAGCCCGAGCGGATGACGACGGCCAAGGCGCCGGCGAAGACGCTCGCCGCCGGCGACATCTCCGGCGATCAGGACGTCACCGACCCGGAGCCGCGCCCGGTGCAGGCCGTCCCGGAGAAGAAGCCGTACGTCCAGAACGCCGCACCGGTCGGCAAGGTCTTCTTCGATGCCCCGCAGGGCTCGATGGTCTGCTCGGCCACCGTCGTCAAGGACCCGAAGAACCCGGGCAAGTCCAACCTCGTCTGGACCGCGGGTCATTGTGTCCACGCCGGTCAGGCGGGCGGCTGGTACCGCAACATCGCCTTCGTCCCCGCCTACAACAGCAAGGGCCAGTCCCCCGCGGCGCTGGAGTCCGCGCAGCCGCAGGACGTCGCTCCGTTCGGCGTGTACTGGGCGGACTGGGTCTCGACCTCCGGCGAGTGGATCAGCCAGGGCGGTCCCACCGGTGGCACGGGCGCTCCGTACGACTACGCCGTGATGCATGTGAAGCCGGAGCGGGGCGGCAAGTCGCTAGAGGAGACCGTCGGAGTCGCGCTCGACGTGAACTTCGCCGCTCCCGAGGCACGGAGCATCAGCTCGATGGGCGCGTGGGGCTACCCGGCAGCACCGCCGTACGACGGCGCGATCATGCACAAGTGCATCGACCGTCCCGGCCGTCTCTCCATCGCGCCGGGCACGCCCACGATGTGGCGGATCGGCTGCACGATGACCGGCGGTTCGTCCGGCGGCGGATGGTTCGCCACCCAGCCGAACGGCAAGCTCGCGCTCGTGTCCAACACGTCCATCGGCCCGGTCACCTCGGGCTGGCTGGCGGGCCCGCGCCTGGGTGAGGGCGCGCAGCAGATCTACACGACGATGAGCGACAAGTTCGCGAACCAGTAGACCCGGCGCGGGACGTCACCCTCGGGTGAGCGCGGACCACCACCGCCGGACAGCCCGCGCAACAGAGCGACGGCGCCCGCCCCTCTCGACGAGGGGCGGGCGCCGTCGGCTGTGATCAGTGCGCGATCAGTCGGGCGATCAGTGAGGCACCGGTACATAGGGGGCCAGCGCGGCGGCCAGCTCCTCGTGCACCCGCGCCTTGAGCAGAGTGCCCTCCGTGGTGTGCTCCTCGGAGAGGACCTCACCGTCGGCGTGCACCCGCGAGACCAGGCTGCCCTGCGTGTACGGAACGAGTGCCTCGATCTCGACCTCGGGCCGCGGCAGTTCGATGTCGATGAGCGCCAGCAGCTCGTCGATACCCTTGCCGGTCCGGGCCGACACCGCGATCGCGTGCCGCTCGATGCGCAGCAGTCGCTGCAGCACCAGCGGGTCGGCCGCGTCCGCCTTGTTGATCACCACGATCTCGGGTACGTCGACCGCACCCACATCGCGGATCACCTCACGCACGGCGGCCAGCTGCTCCTCCGGTGCGGGGTGCGAGCCGTCCACCACGTGCAGGATCAGATCGGCGTCACCGACCTCTTCCATGGTGGAGCGGAACGCCTCGACGAGGTGGTGCGGCAGATGCCGTACGAACCCGACGGTGTCGGCCAGCGTGTAGAGCCGGCCGCTCGGCGTCTCGGCTCGGCGGACGGTCGGGTCCAGGGTGGCGAACAGGGAGTTCTCCACCAGGACACCGGCGCCCGTGAGGCGGTTGAGCAGGGACGACTTTCCGGCGTTGGTGTAACCGGCGATCGCCACGGAAGGCACCTTGTTGCGCCGGCGCTCCTGCCGCTTGATCTCGCGGCCGGTCTTCATCTCCGCGATCTCCCGGCGCATCTTCGCCATCTTCTCGCGGATCCGACGACGGTCCGTCTCGATCTTGGTCTCACCGGGGCCTCGGGTGGCCATGCCGCCACCGCCGCCGCCACCCATCTGCCGGGACAGCGACTGACCCCAGCCGCGCAGCCTCGGCAGCATGTACTGCATCTGTGCCAGGGCCACCTGCGCCTTGCCCTCTCGGGACTTGGCGTGCTGGGCGAAGATGTCGAGGATCAGTGCGGTCCGGTCGACCACCTTGACCTTGACGACGTCTTCCAGGTGGATCAGCTGGCCGGGGCTCAGCTCACCGTCGCAGACAACGGTGTCGGCGCCGGTCTCGAGCACGATGTCCCGCAGCTCCTGCGCCTTGCCGGAGCCGATGTAGGTGGCCGGGTCCGGCTTGTCGCGGCGCTGGATGACACCGTCGAGGACCAGGGCGCCCGCCGTCTCGGCGAGGGCCGCAAGCTCTGCGAGGGAGTTCTCCGAGTCCTGCACCGTCCCCGTGGTCCAGACACCGACGAGCACCACGCGCTCCAGGCGCAGCTGCCGGTACTCGACCTCGGTGACGTCCTCGAGCTCGGTGGAGAGGCCCGCCACACGCCGTAGCGCCGCACGCTCGGAACGGTCGAACTGATCGCCGTCCCGGTCTCCGTCGATCTCGTGGCTCCAGGCGACGTCCTCTTCCATCAGGGCATCGGCCCGAAGGCTCTCGGTGCGCGTCTCCGCGAAACTCTGCTCGTCCTGGGAAGGGGATGAAGAGGAGGTCATTGGATCCTTTGCGTCGAAGAAAAATGCCGTGACGTGCCGGAGAGCTCCGGTACGTATGTCAGTGACAACGGGTGACGGGCCCGGATCATTCCCGTGGGGAGATTCCGGCCCCGGCCGCGTCGCCGACCTGATGATGGTCGCACGGTGCCTCCGGGGCCGTCACCCTTATTTCACCGGGCCGCGGCCTGCTTCGGAGCCGTGGTACGCCAGTCCGGGTGGCCCGGCATGGCCGGGGTCCGCTGCCCGTAGAGCCACTCACGGAAGAACACCGAGAGGTCACGCCCCGCGATCTCGGAGGCGAGTGCGGTGAAGTCCGCGGTGGTCGCGGTGCCGTCCCGGTGCTCACTCACCCAGGTCCGCTCCAACTTCTCGAAGGCCTCCTTGCCGATCGTCTGCCGCAGTGCGTAGAGGGCCAGCGCGCTGCCGTCGTAGACCACCGGGCGGAAGAGGCTGATCTTCTTCCCCGGGGCGGGCGGCTTCGGTGCCGCCGGCGGGCCGCCGTCGGTCCGCCACTGGTCGGAGTGCTTGTACGCCTCGCGCATCCGGCTCTCGACCGTGTGGCCGGACTTCTCCTCCGCGTAGAGGGCTTCGTACCAGGTGGCGTGGCCTTCGTTGAGCCACAGGTCGGACCAGGTGCGGGGTGAGACGCTGTTGCCGAACCACTGGTGGGCCAGCTCGTGCACCATGATCGAGTCGACGTACCACTCCGGGTAGGCGGGGTTCGTGAAGAGCGCGCGTTCGAACAGCGAGAGGGTCTGGGTCTCCAGCTCGTACCCGGTGTCGGCGTCGGCGACCAGCACGCCGTAGGTCTCGAAGGGGTAGCGGCCGGCCTTCTCCTCCATCCACTCGAGCTGGCCGGGCGTCTTCGCCAGCCACTTCTCCAGCCGGTCCCGGTCCTTCGCGGGGACCACGTCGCGCACGGGCAGTCCGCCGGGGCCGTGGCGGTTCACCACGGCCGAGGAGCCGATGGAGACCTGCGCCAGCTCGGTGGCCATGGGGTGGGCGGTGCGGTAGGACCAGGTGGTGGTGGTGCCGTTCCGGCGCTTCGACTCGGCGAGCCCGTTGGCCACCGCCGTGAGCTGGCTGGGGGCGGTGATGCGGAAGGTGAAGAACGCCTTGTCGGCGGGATGGTCGTTCGACGGGAACACCCGGTGGGCGGCGTCGGCCTGGTTGGCCATGGCCAGCCCGTCCCCGGTGCGCACCCAGCCGCCCGCACTGGCCGCGCCCCTCGGGTCGCTGGTGTGCGCGACGGTGATGCGCACCTGGGAGCCGCGTTGAAGGGCGACGGCCGGTTCGACGACGAGGTCCTCGCCCGCGGTGGCGAACTCGGCCGGAAGGCCGTTCACCACGACTTCGCTCACCGTGCCGTGGGTGAAGTCGAGGTTGATGCGGTCGAGCCGCTGGGTGGCGACGGCGTCGATCCTGGTGACGGCGTCCAGCGGTGTGGTGTTGGTGCCGTTGTAGGTGAGGTCGATGTCGTAGGCGACCACGTCGTAGCCGGGATTGCCGAGGTGCGGGAACAGCGGGTCGCCGATGCCGAGCGGCGTCGGTGACGGCAGGGCGGCGGCGACGAGGGTGGCCGACGCGGCGGCCAGCAGGGCGGCACGCAGACGGCGCCGGGAAGAGAGCAGCATGCCCTACCGCTACCAGCGCGTACGGCGGCGGCGGTGACGACGCGCGTCGCGCCACCCGAACGAGGTCAGGTGGTGGCCGCCGGATGCTGGGTGCGGCTCACGTCGTACACCCCCGGCACATCGCGCATGGCGCGCATCAGGGCGGGAAGCCCGGCCGCGTCGGGGAGTTGCAGGGTGTAGGTGTGGCGGACGCGCGACTGGCTCGGCGGCTCGACGGTCGCGGAGACGATGGCGGCGCCCTCGGTGGCGATGGCCTCGGTGAGATCGGCGAGGAGCCGGGGACGGCCGAAGGACTCGGCGACCAGGGTGACCCGGCATGCGGCGGCGTCGCCCCAGCTGACCTTGATCGGCTCGCGCTCCAGGGACCTCATCCGCGCGACGGCGGAACACTCCTCGCGATGGACGGTCACCACTCCGCCGCGTACGGCGAAGCCGGTGACGGCGTCGGGCGGTACGGGTGTACAACAGCCGGCGAGCCGTACGGTCGCGTCGGGCAGATCGACGACCGCGTTCGCGTCGGCGGGCCGCTCGGTGGTGACGGGTACGGGCCGGCGGGGCGCCGCCGCCGCGTCCTTGGTCTCCTCGGGGTTGGCCTGGAGCCAGGTGGTGATGGCGATGCGCGCCGCGGGCGTGCGGGCGTGGTCGAGCCATTCCGGCGAGGGCCCCGATGCGGAGTCGTGGGCAAGCAGCAGATGCACCGTGTCGCCGTCGCTGAGCACCGTACTCAGCGTCGCCAGACGGCCGTTGACGCGCGCGCCGATGCAGGCGTGGGCCTCCTCGCCGTACTGCGCGTAGGCGGCGTCGACGCAGCTCGCGCCCGCGGGCAGACCGAGCATCCGCCCGTCGGCACGGAAGACCGTGATCTCGCGGTCCTGCGCCAGATCGGCGTGCAGCGACGTCCAGAAGGTGTCGGGGTCCGGCGTGGACTCCTGCCACTCCAGCAGCCGGGAGAGCCAGCCCGGCCGGGTGGGGTCGGCGCGCTCGCCGTCGGCCGGTTCCGCACCTTCCAGGGGTACGTACGGATTGCCGAGCGCGATGACGCCGGCCTCGGCGACCTTGTGCATCTGGTGCGTACGGATGAGGACTTCGGCGACCGCACCGTCCGGGCCCGCGACGGCGGTGTGCAGCGACTGGTACAGGTTGAACTTGGGGGCGGCGATGAAGTCCTTGAACTCGGAGATCACCGGCGTGAAGCAGGTGTGCAGTTCGCCGAGGACCGCGTAGCAGTCGGCATCCTCGCCGACGAGGACCAGCAGGCGTCCGAAGTCCGTGCCGCGCAGATCGCCGCGCTTGAGGCTGACGCGGTGAACGGAGACGAAGTGCCGCGGCCTGATGAGGACTTCGGCGGTGATGTCCGCCTCCCGCAGCACCGCGCCGAATCGCTCCGCCATGGCATCGAGCAGCTCTCCGGCGGCGGTGTTCTCGGCGATCAAGGCGCGGGTCTGCTCGTACTCCTCCGGGTGAAGGATGGCGAAGACGAGGTCTTCCAGCTCGGTCTTGAGCGCCTGGACGCCGAGCCGTTCGGCGAGCGGGATGAGGACGTCGCGGGTGACCTTGGCGATGCGGGCCTGTTTCTCGGGGCGCATCACACCGAGCGTGCGCATGTTGTGCAACCGGTCCGCGAGCTTGATGGACATGACGCGGACGTCGTTGCCGGTGGCGACGAGCATTTTCCGGAAGGTCTCGGGTTCGGCGGCGGCGCCGTAGTCGACCTTCTCCAGCTTGGTGACTCCGTCGACGAGATAGGCGACTTCGGCGCCGAACTCCGCCTTCACCTGCTCCAGCGTCACATCGGTGTCCTCGACGGTGTCGTGGAGCAGAGACGCCGTCAACGTCGTGGTCTCGGCGCCCAGTTCGGCGAGGATCAGCGTGACCGCGAGCGGATGGGTGATGTAGGGCTCGCCGCTCTTGCGGAACTGTCCGCGGTGCGACGTCTCCGCCAGGACGTACGCCTTGTGCAGGATGGCGAGGTCGGCGTCGGGGTGGTGGGCGCGGTGCGCTTCGGCGACATGCCCGATGGCGTCGGGCAGCCGGTCACGCCCGGCGGGTCCGAGGAGCGCGGCACGCCCCAGCCGGCGGAGGTCGATCCTGGGACGGCCGCGTCTGCGGCTGTGGGCACCAGGGTTGGCGGCCTCTGCACTCATGGGGGCACCTCCGGCAACAATCGACCGGCGGTGGAAGAGCAGGCGTGCCCTCCGGGCCGGTGCTTGATGCTACCGAGCCCACCACGTGGCGCAGTCCGGCTCTCGCTGAGCGTGAACCGGATCACCCATTCGAGCGAAGCTCTATCCGAGCGGGGTTTCGGTCTGTGCGAGGAGACCGGACTCGATGTACCCCTCGGCGACGATCACAGCGGGCCCGGTCATCTCGACCTCTCCGTCGGGACGCTCCGTGATCACCAGCCGTCCGCCCGGCAGATCCACGGTGTACGTCACGGGGACACCGGTGGCCGCGGGGTCGATGCCGTCCCTGCGGGCCGCCGCGACGGCGACGGCGCAGGCACCGGTGCCGCAGGAGCGGGTCTCGCCGGAGCCGCGTTCGTGTACCCGCATGGCGACATGGCGTTCACCGCGGTCGACGACGAACTCGACGTTCACCCCGTCCGGGTAGACGGCCGCCGGGGAGAAGGACGGTTCGGTGTACAGGGTGCCCGCGTCGTCGAGGTGCTCGACGAAGGCGACGGCGTGCGGATTGCCCATGTTCACGTTCTGTGTGGGCCAACTGTGGTCCTGCACCGTGACGGTGACGGTCTGTCCGGGCAGGGCCGCCCGGCCCATCGACACGGTGATGTCACCCGCGTCGGCTCCGCTGCCGGGTGCGCCCTTCGCGATGTGCACGGTCTTGACGCCGCCGCGGGTGGCCACGGCGAGATCGCCGGACTCGACATGGCCCGCCCGCTGGAGGTAGCGGGCGAAGACGCGTACGCCGTTGCCGCACATCTCGGCGATGGACCCGTCGGCATTGCGGTAGTCCATGAACCATGCGGCCTCGTCCGCCATGGCCCGCGCCTCGGGATGGGCCGCGGAGCGCACGACGTGCAGCAGCCCGTCTCCGCCGATGCCGGCCCGGCGGTCGCACAGCCGCCCGACGACGGAGGCGGGCAGGTCGATGACGTTGTCCGGGTCGGGGACGATCACGAAGTCGTTCTCGGTCCCGTGACCCTTGAGGAAGGGGACCGCCGAGGTCTGCGAGGTGCTCACGCCGTCCATCGTACGAGGATGGTGCGACAACGGGTGATCCGAGGCGGACTCCCCGGCGCGACCGAGGGGTGCGCCGCGGCAGGAGTCAGCGGAGGCGGGCCACGCGCCAGACGGCGAGCGTGACGATGACGACGCCCACGCCGACGTAGAGGGCGATGACACGCCAGTCGGGACGTTCGCCGGAGCCGCGGGGCGGCAGTCCGGGCCAGATGTGGCCGACCCGGCGGGCGGCCATGACGCCCCAGCCCGCGGCGCAGCAGCTGATCAGGAGGCCCAACATGGCGACGACCGCGCCGCCGTCCCCGGTGCCGAAGGCGAGGGGGAAGGCGAACATCAGCGAGCCGAGGGCGGCGAGCATCACGATGGGGGCGAGCTGCCAGATCCGCAGCCGGCGCGGCGGCCGGAGTTCGACCTCGACCTCGTCCGCGAGAACGTCCTGCTCGTCGGGTCCGTCAGGGCTCAACCGGGACGCGCTGTCCGTCGCGCCCAGCGGTTGTTGCTCTGTGTCATGAGGGCCGGCCTCCATCGCCACGCGCCCTCCCAACTCGGACTCACCGTCGATCGATGCTCGATGATGGCACGGTCCGGGGCGCCGAAATGACGGGCAGGGCGTCCCGATGCCATCACGTGATCAGGCTGTGACCGCTCGTTCGACCAACGTCAGCGCCTGATGCGGAAGTTCCTCCCGGTGGGCGGCAGCCCCGCTCAGCCAGTGCACACGCGGGTCCCTGCGGAACCACGAATCCTGACGGCGCGCGAAGCGTTTGGTAGCGCGTACGGTCTCCGCGCGCGCCTCCTGCTCGGTGCACTCCCCCGCGAGCGCCGTGAGGACCTGCTGGTAGCCGAGCGCGCGTGAGGCCGTGCGCCCCTCCCGCAGTCCCAGCGCCTCCAGGGCGCGCACCTCGTCGACGAGCCCCGCCTCCCACATCCGGTCGACACGCAGCGCGATGCGTTCGTCGAGCTCGGGCCGCTCGACGTCGACGCCGATCTGCACGGTGTCGTAGACGGCGTCATGGCCGGGCAGATTGGCAGTGAAGGGCCGGCCGGTGATCTCGATCACTTCGAGTGCTCGGACGATACGGCGGCCGTTGCTGGGGAGGATCGCCTTGCCCGCGCCGGGATCGGCGGCGGCGAGCCGGTCGTGCAGAGCGCCGGGGCCGAGCTCGGCGAGTTCGTCCTCCAGGCGGGCGCGGATCGCCGGGTCGGTGCCGGGGAATTCGAGGGCGTCGATGGCACCGCGTACGTACAGCCCGGAACCGCCGACGAGAACCGGGGTGCGGCCCGCGGCGAGCAGCCGGTCGATCTCCGCGCGGGCCAGCCTCTGGTACTCGGCGACGCTCGCGGCCTCGGTGACGTCCCAGATGTCGAGGAGATGGTGCGGGACGCCGCCGCGCTCGCCGGGCGTCAGTTTGGCGGTGCCGATGTCCATCCCCCGGTAGAGCTGCATGGAGTCGGAGTTGACGACCTCGCCCCCGAGCTGCTGGGCGAGAAAGACACCCAGATCGGACTTTCCGGCCGCGGTGGGACCGACGACGGCGATGACCCGCGGTGCGGGAGCTGCAGTTCTCACCGACCCAGTTTCGCAAACATGCGGAGGAGTCCCCGAACGAGCGAGGTGACGGTACGGCCGGGGGTTCGTTGCCTGTTGCGAGGTTCCGAACGCCGGTTTACCGACCGGTGCCCGCGGGCGGCGCAAGGAGACGCTCCGGGCGGTACGGAACTTCGCCCACACGAGTAGGTTTTGGAGTAGATATGGGCGTTTTTTCACGTTTCCGCCGTAAGGCGACACCCGAGGCGCCGTCCGAGGAGACGAACGCCGCGCCGGTGACGGCGGAGGACCCGGCCGATGGCGCTGCCGAAGCAGTCTCCGACGCGGCCTCGGAGACCGCCCGCGAGGCCGCCCCCGAGGCGGAGGCGTCCCCGGTGACGCCGGAGGCCGCCACGTCCGACGAGCCGGAGGCCGCGGAGGCCCCCAGCGCCGACGTCGTGGAGATCCCGAAGCAGCAGTCGGCCGAGGAGGCGGCGGAGACGACAGCGGGCGAGAGCGCGCGCACCTGAGGTTGCTCGGCAGCCACCAAACCGCCTGCTCTCCGGGCCGGCGGTACTGAACGGCGGACGGCCGCGGAACGACATGTCCGCGGCCGTCCGCCGTTGAGTCGACGGGCCCGGGAGCGCACCACTACCGGTCCAGGGCCGGGGGCCGGTCCAGGACCAGGTGGCCGGTCCAGGACCAGGTGGCCACGAAGTAGCCGACGCCGTACGGAGCGTCGTCGTACAGCAGCCGGCCCTCAGGATCGGCGCCCTCGGCCGCCCCGGCGAGAACCTGCCAGGGGGCCCGCCCCGCCGCCTTGAGTTCATACGCCAGGGACTCGTCCAGTGCCTTCAGCGCCTCGACATCGGCGTCGCCGAGCGCACGCGCGGCGAGCGCGTCGAAGTCCGCGGCCCTCTCGTCCAGGTAGCCCGGTGCCTTGAGCGTGCGGCAGGCGCTGCCGTCGCCCATCACCAGCAGAGCGACCCGCCCGGCCCGGGCACCGAGCTCCCGCCCCGTCTCGGCGCAGCGCTCGGCAGAGAGGTCCTCGCCGACACCGAGGCCCTCCACCGGGCCCGACCACTGGGCGCGGTCGAGCAGCCAGGCACCGACCGCGAGAGGCAGCGGCAGGATCCGGTCCAGCGTCTGAGCCCGGTCGTCACCGAGGCGGACATCGACGTCCACGCCGAAGCCACGGAAGGAACCGGGCGCCCCGGCGGCATACGGACCGCTGTCGCTCTCACCGGTGGGCCCGACCACGACCAGCAGATCGGGGCGGGCGGCGGCGAGCACCCCAAGGGCATCCGCGCACGCGGTACGCGCCACGTCGAGTTCGGGCGCGGCGCCCGCGGCGACCTCGGGCACGAGCAGCGGCGGACTGGGGCACACGGCGGCGGCGACAAGCATGATCGGCAGCCTAGTCCGCCCGGGCAAGCCGCGGCGCGGTCGGTCGAAAGCCCCGCGGAGGGCCTGGCGGCGTCCAGTCGCTCAGGCCCCGTCCGGACCCGGTCCTGGGCCCTGTCCGGGCGATCTTGTCGGGCCTGTGACGACAGCTACGGCACTCCCCCGTAGCCCTTCGGGCACGGAAGGTGCCCCCACGCTGTGTTGTCAAAGTCGCCCGAGTACGCCCAGTACGAGGACGATCTCCCCCAGCCTCCGGCCGGGGATGCCCCCACCGCCGTGCGATGCACCGCAACCGACGCCACAGGCCGATCCTCGAAGACCGCCCGGACAGGACCTAGTTGTATTGATCACGAGCGTTGTTGACTGTTGTGGGTCTTGATCATGGCGAAGACCTCCGGTGTGGTGGAGCTGTCTAGGACTGCACCGCACGGAGGTCTTCGTGTCCCACCGTAATGCCCGGCTGACCATTCACGGCAGGCGGCTGCTGGTTGAACGTGTCCGTTCGGGCCGTCCGGTCGCGCATGTCGCGGCCGAGATGGGCATATCCCGCACCACGGCTCACAAATGGGTGCGGCGGTGGCGGGCGGAGGGCGAGGCCGGATTGCGGGACCGGTCCAGCCGGCCGCATACGACACCGCACAGGACCGCGGCCGAGACCGAGGGCCGGGTCTGCCGACTACGCAAGGAGCGCAAGCTCGGTCCGGCGCGGATCGGCCCGATCCTGGGACTGCCCGCCTCGACCGTGCACCGGATCCTTGCTCGTCACGGCCTGAACCGCCTGGCCTTCCTGGACCGGCCCACCGGGCAGGTGATCCGCCGCTACGAGCGCGAGAGGCCCGGCGAGCTGGTGCACGTCGACGTGAAGAAACTCGGCCGGATCCCGGACGGCGGCGGCTGGCGCGTCCTGGGACGGCCCGAAAGCCGCCCGACCAAGACCGGCGTCGGATTCGACTACGTCCACTCCGCGGTCGACGACCACACCCGCCTCGCCTACAGCGAGGTCCACCACGATGAGAAAGCCGCCACCTGCGCCGCCTTCCTGAGCCGGGCAGCCACGTTCTTCGCCACCCACGGCATCGACCGGATCGAACGCGTGCTGACCGACAACGCCTGGTCCTACCGCAAAAGCAGCCTCTGGAAGCAGGCCCTGGCCGACCTCGGCGCGGCCGGCAAACTCACCCGCCCCTACCGGCCGCAGACCAACGGGAAAGTCGAACGCTTCAACCGCACCCTGCTCGACGAATGGGCCTACCAGCGGCCCTACACCAGCAACGACCAGCGCACGGCCGCACTCGCCGACTTCCTGCACACCTACAACTACCATCGCTGCCACACCGCACTCGGAGGCCAGCCACCCATCAGCCGCGTGAACAACCCTCCAGGTCAATACACCTAGTCGCAGCCGCAGCCCGGTGCCGCGGCCGCCGGAAGCGGCTCCGGAACGCCGATCTTCGGCAGACCCAGCATCACGCCCGCGGGCTGCGCCGCCTGCGTGGCATTGCGCTTCTCCCAGGCGTCGCCCGCGCGGGTGCGGCGCACCGACGTGGCCCGGCCCTCCGCGAGCAGATGGTGCGGCGCCGCGTAGGTGACCTCGACCGTCACCACGTCGCCCGGCCGTACCGCCTCGTCCGGCTTGGTGAAGTGCACCAGGCGGTTGTCGGGCGCACGGCCCGACAGACGGTGGGTGGCACCGTCCTTGCGGCCCTCACCCTCGGCGACCATGACGTCGAGGACCCGGCCGACCTGCTTCTTGTTCTCCGCCCAGGAGATCTCCTCCTGGAGGGCGACCAGACGCTCGTAGCGCGCCTGCACGACCTCCTTGGGGATCTGGCCGTCCATGGTGGCGGCCGGAGTGCCGGGGCGCTTGGAGTACTGGAAGGTGAAGGCGTTCGCGAAACGTGCCTCGCGCACCGTGTGCATCGTCTGCTCGAAGTCCTCCTCGGTCTCGCCGGGGAAGCCCACGATGATGTCGGTGGAGATGGCGGCGTGCGGGATCGCGGTGCGCACCTTCTCGATGATCCCGAGGAAACGCTCCTGCCGGTACGAGCGACGCATGGCCTTGAGCACGGTGTCCGAACCGGACTGCAGCGGCATGTGCAGCTGCGGCATCACGTTCGGGGTCTCGGCCATGGCCGCGATGACATCGTCCGTGAAGTCGCGCGGGTGCGGTGAGGTGAAGCGCACGCGCTCGAGACCCTCGATCGCACCGCAGGCGCGCAGCAGCTTGCTGAACGCCTCACGGTCGCCGATGTCGGAGCCGTACGCATTGACGTTCTGGCCGAGCAGGGTGATCTCGGAGACGCCCTCGGCGACGAGTGCCTCGATCTCGGCGAGGATGTCGCCCGGCCGGCGGTCCTTTTCCTTGCCGCGGAGCGCGGGGACGATGCAGAAGGTGCACGTGTTGTTGCAGCCGACGGAGATCGAGACCCAGGCCGCGTACGCCGACTCGCGGCGGGTCGGCAGCGTCGAGGGGAAGGCCTCGAGCGACTCGGCGATCTCGACCTGCGCCTCTTCCTGGACGCGGGCGCGCTCCAGCAGGACGGGCAGCTTGCCGATGTTGTGCGTGCCGAAGACGACGTCGACCCAGGGCGCTCTGGTGACGATCGTGTCGCGGTCCTTCTGGGCCAGGCAGCCTCCGACGGCGATCTGCATGCCGGGTCGCTTGGTCTTCATCGGGGCGAGCCGGCCGAGATTGCCGTACAGCTTGTTGTCCGCGTTCTCCCGCACCGCGCAGGTGTTGAAGACGACGACATCGGCGTCACCGTCGGCCCCCTCGGGCGCACGGACGTATCCGGCACCCTCCAGCAGGCCCGACAGGCGCTCGGAGTCGTGGACGTTCATCTGGCACCCGTAGGTGCGCACCTCGTAAGTTTTCGCACTCATCGCGCCAACCAGGGTACGGGGTGGCACCGGCCCTCCGCCCCGGCCTTCCACGAGGCAGGGCCTGGCCATCACAGGGAGTGAGCTGGCAGGATCGCCAGCATGCTCCAGCCCTTGTCCCGTGTCAGCCGTCGTCGTGCTCTGCAGACGTCGGCCACCGCGCTCGCGGTGGTGGGGCTGCTGCTCTGGTGGCTGCTGCCCTTCGGCAGCACCTCGCCGGAGGGCTCGATCACGTTCAGTACGGGCTCGCAGAGCGGTGTCTACCAGCGTTACGGCGTGCTGCTGAAGGACGCGCTCGCCAAGGACCTGCCGGACGTCGACATAGATCTGCGGCTCAGCGAGGGGTCGCAGGAGAATCTGGCGCGGGTGGCCTCCGGCGAGGCCGACTTCACCATCGCCACCGCCGATGCCGTCGCGAAGTACAAGCGGGAGAACAAGGCGGGCGCGGAGCGGCTGCGGGGCTGTGCGCGCCTGTACGACGACTATGTCCAGCTCGTGGTGCCCCGGAACTCGCCGGTGTTCAATATCGAGGACCTGCGCGGCAGGAAGGTCGGCGTGGGCCAGGTGGGGTCAGGAGTGCGTCTGGTCGCCGAGCGGCTGCTGACCGCCGCGGGCATCGATCCCAAGAGCGACATCACGGCCGTGCCGGCCGGCATCGACACCATGCCGTCGCAGCTGGAGCGCGGAAAGCTCGACGCCTTCTTCTGGTCGGGCGGTCTGCCCACCAGCACCGTGCAGAAGCTGTCGGAGCGCTACCAGATCCGGCTCGTGCCGCTGGAGTCGGAACTGGTGGAGAAACTGCACGTCGCCAGCGCGGCGAACTACTACCGCTCGGCCATCATGCCGCCCGACGCCTACCTCGAGGCGCAGAGCGGGGCGACCGTACCGACGATGGCGGTGGCGAACCTGCTGGTGACGACCGACCGGATCGACCCGGCGATGGTGGAGGGGTTCACCCGTACGGTGATCAGGAGCCGCGACCGGATCGGCAACACCGTCCATCCCGCCCAGCTGGTGGACCTGCGGACCGCGGTCTACACCGACCCGCTGCCACTGCACGAGGGCGCCCGGCGCTACTACAGCTCGTCGAAGCCCTGAGCGAGTACGGCTCCGCTTCACGCGAGAGCCGCTGCGGCTCCCGCACACCCTGAGCCCCGCCAGGACCGGCCGCTCGCGGCGTCCCTCACGGAGACGTGCGCGGCACACTCACCGTCACCACAAGTCCGCGCGGATCATGGTGCGCGTAAGAGATCCGACCGCCGCCCGCCGACAGCAGGGCGCGCGAGATGGACAGTCCGAGGCCCGAGCCCTTGACGTTCTGGTGGCGGCCGCTGCGCCAGAAGCGGTCGCCGACGCGCGTGAGCTCCTCGTCGGTCAGGCCGGGTCCGCAGTCGGTGATCACGATGGTGGACCTCTCGCCGTTGGAGGCGACCGTCACCGTGACCTCCTCGCCCGCCGGCGTGAACTTCAGGGCGTTGTCGATCACCGCGTCCAAGGCGCTGGACAGGGCGATCGGGTCGACCCAGGCGGTGACCGCGGCCCGGTGCTCGACGAGCCGGATGCCCTTCTCCTCGGCGAGCGGACGCCAGGCGGCGACGCGTTCTGCCGCCAGCTCACCGATGTCGGTGAGCTGCAGATCCGCGGCGGCGTGCTCGGCCAGCGCCAGGTCCAGCAGATCGTCGAGGACCTGGGCGAGACGCTTCCCCTCGGTACGGACGGAGGCGATCTCCTCGTTGCCTTCGGGCAGTTCGAGGGCGAGGAGTTCGATACGCAGCAGCAGCGCGGCCAGGGGGTTGCGCAGTTGGTGGGAGGCGTCGGCGACGAACGCGCGCTGCTGCTCCAGCACTTGCTCGACGTTGTCCGCCATCTCGTTGAACGAGCCGGCCAGCCGTCTGAGCTCGGGCGGCCCGCCGGCCGCGGCGACCCGCGACTTCATCCGGCCCGTCGCGATGTCGTGCGTGGCGGCGTCGAGGACGCGGACCGGCCGCAGCACCCACCCGGTCAGACGGATGGCCGCGCCGACGGCGACCAGCATGGCCGCGCTCTCGCCGGCGATGATCAGCAGCCAGCCGCGCAGCACACGCGAGCGCAGCTGGCTGGTGGGCGAGTCGGTGAAGACGACCGCGACGACGTCCCCGTCCCGTACGACGGGCGAGGCGACGACGAGACGGCCGCCCTGCTGCCACGGCCACACCTGCGGCGGGTCCTGGCTGCGGCGGCCCGACAGGGCGTCCCTGAAGGCCTCCCGGCCCTCGCCGTCCGTCGGCACGGACCAGTCCTCGGGCGCGCGGGCCAAGGCATCGCCGTCGCGGTAGAAGACGGCGGCCTTGATGCCGTACGTGGCGTGGTAGCGGCGGAGCTGCTCCTGGAGCGTGGAGCGCCGCTCGTCCAGGCTGGAAGGGTCGGTGACGAACTGCGCGAGCGCCGCGAAGCGCACCGTGTCGTCGATACGGTCCACGACCACCCGCTGCTGCTCCGCCGCCGCGACGCTCACCGCGAGCGGAAAGCCGAGCGCGAGCAGCACGCCCGCCATGAGGACGATGAGGAGCGGAAGAAGTCGGGTACGCACAGGGAGTTACGCGGCCGGGGCGACCAGGCGGTAGCCGACGCCACGCACGGTCTCGATCAGTGCGGGCATCCGGAGCTTGGAGCGCAGGGAGGCGACGTGCACCTCGAGCGTGCGGCCGGTGCCTTCCCAACTGGTGCGCCAGACCTCGCTGATGATCTGTTCCCGGCGGAAGACCACACCGGGCCGCTGGGCGAGCAGCGCCAACAGGTCGAACTCCTTGCGGGTGAGCTGTACCGGGGCGCCGTCGACGCTGACGCGCCGGGTGGGCAGCTCGATGGTCACGGCACCGAGCCGCAGCGCCTCGTCACCCACGACCACCGCCGGTTCGTCGCCTCCCGACTTGCGCCGGCTGACGGCGTGGATACGGGCCAGCAGTTCGCCGGTGTCGTACGGCTTGACGACATAGTCGTCGGCGCCGAGGTTGAGGCCGTGGATCCGGGAGCGCACATCGGCGCGTGCGGTCACCATGATCACCGGGGTCGACGTGATCTTCCGGAGCTTTCCGCACACTTGGTAGCCGTCCTGGTCGGGCAGCCCCAGGTCGAGCAGGACGACGCCGAACGGCGGCTTGTCGGGGTGCGTCGCCGGCAGCACCGCGTGCAGGGCCTGCTCGCCGTTGCGAGCGTGCACGACGTCGAATCCGTGCCGGGCGAGCACCGCGGACAGGGCGGCGGCGACATGGTCGTCGTCCTCGACGAGCAGCAGCCTCATGGCCCCCCTTCGGTCGTGCGGTCTTCCGGCGTACCAGGGCATCAAGGCCGATTCCCGGGCGGACAGTCAAGAGACTTTCCCACTCCCGACGCTTTCCGTTATCCACCCGGTACGCCGACCGTACGCCCTGCGTCAGCGCGTTCACGCATAGTGTCCGTTTGCAGCCGGATCGTTATGCTCAATTTCAGCTCAGATGTAATGACGCTGGTCGCGGTGCGTGACTAAGGTCCTTCCAACCGAGGAGGACGGAGCTAGAAGCCGATGAGCGGAGTGTCAGTGACCAAGGGCGCCGACGACGCCGTACCCGCAGCGGGCGACCTGGTCGTGCTGAGCAACGTGAACAAGCACTTCGGCGCGTTGCATGTGCTCCAGGACATCGACCTGACGATCACTCGCGGCGAGGTCGTCGTGGTGATCGGACCGTCCGGGTCCGGTAAGTCCACGCTGTGCCGCACCGTCAACCGTCTGGAGACGATCGACTCCGGAGCGATCTCGATCGACGGCAAGCCGCTGCCCCAGGAGGGCAAGGAGCTGGCCCGGCTGCGCGCCGATGTCGGCATGGTCTTCCAGTCGTTCAACCTCTTCGCGCACAAGACCGTCCTGGAGAACGTGACTCTGGGCCAGGTCAAGGTGCGCAAGACGGACAAGAAGGCCGCCGAGGAGAAGGCGCGAGCACTTCTCGACCGCGTGGGCGTCAGCGCCCAGGCCGACAAGTACCCGGCCCAGCTCTCGGGCGGCCAGCAGCAGCGCGTCGCGATCGCGCGGGCACTGGCGATGGACCCCAAGGTCATGCTGTTCGACGAGCCGACCTCGGCCCTCGACCCCGAGATGATCAACGAGGTCCTCGAGGTCATGCAGCAGTTGGCCCGTGACGGGATGACGATGGTGGTCGTCACCCACGAGATGGGCTTCGCCCGGTCCGCCGCCAACCGGGTCGTGTTCATGGCAGATGGCAAGATCGTCGAAGAGGCCACCCCCGAGGAGTTCTTCAGCAACCCGCGCAGCGACCGGGCCAAGGACTTCCTGTCGAAGATCCTTCACCACTGAGTCCTGGATCCCCCCGATCCGCATCACTTCGCGTCAACTCTAGGGAAATCATCATGAAGCTTCGCAAGGTCACCGCCGCTTCGGCCACCGTGTTCGCGCTTGCCCTGACCGCCACTGCCTGCGGCTCGGACGACAAGGACAGCGGCTCGGGCGACTCGGGCGGCAAGAAGATCACCGTCGGTATCAAGTACGACCAGCCGGGCCTCGGCCTGAAGACGCCTGACGGCAAGTTCACCGGCTTCGACGTGGACGTCGCCAACTACGTCGCCAAGGAGCTCGGCTACGCCCCGGGCGACGTCGAGTTCAAGGAGACGAAGAGCGCCGACCGCGAGACCGCGCTGGCCCGCGGCGACGTGGACTTCATCGCCGCCACGTACTCGATCAACGACGAGCGCGCGCAGAAGGTCGACTTCGCCGGCCCCTACCTGCTCGCCCACCAGGACCTGCTGATCCGGTCGGACGACAACGTCGCCAAGGGCGATGACCTCAACGGCAAGAAGCTCTGCTCGGTCACCGGCTCCACGTCCGCCCAGAACGTGAAGAAGGACTTCGCGCCGAAGGCCCAGCTGAAGCAGGTCGGCACCTACTCCGAGTGCCTCAGCGCCCTCCAGAGCGGCGCCGTCGACGCGCTGACCACGGACGACTCGATCCTCGCCGGCTTCGCCGCGCAGGACCAGTACAAGGGCAAGTTCAAGCTCGCCGGTCTGAAGCTGAGCAACGAGAACTACGGCATCGGCGTCAAGAAGGGCGACAAGGCGATGGTCGACAAGATCAACGCCGCGCTCGAGAAGATGGTCAAGGACAAGGCCTGGGACAAGGCCGTGACGGACAACTTCGGTCCGGCCAACTACAAGAACGAGCCCGCCCCGAAGATCGGCAACATCGTCAAGTGAAGCAGGGCTGACCCGGCACGCCGCCACTGACGGCGGCGTGCCGCGCCCTCCTACACGCGGAAGCGCGGGAGACAGTGTTCGACTTTCTTGAAGGCTACGACTTGCTCGGAGCGTTCTGGGTGACGGTGCAGCTCACCGTCTTCTCCGGAATCGGCTCCTTGGTACTGGGCACCATTCTTGCCGCGATGCGGGTGAGCCCTGTTCCTCTGATGCGTGCCTTCGGCACGGTCTACGTGAACCTGGTCCGGAACATTCCGCTGACCGTCATCATCGTCTTCTCCTCGCTCGGTCTCGCCGATGTCTTCGGCATGACACTGGGCGTGGCGGACGACTTCGACACCCTGGCGTTCAGGCTGTCCGTCCTCGGACTGTCGGCGTACACCGCGGCGTTCGTCTGCGAGGCCGTGCGGTCGGGCATCAACACGGTGCCGGTCGGCCAGGCGGAGGCGGCGCGGGCCATCGGGCTCAGCTTCACCCAGGTGCTCATGAGTGTCGTTCTCCCGCAGGCGTTCCGCTCGGTGGTCGGCCCGCTCACCAACGTGCTGATCGCCCTGACGAAGAACACCACGGTCGCAGCGGCCATCGGTGTGGCGGAAGCGGCCCTGCTGATGAAGGAGATGATCGAGAACGAAGCGCAGTTGGTGCTCATCTCGGCCGTCTTCGCCTTCGGGTTCGTCGTTCTGACTCTCCCCACCGGCCTCCTCCTCGGCTGGGTCGGCAAGCGCGTGGCGGTGAAGCGATGACGTCGGTCCTCTACGACGCTCCCGGCCCCCGCGCCAAGCGCCGCAACATCGTCTACACCGCCGGATTCCTGGCAGTGCTTGCGCTGCTGTGCTGGTGGATCTTCAGCGTGATGTCGGACAAGGGACAGCTCGAATGGTCCCTGTGGAAGCCGTTCACCGAGGCACAGGCCTGGACGACCTATCTGCTGCCCGGTCTCGGGAACACGCTGAAGGCCGCTGCGCTCGCGATGGTCATCGCTCTGCCTCTGGGCGCGATCTTCGGCATCGCCCGGATGTCGGACCACCGCTGGATCAGGGTTCCGGCCTCGGTCGTCGTGGAGTTCTTCCGCGCGATCCCGGTCCTTCTCCTGATGCTGTTCGCGAACCAGCTGTACGCGAACTCCTCCGGCATCAGCAGTGACCTGCGTCCGCTGTACGCCGTGGTCACCGGCCTCGTCCTGTACAACGCCTCGGTGCTCGCGGAGGTCGTTCGGGCCGGCATCCTGTCGCTGCCCAAGGGCCAGACGGAGGCCGCCAAGGCCATCGGTCTGCGCAAGGGGCAAACGATGACCAGCATTCTGCTGCCGCAGTCCGTGACCGCGATGCTCCCCGCGCTGGTCAGCCAGCTCGTCGTCATCGTCAAGGACACCGCTCTCGGCGGCGCGATCCTGGCCTTCACGGAACTGCTGAACGCCCGCGGCACCCTCGCCGCGAACTACGCGAACGTCATTCCCAGCTTCATCGTCGTCGCGCTGATCTACATCGTCCTCAACCTGATCCTCACGACCTTCGCGTCGTGGCTGGAGCGCAGGCTGCGCCGTGCGAAGAAGAGCACGGGGGCGGTGCTCGCCGCCGACCTGGCCGGTGCCGAGGAGCCCGTCGCGGAGCCCGGCATCAGGACCGGTGACGGCAGCACCACCTGACGGCTCATCGAGATGTACGACCGGTGAGGGGGCGGCGGCCATGGGCTGCCGCCCCCTCACCGCGTTCCGGTGACGCGTCACACGAGTGCCCGCAAAACGCAGGGCCCTCCGTTGCGTACCGTGGTCGCTTGACGCGGGCACGCGCAATAGGTTGCATACGTTCTGTGATCGCGCACCGGGCTCCTACCGCACCTCTCCGCACGTCCCTCCGGGCCCGAGGAGTCACGCCGTGGACCCGGTGATCATCGTCGGCGCGGGTCCCGTGGGGCTGGCGCTCTCCGTGGCCCTTGCCCAGCGAGGTGTCCCTTCTGTCCTGCTCGACGACAGCGTCGGCAAGGAGGAGCCCCGCCCCGCACGCACGGTCGTGCTGCGCCCCGATGTCGCGTCCATGATGGAGCGGCTCGGATGCACCACTCTTCGTGACGAAGGAGCCCGCTGGGCCGGCTGGCGCACGATGCGACGGAAGCAGGACGTGCGCGTGGTCGCGCTGGGGGACGACCTTGCTCCCTCACCGCTGCACATCCCACAGCACGCCCTGGCCCGCGGGCTGCGCGACGCCGTCGCCGCCCAGCCGTTGATCAATCTCGTGACCGAGAGCCATGTGGACTCGCTGGAGCAGGACGACGACGGGGTCAGCGTCCACACTCGCGGCCCGGAGGCGACGTGGTGGCGCGGGAGCCATCTCGTGGGGTGCGACGGCGCCCGGTCGACGGTCCGCAAGCTCCTCGGTGTCCGTTTCCCGGGGCGTACGGCGGTGGAGCGCCAAGCGGTCGCCACGCTGCGCGCCGAACTCCCCTGGCCCGACGAGGCGTTGCTGCACCGCCTGCCGCCGTGGCGGACGGGCGGTGAGGAGATCACCGCGCGCCCGCTGCCGGACGACGTCTGGCGGTTGGACTGGCTGCTGCCGGCCCGCGGCGAACTGGTCACTCCCGACGCCCTGATCGCACGGGTCCGGGACACGCTGGCCGGCTGGTCCGGCGGGGCGGCGTCGTACGAACTGATCGACACCGGCGTCCATACGCTGCACCACCGGCTCGCCCGGCGCTGGCGCGTGGGCCGTGCCTTCCTCGCCGGCGACGCCGCGCATCTGCTCGGTGCCGTGGGCACTCAGGGGCTCGACGAAGGCCTCAGGGACGCGGAGAACCTTGCCTGGAAGCTGGCGCACGTCTGGCACCACGGTGGGTCCGAGCTGCTGCTGGACAGCTACCAGGCGGAACGCCGGTCGTGTGTCGCTGCCCGGCTGCGGGCCGCGGACCAGTCACTGCCGATACTGCGCGGCAGCAGCGCGCTGCGTACGTACCTTCCCGGTGCGGCACGCGGCCACGACGCCCTCCTCATGGACGGCCATCTGGGGCTGGGCCCGCTCGGTGCGCCCCCCGTCTACACGCACTCCCCTCTCGCGCCCGAATACGCCCCTGGGCAGACCCTCGTCGGTACGGAGGCCGGCGCCCCGGTCGTCGACGTCCGGGTGACGACACCCGACGGGACCAGCGCGCGGCTGCGGGACCGGCTGGGCGGCGGGCAGTTGCTCGTGGTCCTCGTCGCACCGGGTACGGGGGTGTGGGACCAGCGGCACTGGATGAGCGCGGGTGTGATGCCGCGCCTGGCGGCGGCGGTGACGGCACTGCCCGTGCGGGCGGAGCTGCTGGTGACGGAGAGCTATCCCGGCGCCTCGGCACACACCGTGCTGCTGGTGCGGCCGGACGGGCATCTGGTCGCCGCGTTCACGGGTGTGCGACCCGCGGAGCTGTACGCGGCGGCGGACGCGGCGCGAGGCGGCCCACAGTCATCGGTGCGCAGTGACCGCACTGCGGACATCAATTGACCGTCGCGGACACGCGTGGTGTACTCCGGAACGTGACTGACACCGATGTGCGCCTGTGGCGGAGGGTCCATATGGACCTCGTCCGCTATGCGGGCTGCGTGTGTCGCCCCTCCTGCTGAATTCGCCTCTCCCTCGCGCGCGGGCCCACTGAGCCTGCGCGCGCACCCGCGAACTTCCAGGACGGTTTCCGTGTCCCAGTCTGTCGTCACCCCTGCCACCCCTGCGTCCGACACCTCTGCCTCTGACCTCTCGGTCTCCGGCACCCCTGTCTCCGGCACCGCTGCCTCTGGTGCCGCTGTCGCGGAGCCCGCAGTGACCGTCTCCGGCGCTCCGGTCGAGAGCGCGCCCGCCTCGGTGGACTTGGCGGCCGAGCCGTCGGCTCCGACCGTGGCCGAGCTCCTCGCATTCGTGCAGAACGCCGCTGCCGACACCGACCTCATCGCCTCACTTCCCCTCGACCCCGAGGGCCGCACCTGGGTACGGCTCGAAGGACCCGGCGGCAGCGAGGCCTGGCTCATCGCCTGGCCACCCGGCACGGGCACCGGCTGGCACGACCACGCCGAGTCGTTCGGCGCATTCGCCACGGCCGCCGGTGAGCTGAAGGAGAACTCCCTCGCCGTACGGCTGCCCGCGAGCGGCTGGAAGACCTTGGAACTGCACGAAGGCGTCGACCGCGAGCGGCAGTTGGGCCCGGGCCGGGGCCGCGCCTTCGGTACGCACCATGTGCACGAGGTGCTGAACGAGTCGGCGAGCGAGCATGCCGTATCGGTCCATGCGTACTACCCGCCGCTGCCGTTGATCCGGCGCTTCAGCCGGACCGGTGCGGTGCTCCGTCTCGAGCAGGTCGAGAGCCCGGAGGACTGGCAGTGAGTGAGCAGGGTGACCGGGTCGGGATCGACGAACTGCTGGATCGGGTCCGCGAAGGACTGGACCGTGTCGAGCCGAAGCAGGCCTTCGCGGAGGCGGCGGAGGGCGCCCTGCTGGTGGACATCCGCTATGCGGCCCTGAGGGACCAGGACGGGCTGATCCCCGGCGCGCTGGTGGTGGAGCGCAACGAGCTGGAGTGGCGCCTGGATCCGCAGGGCAGCCATCGCGCACCCCAGGCGGTCAGCCACGATCTGCGGGTCGTGGTGATCTGCAACGAGGGCTACGCGTCCTCCCTCGCCGCGGCGTCACTGCGCGACTTGGGCCTGCACCGCGCGACGGACCTCATCGGCGGGTTCCAGGCGTGGAAGGCAGCGGGCTTCCCGGTCGAGGCGTAGGGCGGCACGGGGACGCGCCGCCCGCCCGCCTGCGGGTCCGGCTTCCGGCTTCCGGCTTCCGGCTTCCGGCTTCCGGCTTCCGGCTTCCGGCTTCCGGCTTCCGGCTTCCGGCTTCCGGCTTCCGGCTTCCGGCTTCCGGCTGGAAGCTAGCCCGTTCCCCGTGGCTCCTCCCCCGTCGGCCCGAGAGGCTAGAACCCACCGCCCTCGTCCAGGCCTTCCACGTCCTCGCCCTCTTCCTCCAAGGCCCGTCTGACCACCCGCAGCGCCATGCCCTCCGGGTAGCCCTTGCGGGCCAGCATGCCCGCGAGGCGGCGTATGCGGCGGTCGCGGTCGAGGCCGCGGGTGGAGTGGAGTCTGCGGGCGACCAGCTCCCGCGCGGTCTCCTCCTCCTGCTCGGAGTCGAGCTGCCCCACCGCCTCGTCGATCAGCGACGAGTCCACGCCCTTCGTCCGCAGCTCCAGCGCCAGCGCCCGTCGGGCGAGGCCGCGGCCGTGGTGGCGGGACTCCACCCACGCGTCCGCGAAGGCCGCGTCATTGATCAGGCCAACGTCCTCGAAGCGGGAGAGAACCTCCTCGGCCACCTCCGAGGGGATCTCCCGCTTGTGCAGCGCATCCGCGAGCTGTTTGCGGGTGCGCGGCGTCCCGGTGAGCAGGCGCAGGCAGATCGCCCGCGCCCGCTCCGCCGGGTCCTGGGGCGACAGCTCCTTCTCGGCCCTCGACGAGTCGGCGCTGTCGCCCGGCCATTCGGTTCGCCGGGCCATGCGCTAGCCCTTGGCCGCCGCCGTCTTGGCCGCCTTGGCCTTGGTGGCGGGCGCAG
The DNA here is from genome assembly GCF_036169555.1 of Streptomyces sp. NBC_00306. Lineage (GTDB taxonomy): Bacteria > Actinomycetota > Actinomycetes > Streptomycetales > Streptomycetaceae > Streptomyces > Streptomyces achmelvichensis. The sequence continues at coordinate 6,017,949 of NZ_CP108032.1, read as the reverse complement.
GCACCGACTTCGCCGCGTCCTCGGCCGGAGCAGCCGGGCTGCCCGCCGCGTCCGCACCGGGCTCGGCGGCCGGCGCCTCCGGCTTCACGCCGACGCCCAGCTTCTCGAGGATCTTCTTCTCGATCTCGTTGGCGAGATCGGGGTTGTCCTTCAGGAAGTTACGGGCGTTCTCCTTGCCCTGTCCGAGCTGGTCGCCCTCGTACGTGTACCAGGCGCCCGCCTTGCGCACGAAGCCGTTCTCCACGCCCATGTCGATCAGACCGCCCTCGCGGCTGATGCCCTGGCCGTAAAGGATGTCGAACTCGGCCTGCTTGAAGGGCGGTGCGACCTTGTTCTTGACGACCTTGACCCGGGTGCGGTTGCCCACCGCGTCGGTGCCGTCCTTCAGGGTCTCGATACGCCGGATGTCGAGGCGCACGGAGGCGTAGAACTTCAGCGCGCGGCCACCGGTCGTGGTCTCCGGCGAGCCGAACATCACGCCGATCTTCTCGCGGAGCTGGTTGATGAAGATCGCGGTGGTCTTCGACTGGTTCAGAGCGGAGGTGATCTTCCGCAGCGCCTGGCTCATCAGCCGCGCCTGCAGACCGACGTGCGAGTCGCCCATCTCGCCCTCGATCTCCGCCCGCGGCACCAGCGCGGCGACGGAGTCGATGACGATCAGGTCGAGCGCGCCGGAGCGGACGAGCATGTCGACGATCTCGAGCGCCTGTTCACCGTTGTCCGGCTGGGACAGGATGAGGTTGTCGATGTCGACACCGAGCTTCTTCGCGTACTCGGGGTCGAGGGCGTGCTCCGCGTCCACGAATGCCACCGAGCCGCCTGCCCTCTGGGCGTTGGCGACGGCGTGCAGCGTGAGAGTCGTCTTTCCGGAGGACTCCGGGCCGTACACCTCCACCACACGGCCGCGCGGCAGTCCGCCGACGCCGAGCGCGACGTCGAGCGCGGTCGACCCGGTGGGGATGACCTCGATGGGCTCGTTCGGCCGCTCGCCCAGGCGCATCACCGCGCCCTTGCCGAATTGCCGTTCAATCTGTGCGAGCGCGGCGTCGAGCGCCTTCTCGCGGTCGGTTCCTGCCATGGGTTCCACCCGATTTGCTTGAGTCGATCGCTTCACGTCAAAGACGCTATCCCCTGCCACTGACAATGGGCCTCGACGTCCTTCCAGCCTGTGGACAACTCCCGGGTCACCGCGGCCGGAATCCCATAAGAATGGATGTTCGATTTCGGTGTCAAGCGCATCACGCGGCGCGCCACGAACCGTCGCCCCCGGCCTGTCCGGGCAGGCCCGCACCCTGCCTGGTGGCACCCGTCAGGCGGGACGACCGGGGCCGTCGGTGCCGGGCCCCGCACCGGGTTCGTCGGGCGGATCCCCTGCCGACGGACCACCTGCGGCGGGCGGACCGCCGACGGGCGGCTCCCCCTCGCGCGCGGCTCCCTCAGGCGGCTCGGCCTCGTGCGCGGCCTCAGCGGGCGCGTTCTTCCCCGCGCCCGGGGCATCCCGCTTCTTGCCCAGCACATCGCGCATCCGCCGGAGCGTCCGGCCGCCGCGGTGCCGGTGACCGTGCACCCGAGGGTCGTCGGTCACCTCGTAGCGCTTCACGTAGGCACCCAGGAAGGCCTGGAGCGTGGCGACCGCCGGAATCGCCACCAGGGCGCCCACCGCTCCGAGCAGCGCCGTGCCGGCCACGACCGATCCGAAGGCCACCGCGGGATGGATGTCGACCGTCTTGGAGGTGAGCTTCGGCTGGAGCACGTAGTTCTCGAACTGCTGGTAGACCACCACGAAGCCGAGCACCCACAGCGCGTACCAGGGGTTCACGGTGAAGGCGATCAGCATCGGCAGCGCGCCCGCCAGGTAGGTGCCGATGGTCGGGATGAACTGGGAGACCAGGCCGACCCACACGGCGAGCGCCGGGGCGTAGGGCACACCCAGGATCTCCAGCAGGACGTAGTGCGCGCCGCCCGAAATCAGTGCCATCAGGCCGCGCGAGTAGATGTAGCCACCCGTCTTGTCGACGGCGATCTCCCACGCCCGCAGCACCTCGGTCTGCCGGGCCGGCGGCAGGACGGAGCACAGGGCACGGCGCAGCCGGGGTCCGTCGGCCGCGAAGTAGAACGAGAACAGGAAGATCGTCAGTACCTGGAACAGACCGCCGAGCACGGTGGCCGAGATGTCCAGCACGCCGCTCGCGCTGTTCTGCACATAGCGGCGGAGCCAGTCCGACCGCAGCAGGCTGTCCTGGACCTCCACCCGGGACAGCTGGGTGCTGAAGGTGTCGTTGATCCACTTGATGACCGAGTCGAGGTACTGGGGGAAGTCCTCGACGATCTGCACGATCTGACCGGCCAGCATCGAGCCGAGCAGGAAGACGAAGCCGGCTCCCGCGATCAGCACGGCGAAGAAGACCAGGAAGGTGGCGAGTCCTCGCCGCATCCCCCGCGCGGCCATCCTGCCGACTGCGGGCTCGATCGCCAGCGCCACGAAGAAGGCGATCAGGATGTTGATCAGCAGCCCGATGAGCTGATGGAAGGCCCAACTGCCGAGCTGGAAGCAGGCGTAGAGCGTCAGAGCGAGCACCAGCGCGCGCGGCAGCCAGCGGGGCATCCGGGCAGAACCGGCGGGCTCGGCCACCGGCGGGCTCGGCGGCGCCTGCGGAGGAGTCGCGCCTCCCGCGGGCGTGCCCTGCTCGGTTCTGTCCTGGTCACTCTCGTCGGTCTGGGCCACGGGCTCAGTCTCGCCTACAGCCGCGGCCGCTGGTCGGCCGCCCGGGTGTCCATCACATGAATCACCTCTTGTCGGCAGGTACGTCCATGGCCGCGCACACGGCTCGCCAGACGTCCTTCGCCTCCCAGCCGGACCGCAGCGCCTCGTGGACCGTACGCCCTCCGAGTTCGGTCATCACATGGTCGCGCGCGAAGGAGTCGGCGTAGGAAGGACCGAAGTGGTCCGCCATCCGCTCCCAGAAAATCGTCAACCGCATGACTGCATTATCCCGCTCCCGGGGGTGCAGCATCGTCCGTCCCGCATGCCGAAAGCTCTTTCCGCCCTACCGTCGGAGGATGGCTGGAACCGGAGCAACCTCTGTGCCCTCTCCCGCGTCACCACTCGCCCGCGCCGAGCAGTTCGTCTGGCTCACGGCCCGGGTGCTGGAGCAGCGGCGATTCGCGTATCACTTCCTGCGCGGAAGCTCTGATGCCGTCGAGACCGCCCTGGCCGCCTATCTCGACGAGGACGGCGGCTACGGCCACGCCCTCGAACCGGATCTGCGCGGACCCGTGAGCCAGCCCCTGCACACCGCACACGCCCTGCGCGTCCTGGACTCCATCGGTCGTTGCGGCGGGCTCCGCATCGAGCGGATGTGCCGCTACCTCACCGATGTCTCGACGCCGGACGGTGCGCTCCCCGCCGTCCATCCCTCGCAGCGCGGCTATCCGTCGGCGCCGTTCGTCCCCGTGGTGGACGATCCGCCGAGCGAACTCCTCACGACGGGGCCGGTGGTCGGGCTGCTGCACCGCAACCAGGTCTGGCACGCGTGGCTGTTCCGTGCCACGGACTACTGCTGGACCGCTGTCGACGCGCTGGAGAAGTCGCATCCGTACGAGATCGAGGCGGCGGTCACTTTCCTGGAGGGTGTGCCGGACCGGGTCCGGGCGGAGGCCGCTGCCGACCGGCTCGGGCGGCTGGTGCGGGAGCAGAGACTGGCGGTGCTGGACCCGGCGCGGATCGAGGCGTTCCCGGTCGCCGACGGCTATGCGCCAAAGGAGCACCACTTCCCGCACGACTACGCCCGTACACCTGAATCCCTGGCGAGACGGTGGTTCACGGACGACGAGATGGCACGGTCGCTGGACCACCTGGAGAGCCGTCAGCAGGAGGACGGCGGCTGGCCCGTGAACTGGCGCCAGTGGGCACCCGGTACGGCCCTGGAGGCCCGCCCGATCGTGACGATCGAGGCACTGCGGACACTGCGGGCGTACGGCCGCGCGATCGGCTGACCGCGCAGCCCGCCTCACCGCCTCACTCGTCGCCGCCGCTTCACCCGCCGAGTGCCCGCACTCCCGCCGTGACCGCCACGGCGGCGCCGACCACGATCAGGAAGGGCGCCCGCAGGATCAGCGCGACGGCGGCCGCCGCGAGGCCGGCCGCGCGGGCGTCGAGGACCAGGGAGCTGTTGTCACTGAAGGTCTGCTGGGCGGTCAGGGCGGCCAGCAGCGCGACGGGCAGGAGGGCCGCGAGCCGCTGGACGACCGGGCGCTCGAGCGTGTGCGCCGGCACGAGCAGACCGGCCAGCTTGACCAGGTAGCAGCCGACGGCGGTGGCTGCGATCGCGATCCAGATGCTCATCGGTCGTCTCCCTTCGTGCGGCCGGACTCGTCACGGCCGGACTCGTCACTGCCTCGTTCGGTACGGTCCGCCTCAGCCGTGCCGGCCTCAGCCGAGGCTGCCGGTCCTGCGGCCCTCGCCGCGATATCGGTCTCCTGTGCCCTGCGCCCGAGCAGCCCCCGCCCCTTGAGCCAGAGCACCGCGGGCGCGGCGAGCGCCGCCACCAGCACCGGGACTCCGGCGGGCAGCACCGGCAGGAACCCGAGCCCCAGGACGACGGCCAGCCCGGCGACCACACGTTCGGTCGTCGTCCGCAGCATGGGTGCGAGCAGTGCCAGGAACACGGCGGGTCCAGCGGCGTCCAGCCCCCAGGCATCCGTGTCACCGAGCGCCTCGGCACCGAGCGCGCCGACCAGCGTGGTCAGGTTCCACAGCACGTACAGCGTCAGACCGGTGACCGTGAAGCCGATCCGTACCGCCCGGCGGGTCGGCTGGGCGAGGGAGACGGCCGTGGTCTCGTCGATCACCCAGTGCGCGGCGAACGGACGCACGAAGCGCGGCAGGGCGAGCAACTGCGACAGGCGCAACCCGTAGAAGGCGTTCCGCACGCCGAGGAAGAACGCTCCGGCTGCGGCGGCGAGCGGGTTGCCGCCCGCAGCGATCGCGCCGACGAGCGCGAACTGCGAGGCGCCGGTGAACACCAGAAGGCTCAGCGCGCAGGTCTGGAGCAGGGTGAGTCCGGCACCCGCGGACGTCACGCCGAAGGCGAAGCCGGAGAGGCCGACGGCGATGCCGACGCCGAGCGCGTCCCGGACGACGGCCGAGTCCGGCTTGGACGGGTGCTCTGGGGGTGTCGTGCGTATCTCCGGCGGGCTCGGGGTGCGGGTCTGGGGAGAGGCTGTCTGTTCTGGCACGTCAGGGACGCTACGTGGGGCTCTCGCCCGAGGTCTTGTACGTTCTTGCACGCTCTTTGCGATAGGCGCCGGGAGGCACGCCCACGATCCGGGTGAAATGCCGGTTCAGATGGGGCTGGTCGGTGAACCCCACGGCGACGGCCGCGTCGACGGGCGCGGCCCCGGCGTCAAGGAGTCGACGGGCCCGGCGTACCCGCGCATTGGTGAGCCAGGTGTGCGGAGGCATGCCGTACGCCGCCTTGAAGGCCCGCAGGAGCGCGAAGGGGCTCGTGCCGAGCTCCAGCGCGAGCCGCTCCAGGGACGGCGGATCGGTCATGCGCTCCTCCAACAGCGCTTTCGCCTCCGCTGCCGTACGCGCCCCGGAGGCACTCGGCGTCCGGGAGGGCAGCCGGTGGCCGTGCCGCGCCACCAGCCGGGCCACGGCAACCCGGAGCAAGCTGTCGGCGGCCAGTGCGTTGCCCGCCTCCGCCGCCTGATGGACACCGCGGATGAGTTCGGCGGTCTGTGCGTCCTCGACGATCGTCTCGCCGAACGCCGGCGTGCCGCGCACCGAGCTGACCTCGCCGGCTATCTCGGTGACGAGATCCACGGAGGGGTACAGGGTCGAGTACGCCCAGCCCTCGTCCACCCCGGCCCGCGCCGAATGCGGCACCTCGGGATTGATCATGACGACCGTGCCGGGCCGGGCGCTGATGTTCCCCTCCGGCATGCTCACGTCCTCGACCCCGCCGGTGACCGCCCCGAAGACGAAGCCCTCGTGGCTGTGGCGGGGAAAGGTGTGCCGCACATAGCGGGCCCGCAGGAGGTCGAGGCCGGGCAGTTCCTCGTACTGCCAGTGCCGTGCCCACTCGTGATCCGCCGGACCGCTCATTCAGCCATTGTGCGCCCGAGCGGGCCCCGCTGACCTGCGGGTCCATGACGCGGACAGTAATTGTCAGTGGTCCGGTGCACGATGGTGGACATGGCCAGGACCGCACTCGATTCCTTCTCTCCCGCGACCCGCAGCTGGTTCACGGGAGCCTTCAGCGCGCCCACCGCCGCGCAGGAAGGGGCCTGGCAGGCGATCGGCGAGGGCTCGGACGTCCTGGTCGTGGCGCCGACGGGCTCGGGCAAGACCCTGGCCGCGTTCCTTGCCGCGCTCGACGACCTCGCCTCCACTCCCCCGCCCGCGGACCCGAAGAAGCGCTGCCGCGTCCTGTACGTCTCCCCGCTCAAGGCGCTCGCCGTCGACGTGGAGCGCAATCTCCGCAGCCCGCTGACCGGTATCCGCCAGGAATCCGTGCGTCTCGGGACGCCCGAACCCGAGATCCGTGTCGGCATCCGCTCGGGGGACACCCCCGCCGCCGAGCGCCGCTCCCTGGCCACGAAGCCGCCGGACATCCTCATCACCACACCCGAGTCGCTGTTCCTGATGCTCACCTCCGCCGCACGGGACGCGCTGTCGGGCATCGAGACGGTGATCCTCGACGAGGTGCACGCCGTCGCGGGGACGAAGCGGGGTGCGCACCTCGCCCTGTCGCTGGAGCGTCTCGACGAGCTGCTGCCGCGCCCGGCCCGGCGCATCGGCCTGTCGGCGACGGTCCGCCCGGTGGACGAGGTGGCCCGCTATCTCTCCCCGCAGCGGAAGGTGGAGATCGTCCAGCCGAAATCGGGCAAGGAGTTCGACCTCTCCGTGGTCGTCCCGGTCGAGGACATGGGAGAACTGGGCGGATCCCCTGCGTCCGAGGCCTCGTCGTCGCCGGACGGCGGAGACAAGCCGTCGATCTGGCCGCATGTCGAAGAGAAGATCGTCGACCTCGTCCAGGCCCATCGCTCCACGATCGTCTTCGCCAACTCCCGCCGGCTGGCCGAGCGCCTGTGCAACCGTCTCAACGAGATCGCCTATGAACGGGCCACGGGCGAGGCCATGCCGGAGGAGGCCTCGCCCGCGGAGCTCATGGGGCAGTCGGGGTCCGTGCGCGGCGCCCCGCCCCTCCTCGCCCGCGCGCACCACGGTTCGGTCTCCAAGGAGCAGCGAGCCCTGGTCGAGGAGGATCTGAAGGCGGGGCGGCTGCCCGCCGTCGTCGCCACCTCCAGCCTGGAGCTGGGGATCGACATGGGGGCGGTGGACCTCGTCGTGCAAGTCGAGTCTCCGCCGTCGGTGGCGTCCGGACTTCAGCGCGTCGGCCGCGCGGGCCATCAGGTGGGTGCGGTCTCCACCGGTGTCGTGTTCCCGAAGTACCGCGGCGACCTGGTGCAGTCGGCGGTCGTCACCGAGCGGATGCGCACCGGTTCCATCGAAGCGCTTCGCGTCCCGTCGAACCCTCTGGACGTGCTCGCCCAGCAACTGGTGGCCATGGTCTCCCTGGACACCTGGCAGGTCGACGACCTGCTGGCGCTGACCCGGCGGGCCGCGCCGTTCGCCTCGTTGCCCGAGTCGGCGTTCACGGCCGTCCTCGACATGCTGGCGGGACGGTATCCCTCCGACGCGTTCGCCGAGCTGCGGCCGCGTGTGGTCTGGGACCGCGTCGCGGGCACGGTCACGGGCCGCCCGGGCGCGCAGCGTCTCGCCGTCACGTCCGGCGGCACCATCCCGGACCGCGGTCTGTTCGGCGTGTTCCTGGCAGGCGCGGACCCGAAGAAGGGCGGCGGCCGGGTCGGCGAGCTCGACGAGGAGATGGTGTACGAGTCGCGGGTGGGCGACGTCTTCACTCTGGGCACCACCTCGTGGCGGATCGAGGACATCACGCGCGACCGGGTGCTCGTCTCCCCCGCGCCCGGAGTTCCGGGACGCCTGCCCTTCTGGAAGGGCGACCAGCTGGGGCGCCCGCTCGAACTGGGGCGCGCGGTGGGCGCGTTCCTCCGGGAGGTCGGCGGACTGTCCTCCGAGGACGCCCGGCTGCGGATGCTGGCCGCCGGCCTGGACGCCTGGGCCGCCGACAACATCCTGGCGTACCTCGACGAGCAGCGCCGTGCGTGCGGCCATGTGCCCGACGACCGGACGATCCTCGTCGAGCGGTTCCGGGACGAGCTGGGCGACTGGCGGGTGGTGATCCACTCGCCGTTCGGCGCCCAGGTGCACGCCCCCTGGGCGCTGGCGCTCGGCGCCCGGCTCAGTGAGCGGTACGGCATGGACGCCCAGGTCATGCATGCCGACGACGGCATCGTGCTGCGGCTGCCGGACGCCGATCTGATGGGCCTGGACCTCCTGGACCAGGACCCGGTGCATCTGGATGCGACGTTCGACAGCGACCAGGCCCCGGTCGGGGCGGCCGACGCCGTCTTCGACAAGGGCGAGATCAACCAGATCGTCACCGACCAGGTGGGCGGCTCCGCGCTGTTCGCCTCCCGGTTCCGCGAGTGCGCCGCACGGGCGCTCCTGCTGCCCCGGCGCAACCCCGGCAAGCGCACCCCGCTGTGGCAGCAGCGCCAGCGTGCGGCCCAGCTCCTGGAGGTGGCGAGCGAGTTCGGGTCCTTCCCGATCGTCCTCGAAGCGGTCCGCGAGTGTCTCCAGGACGTGTTCGACGTGCCGGGCCTGACCGAGCTGATGGGCGACATCGAGGCCCGCCGGGTCCGGATGGTCGAGGTCACCACTCCCGAGCCCTCGCCCTTCGCCCGTTCGCTGCTGTTCGGCTATGTCGCCCAGTTCCTCTACGAGGGCGACTCCCCGCTGGCCGAGCGCAGGGCGGCGGCCCTGTCGCTGGACTCCCGGCTGCTGTCCGAGCTCCTCGGCCAGGCGGAGCTGCGCGAGCTGCTCGACGCCGACGTACTGACCGAGCTGGAACGCGAGCTCCAGTGGCTCACCGAGGACCGAAGGATCAAGGACGAGGAGGGGGTCGCCGACCTGCTGCGGCTCCTCGGCCCGCTGACGGACGCGGAACTCGTCGAGCGCGGCGCCGAACGGCAGTGGCCCCGGGACCTGGCCGCGTCCCGCCGGGCGATTCAGGTGCGGATCGCCGGAGCCGATCACTGGGCGGCGATCGAGGACGCCGGACGGCTGCGCGACGCACTCGGCACCGCGCTCCCGGTCGGCGTCCCCGAGGCTTTCACCGAACCGGTCAAGGATCCACTGGGCGATCTGCTCGCCCGGTACGCGCGGACGCACGGCCCGTTCACCACCGCACAGGCCGCCGGCCGCTTCGGGCTGGGCGTGGCCGTGACCGACGGTGCGCTGCACCGGCTCGCTGCGAACGGGCGCGTGGTGCAGGGCGAGTTCCACCCCGCCGGCATCGGCCAGGAATGGTGCGACGCGGCCGTGCTGCGACGGCTGCGCCGCCGGTCGCTGGCGGCCCTGCGCCACGAGCTGGAGCCCGTGCCACCGGCAGCGCTGGCCGCCTTCGTCCCCCAATGGCAGCACCTGGGCAACAACAGCCTGAGCGGCATCGACGGGCTGGCCCGCGCCATCGAGCAACTGCAGGGCGCGGCCGTCCCCGCCTCCGCCCTGGAGAAGCTGATCCTGCCCTCCCGCGTCCGCGGCTACAGCCCCGCGATGCTGGACGAGCTGACCACGGCCGGCGAAGTCCTGTGGGCCGGTGCGGGCGCGCTGCCCGGCAAGGACGGCCGGGTCTCGCTCTACCTCGCCGACGCGGCACCGCTGCTGCTTCCCCAGCCCCATCCGCTGGAGCTCACCGCGCTCCACGAATCCGTCCTGACCAGCCTGGCCGCGGGATACGGGCTGTTCTTCCGCCAGATCGCCGAGCAGATCCGGGCCACGACCCACCCGGACGTCAACGATCCCCAACTGGCCGACGCCGTATGGGACCTGGCCTGGTCGGGCCGGCTCACCAACGACACCCTCTCCCCGCTGCGCTCGCTGCTCGGCTCGGGCCGCACCGCCGGGTCGACGGCGCACCGCGCCAAGCGGACGGTGCCCCGCGGGCGATACGGAAGCCTGACGGCGAGCGCCCGCACCGCTTCCCGTACCGGGCCACCGACGGTCAGTGGCCGCTGGTCACTGCTGCCGCCCCTCGAACCCGAACCGACCCATCGCGCACACGCCCTGGCCCGCACCCTGCTCGACCGACATGGCGTGGTGACCCGGGGCGCGGTGGCGGCCGAGGGGGTCGAGGGCGGCTTCTCCGCCACGTACCGGATCCTCGCCGCCTTCGAGGACAGCGGACAGGCGCGGCGCGGCTATGTGGTCGAGGGGCTGGGGGCGGCCCAGTTCGCGATGGACGGCGCGGTGGACCGTCTCCGGGCCGCAGCCAACACCCTGGACCGGAGCGGAGGCGACGCGCCGCCCCAGGCGGTCGTGCTGGCGGCCGCGGACCCTGCCAACGCCTACGGAGCCGCGCTGCCCTGGCCCGAGCCGCCGGACGGCGCCGGCCACAAGCCGGGCCGGAAAGCGGGATCCCTGGTGGTCCTGGTCGACGGCGAGCTCACGATGTACATGGAGCGCGGCGGCAAGTCGCTGCTGTCGTGGGCGACCGACCCGGATGCGCCGGCTCTCCATGCGGCGGCCACGGCACTGGCGAACGCGGCGCGTGCGGGAGCCATCGGCACGATCACGGTGGAACGGGCGAACGGGGTCTCGGCGCTGACCTCACCGCTGTCCCGGGCGCTGGAGGTCTCGGGCTTCCTCGCCACACCGCGAGGGCTTCGGCTGCGCCCCTGAAGGCGTTGGCCTCGAGGTCGGGAGTTCGAGAGTCCGCAGAGAGACGGCCCGCCCACAGACGCGTTTCCCGCGAGGTCGGGGCGCGGGAGGGTCCGGGCCGTCACAGAGAAGGCCCGCTCCCCCTTACGGAATGCTGCGCACAAGGCTCGCTCCCGGGTACGCCCCCTCACCCCGAGGGCTCATTTGCGCGGCCCGGCTCCCACACCGTGCCCGCCTCGCGCATCATGGATCCATGCCCGAAGGAGACACCGTCTGGCTGACCGCGAAGCGGCTGCACACGGCCCTCGCGGGCCAGGTGCTCACCGTGTCCGATCTACGCGTGCCGCGGTTCGCGACCGCCGACCTCACCGGCCGGTCCGTTCTGGACGTCACCTCACGCGGCAAGCATCTCCTCACCCGTTTCGAGGGCGGTCTCACCCTCCATTCGCACCTGCGGATGGACGGCGCGTGGCGTGTGTTCGCCGTCGGCAAGCGCTGGAGCGGCGGACCCGCGCATCAGATCCGGGTCGTCCTCGGCACCGCCGCCCAGACGGCCGTCGGCTATCGCCTCCCCGTCCTGGAGCTGGTCCGCACGGCCGAGGAGAGCACCGTCGTCGGCCATCTCGGTCCCGATCTCCTGGGCCCTGACTGGGACCCCGACACCGCCCGGGTCAACCTCCTCGCGGACCCGGCCCGCCCTCTCGGCGAAGCACTCCTCGACCAGCGCAATCTCGCCGGGATCGGCAATGTCTACAAGTCGGAGCTCGCGTTCCTCGCCGGGGTCACGCCCTGGCTCCCCGTGGGCGAACTGCCCGAGGACGTCCCCGCCCGGCTCGTCGCCACCGCACAGCGGCTCCTGGAGCTCAACAAGAACACCTTCGAACGGCAGACCACGGCCACCGACCGCAGTGTGCTGGCCGGCCCTCGTCGGCAGGCCTTCGGCCCCCGGCTGTACGTCTACGGCCGGGGCGGCCATCCCTGTCTGCGCTGCGGCACCGCCGTACGCAAGGCGGACCAGAGCGATGGCACCGGCGAACGCGTCACGTACTGGTGCCCGGGCTGCCAGGCGGGCCCGACTCCCTGACACCTCCGGCCAGGCCACCCCGGCACCCCGGCACCCCGGCCCTCACGTGTACGCGTCGACGGACAACGAGTCCACGACGACCAGTTGACGGTCCGTCAGATCTGGTCGTACGGTCCCGGCATGGGTCTCACCGCGTACGACCTCACCGGCCGGACGGCGTTCGTCACCGGTGCAGCCGGCGGCATCGGCCGGGCCTCGGCCGTACTCCTGGCCGAAGCAGGTGCCGCGGTCCACTGCGCCGACGTCGACGAGAAGGGACTGGACGAGACCCGCAGCATGATCAGCGACGCGGGCGGCACGGTCTCCACCCACACCCTCGATGTCGCGGACCGCGCACAGGTGAAGGCCGCGATCGAGAGCGCCGGACGGCTCGACGTCCTGGCCGCGATCGCCGGAATCATGCACAGCAGCTCCGTACTGGAGACCAGGGACGAGGACCTCGACCGTGTCCTCGCCGTCAACTTCAAGGGAGTTCTGTACGCCTGCCAGGAGGCGGCACGCACCATGATCGCGGCCGGCACTCCGGGGTCCCTCGTCACCATGGCCTCAGGAGCCGTGGACGCGGCCGGCGCAGGTCTGCTCTGCTACAGCGCGGCCAAGGCTGCCGTCGTCCAGCTGACGAAGACGCTGGCCACCGAACTCGGCCCGCACTCCATACGCGTGAACGCCATCGCCCCCGGCTGGGTCCGCACCCCGATGACCGACCGCCACGACACGACGCTCCAGCATCAGGCGGAGGCGGCCATGGTCCGGCTCTCTCCGCTCCGCAGGGTCGGTGAGCCCGAGGACATCGCGCACGCGGTCCTCCATCTCGCCTCGGATGCATCGTCGTTCACGACGGGTCAGATCATTCGCCCGAACGGGGGCGTCGCCATGCCCTGGTGAGGCCGGAACCACCGTGGACCTGGGGACCCTGCAGTGCCTGCGTGACGCGCCGCATCCACGTGCTGCGCGATGCCTTACCAGTACGGCGCGATCCTCCACCGACGCGAGCCGGACCCTCGGCAGCAGCCCCGCCGCCGATGCGGGCCACCGTCCCACCACCCCCGCGGGATGCCGTGACGTGCACCGGCAGCAGGCTCAGCCCCCAGCCGCCCGCCGCCACCGCCCCCTCGACCAGACCGGACTGGTCCGGCGCCAGCAGCAGACGCAACACCGCCCACCACCACAGACCGCCGGCTATGAGTCCCAGGGCGACCACGGGCACGCGCACTCCTCCGCCTCGTGCCATGGCTCGCCTCCCTCCGGACCACGCTAGACCGGCGCGATCATCCGCCGGGAGGGCGCACCGGATGCAGGCCCGGCGCGCGAAACGGCACCGGGCTCCGATCTACGCGCTCTTCTACGCGCTCTCGGCCTGGAACATCCAGGCGTGCTTCTCCAGGTCCGCTGTGAGCCCGATCAGGATGTCCTGGCTCACGGGGTCCGGTTCGTCCGTCACCTCGATACGCTCCCGCATCCGCTCGATCACCGCGCCGAGGGCGTCCACCAGCGTCTTCACTGCGTCGACGTCCTTGATCCAGCCCTCCGGGACGGTGCCGATGGCACTCTGCGACGCCACCGTGCCGGCCCGGCCGTCCGGGGTCACACCGATGGCAGAGCAACGTTCGGCCACGGTGTCCGAGTGCAGGCGGGCCGTGTCCACGACCTCGTCGAGCTGGAGATGGACGGACCGGAAGCGCGGCCCCACGACGTTCCAGTGGACCTGCTTGGCCACGAGGCCGAGATCCACCAGATCCACCAGCGCTCCGCGAAGCGCGTTACCGACCGCCTTGAGGTCGGCCTCGGACAACGGGCTCTTCACGACAGACATGCGTGTCCTCCAGTAGGTGGTCAGCGCGAGTCAGCTCGAGTCAGCTCGGCTGTCAGGCTTACCCACCATGACATAGACGCCCGTACCAGACATTCGGACACAAACCTCGCAAAGCAAAAACCCCGGCGCGCCGCCCGCAGGGGCAGCGACCGGGGCTCAGCTCGAAAACGAGCCGCACCAGCCGTACGTATCAGGCGGCCACGACGTCGACCGCCTCCGCAGGCGCCTTGATGGTCACCCGCTCCGTCGGCACACCTGCCACCGACGTCACGGATACGGAATTGAGCATCGGGCGTACTGGCACAGGCACCGTCTCGGTGGCCGCTGCCGACTCGGCCAGTTCGGCCAGCGACAGCTCGTCGCTCACTTCTCGCATGAGCTCGGACATCCGTACGTCAAGCGCGTCGCAGATGGCGGAGAGCAGCTCAGAGGAAGCCTCCTTCTGCCCCCGCTCCACCTCGGAGAGATAGCCGAGCGAAACTCGGGCGGACGAGGAGACTTCGCGCAGAGTACGGCCCTGGCGCTGGCGCTGCCGACGCAGCACGTCACCCAGCAGGCGACGGAGCAGAATCATCGGTGGCTCCCTCCTCGGACCGTGTAGCCGCATCCTTCACGCCCCACCGTACCGCCTCGCGCTGCGGCCGTGCGGGGAGCGATGTCGTGTTCACTCAGGGCTGCAAACATCAATTCCCCCCGTTCTGTTCCGTATCCTGTGCCCTCGCATTTTCGTGCAGTTCGCCGGAGAGCAGCTCGAGCACGCTCCGTACACTCTCTCTACGGATTTCCGCCCGGCCACCGTTCAACCGCAATGCGGCGACTTTCCGTGAACCGTCCGGCCCGGCGACGGCGACGAAGACCGTCCCGACGGGCTTCCCGTCCTGCGGCTCGGGACCTGCCACACCGGTGGTGGCGATGCCCCAGCCGGCGCCCAGGACCGTGCGCACACCGGCCGCCATCTGCACAGCGACCTCGGCGTCCACCGCGCCCCGCTCCGCCAGGAGGGTCCCGTCGACGCCCAGGACGTCCCGCTTCAGCTCGGTTGCGTACGCCGTGACGGACCCGCGGAAGGCCGCCGAGGCCCCGGGGACACCGGTGAGCTCCGCGGCCACCAGACCGCCCGTCAGGGACTCCGCGGCCGCCAGGGTCTGACCACGCTCCGCAAGCACCGCGATGATCCGGGCGGCGACGGTCACAGGTCGGCCTCCGCCACGGCACGCTCCCTGGCCAGCCCCTTGCGCCTCAGCACAATCGCCTGCCGCACGTAGTCGAGGCCGGTGAGCACCGTCAACACGACGGCGAGGGCCATCACCCAGAAGCGGAGGGTGGCGAGTGGACCGGTCAGTGCGAGGACGTACATCCCGACCGCCGCGCCCTGCGCGAGGGTCTTCATCTTGCCGCCGCGGCTGGCGGGAATCACGCCGTGGCGGATCACCCAGAACCGCATGAGCGTGATGCCGAGCTCGCGGAAGAGGATCACTCCGGTCACCCACCACGGCAGATCGCCGAGCGCGGACAGGCAGATCAGGCCGGACGCCATGATCGCCTTGTCGGCGATCGGATCGGCGATCTTCCCGAAGTCGGTGACCAGGTTGTACGTACGCGCCAGATGACCGTCGAAGATGTCCGTGATCATGGCGACGGCGAAAGCGGCCCATGCCCAGGCCCGCCATGCCGGGTCGTACCCGCCGTCCTGCAGCATGAGCAGGACGAAGGCGGGCACCAGCACCAGCCGCACCATGGTGAGGATGTTGGCGATGTTCCAGAGGCTGGCCTGATTGACGGCCGCAGCGCCGAGCTTGCCGCCGGGCGCGGGCCTACCCGTGCCGCCCCCCGCGGATGCCGGCACTCCGGTCATCTGGCCGCCTCCTGAACCCTGTGGTCGCCCTCCAGGACCTCGCAGAACTCGGCCACCAGGTCGACACCCTCCGTACCGACAGCCTTCGCCACGACCATACGGCCGGGGACCAGACCCTCGCCCGAGGTGAAGATCACCTGGCCGTCCGTCTCCGGGGCCTGGTGCGCGGCGCGGCCGACCGCACCGTCCTCCCCGTCCACGGACTCGACGAGCACCTCCAGGCGCTCACCGAGCCGCTCCTCGGCGCGCTGCGCCGTCAGCTCCTCCGCGAGCCGCGACAGGTGCTCCAGCCGCTCGGCGATGACGTCGGCGTCCAGCTTGTTGTCGTACGAGACGGCTTCCGTGCCGTCCTCGTCGGAGTAACCGAACACACCGATGGCGTCCAGACGCGCATGCGTGAGGAAGCGTTCCAGCTCGGCGAAGTCGGCCTCGGTCTCGCCGGGGAAACCGACGATGAAGTTCGAGCGCACACCGGCCTGCGGCGCCTTGGTCCGGATGGTGTCCAGCAGCTCCAGGAACCGCTCGGTGTCGCCGAAGCGCCGCATGGCTCGGAGCACGCCGGGGGCGGAGTGCTGGAACGAGAGGTCGAAGTAGGGCGCGATCTTCGGCGTCGAGGTCAGCACGTCGATCAGCCCGGGCCGCATCTCGGCCGGCTGGAGATAGCTGACGCGCACCCGCTCGATGCCGTCGACGTCCGCGAGCTCCGGCAGCAGGGTCTCCAGCAGCCGGATGTCGCCGAGGTCCTTGCCGTACGAGGTGTTGTTCTCGGAGACCAGCATGACCTCCTTGACACCCTGCTCCGCCAGCCAGCGCGTCTCACCGAGGACGTCGCTGGGCCGCCGGGAGATGAAGGAGCCGCGGAAGGAGGGGATCGCGCAGAAGGAGCAGCGGCGGTCGCAGCCGGAGGCGAGCTTCACGGACGCGACGGGGCTGGTGCCGAGGCGCCGGCGCAGCGGGGCACGCGGCCCGGACACCGGGGCGACCCCCTCGGGAAGGTCCTCGGGCACGTCCTCGGGAGCCTGGGCGTGGCCCGGCAGCGCGACCTCGGTCGCCGACTGGCGTTCCACCGGGCTGAGCGGCAGGAGCTTGCGACGGTCGCGCGGAGTGTGCGAGGCGTGGACACCGCCGCTGAGGATGGTCTGCAGCCGGTCGGAGATGTCGGAGTAGTCGTCGAAGCCGAGCACACCGTCCGCCTCGGGCAGCGCCTCGGCGAGTTCCTTGCCGTACCGCTCGGCCATGCAGCCGACCGCCACGACGGCCTGGGTTCTCCCGTGGTCCTTCAGATCATTGGCTTCGAGGAGGGCGTCGACGGAGTCCTTCTTCGCGGCTTCGACGAAGCCACAGGTGTTGACGACGGCGACGTCCGCGTCGGCGGCTTCCTGGACGAGCTCCCAGCCGTCCGCTGCCAAGCGGCCTGCAAGCTCCTCCGAGTCCACCTCGTTACGGGCGCAGCCAAGAGTGACAAGGGCGACGGTACGGCGTTCGGGCATGGGCTCAAGACTACTTTGTCCACGCCCTCACCCCGGCCCCGAGGGTTCCCGGCCGTCCGCCGCCCTGTGGCGTCAGCCGACCTCGGGGTCACCCTTGGTGTACGACAGCCGCTCGACCTGGCCCGTCTCGAACCGGTCCTCGACCTTCTTGCCGTTGACGTACAGCTCGATCGCGCCGGCGTTGCCGAGGATCAGATCGACCCGCTCGTCGTCCTGGAAAGTCTTGGACTGGCCCTTCAGAAGGGTGCCGTCGAAGAGCAGCTTGCCGTTGTGCGACTTGGCGGAGATCCAGCTCTTGTCGTCCAGGACGGACAGCTTCACCGTGACCTTGTCCTTCGGCACCGCGGCGATCGCACTGTCGGAGGGTTCGGGCTTGGGGTCGACGGGCTTGCTCGTGGACTTGCTGGGCGAGGGCTTCTTGTCGGGCGCCGAGCCCTCGGCGACGTTGGAGCCGTCCTTGCCCTCGTCGTCGCCGTTGAACAGCGTGAAGCCGACAAAACCGATCACGGCGACGATCGCCGCGACCATCGCCGCGGTCCAGTTGGGCCGCTGGCGCTCGGGCCGGATGCGTTCGGCCTCGAACAGCGGCGCGGCGGGCGTCGGCGCGGGCCGCCCACCGTGCTCGGCGTCGAACTGGGACACGAGCGGATCAGGATCGAGGGCGACGGCACGCGCGATCATGCGGATGTGGCCGCGCGCGTACACGTCACCGCCACAGCGGGAGAAGTCGTCCTGTTCGATCGCGGTGACGATCGGGACGCGCACCCGGGTGGAGGCACTGACCTCGTCGACGGTCAGACCTGCGTCGATGCGGGCTTGCTGGAGCACATGACCGATCGAAGGCCGGTCGTCCTCGGGGGAAGGCCGGTCGTCTTCGGGGGAGTTGCCGATGGACACGGGGGTGCCTTTCGAGCGTGTAGCCACCTGCTGGAGGTTCAGTCTATGGGTGGTACGAAAGGGTGGGGCAACTGGGCGGAGGGAGTTTGTACGCCATCGGAATGGCCGGGCATCCGTGATGGTGGGACATCTGTATGTCCCTCCCTCCAACTTGACGTAGGACCGGGGGAAACGGTTGCTCTCGAAACCCTTACGAGTGAGACTCCCCGCGGATCACGGCCAGCACTCCATCCAGCTCATCAGGTTTCACCAGAACATCACGAGCCTTTGAGCCTTCGCTCGGGCCGACGATGTTGCGCGACTCCATCAGGTCCATCAGCCGTCCGGCCTTGGCGAAACCGACGCGCAGCTTGCGCTGGAGCATCGACGTGGACCCGAACTGGGTGGATACCACAAGTTCGGCGGCCTGGCAGAGCAGATCCAGGTCGTCGCCGATGTCCTCGTCGATCTCCTTCTTCTGCTTGGTGCCGACCACGACGTCGTCGCGGAAGACCGGTGCCATCTGATCCTTGCAGTGCTGGACGACGGCCGCGACCTCGTCCTCGGTCACGAAGGCACCCTGCATACGGGTGGGCTTGTTGGCCCCCATGGGCAGGAAGAGCCCGTCGCCCTTGCCGATCAGCTTCTCCGCGCCCGGCTGGTCGAGGATGACCCGGCTGTCGGCGAGCGAGGAGGTGGCGAAGGCGAGCCGGGACGGCACGTTCGCCTTGATCAGACCGGTGACGACGTCCACGGACGGCCGCTGCGTCGCCAGTACCAGATGGATGCCCGCGGCGCGCGCCAGCTGCGTGATGCGGACGATCGCGTCCTCCACGTCCCGCGGCGCGACCATCATCAGGTCGGCGAGCTCGTCCACGATGACGAGCAGATAGGGATACGGCGACAGCTCGCGCTCGCTGCCCTCGGGGGCCTTCACCTTGCCGTTGCGCACGGCCTGGTTGAAGTCGTCGATGTGCCGGTATCCGAACGCCGCGAGGTCGTCGTAGCGCAGGTCCATCTCCCGCACGACCCACTGGAGCGCCTCGGCGGCCCGCTTGGGGTTGGTGATGATCGGGGTGATCAGGTGCGGGATGCCCTCGTAAGCGGTGAGTTCGACCCGCTTGGGGTCGACGAGCACCATCCGGACGTCCTCCGGGGTGGCGCGCACCATGACCGAGGTGATCAGGCAGTTGATGCAGGACGACTTGCCGGAGCCGGTCGCGCCGGCGACCAGGACGTGTGGCATCTTGGCGAGGTTGGCCATCACATAGCCGCCCTCGACGTCCTTGCCGAGCGCGACCAGCATCGGGTGGTCGTCCTCGGCCGCGTCCGCGAGCCGCAGGACGTCGCCGAGGTTGACCATCTCGCGGTCCGTGTTGGGGATCTCGATGCCGACCGCGGACTTGCCGGGGATCGGGGAGATGATCCGGACATCGGGACTGGCGACGGCGTACGCGATGTTCTTCGTCAGGGCGGTGATCCGCTCGACCTTGACCGCCGGGCCGAGTTCCACCTCGTAGCGGGTGACCGTCGGGCCCCGGGTGAACCCGGTGACGGCCGCGTCGACCTTGAACTCCATGAAGACGTTGGAGAGCGAGGCGACGATCGCGTCGTTGGCGGCGCTGCGGGTCTTGCCCGGCCCTCCCCGCTCCAGCAGGTCGAGCGACGGGAGGGAGTACGTGATGTCGCCGGCGAGCTGGAGCTGCTCGGCGCGCGGCGGCAGGGGCTGGGAGTCGTCGGGGGCGGGCTTGGTGAGATCGGGGACGGGCCCGCTCTGCGAGGAAGTCTCCTCGGGCTCCTTGACCCGTCGCTTCCTGGGCTCCGCCTGCTCGGGCTCGCGCGCGGCCGGCAGCGGGGACGCGGCACGCTGCCGCTCGGCGGTGACGTCCTTGGTCAGATCGGCGACCAGGGGCGAGGGCGGGAATCCGTTGTAGACGGCTCCGTCGAGCGCCGCGGCCGCGGCGGCCGCCACGTCCACGGCGTCCATCGGGCGGTCCATCGCGGGCTGCACCGAGCCGCGGCGCGGCCGGCGTCGCCTCGACAGGGCCTCCGACTCGGCCTGGTCCGGGTCGTAGTCGACGGGGGCCTCGCTGCGGCGGGCGCCCGAGCGGCGGGCGCGGGCCGGGACGGCCTCGCGCCACTGCTCGTCGTAGCGGTGGTCGTCGTCCGTGCCCTCGTACTCGCCGTCCCCGTACTCCCCCGGCTCGTACACCGGGTCGACGATGCCGAGCTTGGCGCCGAGCAGTCGCAGCCGCTGCGGAATGGCGTTGACCGGCGTGGCGGTGACGACGAGCAGACCGAAGAGCGTGAGCAGGACCAGCAGCGGTACCGCGAGCACCTCACCCATCGTGAAGATCAGCGGCTTGGACGCGGCCCAGCCGATCAGACCGCCGGCGTCCTGCATGGCGCCGGTGCCCTCGCCGCGCCCCGGAGAGCCGCACGCGATGTGCACCTGGCCGAGCACGCCGACGACGAGGGCCGACAGGCCGATGACGATGCGGCCGTTGGCCTCGGGCTTCTCGGGATAGAGGATCAGCCGGACGGCGACCGCGCCGAGCAGTATCGGCACCAGCAGATCGAGCCTGCCGAAGGCACCGGTCACCAGCATCTCGACGAGATCGCCGACCGGACCGCGGAGGTTGGACCAGGTTCCGGCGGCGACGACCAGCGCGAGTCCGAGGAGCAGCAGCGCCAGGCCGTCCTTGCGGTGGGCCGGGTCGAGTCCCTTCGCGCCACGCCCTATGCCGCGGAGCATCGCACCCAGGCCGTGCGCGAGTCCGAGCCAGAGCGCGCGAGCGAGCCGATAGACACCACCGGTGGGAGACGGTGCCGGTTTCGGCGCGACCTTCTTGGCAACGGCCTTCTTGGCCGGTGCCTTCTTCGCGGGCACGGTCTTCTTTGCGACGGCTTTCCTGGCGGGCGCCGCCTTCTTCGCGGCACCGGTCGTACGGCCGGGGCGCGGCTTCGCGGTGCCCGCCGTGCCCTGGGAACCCTTGCCGGACGTACGTGAGGCCATAGTGGTGAGGTTACCGGTGTGGGAGGCAGTGGACACGTGTGCTTACTGCTTCACCCGTTCGTGTCGCCCTGCGGAGGCGGCAAAGTGACGTTCCCTCACACACCGGCCGACACTTCGGCCGCTCAGTTCTGCGAGGGCAGGGCGCTGGGGCCGCCGGTACCCGGTTCCAGTGCGTCCAGGGCTCTGCGCAAACCCGTGAGTTTGCGCTCGAGATGGGCCGCGGTCGCCACGGCGGCCGCATCCGCGGAGTCGTCGTCGAGCTGCTTCGAGAGCGCCTCCGCCTGCTCCTCGACGGCCGCGAGGCGCGCGGAGAGCTCGGCGAGCAGGCCCGCCGGCTCCTTGTGGTTGTCGGCGCCCGACTGCCCGCCGCCCTCCAGCTGAAGCCTCAGCAGCGCGGCCTGCTCCCGCAGTTGGCAGTTCTTCATGTACAGCTCGACGAAGACCGAGACCTTGGCGCGCAGCACCCACGGGTCGAACGGCTTGGAGATGTAGTCGACCGCGCCCGCGGCATAGCCCCGGAACGTGTGATGCGGTCCGTGGTTGATCGCGGTGAGGAAGATGATCGGGATGTCCCGGGTCCGCTCCCGCCGCTTGATGTGCGCCGCGGTCTCGAAACCGTCCATTCCAGGCATCTGGACGTCCAGCAGAATGACCGCGAAGTCGTCTGTCAGCAGCGCCTTGAGCGCTTCCTCCCCTGACGATGCCCGCACCAGTGTCTGATCGAGCGCAGAGAGAATGGCCTCCAGCGCCAGCAGATTCTCCGGCCGGTCATCGACCAGGAGGATCTTGGCCTTCTGCACCATGCCCCGTCCTCCTCGCCCCGGCGTGGGGTCTCCCCAGCTCTTCGAGCCGGGGGACGCACCGGGCGCCGCCCCAGGGGGCGACTCCCTTGCGTCGCCCGTCCTTGTGCCGGTCATGGTAGCCGCACCCCGCCCGTCGCCACACCCTGTCACCGCGTTGTCACAGTGCACGAAGCAGAAACGTAGCGGGAGACCAGAAGGTTCCCCGAATACCACCGCCTCACACGCCATCGGCCACAGCCGGTCGACAACGGGCGAAGGTCCGGACAGCGGCCGCTCACTCGTCGCGCATCCACTGCTCCATCACAGAGAGCAAATGGTCAGGATCGACCGGCTTGGTGACATAGTCGGATGCCCCCGACTCGATCGCCTTCTCCCGGTCCCCCTTCATCGCCTTCGCGGTGAGCGCGATGATCGGCAGTCCGGCGAACTGCGGCATCCTGCGGATCGCCGTCGTCGTCGCGTAGCCGTCCATCTCCGGCATCATGATGTCCATCAGTACGACCGTCACATCGTCGTGCTGCTCCAGGACTTCGATGCCCTCACGGCCGTTCTCCGCGTACAGCACGGACAGGCCGTGCTGCTCCAGCACGCTGGTGAGCGCGAAGACATTGCGGATGTCGTCGTCGACGATGAGCACCTTCTCGTTGTCGAAGGTGAACGTCCGCCGCTGCTCCGGCACCTCCTGGCCACCGCGGCCGCCCTGCCAATCCTCCCGGCCCCGGGCACCCTCGCCCGGCGCCCCGGCGCTGTCGCCCTGCGACCCCTGCCGGCCGGGCAGCGCCGTCCGCTCCTCGGTCGCCTCCAGCGCCTTGCGGCGGCGCCGGAAGAGAGCGGCCGGACCCTGTGGCGCGGACCGCTCGGGACGGGGCTGCGCAGAGGCCTCGTCCGCCGCGTCGTCGGCCGGCCCCGACTGTGCCTCCACGGCGCCCGAGGTGACCTGCGCATAACCCTGCGGCGGCAGTTCACTCGGGTGAAGGGGCAGATAGAGCGTGAACGTCGAACCGCGGCCCGGTTCGCTCGCCGCGTGGATCTCGCCGCCGAGCAGCCGCGCGATCTCCCGGCTGATCGACAGACCCAGGCCCGTACCGCCGTACTTACGGCTCGTCGTACCGTCGGCCTGCTTGAACGCCTCGAAGATCACGCGCATCTTGCCCGACGCGATCCCGATGCCGGTGTCGGTGACGGAGAAGGCGATCAGATCGGCGTCCGCGTCCTGCAACGACCCGGCCTCCAGCAGCTGCTCACGGATCGACTGCGGCACATCCGCACTCGCCGGCCTGATGACCAGCTCCACGGCGCCGGAGTCGGTGAACTTCACCGCGTTCGACAGGAGGTTGCGCAGCACCTGAAGCAGCCGCTGCTCGTCGGTGTGCAGCGTCGCCGGCAGCTCCGGAGAGACGCGGACCGAGAAGTCGAGGCCCTTCTCCGCGGTCAGCGGGCGGAAGGTGGCCTCCACGTAGTCGACCAGCTGCACCAGCGCGATCCGCGTCGGGCTGACGTCCATCTTGCCCGCCTCGACCTTCGACAGATCGAGGATGTCGTTGATCAGCTGGAGCAGGTCCGAGCCGGCGCCGTGGATCGTCTCCGCGAACTCCACCTGCTTCGGCGAGAGGTTCCCCTCGGCGTTGTCGGCGAGCAGCTTGGCCAGGATCAGCAGCGAGTTGAGCGGCGTCCGCAGTTCGTGCGACATGTTCGCCAGGAACTCGCTCTTGTAGCGCATCGAGACCGCGAGCTGCTCGGCGCGCTCCTCGAGCACCTGCCGGGCCTCTTCGATCTCGGTGTTCTTGACCTCGATGTCGCGGTTCTGCTGCGCGAGCAGTTCCGCCTTCTCCTCCAGTTCGGCGTTGGACGCCTGGAGCGCCTTCTGCCGGTTCTCCAGCTCCGCCGAGCGCTCACGCAGCTGCTCGGTCAGCTCCTGCGACTGCTTGAGCAGCACCTCGGTCTTGGTGTTGACACTGATGGTGTTGACGCTCGTCGCGATCATCTCGGCGAGCTGGTTGAGGAAGTCCCGCTGAATCTGCGTGAACGGCTGGAACGAGGCCAGCTCGATCACCCCGAGGACCTTCCCCTCGAAGAGCACCGGCAGCACGATCACATACGCCGGCGACGCCTCCCCGAGACCCGAGGAGATCCTCAAATAGCCCGGCGGCACATTGACCTGGATCGTCCGCTTCTCCTCGGCGGCCGTCCCGATCAGCGTCTCGCCCGGCCGGAACGACGTCGGCATGAGCCCCGCGGAGTATCCGTAACTGCCGCGCATGCACAGCTCGTACGCCAGCTCCCCGTTGCCCGGTACGTCCGAGGTGCTCCCCGTCGGCATCGCCAGGAAGAAGGCGCCGTGCTGCGCCGAGACGACCGGCGTGAGCTCGCTCATGATCAGCGAGGCCACGTCGTCCAGGTCGCGCCGGCCCTGCATCAGACCGGAGATCCGGGCGAGGTTGCCCTTCAGCCAGTCCTGCTCCTCGTTGGCGAGGGTGGTGTCGCGGAGGTTCGCGATCATCGTATTGATGTTGTCCTGAAGGACCTGGATCTCGCCGGCCGCGTCCACGTCAATCTTGAGGTTCAGATCGCCACGGGTCACCGCGGTCGCGACAGCCGCGATCGCGCGCACCTGCCGGGTCAGGTTCCCGGCCATCTCGTTCACCGACTCGGTGAGGTCGCGCCAGGTGCCGTCGACGTCCCGCACCCGGGCCTGACCGCCCAACTGCCCGTCCGTGCCCACCTCGCGGGCCACGCGGGTGACCTCCCCCGCGAACGAGGACAGCTGGTCGACCATCGTGTTGATGGTGGTCTTCAGCTCCAGGATCTCGCCCCGCGCATCGATGTCGATCTTCCTGGTGAGATCGCCCTTCGCGATGGCGGTGGTGACCGTGGCGATCTGCCGCACCTGGCCGGTCAGGTTGGACGCCATCGAGTTCACGGACTCGGTGAGGTCCTTCCAGGTACCGGAGACGCCCGGCACATGCGCCTGACCGCCCAGCTCGCCTTCGGTGCCCACCTCGCGGGCCACCCGGGTCACCTCGTCGGCGAACGACGACAGGGTCGTCACCATCGTGTTCACGGTCTCGGCGAGCTCGGCGACCTCGCCGCGCGCCTCCACCGTCACCTTCTTGGTCAGATCACCGTTGGCGACGGCCGCGGAGACGCGGGCGATGTTGCGCACCTGGCTGGTCAGGTTGTTGGCCATCAGGTTGACGTTGTCGCTCAGGTCCTTCCAGATGCCGGTGACGCCGCGCACCCGGGCCTGACCGCCCAGCACACCTTCCGTACCCACCTCACGGGCGACCCTGGTCACCTCGTCCGCGAAGTCGGAGAGCTGGTCGACCATCGTGTTGACGGTCGTCACCAGCTCGAGGATCTCGCCCTTGGCGTCGACGGTGATCTTCTTGGAGAGATCGCCCTTGGCGACCGCCGTCGTCACCTCGGCGATGTTGCGGACCTGGCTGGTCAGGTTGTTGGCCATGAAGTTCACGGACTGCGTGAGGTCCTTCCAGGTGCCGGAGACACCCTGCACCTCGGCCTGACCGCCGAGGATGCCCTCCGTACCCACCTCGCGCGCCACCCGCGTGACCTGCTCGGCGAAGTTCGAGAGCTGGTCCACCATCGTGTTGAGGGTGTTCTTCAGCTCCAGGATCTCGCCGCGTGCGTCCACGTCGATCTTCTGCGACAGGTCACCACGCGCCACCGCGGTGGCCACCTGGGCGATGTTGCGGACCTGGGCGGTGAGGTTGCCCGCCATGCCGTTCACGGAGTCGGTCAGATCGCGCCACACACCGGCGACACCGGGCACCTGCGCCTGCCCGCCGAGCCGGCCGTCCGTACCCACCTCGCGGGCCACCCTGGTGACCTGCTCGGCGAACGCGGAGAGCTGGTCGACCATCGTGTTGATGGTGTTCTTCAGCTCCAGGATCTCGCCGCGCGCGTCCACGTCGATCTTCTGCGACAGGTCACCACGCGCCACCGCCGTCGTCACCTGGGCGATCTGCCGCACCTGCGAGGTCAGGTTCCCCGCCATGAAGTTGACGGAGTCGGTCAGTTCCTTCCAGGTGCCGCTGACGCCGTCGACGCGGGCCTGGCCACCGAGGCGGCCCTCCGTACCCACGTCCCGCGCCATACGGGTCACCTGGTCGGCGAAGGACGACAGCTGCGCCACCATCGTGTTGACGGTGTTCTTCAGCTCCAGCATCTCGCCGGCCACATCGACCGTGACCTTCTGCGACAGGTCACCGTTGGCCACCGCCGTCGTCACCTGGGCGATGTCACGGACCTGGCCGGTGAGGTTGCGGAAGGCCGTGTTCACCGAGTCGGTGAGGTCCTTCCAGGTGTTCGCCGCGCCCGGCACCTCGGCCTGACCGCCCAGGCGGCCCTCGACGCCGACCTCGCGCGCCACCCGTGTGACCTCGGCACCGAAGGACTGGAGCTGGTCCACCATCGTGTTGACGGTGTTCTTCAGCTCCAGCATCTCGCCGGCCACATCGACCGTGACCTTCTGCGACAGGTCACCATTGGCCACCGCCGTCGTCACCTGGGCGATGTCACGGACCTGCGTGGTCAGATTGCGGAAGACGGTGTTGACCGAGTCGGTGAGGTCCTTCCAGGTCCCGGCGGCGCCCGGCACCTGTGCCTGGCCGCCGAGCAGGCCCTCCGCGCCGACCTCGCTCGCCACCCGCGTGACCTCGTCCGCGAACGTCCGCAGCGTCTCGGTCATCTGGTTGATCGTCTCGGCGAGTTGAGCCACTTCGCCGCGTGCGCTGACCGTCACCTTCTGCGACAGATCACCATTGGCGACCGCGGTGGTCACCTCGGCGATACCGCGCACCTGGGAGGTCAGGTTGCCGGCCATGGTGTTCACGGAATCGGTGAGGTCTTTCCACACGCCCGCCACACCCGGCACCTCGGCCTGACCGCCGAGCTCGCCTTCAGTACCGACCTCTCGGGCCACCCGCGTGACCTCGGAGCCGAAGGACTGGAGCTGGTCCACCATCGTGTTGACGGTGTTCTTCAGTTCCAGCATCTCGCCGGCGACATGGACGGTGACCTTCTGTGACAGATCACCCTTGGCCACGGCGGTCGTGACGAGAGCAATGTCACGCACCTGCGCCGTCAGCCGGTACGCCATGGTGTTGACCGAATCCGTGAGGTCCTTCCACGAACCGGACATACCGCGCACCTGCGCCTGACCGCCGAGTTTGCCCTCGGTGCCGACCTCCAGGGCGACCCGGGTCACCTCATCGGTGAACGCCGACAGCTGGTCCACCAGGCTGTTGACGGTCCGCGCGACCTTCAGGAACTCGCCGCGCAGCGGCCGTACGGCCCCCTCCCCCTCGGGGGCGTGGGAGCGCAGCTCCATCCGCTGTTCCAGGTCGCCCTCGGCGACGGCCGACAGGACACGGCCCACCTCGGACACCGGTCGCGCGAGATCGTCGACCAGAGCGTTCGAGGCGTCGATCGCCGCCGCCCAGGAGCCCTCGCAGGCCCCCGTCTCCAGCCGTTCGGTGAGCTTTCCCTCACGTCCGACCACCCTGCGCACCCGGGCGAGCTCGCCCGTGAGATGAACGTTCCGGTCCGCGACCTCATTGAAGACAGCCGCGATCTCGGACATCACCCCGTCGCCGGACACGGTCAGGCGCCGACGGAAATTGCCGTCCCGCATCGACACCAAAGCTCCCAGCAGCCTGTTCAGGGCCGCTGTGTCCACCTCGGTTGTCCCATTGCTACGGGACCGTCCGCCTTTCGCACGCGTGCTCTTGCCACGCGCCGCCACGCCAGACTCCACCGTGTCCCTCCCGCAGGGGTTGACCGTACTGTCCGGGCTGTACCTGGAAGCCTGCCCAGTGTTTCACCTGCGCCGAACCAGGCCATAACAGTTCGGCAGCTTCGCATAGCGTCCCCGCCCCCGTCGGGCGGAAACAGCGGCAACCGGCATCCGCTCGGACAGCGAAGGTAAGTAACCTGGCATCCGGCTGTCCAACCGCCCCGGTCCGCCCGGCGGGGGCGGCCCGGACGCAGTACTACCACCGGGCACCGGGAGGGGCAGGCCGATCATGGCAGAGCCGGGCGTCGAGACGCGTACGAGGAGTTCTGTGATCACCGCGCGGGCGGCTGCCACCTTCGACCCTGTCGGGCGGTCCGTCGCGACCGCCCGGGCCTTCGTGCGCGACACACTCCACGGGTGGGGGTTCTCGGACGTCGTCGACGACGCGGTCGTCCTCACCAGCGAGCTCGTCACCAACGCCGTCATCCATGCCGGCACCGCGGCCGACGTCCTGTGTCTGCGCTCGGACGACGGTGTACGGGTCGAGGTCGCCGACCGCTACCCGGAGCGCGAGGTCCCGATCCAGGGCACCGGTCTCTCCCTCGGCAGCCCCGACCGCGAGAACGGCCGCGGGCTTCTGCTCTGCGCGGCGCTGGCCTCCCGCTGGGGCGTCGAGTACAGCCCCACGTTCAAGCAGGTCTGGTTCCAACTCGACCTCCCCCAGCGCCCGGTGGGCACCCGCTCCGCGGGACCCGTCCTGCCGACCCCGCTCCTCCCCGTCGCCGACGAACGCGTCCGCGTGGCCGTCACCCAGATCGACAGAAGCGGCGCGATCTCCGTCTGGAACGACGACGCCGAGCACCTCTTCGGCTACGCGGCCGACCAGGTCATCGGCAAGCCGCTCACGGACTTCGCCGCCTGGCCGCACACCCCCGGCATCGGCACCGGCATCGCCGAAGCGCTCCAGCTCTCCCGCTGGGAGGGCAGCTACGGCATCCGCGGCACCGACGGCCGTGTCGTCCCCGTCTACGCCTCGCACCTGCGGGTCCGCGACACCAATGGCGAACCCTCCACCGTCTGTCTGCTCGTCAGGGACGACGAACGCGCCGTGCTCCAGAGCCCGCAGCGCGCCCCCGTGACCGACACGGGCGCCGAGAGCCACACCACGGACCCGTTCGAGGTCTTCATCGGCTCCCCTGCGCCCGACGACCTCGACGGGCTCCTCCAGCGCACGGTGGAGCGCGCCCGGGACATGCTCGACGGCGACGCCGCCTTCCTGCTGCTGGCCACCGACGACGAGACCGAACTGGAAGTGCGGGCCAGCACCGGACTCCCCTCCGCACGCCAGCGCTTCGCCCGCGTGCCCGTGGAGGCCGGCACCGGACGCTACGGCTCGGCGCGGATGCCCGCGGTGCACGAGGACCTCACCGTGGTGCCGGGCGCGGTCCCGCTCCTCAACTCGACGGGCATGCGGTCCGTCGTCACCGTCCCGCTGAAGGTCGAGGGCCGCCTCACCGGATCGCTGGGCGTCGCCGCGGAAGCATCGGGCCGGTACTCCAACGAGGAGGCCCTGCGCCTCCAGTTCGCCGCCGACCGCATCGCGCTCGCCGTGGAGTCCGCCCGTCTCGGCGAGCTCGAACGACTGCGCCGCGGTTCGCTCTCCTTCCTCGTCGAGGCGTCCGACCTGCTCGCCGGCACCCTCGACCGCGACCAGACACTGGCGCTCATGGCACAGATGACCGTCCCGACGCTGGCCACCTGGTGTGCCGTCTACACGATCGCCGACCAGGCATCGGACCCGTACCTCAGCTATGTGCTCCACGAGGACGAGGAACGCATCGACGGCCTCAAGGCCCTCCTCTCCAAGATCGCGCCCCCGGACCCGGTGCCCACCCCCGGCGCACGCGTGTGGACCGCACCCGCCGAAGCAGGCCAGCAGGCGGCGCTGCTCACCTCCAAGCGCGAACTCGGCATCGGCTCCACGCCGCCGGTCTCCTCCGGCATCGGCACCACGCTCGCCACGGCAGCCGCCGTGGGCGGGGAGACGGTTGTACTGCCCCTGGTGGCGCGCAACCGCGTCATCGGCATGCTGACCCTCGGCAAGCCGTCCGACGACCACTTCCGCCAGGAGATCCTGGAGCTCGCCGAGGACCTCTCGCGCCGGGCCGCCCTGGCCCTCGACAACGCGCGGCTGTACTCGGAGCGCGTGGCCATCAGCCAGTCCCTCCAGCGCAGCCTGCTGCCGCCGGAGTTGCCGCACATCCCGGGCGTCGAGGTCGAGGTCATCTACCGCGCGGCCGGCGAAGGCAACGAAGTCGGCGGCGACTTCTACGACCTCTTCCCGATCCGCGACGGCGCGTACGGCTTCGCCATCGGCGACGTCTGCGGTACGGGCCCGGAGGCCGCGGCGGTCACCGGTCTCGCCCGGCACGCTCTGCGCCTTTTGGCCAGGGAGGGCTTCGGCGGCCCCGCGGTCCTGGAGCGCCTCAACGCCGCGATCCTCGACGAGGGCGCCCGTAGCCGCTTCCTCACCCTGCTCTACGGGGAGTTGTGGCCGCAGGAGGACGGCAGCGCCGTCCTCAAGGTCGTCTGCGCCGGCCATCCGCTCCCGCTGCGGCTGCGCCAGGACGGCACCGTCGAACCGGCGGCCGACCCGCAGCCCCTGCTCGGTGTCATGGACGACCTCGAGCTGTACGAGCAGATGGTCACCCTCGACCCGGGTGACGTCCTGCTCTGCGTCACGGACGGCGTCACCGAACGCCGCGAGGGGACACGCATGCTGGGCGACGAGGGCCTCACCGATGTGCTGACCACCTGCACCGGACTGACCGCGGGCGCGGTGGCCGCGCGCGTCCTGCGAGCCGTGGAACGCTTCGCCGCGGAGCCGGCCTCGGACGACATGGCCATCCTCGCGATGCGTGTGCCGGAGCCTCAGCACTCCTGAACAGCAAGAAGGCCCCCGCCACTTGGCGGGGGCCTTCTTCGTACGAGCCCCAATACGGAATCGAACCGTAGACCTTCTCCTTACCATGGAGACGCTCTACCGACTGAGCTATTGGGGCCTGCTGCGCTGTGGCAACGGGATAGATCATACCCCGAACCGAGGCGTGGTTCGAACCACCGGGGCCACAGAATCTGCGTCTTCGCCGGCGGCCGGTCGTGAACGCAAAAATGCCTCAACCCCCGGACATGGTCCGGGGATTGAGGCTAAAAATTGTTCGGCGGCGTCCTACTCTCCCACAGGGTCCCCCCTGCAGTACCATCGGCGCTGAAAGGCTTAGCTTCCGGGTTCGGAATGTAACCGGGCGTTTCCCTAACGCAATGACCACCGAAACACTATGAAGATATCGACCCGGAACCCACACATGGGGGTTCGACAGTTCGTTACTTCAGAACTAACACAGTGGACGCGAGCAACTGAGGACAAGCCCTCGGCCTATTAGTACCGGTCAACTCCACCCATTACTGGGCTTCCATATCCGGCCTATCAACCCAGTCGTCTACTGGGAGCCTTACCCTCTCAAGGAGGTGGGAATACTCATCTCGAAGCAGGCTTCCCGCTTAGATGCTTTCAGCGGTTATCCCTCCCGAACGTAGCCAACCAGCCATGCCCTTGGCAGGACAACTGGCACACCAGAGGTTCGTCCGTCCCGGTCCTCTCGTACTAGGGACAGCCCTTCTCAATATTCCTACGCGCACAGCGGATAGGGACCGAACTGTCTCACGACGTTCTAAACCCAGCTCGCGTACCGCTTTAATGGGCGAACAGCCCAACCCTTGGGACCGACTCCAGCCCCAGGATGCGACGAGCCGACATCGAGGTGCCAAACCATCCCGTCGATATGGACTCTTGGGGAAGATCAGCCTGTTATCCCCGGGGTACCTTTTATCCGTTGAGCGACGGCGCTTCCACAAGCCACCGCCGGATCACTAGTCCCGACTTTCGTCCCTGCTCGACCCGTCGGTCTCACAGTCAAGCTCCCTTGTGCACTTACACTCAACACCTGATTGCCAACCAGGCTGAGGGAACCTTTGGGCGCCTCCGTTACCCTTTGGGAGGCAACCGCCCCAGTTAAACTACCCATCAGACACTGTCCCTGATCCGGATCACGGACCCAGGTTAGACATCCAGCACGACCAGAGTGGTATTTCAACGATGACTCCACAACCACTGGCGTGGCCGCTTCACAGTCTCCCACCTATCCTACACAAGCCGAACCGAACACCAATATCAAACTGTAGTAAAGGTCCCGGGGTCTTTCCGTCCTGCTGCGCGAAACGAGCATCTTTACTCGTAGTGCAATTTCACCGGGCCTATGGTTGAGACAGTCGAGAAGTCGTTACGCCATTCGTGCAGGTCGGAACTTACCCGACAAGGAATTTCGCTACCTTAGGATGGTTATAGTTACCACCGCCGTTTACTGGCGCTTAAGTTCTCAGCTTCGCACGCCCGAAAGCGTACTAACCGGTCCCCTTAACGTTCCAGCACCGGGCAGGCGTCAGTCCGTATACATCGCCTTACGGCTTCGCACGGACCTGTGTTTTTAGTAAACAGTCGCTTCTCGCTGGTCTCTGCGGCCACCCCCAGCTCGAGGAGCAAGTCCTCTCACCAGTGATGGCCCCCCTTCTCCCGAAGTTACGGGGGCATTTTGCCGAGTTCCTTAACCATAGTTCACCCGAACGCCTCGGTATTCTCTACCTGACCACCTGAGTCGGTTTAGGGTACGGGCCGCCATGAAACTCGCTAGAGGCTTTTCTCGACAGCATAGGATCATCCACTTCACCACAATCGGCTCGGCATCAGGTCTCAGCCTTAACGAGGGACGGATTTGCCTACCCCTCGGCCTACACCCTTACCCCGGGACAACCACCGCCCGGGCTGGACTACCTTCCTGCGTCACCCCATCGCTTACCTACTACCACCTTGGATCGCCGGCTCCACCACTTTCCTTTCCCCGAAGGGTCCGGAACGGCTTCACGGGCTTAGCATTAATGGGCTCGATATTGGGCGTTTCAAAGCGGGTACCGGAATATCAACCGGTTGTCCATCGACTACGCCTGTCGGCCTCGCCTTAGGTCCCGACTTACCCTGGGCAGATCAGCTTGACCCAGGAACCCTTAGTCAATCGGCGCACACGTTTCTCACGTGTGTATCGCTACTCATGCCTGCATTCTCACTCGTGAACCGTCCACCACTGCCTTCCGGCGCGGCTTCACCCGGCACACGACGCTCCCCTACCCATCCGTACTCCCGTTGGGGATATGTGTACGAATGACACGACTTCGGCGGTACGCTTGAGCCCCGCTACATTGTCGGCGCGGAATCACTTGACCAGTGAGCTATTACGCACTCTTTCAAGGGTGGCTGCTTCTAAGCCAACCTCCTGGTTGTCTCTGCGACTCCACATCCTTTCCCACTTAGCGTACGCTTAGGGGCCTTAGTCGATGCTCTGGGCTGTTTCCCTCTCGACCATGGAGCTTATCCCCCACAGTCTCACTGCCGTGCTCTCACTTACCGGCATTCGGAGTTTGGCTAAGGTCAGTAACCCGGTAGGGCCCATCGCCTATCCAGTGCTCTACCTCCGGCAAGAAACACACGACGCTGCACCTAAATGCATTTCGGGGAGAACCAGCTATCACGGAGTTTGATTGGCCTTTCACCCCTAACCACAGGTCATCCCCCAGGTTTTCAACCCTGGTGGGTTCGGTCCTCCACGACCTCTTACAGCCGCTTCAACCTGCCCATGGCTAGATCACTCCGCTTCGGGTCTTGAGCGCGCTACTAAATCGCCCTATTCGGACTCGCTTTCGCTACGGCTTCCCCACACGGGTTAACCTCGCAACACACCGCAAACTCGCAGGCTCATTCTTCAAAAGGCACGCAGTCACGACGCAAGGAACAAGTTCCTTGCGCGACGCTCCCACGGCTTGTAGGCACACGGTTTCAGGTACTATTTCACTCCGCTCCCGCGGTACTTTTCACCATTCCCTCACGGTACTATCCGCTATCGGTCACCAGGGAATATTTAGGCTTAACGGGTGGTCCCGCCAGATTCACACGGGATTTCTCGGGCCCCGTGCTACTTGGGTGTCTCTTAAACGAGCCGCATGAATTTCAGCTACGGGGGTCTTACCCTCTACGCCGGACCTTTCGCATGTCCTTCGCCTATCCATACGGTTTCTGACTCGTCTCACCGCCGGCAGACGATGATAAAGAGATCCCACAACCCCGCATGCGCAACCCCTGCCGGGTATCACACGCATACGGTTTGGCCTCATCCGGTTTCGCTCGCCACTACTCCCGGAATCACGGTTGTTTTCTCTTCCTGAGGGTACTGAGATGTTTCACTTCCCCTCGTTCCCTCCACACTGCCTATGTGTTCAGCAGCGGGTGACAGCCCATGACGACTGCCGGGTTTCCCCATTCGGAAACCCCCGGATCAAAGCCTGGTTGACGACTCCCCGGGGACTATCGTGGCCTCCCACGTCCTTCATCGGTTCCTGGTGCCAAGGCATCCACCGTGCGCCCTTAAAAACTTGGCCACAGATGCTCGCGTCCACTGTGCAGTTCTCAAGCAACGACCAGCCACCCACCACCCCACCCAACAGGGCGAGTTCACTGGGGCCGGCATCGCGAAGGACGAGCTCACGCTCGTACCCTCAGATACCCAACAGCGCGCCCGACACAATTCCCTCGTCCTCACGTTCCACGCCGAAGCAGTACTAGTGACAACCAGAAAACCGTGCCGAATAGTCAACGTTCCACCCATGAGCAACCAGCACCGGACATTCGCCGATGTACTGGCCTCTGACCTGATCCGAAGATCCGGTAAGAAGTGCTCCTTAGAAAGGAGGTGATCCAGCCGCACCTTCCGGTACGGCTACCTTGTTACGACTTCGTCCCAATCGCCAGTCCCACCTTCGACAGCTCCTTCCCACAAGGGGTTGGGCCACCGGCTTCGGGTGTTACCGACTTTCGTGACGTGACGGGCGGTGTGTACAAGGCCCGGGAACGTATTCACCGCAGCAATGCTGATCTGCGATTACTAGCAACTCCGACTTCATGGGGTCGAGTTGCAGACCCCAATCCGAACTGAGACCGGCTTTTTGAGATTCGCTCCGCCTCGCGGCATCGCAGCTCATTGTACCGGCCATTGTAGCACGTGTGCAGCCCAAGACATAAGGGGCATGATGACTTGACGTCGTCCCCACCTTCCTCCGAGTTGACCCCGGCAGTCTCCTGTGAGTCCCCATCACCCCGAAGGGCATGCTGGCAACACAGAACAAGGGTTGCGCTCGTTGCGGGACTTAACCCAACATCTCACGACACGAGCTGACGACAGCCATGCACCACCTGTCACCCGACCACAAGGGGGGCACCATCTCTGATGCTTTCCGGGCGATGTCAAGCCTTGGTAAGGTTCTTCGCGTTGCGTCGAATTAAGCCACATGCTCCGCTGCTTGTGCGGGCCCCCGTCAATTCCTTTGAGTTTTAGCCTTGCGGCCGTACTCCCCAGGCGGGGAACTTAATGCGTTAGCTGCGGCACCGACGACGTGGAATGTCGCCAACACCTAGTTCCCAACGTTTACGGCGTGGACTACCAGGGTATCTAATCCTGTTCGCTCCCCACGCTTTCGCTCCTCAGCGTCAGTAATGGCCCAGAGATCCGCCTTCGCCACCGGTGTTCCTCCTGATATCTGCGCATTTCACCGCTACACCAGGAATTCCGATCTCCCCTACCACACTCTAGCTAGCCCGTATCGAATGCAGACCCGGGGTTAAGCCCCGGGCTTTCACATCCGACGTGACAAGCCGCCTACGAGCTCTTTACGCCCAATAATTCCGGACAACGCTTGCGCCCTACGTATTACCGCGGCTGCTGGCACGTAGTTAGCCGGCGCTTCTTCTGCAGGTACCGTCACTTTCGCTTCTTCCCTGCTGAAAGAGGTTTACAACCCGAAGGCCGTCATCCCTCACGCGGCGTCGCTGCATCAGGCTTTCGCCCATTGTGCAATATTCCCCACTGCTGCCTCCCGTAGGAGTCTGGGCCGTGTCTCAGTCCCAGTGTGGCCGGTCGCCCTCTCAGGCCGGCTACCCGTCGTCGCCTTGGTAGGCCATCACCCCACCAACAAGCTGATAGGCCGCGGGCTCATCCTTCACCGCCGGAGCTTTCAACCCCTCCCCATGCAGGAAGGAGTGTTATCCGGTATTAGACCCCGTTTCCAGGGCTTGTCCCAGAGTGAAGGGCAGATTGCCCACGTGTTACTCACCCGTTCGCCACTAATCCACCCCGAAGGGCTTCATCGTTCGACTTGCATGTGTTAAGCACGCCGCCAGCGTTCGTCCTGAGCCAGGATCAAACTCTCCATGAATGTTTTCCCGTAATCGGGATGAACACCACAAGAGCGGAACAGCCGATCGGAATAGGACCGACTGTTCACAGCGTCCTCGCTGTGTCATTGCCTACCGACCACAAGGGCCGGCAGGACTTTCAAAGGAACCTCGCCATCCGAAGATGGACGGGGTATCAACATATCTGGCGTTGACTTTTGGCACGCTGTTGAGTTCTCAAGGAACGGACGCTTCCTTTGTACTCACCCTCTCGGGCTTTCCTCCGGGCGCTTCCCTTCGGTCTTGCGTTTCCAACCCTACCAGATTCTTTTTCCGTTCCGTTTCCGGTGGAGTTTGAATCCGATGGCCGATTGGAGTGGCCTTGCCTTTCGGCTGCACCGACTTTATCAGAGATTCTGAGTCGGAATTTCCCGCCCGTTCAGGTCACTGCTTCGAGCGCGTAAGCACATCGAGTTCCCTGCGGGCGGAGACGTAAACGTACTGGAGCGGAGCGCCCCGATGCAAATCGAGGGGCTCCGCTCCGAGAACAGCGACGTCAGAGGGTCAGACCTCGACGACGACGGGGAGGATCATCGGCCGGCGACGGTAGGTGTCGGACACCCACTTGCCCACCGTTCGGCGTACCAGCTGCTGGAGTTGGTGCGGTTCGGCGACGCCGTCGGCGCCTGCCTTGGCGATCGCGTCCTCGATCTTCGGGATCACCGCGTTGAAGGCCGAGTCCTCGATTCCGGAACCGCGCGCGTGCAGGTTCGGGCCGCCGACGACCTTGCCCGTCGTGGAGTCGACCACGACGAAGACCGAGATGATGCCCTCGTCTCCGAGGATGCGACGGTCCTTCAGGGACGCTTCGGTGACATCGCCGACCGAGAGACCGTCCACGTACACATAGCCGGCCTGGACCTTGCCGACGATCCTGGCCTTGCCGTCGACGAGGTCGACGACGACTCCGTCCTCGGCGATGACGATGCGGTCCTTGGGGACGCCCGTCTGTGCACCGAGTTCCGCATTGGCCCGCAGATGGCGCCATTCACCGTGCACCGGCATCAGGTTCTTCGGCCGGCAGATGTTGTAGAAGTACAGCAGCTCGCCCGCCGAGGCGTGGCCCGATACATGGACCTTGGCGTTGCCCTTGTGGACGACGTTCGCGCCCCACCGGCTCAGGCCGTTGATCACGCGGTAGACCGCGTTCTCGTTGCCCGGGATGAGCGACGACGCCAGGATCACCGTGTCGCCCTGGACGATCCGGATCTGGTGGTCGCGGTTGGCCATGCGGGACAGAGCCGCCATGGGTTCGCCCTGCGAGCCCGTACAGACGAGGACGATCTCGTGGTCCGGCAGGTCGTCGAGCGTCTTGACGTCCACGACGAGGCCGGGCGGGACCTTCAGGTAACCGAGGTCACGGGCGATGCCCATATTGCGGACCATCGAGCGCCCGACGAAGGCGACGCGCCTTCCGTATTCGTGGGCGGCGTCGAGGATCTGCTGGATACGGTGCACATGGCTGGCGAAGCTCGCGACGATGATGCGCTTCTGGGCGTTCGCGAAGACCGTGCGCAGCACGTTGGAGATGTCCCGCTCCGGTGGGACGAATCCGGGGACCTCGGCGTTCGTCGAGTCGGACAGGAGAAGGTCGATACCTTCCTCGCTGAGCCGGGCGAAGGCGTGCAGGTCGGTCAGCCGGCCGTCGAGCGGCAGCTGGTCCATCTTGAAGTCGCCGGTGTGGACGGCCATGCCCGCGGGGGTGCGGATCGCGACCGCCAGGGCGTCCGGGATGGAGTGGTTGACCGCGATGAATTCGCAGTCGAACGGGCCAATGCGCTCCCGGTGGCCTTCGCTCACTTCCAGCGTGTACGGCCGGATGCGGTGCTCCTGGAGCTTCGCCTCGATCAGGGCGAGGGTCAGCTTCGAGCCGATGAGCGGGATGTCCGCCTTCAGGCGCAGCAGATAGGGGACGCCACCGATGTGGTCCTCGTGGCCGTGCGTGAGCACGATGCCTTCGATGTCGTCGAGGCGGTCCCGGAGGGTGGTGAAGTCCGGAAGGATGAGGTCGATTCCGGGCTGTTCCTCCTCGGGGAAGAGGACGCCGCAGTCGACGATGAGCAGTCGGCCTTCGTATTCGAAGACCGTCATGTTGCGGCCGATCTCGCCGAGACCACCGAGCGGGGTGACGCGAAGGCCGCCCTTCGGGAGCTTCGGCGGGGCGCCGAGTTCGGGATGCGGATGACTCAAAAGACTCTCCTCACCACGTACGCCACGTACCGCTGGGGCACGTGGCGTACATGTCATTCGTGCACTTGCTGTTGTCTGTCCGACCGCGGATGGCCGGTTCGTCCTGCTTATTCAGTTGTGAAGTCGGTGGTCAGAGCTGTACCCCGCCGGCCGCCAGGTCGATCTTGAGCTGGGCGGTTTCCTGCGGGGACAGCTCGACGAGCGGGAGCCTGAGCGGCCCGGCGGGGAGGCCCTGAAGGGTCAGCGCCGCCTTGCTGGTGATGACGCCCTGGGTGCGGAACATGCCGGTGAAGACCGGAAGCAGCCGCTGGTGGATCTCGGTGGCCTTCTGGACGTCACCGCCGGCATGGGCGTCGACGAGGGCGCGGAGCTCCGGGGTGACGACATGGCCGACGACGGAGACGAATCCGATGGCGCCGACCGAGAGCAGCGGGAGGTTCAGCATGTCGTCGCCGGAGTACCAGGCGAGGCCGCTGCGGGCGATGGCCCAGCTGGCGCGGCCGAGGTCTCCCTTGGCGTCCTTGTTGGCGACGATACGCGGGTGCTCGGACAGACGCACCAGGGTTTCCGTATCGATGGGGACACCGCTACGGCCCGGGATGTCGTAGAGCATGACGGGCAGTTCCGTCGAGTCGGCGATCGCCGCGAAGTGACGCAACAGGCCCTCCTGCGGGGGCTTGTTGTAGTACGGCGTCACCGCGAGCAGGC
Organism: Streptomyces sp. NBC_00306; assembly: GCF_036169555.1. Lineage (GTDB taxonomy): Bacteria > Actinomycetota > Actinomycetes > Streptomycetales > Streptomycetaceae > Streptomyces > Streptomyces achmelvichensis. The sequence continues at coordinate 5,979,157 of NZ_CP108032.1, read as the reverse complement.
CGTGCGCGCCGGCTCGTTCGGCCGCGCGGGCGAGTTCGATGCTGTGGCGGGTGTCGTTGGTGCCGACTCCGGCCACCACGTGGGCCCGGTCTCCGACCGCTTCCAGTACAGCTCGTACGAGCTGGTCTTTCTCCGCGTCGCTGGTGGTCGGCGACTCACCGGTGGTGCCGTTGATGACCAGGCCGTCGTTGCCTGCGTCCACCAGGTGGGCCGCCAGGTGCTGAGCACCGGCGAGGTCAAGTGCGCCGTCAGCCGTGAACGGCGTGACCATGGCGGTGAGGACCCTGCCGAAGGGGGTCTGCGGAGTGGAGATCGGAGCCATGGGTAACACGCTACTCGCTGCTCAGCACGGTGTGTCCCCTCGGGGCACGTGACGTACGACGTGGCATGAGGAGCCCGGCACTGCCTGCTCGGGGGTTCAAGCAGTGCCGGGTCCGTTTGATCAGCCTAGATGAACTTCACGAAACACCGCAATGCGGACACTTCACCCGTGGATGCGTACGTATGTACTCGCAGGCTGCTCAGGGAGCCACGCGGCCGTTGGCATTGAAGGCCGCGTAGGTGAGCGGCATCAGCCGCGCCCAGTGATCCTCCATCTTCTCGCCGACCATCTCGATCTCCCGCTGCGGGAAGGACGGAACGGTCGCCAGCTCGTGCTGAGTGCGCAGGCCGAGGAAGTGCATCAGCGAACGTGCGTTGCAGGTCGCGTACATCGACGAGAAGAGACCCACGGGCAGGACCGCGCGGGCCACCTCACGGGCGACGCCCTCGGCCAGCATCTCCTGGTAGGTCTCGTAGGAGCGCCGGTAGGACTCCTCCATGGCCTCGCTGACGACCTTGTGCTGCTCCGGAGTGCCGTCGACGAAGACGTACTTGCCGGGGCGGCCCTGCTGGACGAGCTTGCGGTCCTGGCCGGGCACGTAGAAGACCGGCTGAAGCTCCCGGTAGCGGCCGGACTCCTCGTTGTACGACCAGCCCACGCGGTGCCGCATGAACTCGCGGAACACGAAGATGGGGGCGCTGATGAAGAAGGTCATCGAGTTGTGCTCGAAGGGGCTGCCGTGGCGGTCCCGCATCAGGTAGTTGATGAGCCCCTTGGAGCGCTCCGGGTCCTTCTGGAGCTCCTCCAGCGACTGCTCGCCGGCCGTGGAGACGCGGGCGGCCCACAGCACGTCGGAGTCGCCGGCAGTGTGCTTCACCAGCTCGACGGTGACATCACCGCGGAAGCTCGGAGTTGCGCTCTCGGCAGGGGTGTCGGGCACCAGGGGGTCCTTCCGGTCGTACTCAGGGGGCGGCGCCCACTTTAACGACGCAGCGTCCCGCGGGTACCTCCGCCCTCGTGAGCCTTCTGGAGCAACTTGCCGAACGATGGCACCTACGGGTGGTTTCTCGCGTCTCTACCAGGAGAAGCGACCAGATACCAGACCTCAAGGAGTTTTCTGATGTTCCTCCGGCGAGAAGCCGTCCCGTTCACCTTCGTCGCCGAGGCCGATCGCTTCCGCAGTAACGTCACTCCCCCGCCCCGTGAACGTCCGAGCGTCTCCGAACTCACCGGCCGTACGCTGCTCGGGCTGACCGTCGTCGCCGGGCTGGTCGGCTCGCTGCTGTTCGGGCTCCCCGCGCTCGGTTCCGGCCAGGCGCCGGCCCATTCTCAGCAGTCCGAGGCGTCCGAGGGGCGCTGATCTCGCCTTCGCGGCCCTCGACGGGCCGGGGAGGCACCCCCATGGCCCCCCTGGGGTGGTCGGCCGGTGACCTGCTCGGTAGCCTCACCGGGCACAGCCCAATCGAGTGTGCTGGTGAGTGAGGATCAGTCGTGCCCCTGCCCTTCCTGACGGCGGACCGCGCATTTGACACGAACGCGGACGATGTCGCGCTGCCCTTCGACGACCACGACCGGTGGCGCCGGCCCTACCGGCCGGGCCCGTGGCGGGTCGCGGCGGCCGCGCTGTTGCTGCTGCTGGCGTCGTTCATCCTGCTCGCCGCGATGATCATCGCTTTCGCCGGCGCGCTGCCCGGTGCCGCCGTCTGTGCGGGCCTGGGGCTCGCGCTCATCGTGGCGGCGCTGCGACTGCTGCGCGTGGGTGTGTGGGTCAGCAGGCACGGGCTCCGCCGGGTGGGCTTCTTCGGGACCACCACGGTTCCGTGGAACGAGGCGGCCGACGTCCGTACGGTGCAGCAGCCGGTCCGCTGGCTGGGCCTGCCGCGGACGGTGCAGGGTCAGGCACTCGTTCTCGCACGCGCGGGCAGCGAGCCGCTGCATCTGATCACCGACCACAACGCGGACTTCCTGGGGCGCGTCGAGGCGTTCGACCGGGCCGCGGACACCGTCGAGGCATGGGGCTCGGAGTACCGGCCCGTGCAGGCCTGAACCCTTTCCCGGTGACGCCGGTTTTCTAAGGGCTGTCCCGTAATCCCCGGTGGACCAGCGCGCGGCGTCAGATGCGGTGCATCGCAAGGCGAAGGGTCGTCCTCATACTGGGCGTATTCGGGCGATCCGACAACGCAGCGAGGTGCCGTAGATGTCGTCGTGCGCCCGCCGGGGATTACGGGACAGCCCTTAGGTGGGAGCCGGCCGGCCGTCATGCAGGGCGATGGCGCGCTGCATCGCCTTGCGGGCGCGTGGGGTGTCCCGGGCGTCGTGGTACGCGACCGCCAGCCGGAACCAGCAGCGCCAGTCGCCCGGTGAGTCCTCGGTCTCCGCGCGGCGCCTGGCGAAGACGGCGTCCGCCGAATCGCGGTCGATACGGCCGCCGGGGGTGCGTTCCAGTTCGTCGACCGGCAGCCCTCCCTCGGCGTCCAGTTCGGCCGCGAGCCGGTTGGCCCGGGTGACGAACTGTGTGTTCTTCCAGAGGAACCAGAGGCCGATCACCGGCAGGATCAGTACGGCCACGCCGAAGCTGACGGTGAGCAGAGAGCCGTGCTGTATGAGCATCACCCCGCGGCTGCCGACCAGGACGAAGTAGACGACCAGGACGGCAGCCGTGACGAGGTACGTGATTTTCGCGCGCATGAGGGCTTTCCGGGTCAGCCGAGGTCGAGGAAGTTTTCCAGGCCGAAGGTGAGCCCGGGTGCGGACACGACCTGGCGGACGCCCAGAAGGATGCCCGGCATGAAGCTGCTGTGGTGCAGCGAGTCGTGCCTGATGGTCAGCGTCTCGCCCTCGCCGCCCAGCAGGACCTCCTGGTGGGCGAGCAGGCCCCGCAGCCGTACGGCGTGCACCGGGACGCCGTCGACATCCGCGCCACGCGCGCCGTCCAGCGCGGTGACGGTGGCGTCGGGCTGCGGTGCGAGGCCGGCCTCGGCGCGCGCGGCCGCGATCAGCTGAGCCGTGCGGGTGGCCGTGCCGGAGGGGGCGTCGGCCTTGTTCGGGTGGTGGAGCTCGACGACCTCGACGGACTCGAAGTAGCGCGCGGCCTGCTGCGCGAACTTCATGGTGAGCACTGCGCCGATCGAGAAGTTCGGCGCGATGAGCACGCCGGTCTGCGGGGACGCGGCGAGCGAGGTGTTGAGCTGCGCGAGGCGTTCGTCGGTCCAGCCGGTGGTGCCGACGACCGCATGGATGCCGTGGCGTACGCAGAAGTCGAGGTTGCCCATCACCGAGGTGGGGGTGGTCAGTTCGACCGCGACCTGGGCGCCGGCGTCCACCAGGGCCTCCAGCTTGTCGCCCCGGCCGAGTGCGGCGACCAGTTCCATGTCCTCGGCGGCCTCGACGGCCTGTACGGCTTCCGAGCCGATCCGGCCGCCTGCACCGAGGACGGCCACGCGCAGCTTGCTCATCGTTTCTATCCCTAATGTGAGGAACTCTAGGAGACAGCTTCGTGCAGACGGTCGGCCTGCCTGTCCTTGAGCGGGCCGATCACCGAGAGGGACGGGCGCTGTCCCAGCACCTCGCCGGCCACCGCGCGCACCTCGTCGGGGGTGACGGCCGCGATCCTGGCGAGCATCTCGTCGACCGACATCTGCTCGCCCCAGCACAGCTCGCTCTTGCCGATGCGGTTCATCAGCGCGCCGGTGTCCTCCAGACCGAGCACCGTGGAGCCGGAGAGCTGGCCGACGGCGCGGCCGATCTCGTCGTCCGACAGTCCCTCGGAGGCGACCCGGTCGAGCTCGTCCCGGCAGATCTTCAGCACGTCGTGGACCTGGCTCGGGCGGCAGCCCGCGTAGACGCCGAAGAGTCCGCAGTCGGCGAAGCCGGAGGTGTACGAGTACACGCTGTAGGCGAGGCCGCGCTTCTCCCGCACCTCCTGGAAGAGGCGCGAGGACATGCCGCCGCCGAGGGCGGTGTTCAGCACGCCGAGGGCCCAGCGGCGGTCGTCGGTGCGGGCGAGGCCCGGCATGCCGAGGACGACGTGGGCCTGCTCGGTCCTGCGGTTGAGCAGTTCGACCTTGCCGGCGGTACGCAGGGTGCGGCGTCCGTCGCGGGGGGCGAGCGGGACCGCGTCCGTGCGGGTCAGGGCGCCGGCCTTCTCGAAGGCGCGGCGGACCTGCCGTACGACGGTGGCGTGGTCGATGTTGCCCGCGGCGGCGACGACCAGATGGGTCGGGTCGTAGTGCTTCTTGTAGAAGCGGCGGACACGCTCGGCGGTCAGCGCGTTGACGGTGTCGACGGTGCCGAGGACCGGGCGGCCGAGGGGGGTGTCACCGAGCATGGTGTGCGCGAACAGGTCGTGCACGCAGTCGCCCGGATCGTCCTCGGTCATCGCGATCTCCTCGAGGATGACACCGCGCTCGGCGTCGACGTCCTCCTGGAGGATCAGCGAACCGGTGAGCATGTCGCAGACCACGTCGATGGCGAGCGGCAGATCGGTGTCGAGAACCCGCGCGTAGTAGCAGGTGTACTCCTTCGCCGTGAAGGCGTTCATCTCGCCGCCGACCGCGTCGATCGCGGAGGAGATGTCGAGGGCGGAGCGCTTGTGCGTGCCCTTGAACAGGAGGTGCTCGAGGTAGTGGGTGGCGCCGTTCAGCGCGGGGGTCTCGTCGCGGGAGCCGACGTGTGCCCAGATGCCGAAGGTCGCCGACCGGACGGACGGGAGCGACTCGGTGACGATGCGCAGGCCGCCCGGGAGGGTGGTGCGGCGGACCGTGCCGATGCCGTTCTCGCCCTTGAGAAGCGTTTGGGTACGGGCGACGGCCCGCGCCTCCGAGGAGGTGCGGGCCGTCGTCGTGGAACTACGAGCCGTCACTTGGCAGCGTCGTCCTTCTCGGCCTCGGGCTCTTCTTCACCCTCGATGACGGGGATGAGGGAGAGCTTGCCGCGGGAGTCGATCTCCGCGATCTCGACCTGGACCTTGGAGCCGACCGCGAGCACGTCCTCGACGTTCTCCACGCGCTTGCCACCGGCGAGCTTGCGGATCTGCGAGATGTGCAGCAGGCCGTCCTTGCCCGGGAGCAGGGACACGAACGCACCGAAGGTGGTGGTCTTGACGACCGTACCCAGGTAGCGCTCGCCGACCTCCGGCATGGTCGGGTTGGCGATGCCGTTGATCGTGGCGCGGGCGGCCTCGGCCTGCGAGCCCTGGGCAGCACCGATGTAGATGGTGCCGTCGTCCTCGATCGTGATGTCGGCGCCGGTGTCCTCCTGGATCTGGTTGATCATCTTGCCCTTGGGGCCGATGACCTCACCGATCTTGTCCACCGGGATCTTGACGGTGATGATCCGCGGGGCGTTCGGGGACATCTCGTCCGGGACGTCGATGGCCTCGTTCATCACATCGAGGATGTGGAGGCGGGCGTCGCGGGCCTGCTTCAGGGCGGCGGCCAGGACCGAGGCGGGGATGCCGTCGAGCTTGGTGTCGAGCTGGAGCGCGGTGACGAAGGTCTTCGTACCGGCGACCTTGAAGTCCATGTCGCCGTAGGCGTCCTCCGCACCGAGGATGTCGGTGAGGGCGACGTAGTGGGTCTCGCCGTCGATCTCCTGCGAGATCAGGCCCATGGCGATACCGGCGACGGCGGCCTTGAGGGGCACACCGGCGTTCAGCAGCGACATGGTGGAGGCGCAGACCGAGCCCATGGACGTCGAGCCGTTGGAGCCCAGCGCCTCGGAGACCTGGCGGATCGCGTAGGGGAACTCCTCGCGCGTCGGCAGCACCGGCACGATGGCGCGCTCGGCGAGCGCACCGTGGCCGATCTCGCGGCGCTTCGGCGAACCGACGCGGCCGGTCTCACCGACGGAGTAGGGCGGGAAGTTGTAGTTGTGCATGTAGCGCTTGCGGGTCACCGGGGAGAGGGTGTCCAGCTGCTGCTCCATCCGGAGCATGTTGAGGGTGGTGACGCCCAGGATCTGGGTCTCGCCACGCTCGAACAGCGCCGAGCCGTGCACGCGCGGGATGGCCTCGACCTCGGCGGCGAGCGTACGGATGTCCGTGACGCCACGGCCGTCGATACGGACCTTGTCCTTGATCACGCGCTCGCGGACCAGCTTCTTGGTCAGCGCGCGGTAGGCACCGGAGATCTCCTTCTCGCGACCCTCGAACTGCGGGAGCAGCTTCTCGGCGGCGATCTCCTTGATGCGGTCGAGCTCGGTCTCGCGCTCCTGCTTGCCCGGGATGGTGAGGGCCTGGGCGAGCTCGTCCTTGACCGCGGCGGTGAGCGCCTCCAGGACGTCGTCCTGGTAGTCGAGGAAGACGGGGAACTCGCCGACGGGCTTGGCGGCCTTGGCGGCGAGGTCGGACTGGGCCTTGCAGAGCGCCTTGATGAAGGGCTTCGCGGCCTCGAGACCGGCGGCGACGATCTCCTCGGTGGGAGCCTCGGCGCCGTCCTTGACGAGCTGGATGGTCTTCTCGGTGGCCTCGGCCTCGACCATCATGATCGCGACGTCGCCGTCCTCGAGGACGCGACCGGCGACGACCATGTCGAAGACGGCGTCCTCGAGCTCGGTGTGCGTCGGGAACGCGACCCACTGGCCCTTGATCAGGGCGACACGGGTGCCGCCGATCGGGCCGGAGAAGGGCAGGCCGGCCAGCTGCGTGGAGCAGGAGGCGGCGTTGATCGCGACCACGTCGTACAGGTGGTCGGGGTTGAGCGCCATGATCGTCTCGACGATCTGGATCTCGTTGCGCAGGCCCTTCTTGAAGGAGGGGCGCAGCGGGCGGTCGATGAGGCGGCAGGTGAGGATCGCGTCCTCGGAGGGCCGGCCCTCACGACGGAAGAAAGAGCCGGGGATCTTGCCGGCTGCGTACATCCGCTCCTCGACGTCCACCGTCAGGGGGAAGAAGTCGAGCTGGTCCTTGGGCTTCTTGGAGGCGGTGGTGGCCGACAGCACCATGGTGTCGTCGTCCAGGTACGCCACGGCGGAACCGGCGGCCTGCTTGGCCAGGCGTCCCGTCTCGAAGCGGATGGTGCGGGTGCCGAAAGTACCGTTGTCAATGACGGCCTCGGCGTAGTGGGTCTCGTTCTCCACTAGCGTTTTCTCCGTTACGTTGCGTCTTTCGTCCTTCCGCCCGTGTGGCGGGAGGACGGTGGCGGAGAAGCTCTCGTTCTGCGGGCCGGTCTTCGATCGAAGCACCCGGGGGCTTGTGTCTCCGGGAGCCACTACCGAGGACCGGCGGCGGCGAGGCGGCTTCCCGCTCGTGTTCGGTGGTGCGTTCTGCGACCAGACTAATTGGCGTCCGGTACGTCGCGCACGTACAGCAAAGGGAGCGGCCCCCTCAGAGTGGGAACCGCTCCCTTCACGGCGTCCTTACTTGGCACCGCCGGCCGCACCACGGCGGATGCCGAGGCGGTCGACCAGGGCGCGGAAGCGCTGGATGTCCTTCTTGGCCAGGTACTGCAGCAGACGGCGGCGCTGGCCCACGAGGATCAGCAGACCACGACGGGAGTGGTGGTCGTGCTTGTGCGTCTTGAGGTGCTCGGTCAGGTCCGAGATACGGCGCGAGAGCATCGCGACCTGCACCTCGGGGGAGCCGGTGTCGCCCTCCTTGGTGCCGAACTCGGTCATGATCTGCTTCTTCGTAGCGGCGTCGAGAGACACTCGGTACTCCTCTTTGATGTTCGATGCGCCCACGAGTGCCCCTGGTCTTGTTCTCAGGAGAGCTTCCGTGACTCGGAGGCGAAGGTCCGATGAGCGCTGCACCCAGAGCATCGAGGCTCCGGGAAGGGCGTACACAAACGGCCGTCACACAGCGTACCAGCCTCGGCTACGAGGTCAGCGCCCGGATGGAGTGGTACACGTCGAACACCGCGAGGCACAGCGGCACCAGCGTGAGCAGCACGAACGTCTCGGCGACCTCCAGGAAGCGGCCCCAGAAGGGGGTCACTCCCTTGCGGGGCACGATCAGGCCGATGGCGGTGATCAGCGCGGCCACACCGGCGACGGCGGCGGTCAGCCAGATCGTACGGATGTCCAGGGCGCTGCTGTCGCCCCGCAGGGCGTCGCGCATGAGGCCCGCCGGCGGGTTGAGGCACAGGCCCAGCCCGAGCAGCACCAGGGAGCCGAGGCCGGCGGACAGCGCGCAGCCGACCTGCGCGGTGTAGCGGAAGAGGTGGGCGCGCATCAGCATGGCGATGCCGGTGCTGAGGGCGAGCAGCTGGCCCCAGACGTTGTCGGAGAAACCGAGGACGGCGGCGGAGGCGACGGCGATCAGCGCGCAGCCGCCGACGAGGCCGACCATCAGCTCGTGGCCCCGGCGGGCCTGGGCGGCGATGCGCTCGGCGTCGACCGGGCCCGCGGGCTCGGGATCGCTGCCGTACTCGCCCATGGTCGTGCGCGGCGGGTCGAAGCCGATGGGGAGCCGCGCGAAGCGGGTGGAGAAGCCCGGAAGGAACGCGAGGGCACCGACGGCGAGGGGTGCGCACACCGCGGCGCTCTCGACCGGCTCCAGGTCACGCAGGATCGCGACGAAGGTGACGAGCACACCGACCGTCGCGGCGAAGACGAAGGCGACGAAGGGGCCGTCGCCGGCGGGGGCGACGATCGTCAGAAGCACCGCGAAGACCAGGACGGCGGCGCAGGCGAGCAGGAACTGGAGCTTGCCGATGCCCTCTCCGGTGGCCGGGGGCAGCAGTCCGGAGCCGGCGACGGCGGCGTTCGCCATCGCGCCGACACCGAGGGCGACGGCGGATCCGCGGTCGTCGTACACCCGGGCCCGTACGCAGGCGAGCGCGAGCAGCAGGACACCGGTGACGGCGGCCAGGATGCCGGCGAGTCCGTGCATGTCGTGCAGCGGGTCGGCCGTCCACAGCACGAAGGCGACCAGGACGAGCAGGACCGAGCCGCCGAAGAGGCCGGCGCCGCGCATCAGTCCGTCGCTCCACAGGGTGCGGTCGCGGGCGACGGCGGAGGCGACGGCGTCGGACACGTCGTCGAAGACCGCGGGCGGCAGCGACTCGGAGAACGGCCGCATGGACAGCAGTTCGCCGTCGAGGATGCGCTGGGAGGCGAGGGAGCGGGTGCTGTCGAGCACGGTGCCGTCGCGGCGCACGAGGTGGTAGCCGACCGGGGCGCCCTGCGCGGGACTCTGCCCGGACAGGCGCAGGATCTCCGGGTAGAGGTCGGCGAGGGGGATGTCCTCGGGCAGTGCCACATCGACGCGGCCGTCCGGCGCGACGACCGTCACTCGGCAGAAACCGGTTCCGCTGCTCGACGGAGTCGCGGAACCCGGATGACCCGTCCCCGCAGCCGCCGCTCGGGCCGTCATAGTCACCTGCTGCATCCCCTCGTGGTCCTCATGATTCGTACGCCCGGCATTGCGCTCCGAATGACCCTTTTTTTGCGGAAGTTCACAGGTGCGCAAACACGTCGCGCCACCCTACCGCCCACCTGTCCACCCCGGCGCAAGTAGGATCCCTCCCCGCGGACGGGACCCGTCGCCACGGGGGCGCCGATAGGAACATTTCCGTCCGGCAAGGGAATTGGTGAGCTTGTGAGTCAGATCGTCGTCAAGCGCCCACCCCGGGCCCTGCCTGCCGAGGTACCCGGCGAGCAGGTGCAGCTGCAACCTCCGCCCGAGCTGCCGAGAGGGCAGCAGGAGGGCGCGCTGATGCAGCTGCTGCCGATGCTGGGCATGGGCGGTTCCGTCGTCTTCTTCTTCATGACCCCGAATCCGATCATGCGGATCATGGGCATGGTGATGATCGCGTCGACGGTGGCCATGGCGATCGCGATGCTGGTGCGCTACCGCAAGGGCACCCAGGGACAGCTCGCCGACCTGCGGCGCGACTACCTCAAGTACCTGACGCAGACCCGCCGTACGGTGCTGCGGACGGCTCGCCTCCAGCGTGACGCGCAGTACTACCTGCACCCCTCCCCCGAGCAGCTGTGGGCCCTGGTCGCCGAGGGCAGCCGGGTGTGGGAACGCCGGGTCGGCGACGCCGACTTCGGGCAGGTGCGCATCGGGCTGGGCAGCCAGCAGCTCGCCACCCCGCTGCTGGCCCCCGACACCGCCCCCGTCGACGAGCTGGAGCCGCTGACGGCGGGTGCCATGCGGCAGTTCCTGTCGGCGCACAGCACGCTCGACGGACTGCCGATGGCCGTGTCGCTGCGGGCGTTCTACCACGTGACCGTGAGCGGTGAGCCCGAGTCCGTGCGCTCCACCGCCCGCGCGATGGTCGGCTCGCTCGCCTCCCTGCACTCCCCCGAGGACCTGGTGATCGTCGTCGCCGCGGGCCGGGAGTCGGCGCAGCACTGGGAGTGGACGAAGTGGCTGCCGCACCTCCAGGCGTCGGGCCCGGGTGACGGCGCGGGCAGCCGCCGCCTGATCACGGCCGACGCACGGGAGTTGGAGGACCTGCTCGCCGAGCGGCTCGACGGCCGGCCACGCTTCCAGGGCAGCGCGCACCCGCTGCTGGACCAGCCGCATCTCGTCGTCGTCCTCGACGGTCAGTCCGTACCGCAGACCTCGCCGCTCGCGGCGGCCGAAGGGCTCCAGGGCGTGACGGTTCTGGAGGTCGTCGCCGGTGAGGTCACCGGCGCGCGCGGTGAGCTGTCCGTGGTGGTCCACCCGGATTCGCTGCAACTGGAGTCCGGGCACGGGCTCGTGTACGACGGTGTCCCCGACCGGCTGAGCCTGGAGGCGGCCGAGGCGCTCGCCCGCCAGCTCGCGCCGCTGCGGGTCGCCACCGGTGGTGACGACGACGAACCCCTGCTCGCCAACCTCGAGTTCACCGATCTGCTGAACCTCGGCGACGCCGCGTCGGTCGACGTCAGCCGCACCTGGCGCCCCCGTTCGCAGTCGGAGCGGCTGCGGGTCCCCATCGGTGTCGGCGAGGACGGCGCCCCGGTGATGCTGGACCTCAAGGAGGCGGCGCAGGAGGGCATGGGCCCGCACGGTCTGTGCGTCGGCGCGACCGGATCCGGCAAGTCCGAACTTCTGCGCACCCTGGTGCTCGGTCTGGCCGTCACGCACTCCTCGGAGACGCTCAACTTCGTCCTCGCGGACTTCAAGGGCGGCGCGACCTTCGCCGGTATGTCGCAGATGCCGCACGTCGCCGCGGTGATCACCAACCTGGCCGACGACCTCACGCTGGTGGACCGCATGGGCGACTCCATCCGCGGTGAGCTCAACCGCCGGCAGGAGATGCTCCGCGACGCGGGCAACTACGCCAACATCCACGACTACGAGAAGGCGCGTGCGGCGGGTGCCCCGCTGCAGCCCATCCCGTCACTCGTTCTGGTCATCGACGAGTTCAGCGAACTCCTGACCGCCATGCCGGACTTCATCGAGATGTTCGTGCAGATCGGCCGTATCGGCCGTTCGCTCGGCGTCCATCTGCTGCTGGCGTCGCAGCGTCTGGAGGAGGGCCGGCTGCGCGGCCTGGAGACGTATCTGTCGTACCGGGTGGGTCTGCGGACGTTCTCGGCGGCCGAGTCCCGGGCGGCGATCGGTGTGCCCGACGCGTACTCCCTGCCCAACGTCCCCGGTTCCGGCTACCTGAAGTACGGCACGGACGAGATGGTGCGGTTCAAGGCCGCGTACGTCTCCGGTGTGTACCGCGTGAACGGCCACCAGGCCGCGTCGAGCGGCGGTCCGCTGCCGGTGGACCGCAGGCCGGTGCCGTTCACCGCGGCTCCGGTGGCGGTCCACTACGCCGAGCCGACCGCGGGGGCCCCCGTGCCGGACGCGCGCCGCTCCTCCGACGACGACGCGCTCGCCGACTCGGTGCTGGACGTGATCGTGCGCCGGCTGGAGGGCCGCGGAGCCGAGGCCCATCAGGTGTGGCTGCCTCCGCTGGACAACCCGCCTCCGCTGGACGAACTGCTGCCGGGGCTGTCGAACGTGGACGGCCGCGGACTCACCCAGCCGGGCTTCGAGGGCGCGGGCCGGCTGGTCGTACCGCTCGGTGTGGTCGACAAACCCTTCGAGCAGCGCCGGGACACGCTCTACCGCGACTTCTCCGGCGCCGCGGGCCACATGCAGATCGTCGGTGGTCCGCAGTCGGGCAAGTCGACGCTGCTGCGCACGCTCATCGCGGCCTTCGCGCTGACCCACACTCCGCAGGAAGTGCAGTTCTACGGACTGGACTTCGGTGGTGGCAGCCTCTCCTCGATCTCCGGGCTGCCGCACGTCGGCGGGGTCGCCTCACGACTGGACCCGGAGCGCGTGCGCCGGACAGTGGCCGAGGTGTACGGCATCCTGACGCGCCGGGAGGAGTACTTCCGCAGCGCGGGCGTCGACTCCATCGCGACGTTCCGCAGGATGCGGGCGCGCGGCGACATCTCGGTGACGGAGCAGCCCTGGGGGGACGTGTTCCTGGTCATCGACGGGTGGGGCAACTTCCGGACGGACTACGAGGGTCTGGAAACCGCGGTCGTCGACATGGCGGTGCGGGGGCTGGGCTACGGGATCCACGTGATCCTGACGGCATCCCGCTCGATGGACGTGCGCTCCAACATCAAGGACCAGCTGATGAACCGCCTGGAACTGCGTCTGGGCGACCCGATGGACTCCGAGGTGGACCGCAAGATCGCCATGAACGTGCCGCCGGGCGTCCCCGGCCGCGGTCTGGTCGCCGAGAAGCTGCACTTCATGGCGTCGGTGCCGCGTATCGACGGCATCCAGTCCGACAGTGACCTGTCCGAGGCGACCACCGCGATGGTGCAGGAGGTCACCCGCCACTGGACCGGCCCCGCCGCACCGGCGGTGCGTCTGCTCCCGCGCGAGCTCCCCGCGGGGCAGCTCCCCGCGGGGTTCGTCGAACCCCGGCGCGGAGTGGCGTTCGGGATCGACGAGAACAACCTGGAGCCGGTGTTCGCCGACTTCGCCCGCGACCCGTTCTTCCTGGTGTTCGGTGAGAGCGAGTCCGGCAAGTCGAACCTGCTGCGCCTGCTCATCAAGCAGTTGACGGAACGGTACGAGGGCAACGCCGCCAAGTTCTTCGTGATCGACAACCGGCGCGCACTGCTCGACGTCACCCCTGCCACACACCTGGCCGAGTACGTGCCGATGTCCAACAACATGGACCATCACGTCGACGCGCTGGCGGAGCTGATGCAGCGCCGTGCGCCGACCGCCGACGTCACGGCACAGCAGCTCCGCGACCGGAGCTGGTGGCAGGGCCCGGACGTGTTCGTGGTCGTCGACGACTACGACCTCGTGTCCACGTCGAGCGGCAACCCGTTGGCCAAGCTCACGGAGCACCTGCCCTTCGCGCGTGACGTGGGTGTCCGCTTCATCATCGCCCGCAGCTCGGCGGGAGCGAGCCGCGCGGCTTACGAGCCGTTCCTGCAACGGATGATGGAGCTCGGCGCACAGGGTCTCCTGCTCTCCGGTGATCCGCAGGAGGGCGAGATGCTCGGCGTCCGTATGCGACCGATGCCGGCGGGGCGTGGCATCTTCGCGTCGCGGCAGCGGGGGAAGCCACTGGTGCAGACGGGGTGGCTGGGAGATCCGCAGTGACGGGCGTGCGGGGCGGTCGACGGGGGGAGCTCGCCGTCGACCGCTCCGCCCTCTGCCCGTACGAGGACTCCCCCGATCACATCGAACGAGTTGAGCTGAGCGGAGGCACTCCATGGCTTGGGACGAGTGGGAACAACTGAAGGCGTCGGCGGCCGGGAACGGGCCGACGCAGATGCAGCTCAACGGAATTCCGGACGAGGACAAACCCAACGCGGGCAGCCCTTCCGGCGACCTCACCGTGCGTCAGCAGGACCTGGCGAAGATCGGTGACCACGCGTTCACGCTCTACAACCGGCTGTGGAAAGAGGCCCGGGTCACCAGCACGGACGGCGCAGGCAGCGACCTGGCCGGGCAGGGCTTCGCGCTCGGCGGCGCGCTGCAGCACGTGTCGACGCGCTGGGACAAGCAGCTGGGGTCGGTCATGGATGCCTGCGCGCTGATCTCCAACCACATGGACTTCACCAAGAACGCGCACGCCGGCGACGAGGTCTTCATCCAGCGGCATGTGAGCAGCATCCACACGCTCGACGCGGGGTTCGACGAGAACTGGGCCAAACCGGGTCAGGCGAACGGAATTTACGGGACGAAGGACAAGAAGGACAAGGACTGACTCCTATGGATTTCGAAGCCCTGCACTCTGCCAACTTCAAGCTCCTCGACGACACCGTCGGCGACTGGTCGACGGTGCTGACCAATCTCGAGAAGTTGAAGAAGGACGCCGAGGACGGTCTGCACGGGCAGGCCAAGAAGTCCGACTGGTCCGGCTACAACGCCACCGTCTCGCGTGAGTTCATCGGCAAGACAGCCGGGGAGTTCGGCGACGCGCTCACCCAGGCGACATCCATCCGCAACATCATGCGCGACACCCGCGACGAGCTGAAGACCCAGCAGCGCCTTCTCAAGGAGGCCATCGAGCGCGGCCGTGGCAAGAACCTCACGGTGACCGCGAACGGCGGCGGCTACACCGTGCGGGAGAACCCCGACAAGAAAGCCCCGGGCGGTCAGACCGATGTCGACGGACTGCGCGACGAGCTCAAGGTGGTCCTGGACAAGGCCGCCGAGATCGACAGCACGGCGGCGATCTCCCTCAAGGCGTTGGTGGATCTCACGGACCACGGGTTCTCCGACGCGACGTACAAGGATCGGGACGAGGCGGCCGACGCTCTCAAGGAGGCGGAGCGGCTCGCGGCGCTGGCGAAGAAGAAGCCGGAGGACATGACGCCGCGGGACTTCGACGCGCTGAAGTCGGGACTGGAGAAGTATTCGGGCGACGAGATATTCGCCGAGCACTTCGCCACGACGCTGAAGCCGGAGGGCGTCCTGAACTTCTGGGCGGGGCTGAACGATCCCCATGCCGTGTACAAGGTCGGCCATGAACGGGTCGACCAGTACGACGACCTCCAGAAGGTGCTCAGCCTGACGCTCGCCTCGGCCACCCAGGCGGACACGCCGGAGATGTCCCGCTGGAAGGTCGACATGGTCAACCTCGGTGACCAGCAGTTCTCCAGGAGCAACAGCATGGGCTTCCAGGTCATGAGCAACCTGATGCGCTGGGGCGACTACGACGACCGGTTCCTGAACGACTACGGGAGCAGGCTCATCGAGACCGAGAAGAAGATGACCGACAACGGCCGCCGCGAGCCCATGGGCTGGCACCGGATGGGCATGGACCCGCTGCTCAACCGTACGGGCACGGACTCCGGTGCCGACCCGATGACGGGCTTCATGAAGGCTCTCGCCAACAGCCCCGATGCGGCAACGGAGTTCTTCAACGCGGATTTCGTCACCAAGGACGATGACCACGAGTTCGAGCGGGACACCGACGGCAACGGCAGAAACGGCAAGGTCGGACTCAGCAACTTCCAGTACCTCTTCGAGGAGAGGGAGTGGCCGCAGGACTACGACGCCAAGGGCGAGGACAGTATCGCCGGGCGCAACAATCTGGCCATGGCGCTCGAGGCGGCCACGACCGGTCACCCCGCGGGGCAGTTGCGGACGGACGACACGCCTCCACACAACTCCGAACAGACCAAGCTGATGGAGAACCTCGTCCAGTCCATCTCGGACAACAACAAGCGGCTCACGGAACACGGCTACATGTCCGACAGCATGGGACAGATCGCGTCCGAGTATCTGCCGGACATCAACCGTGCGACGACCGAGACGAACGCGGACCCGAACGCCACCCAGGCCGAGAAGGAGGCCCGGGACAGGATCGAGCGATTGTTCCCCGTCGCGGGAAGCGAAGCGGTGATGGACCACCGAGCAGTCTCCCGCTTCCTGCTGACCGTGGGCCAGGACCCGGAAGGGTACGCCGCCGTAGAGGTCGGTCAGAAGGCGTACATGGCCAACCTGATGGACTACCACCTCAATCCGGACCTCCCCCAGTCCGACCGGTTCTCCGACGACCGGCAGCTCGT
Organism: Streptomyces sp. NBC_00306; assembly: GCF_036169555.1. Lineage (GTDB taxonomy): Bacteria > Actinomycetota > Actinomycetes > Streptomycetales > Streptomycetaceae > Streptomyces > Streptomyces achmelvichensis. The sequence continues at coordinate 5,962,905 of NZ_CP108032.1, read as the reverse complement.
CGTACGGGAGATCGCGCATGCTTCGGGTGAAGTCTCGGCAACCCTGAACGTCGGCCGGCAGGAGGCGACGGCCGGCGACGCCGAGACAGCGGACAAGGAGTACGAGCAGTCGGTGGCCATGTGGAAGTCCGGGATCTCCGGCGTCGTGGGAACGGGCATCGGCGTCGGCACCTCCTTCATGGCCAGCCCCGTCGTCGGTGCCGCTGCCGGTGGCGCGGCATCGACCGTGAGCGGCATGATCCTCGAAGGTCTGTTCATGGACGCCGAGGGCAGCGCCAAAGAGGGCGCCGGAGCCCAGATGGGCAAGGACTGGGAGAACGGCCTCGAGACGAACATCAAGCACACCGCCGGCGCCGCCGACGCGGCGGCGAAGGCCCACGGACTCGCGGATCCTGGAGACATCGCGGAGTACGCACGCTCAGGTGTGCGGGACGGGTACGACTTCGGGGGCAATTTCGCCGACCGGGTGGCTCCGGAGCTCCAGACGAACATCTGATCCGCGTGCTTGCCCGGCGACCGGCATCGCGTCGTTCCGCACCCGGCTGGAGTACCCGTCCAGCACTGCCCAGGAGACATCGTTGCAGATCACATCTTCCGCACAGCCGAAGCAGCATTGGAAGGTCCCCGTCGCCGCTCTCGCCCTGTTCACGCTGGCAAGTGGCATCACCGCATGCTCGACGGCATCGAACGGGGAGACCAAGGAGTACAAGGTTCCCTCCTCGTTGTGCGGCACGCCGGTCTCGGGCGAACTGCTTTCTCCGTTCCTTCCGCCCGGGGGCTCGGTGTCGAGCAAGACCGATGGCGCGGCAGCGGCAGGCATCAAGCGCTGCGAGATCACCGTCGACGAGAAGCCTGCGTTGACGGCGACGACCGAGTGGCGAGAGAAGGGCGAGCGCCCGTCGGACGTCGCACTCGATCACCAGCGCATGGACATGACCGACCACGAGTCGACCGGCACCTATCTGTTCTCGGGCACCGGCGCTGTGGGCAGGGTCGACGGATGCAAGAACCCGGCGTTCAAGGGGGATCTGTTCACCGTCGTCGAGACCCACGTCGACAGCGACGACAAGGCGGCCATGAAGAAGCTCATCACCGCCTATACGGAAGCGACCCGGAACACGGACAACTGCGGCGCGCGATGAGCCGACGTACCAGTGGTGCGCCGGCACGGAGGGGCGACTCGGCGGCGCCACTGCTCACGCCCGGCCGGGTGCCGGGTCGCGTCGCCGCCGCCCTCGCCAGCCAGTCGGCCCAGGTACTCGCGACCGAATTCCGTGTCCCCGACACCGTTTCCAGGACCTGATGACCATGCTTGCGCCTCTGACCCACGACGACCCCGGCGAGATCGGTGGCCACCGGCTCCTCGCCCGCCTCGGCCACGGCGGCATGGGCACCGTGTACCTCGCGCGCTCCGCAACGGGCCGCACCCTGGCCCTGAAAACCATGCACGCTCACATCGCGTCCGACCCGGCCGCGCGCATCCGCTTCCACCTCGAAAGCGACGCCGCCCGGATCATCGGCGACCACCACGGCGCGGCCGTCTTCGCCGCTGACCCGGCCGCAGAAACCCCCTGGCTCGCCACGGAGTACGTCCTCGGCCCGCCCCTGGACGACGCCGTCGCCCTCTGCGGCCCCCTGCCCGAGGCGTCCATCCGAGCCTTGGGCGCGGCTCTCGCCGGGGCTCTGGCCCAGCTCCACGCCTCCGACGTCGTCCACCGCGACCTGAAGCCCTCCAACATCATGATCACGGCCTACGGTCCCAAGATCATCGACTTCGGCATCGCCCGCGCCGCCGGCGACGATCGCCTCACCCGCACCGGCACCGCCGCGGGCACCCCAGCCTTTATGTCCCCGGAGCAGGCCACGGGACAGGAACACACGCCTGCGGGCGACGTGTTCGCCCTCGCCGGTGTCCTCGTATTCGCCGCCACAGGCCACGGCCCCTTCGGCACGGGACAGGCCGCTGACCTGCTCTATCGCGTCCGCTATTCCGACCCCGACCTGATGGGACTGCCGGCGGGCCTCGCCGCCGTCCTCAGCGGGGGCCTGGCCAAGAATCCGGCGCACCGGCCGACGACACAGGGACTCGCCGCCGAACTGCACGACGGCCGGGGTCAGTTCGCCGATCACCTACCGGACGGAGTGCTGACGGACATAGGTCGTCGCGCGACCGAGGTCTGGCAGCACCGGCCGTACAGACTGCCGGTGCCCGCCGATCACGCGGTGGCACCGACGGCTCCGGCAGCGAGAGCCACATCAGTGGGGCGTCGCAAGGCGCTGGCCATCGGCGGCGGTTCACTGCTGGCCGTGGCGGGCGGCGGAGCCGGATGGTGGACCCTGCGGGGCGGAAGGAAGCCGAACACGCAGTCGGCGAAGTCGCCGACCGTTCTGTGGCGACGGAGCATCGTGACGGCGCCGCCGGCGGATCTCGGCCGGCCCCGGCTGATCGGCGACCGCATCCTGGTGGCGTCGGAGGGAGGCCTCACCGCACTCGACGCGTCCACCGGTCGCACCATCTGGTCCGCGAACCCCGTACTCAGCCCCTGGGACGTGGCAACCGACGGGGAGAACCTCTACGCGGTCGACTACTCGCTGTCCCCGACGGAGGGCCTGCGCATCGTGCAGATCGACCTCGAGGACGGTTCGCTCGGGGATCCTCTCATCGACACCAAGGCCTACAACGGAAAGCTGCTGGGGAACCAGCTCCTCGATGTGACCGAGGACATCGCCTGGCTGCTCACGGCGCGGGCCCCGGCGACGGACGCCGACACCCCGGACAGCACGCACCCCGACCGTGGGTGGCTGCTCGCCGCGTTCTCCCTGTCCGACGGCACGAAGCGGTCGGAGGTCGCCCTCGATGCGAAGTACCCCGAGGACTATCCGTGGGTGATCGGTATGCGCACGTCGGGCAGCCTTCTGGTGCTCTTCTTCCGCACCGAGGCGGGCGGCGTCGAGGCGCTCGTGTGCGACAAGAAGTCGGGGAAAGCCGCATGGCGGGACACTCTTCCGCTCAAGGCGGACGACGCCGCACGCAGCCCGATGGCCGTCGACCGGGACAACCTGTACGTCGCGTCGGACGGCCTGTCCGCCCGACGTCTGTCCGACGGCGAAGAGGCGTGGACGTACCGGGATGCGCGGGCCTCGTACGGCGCCCCCACCGTGCACGAGGGTGTGGTCTACGCGGTGGAGGACACCGGCCCGTGCGCACTGGTGGCCGTCAGCGCCGCAACCGGCAAACTCCTGTGGCGGGAGAAGGAACCCGTCCGGTCAGGAAATGAACTCGAGGTCGCGCCCAGTGTTGACGAGCACTTCGTCTACAAGCACAGCGCCGCCGGCGTCCGCGCGATCGACCTCGGAACCCACGCGTCGGTGTGGCTCCACGACAAGCGTCTGGACAGGTTCAGCGCCCTGTCGGCGCCGGGCCTCCTGATCGGCTTCGAGGAGAACGGCCTGATCGCACTACGGCCCGACGGCACGTCGGGCCCGCCGTCGTCCTCTTCCTGAGGCACCGCCCGTACCTCTCCCTCCGCGAAAGGCTGCCCACTTCATGCTCCCTCTCGGCCATGGTGACCCGATCCGGCTGGGGTCTTACCGCCTCACGGGTGTGCTCGGGGAAGGCGGCATGGGCAAGGTCTACTTCGGGATCGACAACGTCGGCCGGGCAGCGGCCGTCAAGGTGCTGCGTCCCGACCTCGCGCACGACAGACATCTCGCGGATCGGTTCCTGCGCGAGGCCCACACCGCGCAAGCCGTCCACAGCAAGGGCATCGCACAGGTCCTGGGCGCGCAGACCGAGGGCGGACGTCCCTGGATCGCCACCGAGTACCTCGCCGGGCCCACACTCGATCAGAGCGTCGACGCGGGCGGTCCCCTGGACGAGGGAACGACACGAGCTCTGGCGGTGGCGCTCGCGTCGACGCTTCAGGACATCCACCGGGCCGGCCTGATCCACCGGGACCTCAAGCCGTCGAACATCGTGCTGACCTCCGGCGGCCCCCGCATCATCGACTTCGGTATCGCTCGCCCGGAACACGGGCTGACCCTCACCACGACAGGCCAGGCGCCGGTCACTCCCGGGTACGGCGCGCCCGAACAGATCCTCGGACAGCGGGTCGGCCCCGCCGCGGACGTGTTCTCCCTCGGTGCTGTGCTCGTCTATGCGGCGAGTGGCAGGCCTGCGTACGACGGGGGTCATGTGGCCGCGGTCCAGTACGCCGTGGTTCACGAACGCCCCGACCTCGATGCCGTGCCGCCGGCGCTCCGGGCCCTCATCGAGCCGTGTCTGGCCGGGGATCCGGCCCAGCGCCCCCAACCCGCGGCCATCACCGCCGCCTTCGCGTCCTCGCGGGCCCCGCAGCGCCTGTGGAAGCACGGCCCGCTCGCCCAGCAGATCAAGGAGCACGAAGCCAGGGCCAGGACTCTCACCGCCGTCACTCGCGTTCCGGCAGAGGGCGCAACGCCGTCGAGGCGCCGGTTTCTCACCTCACTCGCCGTGGGCGGCACCGTGCTGGCCCTGGGAGGAGGCGGTGCCTGGTGGCTGACGGCTGGGCCCGATCTTCCTGAAGCGGCGGACGCGAAACCCGCCAAGCCGCTGCCCTCGAACGGCTACGAACGGGGCACGCCACCGAAGCCGTTGTGGGGGCCGCTGAAGGTCGCAGCGCCGGAAGCGTCGGTCCTGGTGCCGCTACGGGACGTCGTGATGTTCGCCGGTGGCTCCGGAGGCCTGGTCGCGCACCGAGTGACCGACGGAGGGAAGAAGTGGTCACTCGCCGAGGTCGCACCGGCCGCCGGACTGGTACCACTGGCGGCCCAGCAGTTCGCCGCGGCGACTGCGGGCGGAGAGGTCATGGCCTTCGACGCATCGACCAGCGAGAAGAAGTGGTCTGTTGCGGCGGATACGGAGAAGCTCCTGGCAGCCGCGCCCGACGCCTCTGCCGTGTATGTACTGACGAAGGAAGGTCAACTGGCTGCGGTGGACACCGCGAAGCGCAAGGTCCGCTGGGAGGTGCTCGCACCCGCCGGTCTGAACCTGGACCCCGGCGCCGTGGGAGCGGCTGGAGCGGGCGTACTCGTCGTGTGCTCGTCCGACGGGACCTACTGCGCCTTCGACGCCGCGAGCGGCGAGGACCTGTGGCAGCTGAACAGCCGTAGCTCGACAGCCCTCACCCCGGCCGTCGAGGAGGGGATAGCGTACCTGGGTGGAGAGAAGCTCCTCGCTGTCAGCCTGCGGACAGGTGACGAGATCTGGTCCACGCAGTCGCAGTCGTCCAACCCGTCCCAGGGCGGGTGGGGCTCACCCACCATCGACCACGCGAGCCTCGCCGTGATCGACGACGGTCGCCTCTACCGTGTGGACAAAGCCGCGGGCGGCGAAGGGCAGGTCGCATGGCCGGACGGCAGTGAACCGTCCCGTGGCCACCCGCCCGTCGCCGAGGGCCGCACCGTGTGGATCACGGAAGGCGGCACGTCCTCCGGGGTGTCCGCTTTCAACGACTCGCTCCTGTGGACATACGAGGCCGAATCGGAAGGGCCCTGGTACATGGCAGGTGCGGGCAATCGGGTGTTCCTGTTGAACAAGGGCTCGATCGTCGCGATGCCGGTGATCTGACGCAGGCCGGTGCGCGCCTGACGCAGCCCGGTGCGCGGCGCGCTTCGCACCCGGGAGCGCACGCGAAGGAGGTGGGCACCCCTCGCGCGTGCCCACCCCACCTTGCTGCGTACTACTTCGAGCTAGTGGAAGTAGCTGGCAGCCTTCTTGTCGCCACCCATGTAGTCGCCGCCTGCCTGGCCAACGACCTTGCCGATCCCCTGGAGAGCCTGCTGAATGTCTGCGGCTTCCTTGTCCCACAGCTCTTGCTGCTCGACGTAGGCCTGGTGCGCTTCGCCCTCCCAGCCGGCGGCGACGCTGGCCATGGCCGTCTTGATGGAACGCAGGTCCTCTTCGAGCTTCTTGGCCTGGTTGCCGAGCACCGTGGCCGTCGCGTCGAGAGCTCCGTACTTGACGACAAGCCCGTCGTAATTCGTGCCCATGATTCCCTCACTCACCTGTTGTTGTGATTCGGCTTTTGGCCTGCCGAGATCGGATCCGCCCAGCGGTTCTAGAGCTTGCTGAGGTTCGACGGCGCGGTGGTACCGACACCGAGGTCGACGTTGATGCTCTGAACAGCGGCACGGACGTCATCCTCCGAACCGTCCTTGATCTTCCTCGAAGCGCTCAACGCCTCAAGGAACTTCGCCAGGATGTTGCCGAGACGCACCATCGAGGTGTTGATCTCTTCCTGCTTGCCGTCGAAGGCGCCGCGGGCGATACCCTGCCACTGGCCCTCAAGGCTGTCGATCGTGCCCTGAATCTGCTGAAGCTGGCCCTTGATCGAGGTGAACTTCTCGAAGAGGTGCTTCTCGAGCTGGATGACTTGCTGGTCTGAAAGCCGCTGGCCCTGTGACACGGTTGCGTTTCCCTTCTGAACTACGGTTGTGACTGACTGGGTTGTGCTGCACCAGGTTGCTGGGTAAAGCACAACGTGCGGTGCAGGTCTGAACGGGCCTTCGCAGCCCGGCCGTTCGGTCAGACGGTGCGACGCTTTCGGACGACGGCGAAGGCGCCGACGGCGATCACCACGGCTGCGCCGATCCCGATGATGAGCCCCAACTGCCCGCCGTCCGAGGTGCTCTTGCTAGAGCCTGCCACGGTGGCGGCGGAGCCGGGCTTGGGCTTGGGGGGCTGTGACGAAGCTGGTGCAGAGGGGGCGGTGGAGCCGCCGGTCTTCTCATTGGTCAGCGGGCTGAGGTTCGGGTCGCCCGGCTTGCCGATGCCGCGGTTGATGGCGGCGTTGGGGCGGACGATGCCGTGCCCGACGTAGTTGCTCACGGTGCCGGGCTTCCAGTCGTCGCCCCGGCCGGCCGACTCGAACATGACGCGGAGCACCTGGTTGGCGGTCCAGTCGGGATGCGCAGACCAGATGAGGGCTGCGGATGCAGATGCGATCGCGCTGGCTTGGCTCGTGCCCTGGCTGACGCAATACCGCTTGAATGACTCGTCGCACCACGAAGGGATCTTTACGCCGGGCGCCGCTAGGTGGACCTCATCGCCGTGTTCCGAAAACGACGCCACCCGTCCTTCTGAATTGGTCGCTGCAACGCCGACCACGTCCGGGTACGCGGCGGGATAGTCGACGTAGTTCAGCCCTTTGGCTTCGTTGCCGACGCTGGAGAACATCACCTTCCCCTTCTTCGCCGCGTACTGCACCGCTTCCCTGGTGTCGTCATCCCAGCCATCCTGCCCCAGGGAGACATTGATGATCTGGGCATCGCTATCTGCGGCTGCACGGATCGCCTTGTCCAAGGTGTGCAACCGGTCAGGCGCTTCCTTGTCCCGCATTTCAGCGATAAGGGTTCGAATGGGGAGGATTTTGGCACCAGGTGCGAGCCCTTGAATGCCACCGCCTTTTCCGGTGCCGGCGATCAACTCAGCCATAGTTGTGCCATGGCCGTCGTAGTCATCTGTCTCATCGCCTGAGATACCTGCTACGTCAATGCCCTTGACAACCTGACCCTTCAGGGACGGAGTGGACGGATTCACGCCACCATCGATGACGGCGACCGAAATCCCCTTCCCCGTGCTCTTCCGCCAGATGTCAGAGGCTCGCATCGCGTCCAAGTACCACTGCTGTGGCCTTACATCCGCGGCGACAGCGGCGGGAGCAAGCCCCGTAAGGGTAAAAGTCAACGCGCCACAGGCTGCCACTGTGGACAACACTCGCCGTCCGACAGTAGGCAACTTGCGGTACATCCGAGGCTGGCTCATTGCTGCCGTCATCCTGCCTTCCGAACCTTCCCTGTCCTTAATCGATCACCGGTGGAACAGCTCCGCGCCGCCGTACCGCCCATGTCTCTTCGTCCTCTGTCAGGTAGTCCGGACGGGCAGACCCAGAACTCTCCTGCTCCTCGTCATTGTGCTGCCGCTGCCCGGGGCGGCTGCCGGTGAGCCCTGCGCCGCCCGTCGTGAAGCCACCCGCACCCGACCGAGAGCCACCTGCGCCGGCACTCCGCGGCGTGCCGACAACCCCGTTCGAGCTGGGAGTTCCCCGACCCGCCGGCCGTGCAGCACTCTGAGCAGGGCCGCCCACGACACCCGACTGACTAGGCCTCGCGGCGGAAGAACGCCCTGCCGTGGGCCCCTCGCCACCGATAACCGTGCCGCGAGGAATACGCGAACCGGATGAGCCACCGGCGGTGCGCTGCGGCGTCCCGCCTACGATGCCATCGGTTCGTCCGGACCTGGGCCCGGAAGCCCTTGTCCCGGCACGGCCCGCGGTCGGCTGCCCTGCTGCACCAGCTCGGCCTGCGACTGGGTTTTGCCCCCCAGCGCCTGCCCCACCGGCACGTCCAGAGGCGGGGGTGCCACCTGTCCCGCCGGCGCGTCCCACGGGAGTGCCACCTGTCCCGCCGGCGCGTCCCACGGGAGTGCCACCTGTCCCGCCGGCGCGTCCCACGGGAGTGCCAGTACCGGTGGCTCCCGGTCGGCCGACGGCACCGGCATTGCCGGCTGTTCCCGACCGACCAACCGACGGGGACCCGCTGCCACCCGTTGCCCGCCCGACAGGGCTGGAGGTCCCGCCGCCACCGACCCTCGGCACGCCAGACGTGCCCACTGAGCGGGCGGTCCCGCCCTTTACAGGGTTCGCGAACCCATTGGTCATCGGCGGGACCGGTCCTCCCCCTGTGGTGCTGGGGGTACCAGTGGCTGTGACGGGCTGAGCCGGTCCGGGGCCCGTAGTCGGAGCCGGCGGCGTCGCGACGCTGTCGATCTCCATCGACGTGTTCCGGTCCGGAACGGGTACGACCACGCGGTCTGGCCCAGTCCGCGAAGGGTCACGCTCGTCAACGGATACCGCACGATCCGCCGTTGCCTGTGAAGCCGCTTTGGAGTCTGCCCTGGACGTCTCAGTCTGCGACTCCGAGACCGGTCCGGCGGAACGCGGAGCCGGAACCGCCGCCTTCAGCATCTTCGGCATCTCCGGCGGCTGCTGCTGCGCCAGCGACTGCTCCGAGACCGCGTAGAACGACGACAGGCGGTTCATCTGGTTGATGGCCTCCTGACGGTTCTTCTCCACCTTCACGGCCTCGATGTACTCCGGGTTGGTGTCCTTGGCCGGCGCCAACGCGAATGCTTCTGGCTTCTTCGCGATCAGCCGAGTGTCGCGCTCCCGCGGCATGGAGTTCTTCACCGAGGTCAGGCCCGTGCTGGCGACCGTCATCTGCGTGCCGACCACGTTGGCGAAGGCGCCCAGCTTCCAGGCATAACCGGCAAGTTCGCTGCCGTAGCGCTGGAACTCGGTCGCTCCCTCGCCTTTCCAGTCCGTCTTCTTGACGAAGTCGTCGAGGTCCTTGGCCGCCTTGTTGAGGGCGACCCGAGCCTTTTCGAGGTTCTCTCCGGCCCGCTCGAGGTCCGAGGGGTTGGAAGCTTCGAGCAGGTCGAGCATGGCGTTGAGCTGAACTTCTTCGAAGCTCGTCTTGCCGAACAGGCCGCCGGCGTTACCGAAGCCGATCTTGTCCATCACCGTTGCGAAGCGCTCGAGGGCGTCAGTCGCGCCGAATTGGCCCTCGATCTGCGAAGCGGTCTCGGCCTGCTTCTTCTCGTGATCCTGAGGGGTCAGCTCCGGCTTCTTCTCATCACCCATCAGTCGTCACCCCCATTCCCCTGTGCCACCGGTGTCGTTCTGGCGAGGTGCATCGGGCTCGCCACCCTTGTCTCCCGGCTTCTTCTCCCGCTGCTCCTGAGCCTTCCTCTCCTCTTCCAGGCGTGCCTGGATGGTGTGGAAGCGGGCCCGCAGTTCTTCCTCGACGTTGTTGTAGCCGACGTCCGCGGCATGTACGCCGATGCTCATCAGCTCGATCTGGTCGCTGAGACTCCGGGAGAGCGACGTGAGTGCCGAGTGCACACGGTTGTACTGGGTGAAGAAGCCGTCCGCCTCGGCGAAGGCCATATTGGTTCCGCTGAACGAGCCGCGCGAGACCTCCTGAGCAGCCACCTTCGACTTCCCGGCCGCACCGCTCTCGAAGTCCGCCAGCAGTGCGTTGATCTGCTTCTGGAACGTCTTCAGCGCGCCTACACCGCGCGCGAGGTCACTCCCACCGGACGCGCTGCCCCCGCCACCTTCTGCCTCGAGCACGATGCCCGTTCCTCCCCGTTTGCTCCAGCTGTCCCACGTTGCGATCGTGGTGAACCGGCCATCACCGATCGTCGACCTACCACTCTAGCCACTGGGTCTGACAGCCCCAAGTGCCTTATACGTCACTCGACTTCTCTGGTGTGACGCTTCACGACCGCTATGCGGTTGCAATCGTTCCCATCATGACAGTCCTGTGAAAGTTGACCCCACTGAGCCCATCAACCCCTCACAGAACTCCGGCTCACCCTTCCCCGAGCCTCCGCGCGCGGCGCCTCGAGTCGCGGAACGCCACCGCGCCGCCCGCGATCGACGCCACCAGGACGCCCCCTCCCACAACGACGTACGTCGCCATCCGGGAGTTGCGTTCCGCGGCCGATTCCCCGAGTTGGAGTTCGGCCGGGGTCGGGACCTCGCCCTTTGTCACTCCTTCGTGGGCCACCGGTTGCTCGATCGGCTTGTCATCCTCCGTCAGGGCGCGGACCGGGTCCACGACTCCCCAGCCGACCAGGCGGTCGTGGCCCGGGGTGGAGCGTTCCGCCGTCTGCTGGATCTGGGCCACGATCTGCTTCTGGGTCCAGTCGCCGTGCTTGCTCTTGATCAGGGCCGCGACCCCGGCGACGTAAGGGGCGGAGAAGCTGGTCCCGTTGTCGGCGCAGTGGCCTTTGCCGGGGACCGTGGTGACCATGTCCACACCGGGGGCCGCGATGCCGACGAAGTCGCCGGACTGGGAGAAGGCCGCCCGTTCGTTGTTGCGGTCCGAGGAGGCCACCGCCAGGACGCCGGGGTACGAAGCGGGATACGTCTTCTTCACGTTGCCACCGAGGCCGTCGTTGCCCGCCGAGGCGACGACCACCACGTCCTCGTCCAGGGCAGCGTCCACCGCCTGCTTCAGGGCGGGTGCCGGCTCCACCGCGTCGGCCGTGTCCTGGGAGATGTTGATCACGTCGGCGCCCGCGGCGACCGACCTGGTGATCGCCGAAGCCAGCGACGCCGCGGTGCCGTTGCCCTCCGCGTCGTTCTGCTTGACCGGGATGATCGTGGCGGCGGGGGCGAGGCCCACGACGCCCGTGCCCTTGAGAGGGCGGGCGGCGATGATGCCGGCGACCTTGGTGCCGTGGCCCACCGTGTCCGTGGTGCCGTTGCTCGCACCGCGGTCGATCTTCTCGCCCTTCTTGTTCTTGGCGGGCAGAAGGTTCATGCCCTTCTTGGCGTCCACCGCGCGCTTCAGCTGTGGATTCCTGGTGTCCACGCCGGTGTCGATGACGGCGACCTGCACGCCCTTTCCGGTGGACTGCTTCCACAGTTCGTCCAGCAGTACGCGTTGCAGCGCCCAGGGCCTGCCCTTATAGGTGTCGCCGGGGAACTTGCACTGGCTCGAGTCGGCGGTGGCCGTCGTGGCCGGCATGCCGATGAAGACCAGTGCCGTCGCCGCCGCGAGCCTGAGGGATCGGTGGGTGTACGTCATCGTGGGCGGCCTCACGAGCCCTGGGGCTGGGTCGCGGCGCCGGTCGACAGACGGGGGCCCGTCGGCAGGAAGCCGGCCCAGGCGGCCGGGATCGGCAGCGGGTCGACCTCCTTGTAGCCGAGCCGTTCCTGCGCGTCCTGCGCTTCTTGCTGGACGTCTTCCTTGCCAGAGCCCGAGGACCCGATGCCGGAGTCGTCGGTCGCGCTGTCACCGTTGGACTGCATGGCATACCGCAGACCCGTGTCGGTCACCAGGAAGAGGAAGCCGGAGCGGGTCGAGGATCCCTTGAACTGGCGGAACAGCTGGCCGGATCCCGGGGTGACGTACGCACTCGTGGAGCCCGTGGGCAGCTCCGCCGGAAACCGTGTGCCGGCCCAGGTGCTGAGCGTGGTGCTGCCGTCGTCCTCGTCCACCTTGCGCAGCACGTTGCACACCGTGTTGCGGCTTCCCTCGTCGGTGCTCGCTGAGTTGACCGGCCTGGGCGCGTTCGCCGGCCACTTCTTGTCGTCGCCGAAGGGGGTGCCGGGCTGGAAGCTGGCGGCGCTGACGGAGGTCGCCCGGCCCGCCTGGCCGAGCTTGATCAGGTCCCGGCTGTTGAGCAGCAGCTTCGCGGTGAAGTCGGAGACGGGGGCCACCCGGCCGCGGAGGACGACGTACTGCTGGTTCTTCGTCCCGTCGGTCGCGGTGAGGACCATGCCGACCTTGTTGACCTTGGGATCCAGCTCTCCGGACACTCCGGCGTCGGTGCCGGGGGTGTCGGGAATCCTGGGGAAGGAGATGGGGTCGCCCTTGTGCAGGGTGCTCAGCCAGGCCTCGGAGACCCGCTGCGGCTCACGGCCCTGGCCGACGAGCTGTCGCAGCAGCAACTCGTCGTCGGCGACGGGGTATGCCGTGCCGCCGGCGTCGACGATGTACCGGGCCTCGCCGGGCCCTTCCACGTACATCAGATCGCCGCCGGTGAGGCGGTTCGGCCCCTCGGTCTTCGACTCCTGGCGCTCGGCGAAGACGAAGGCCGCCTTCTCGATCGCCCTGCCGCCCTCGCCCGGACGCTCGCACACGGCCCAGCGCTTGGCCGCTCCGGCCTCCTTGGCGTCGGGCAGCCGGTCGGGGGCGTACGGGATGCCGAGAGTGGCTCCGTGCGGGATCTTGCCGCTGTCGAGTACGGATTCGTCGACGTTGATGACCTTGCCCTTGCCGGGCTTGAGGAGGAGCTTGGCCGAGGACATGTTGAGCACCGGGTGGAGCTGCCTTTTGCCCTTCGTCTTCAGGACGACGTACCGGGTGGTCGACTTGCTCGCGATGATGACGTTCTCTTCGGCGATGTCCCAGCCCTTGGGCGCGACGGGCTTGAACATCCCCCACGCACCGAACACGGCGAGGATCACGACACCGACGATCGCTCCCGGCACGACCGCACGCAGGGGACGGGGCGCGCCCTCCTCCGAGCCGGTCGCGTTGGGCTGGAGGAACTGCGCGATCAATCTCCGCTTCGCGAAGGTGTAGGCGTTGAGTTCGTCCCGACGTGATGCCATCTGTCCGCTGTCCCTCTCCCCGCTGTGCGGCCGGGCTGTGCACTCTCCGAGCGGGCCCGCCGTCGTTCCGCCCCCCTACTATGCCTGCTGGGGTTCACGACTTACTGCTCAGGTAGGGTGATCGCCCGGTCAACGCCCATGGGAATTTGGTAATTACGGACACGAGGGGGCAACGCGGCGATGGGTACGGCGACGCGCGCGCGAAATGGGCGGACTTCCGGACAGGCGCCCGGCGGTTCCCGCGGGCAACGCAGCAATGCGCAGGTGAGCACCCCTTCGTCGGCCGCCCCCGCGACGACCACCCTGCGCCCCCTGTCCCGCACCAGACGTGTCGGTCCCTTCCAGCTGCGGCAGCTCGCCCTGGTCGAGATCGCGATCGCCCTGGCGCTGATCGGGATGGTCCTCGGTGACCTGTGGATGATCCCCGCGGCGGTCATCGGCTCGGTCCTCGTCCTGCTGGCCTTCGTGCGGCGGCGTGGCCACGCCGTCCAGGACTGGGTGGCGACCGCCCTCGGCCTGCGGGTGCGCAGGCGGGCGGCAGGTCCCGCCGCGGCGGACACCGACCCCTCGCTGGCGCCTGTCGTCGAAGGCGCTCCCGGTCTGCGCCCGTTCACCTTCGTCGACCGCGACCGCCGCACCATCGGGATGCTGGGAGACGGCACGTTCCTGACCGCGGTCGTACGCGTCGAGGCGAGCGGCTCCGCGCTGCGGCCGGCGTTCGGTGCGCGGTCGTTGTCGCTCTCGCTGCTCGGCGGGGCTCTCTCGGTGGACGACATCGTGCTGGAATCGGTGCAGTTGGTGCAGCAGGTGCGTTCGGCCCCTGCGCCGCATCTGCCGCAGCAGTCGGTCGCGCGGCTCTCGTACGCACCGCTCCAGGAGCGGACCGGGGCGCCCGCCCTGCGGATGACCTGGGTGGCGGTGAAGCTCGACCCCGAACTCTGCCGGGAGGCCGTCGAGGCACGCGGCGGCGGGATCGAGGGCGCCCAGCGCTGTCTCGTCCGGGTCGCCGACCATGTGGCGAGCCGGGTCACCGGCGCCGGGTTCCAGGCGGTCGTCCTGGACCAGGAGGAGCTGAACTCCGCGATGGCGACGGCCGCTTGCGCGAGCCCGCGCCTCGCCGCCCGTGCGAGCAGGCCCGATGCCGCACCGCAGCAGCGGACCGCGGAAACCGCGCGGGTCTGGCGCTGCGACGACCGCTGGCACACGACCTATGCGGTGAGCCGCTGGCCCGAGTTGGGACGCGGCGCCGCGCCCCTTCCCAAGCTGGTGTCCACCCTCACGGCGGCGCCCGCGTATGCGACGACCTTCAGCCTCACCCTGCGCCGCGGTCCGCACCAGGGCGGGATGGCGGTGGCCGGCCATGTGCGGATCACCGGCGGCTCGGACTCCGAACTCATCGGCGTACGACGGACGTTGGAGCAGTCCGCGCGTGCGGCGAAGGTCGGTCTCGTACGGCTGGACCGCGAGCAGCTGCCCGGTGTCCACGCGACTCTCCCGCTGGGTGGTGTTCTGTAATGGCCAGGATGGCAGCGATGCGCGGACTGATCGGTCCGCGCCATGCGGGGCACACCATGGTCGCCGACCATCTCGGCGCGCTGTCCCTGCCGGTCGGGGACGACGGTGTGGTGATAGGCGACGACTCCGAGGGCCGGCCCCTGATGGTGGGCTTCCACCGGTCGACCCCCTACGACGTGCTGTTGATCGGCGGGCTGTGGACCGCGCAGGTGCTGGCGCTTCGTGCGGCGGGTACCGGTGCCCGGGTCGCGGTGGAGACCGGCCGCGCTCAGGCGTGGACAACGCTTGCGCAGGCCGCCGGCGCGGGCCTCGACTGCATCGCCCTGCACGACGTGGGCCGTGTTCCGCCGATGGGCGCGACGGTCGGCAGCCCGGTCGTGGTGGTGCGGGACTGCGGTATGCGGCCGCCGCGCGGACGCGTGGTGTCGTCGCCCTGGCAGTCGGTCCTGACGCTGCTGCCGTATCTGAGCCCTGTCGCGCCGCGTCTGCTGCGGGACTCGACGCTCGTGGGCGTCCAGCGGGTCTCTCCGCAAGAGGCGGAGCAGATCGGGCGGATCCTCGGTCTGACACGCGTCGAGATCGACGCCCTGCCGACGCTGGCGGACGGTGTCACGCTCTGGGTCGCCGGGCGTGAGCGCCACTGGGTCATGACGAGCGGCACCGACGCCGAGACGGGGCTGCTGGGCGTCGCCCGCCGGATGGACTGACCGCCGGTCCGTCCACCACCGTCGCCGTCCCCGTACGGGGAAGCCCGCAGGGCGCGGGAAGCGTTCCCGTTCGTGGGAAGCATCTTTGTTGCCCGGAATTCGCGGGCGGGACGGACATAAACTGCCCGCGTGACGTGGACTTGCACCTGGCTCCGGGAAGCCTCCCGGCACGTGGGGCAGGTCCGTCTCGCCTTTACCGAAAGGGAGCTTGGCTGATGGGGAGCGCTCAGGAGAAGGACGAGCTGTACGCCCTCGACATCTCTGACGTCGAGTGGCTCAGCGCCCCCGGCACGAGCGAGGACGAGGAACGGGTCGAGATCGCGCATCTGCCGGGCGGAGCCGTGGCGATGCGGTCGTCCCTGGAGCCCGACACGGTCCTGCGCTACACCGAGGCCGAGTGGCGGGCGTTCGTGCTCGGTGCGCGGGACGGGGAGTTCGACCTCCGCTGAGCGCTGGGCACCGAGCGCCGAGTTCCGCGGGCGCACCGGGCGGCGTCCATTCACGGGTCGCGTCGTGCCCGCTGTGTGCCGTGAGCGGTGTCGTTCGTGTCGAGGTGCTGTGCAGGTGCTGTGTGCCGGAGAGTGGTGCGCGCATCGTGCGCGCCGGTCGTCGAGACCGGATTGTTGGCGCGGCCTCCTTGAAGACCGGTGGCGCCGAATTCCGTATGCAGTTGTACCGGTTTGCCCCACGCGTTTCCTCACGCTCAGCCGCCCGCAGTTCACTTGGGGGCATCGGGTGACGTACGGGACAGCAGCCTGGGGGTGGGCGGGCCTGCCGGAGCGCCCTTGTTGACGATTAGGGTGGTACGGAAAGCGGCAGAGGAACATGCGGGGATGCCCGCTGCGTCCCAGGGGGAGAGCCGGGCCGATCGGTTGTCAGCGGTCGCCGCCCCCACCCACTACGGCACAAGGGTGCTCGACCACACCAGGAGGCACAGTGAACAGCGATCGGGACGAGATCCGCGGGGGATGGGACCTTCCCGCCGACGAGTCCGACGCGGAGCCCGCCGAGCTGACGGGTGAGTTCACCATCGACTACACCCCTCCGGCCTGGTACACGCAGAACGCCTCGGGTGACTCCTCGGGCGCGAACGCGGGGCAGCAGGGGCAGGGCGGTACGCCGCCTCCGCAGCCGACCGGGGCGCCGGTGGCGATGCCCGGAGCGCCCGCGAGCGGCGGCTTCGAGCCGAACTGGCAGCAGCCGGCTCCGCCCGCCCAGGCACCTCACGCACCGCAGACGCCTCCTCCGTCGCAGACCCCTCCCCCTGCGCAGACACCGCCCGCGGTCGTGCCGGGCCCCGACCCGGTCCAGGGGCAGCCGCCGGTTCCGGAGTCTCCCGAGAGTGCCGGGGCACCCGAAGCCCAGGCCCCCGCTCCTCAGGCACCCACGCCCGGTCCGGAGTCGGCTCCCGAGCCCGAGCCGCAGCCCTTCGGCGGCGGTGATGTGGAGAGCGGCGCCACCATGCGGTTCTCCCCCGCCGCGCTGAGGCGCGAGATGGAGGAGCGTGCGGCGGCGAAGGAAGCGGAGGAGGCCGCGGCCTCGGACGCCGCCGGTGAGCCCGAGCCCACGTCCGCCGATGCCGACGCCGACGCCGATGCTCCGGCCGACGCCGAGACCTCCGTCGACAACGAGCAGACCGGCGACGCCGAGCCGGAGTCGGACACCGAGGCCGGCTCCGAGGCGGACAGCGACACCGGCGATGACGGGGACAGCGCGCCGCGCGCCGACACCGAGTTCGAGGGTCCGGACACGGCGACGGCCGACGACGTGACCGCGGATGCGGCCGCGGTGGACGAGCCGTCCGACTCCGTGCCCGAGGACGCCGTCCCCGAGAGCCCCGCGCCCGTCACGGCCGCCGAACCGCAGGACGCTCCCCCGGCACCGGCACCGGCGCCCGCTCAGCCCTGGTCCCCCACGCCGCCCGCACAGGATGCCGGGCTGCCTCCGCTGCCGCCCGCCTTCCAGCCTGCCGCGCCCGCGCCCGCGCCGCAGTGGCCCGCGACTCCGCAGACCCCGGACCCGTCCGTGCCGCCCCAGGCCCCGGCCCCGACCGGGTACGGGTTCCCCCAGCAGGCGCAGCCCGGGCAGCCGCCGCAGGCCGTACCGCCGGCCCCGCTGCCGCCGACGGCACCGGGCCCCAACACCCCGCAGCCGCAGGCCGGTTACGGCTTCCCGCAGCCAGGCCAGCCCGGTCAGCCGCCGCAGGCACCCCAGCCTCCCCAGGCACCGCACGGCGGCGGCTACGGCTTCCCCCAGCAGGCACAGCCGCAGCCCGCACCCATGCCGCCCACGACACCCGGCCCCAACACCCCGCAGCCGCAGGCCGGTTACGGCTTCCCCCAGCCCGGCCAGCCGCCGCAGGCACCCCAGCCTCCCCAAGCACCGCACGGCGGCGGCTACGGCTTCCCCCAGCAGGCACAGCCGCAGCCCGCACCCATGCCGCCCACGACACCCGGCCCCAACGCCCCACAGCCGCAAGCCGGTTACGGCTTCCCCCAGCCCGGCCAGCCCGGCCCCGGCCAGGAGGGTCAGCCGCCGCAGACCCCCCACGCACCCCCGCAGCAGACGCACCAGCAGGGACCGCCCCCGGGCGCCCCCGTCGATCCGCGGGCCGGTGCCGCGTGGCCCACGCCGGTCACGCACGACCAGCGTGAGCGGTCCGTACCGGGTGCGCCGCTCGGGTACACCGCCGCCGTCGAGCTGTCGTCCGACCGCCTGCTGCGCAACAACAAGCAGAAGGCCAAGTCGAGCCGCAACCCGTCCGGCCCCGCCGCCCGCTTCAAGCTCGGCGGCAAGAAGGAGGAGGCCGAGCGGCAGCGGAAGCTCGACCTCATCCGTACGCCGGTGCTCTCCTGCTACCGGATCGCGGTCATCAGCCTCAAGGGCGGTGTCGGCAAGACCACGACGACCACCGCGCTGGGCTCGACGCTGGCCACCGAGCGGCAGGACAAGATCCTGGCGATCGACGCCAACCCGGACGCCGGCACGCTCGGCCGCCGGGTGCGCCGCGAGACCGGGGCCACGATCCGCGACCTGGTGCAGGCGATCCCGTACCTCAACTCGTACATGGACATCCGTCGGTTCACCTCGCAGGCCTCCTCCGGTCTGGAGATCATCGCGAACGACGTGGACCCGGCCGTCTCGACGGCGTTCAACGACGAGGACTACCGGCGCGTGCTGGAGGTGCTGGGCAAGCAGTACCCGATCATCCTCACCGACTCCGGCACGGGGCTGCTCTACAGCGCCATGCGCGGCGTCCTCGACCTCGCCGACCAGCTGATCATCATCTCCACGCCGTCCGTGGACGGCGCGAGCAGTGCGTCGACGACGCTGGACTGGCTGTCGGCGCACGGGTACGCGGACCTGGTTCAGCGTTCGGTCACCGTCATCTCCGGTGTCCGTGAGACCGGCAAGATGATCAAGGTCGATGACATCGTCCAGCACTTCCAGACACGCTGCCGCGGTGTCGTCGTGGTGCCCTTCGACGAGCACCTGGCGGCCGGCGCCGAGGTCGACATCGACATGATGCGCCCGAAGACCCGTGAGGCGTACTTCAATCTGTCCGCGCTGATCGCCGAGGACTTCGCCCGGGCCCAGCAGCAGCAGGGACTGTGGACCGCCGACGGCAATCCGCCGCCGACCATGGCCCCGCCCATGCCGGGCCACCAGCAGGCGCCGGGGCAGTACCCCGCCCCGCCCGCCCCGCAGATCCCCGGACAGCAGATCCCCGGACAGCAGATCCCCGGACAGCAGATGCCCGGACAGCCTGCCCCGGGTCAGCAGTCCTACCCGCCGCAGCAGCCCTATCCGCAGGGTCAGCCGCCCCACCCCCAGGGTCAGCAGCCCTACCCGCCGCAGCAGGGCCAGCCGCCGCAGCAGTACGGCGGTCAGCAGCCGCCCCAGCAGCCCTACCCGCCCCAGGGATGGCAGCAGCAGCCGCCCCAGGCCCAGCCTCCGGCGCAGCCCGCCGGAGCTCCCCCGCAGCCGGGCCACCCTGGTCAGCAGGGCCGGCAGGCCGGTCCGGGGCAAGCAGATTCCCAGGGCCCTGTTCCGCCCGCCGAGTGGATGCAGCAGCAGCCTCCGCAGGCGCCGCCAGCCCCTCAGCAGTAGGGCGTCAGAGGTCTGAACCAATGAGGGCCCGCACCGTCTCCACGGTGCGGGCCCTCGATGCATTCCCGCAGACCACACCATGTTTGACGCGCCGTTGACGCCGCTCGACCACCGCTGATAAACCTTCGCTTCACCAGCTGGCGAACCAGAGAAATGAGTCCCGCCTCCACGCGGGGCTCCACAGCGAGTGATGACGCGAGGTCACGCCCCATGGTCCACAAGGATTCGTCCCGCAGTGCCCGGCAACGCCCACGGTTCCTCCGCCTTCTCCTCGCCTCGGGCCTCGCTGCCTCCGCGCTCGTGACCGTACCGCAGCAGGCGGTCCACGCGGCCGACGACGACGGCAAGAAGGTGCTCACCGTCGCCGTGTCGCAGAGCGTGGACTCGCTGAGCCCGTTCCTGGCGCAGCGTCTGGTCAGCACCACCGTCCACCGGTTGGCCTACGAGTACCTCACGAATTACGACGTGAAGGACGGCCACACGATCCCGGGGCTCGCGACCGAGTGGAAGTCGTCGCCGGACAAGCTGACGTGGACCTACACCATCCGCAAGGACTCCAAGTGGTCCGACGGGAAGCAGGCGACGGCCGAGGACGCCGCGTGGACGTTCAACAAGATGATGACGGACGAGAACGCTGCCACGGCCAACGGCAGCTTCACGTCCAACTTCAAGACCGTCACCGCGCCCGACCCGGAGACGCTGGTCATAGCGCTGAAGAAGCCGCAGGCCACGATGACGGCGCTGGACGTCCCGATCGTGCCGCGGCATGTGTGGGAGAAGGTCGGGGACTTCTCGAAGTTCAACAACGACAAGCAGTTCCCGATCGTCGGCAACGGCCCCTTCGTCGTCACGGACTTCAAGGTCGACCAGTTCGTCAAGCTCAAGCCGAACAAGGACTTCTGGCGCGGCGCACCCAAGTTCGACGAGCTGGTGCTCAAGTACTACAAGGACGGTGACGCGGCGGTCGCGGCCCTCCAGAAGGGCGAGGTCTCGTTCGTCCAGGGCCTCACCCCCGCCCAGGCGTCCGCGCTGAAGAGCGCGAAGAACATCAAGGTCAACGACGCGCCGGGCCGCCGCTTCTTCGCCCTGGCCACCAACCCGGGGGCGAAGTCGAAGGACGGCAAGGCGTTCGGCAGCGGCCACAAGGCCCTGCTCGACCCGAACGTGCGCAAGGCGCTCTTCCAGGCCACCGACCGCAAGACGATCGTGGACAAGGTCTTCCAGGGTCACGCCGTCGAGGGCGAGGGGTACATCCCGCCGCGCTTCGGCTCCTACTTCTGGAAGCCGGCGGCCACCCAGAAGATGGCGTACGACCCGGCGAAGGCGGCCACGCTGCTGGACCAGGCGGGCTACAAGAAGAACAGCAGCGGCAAGCGCGTCGGCAAGGACGGCAAGGCGCTCGACTTCCGCATCCTGTGCCACGCGACCGACCCCAACGACAAGGCGATCGGCAAGTACCTCCAGGAGTGGTGGGGCGAGCTCGGCATCGGGCTCAAGGTCGACTGTCTCGACAATGTGTCCGACCCCTGGCTCAAGGGCGACTACGACCTGGCCTTCGACGGCTGGTCGGTCAACCCCGACCCGGACTTCGTCCTGTCCATCCACACCTGCGCGGCGCTGCCGGCCACGCCGAAGGACACCGGCGCCACCGACAACTTCATCTGCGACAAGCAGTTCGACCAGCTGTACGCACAACAGGCGGTCGAGTACGACGCGGCCAAGCGGGCCGATCTAGTCAAGCAGATGCAGTCGCGGCTGTACGACACGGGTTACATGAATGTCCTCGCGTATCCGAACGCGGTCGAGGCGTACCGTACCGACCAGATCAAGTCCATTACGACGATGCCGGAGGCGGCGGGCAACCTCTGGGGTCAGGACGGGTACTGGAGCTGGTGGTCGGCCGAGCCGGCGGCCGGTGACGGCGGTTCCGACAGCGGCTCCTCCACGGGCGTCGTGATCGGCATCGGCGCGGCCGTGGTCCTCGTCGCCGCCCTCGGAGTGTTCGTCGCGATGCGCCGCCGGTCCACCGCGGAAGACCGTGAATAGCCGATGAGCACCACCAGCACGACAGGCACCGCCACCGCGGTGGCGCGGGTCCCTGAGGCCCGCGCCGCCGGCGGGAACGCGCGGGCCTATCTCCTCTATGTGGCGGGCAGGCTGGGCGGCGCGGCGATCTCGCTGCTCGCCGTGCTCGTCACCAGCTTCTTCCTCTTCCGGATCATCCCCGGTGACCCGGTGAAGGCCATGACGCACGGGATGCCGACGTCGGCCGAGCAACTGGCCACGCTGCGCAAGCAGTTCGGGCTGGACCAGCCGATGTGGCAGCAGTTCACGGACTACTGCGGCAAGGCGCTGACGGGTGATCTGGGCATGTCGTACCAGTTCCATGCGCCCGTCGGTGAGCTGATCGCCCAGAAGGTCCCGGCGACGCTGCTGCTCACGGGTGTCGCCGTCGTCGTCTACTCGGCGATCGGTCTGTGGCTCGGCACCCGTTCCGCCTGGCGGCACGGCAGCCTGGGCGACAAGGTCAACACGGGTGTCGCGCTGACGCTGTGGTCGGTGCCGTCATTCTGGCTGGGTCTGCTGCTGATCATCACCTTCTCGGTGGGCATCGGCCCGATCCCCGGGCTGTTCCCCACCGGCGGCATGGAGTCGGGCGACGAGACGGGCTTCGCCTACATCGCCGATGTCGCCCACCACATGGTGCTGCCGGTGATCACGCTGGTCGCGGTCGGCTATGCGCAGACCCTGCTGGTGATGCGGTCCTCGCTGCTGGACGAGATGGGCAGCGACTATCTGACGACGGCACGGGCGAAGGGGCTGCGCGACGACGTCGTGCGCCGCCGGCACGCCGTGCCCAACGCCCTGCTGCCCACCGTGACCATGGTGTTCATCAATCTGGGTCATGTGGCGGCCGGCTCGATCCTGGTCGAGACGGTGTTCTCCTGGCCGGGGCTCGGCGGCCTGTTCTACCAGGCGCTGAGCGTGCCCGACCTGCCGCTCGTCCAGGGCCTGTTCGTGGTCTTCGCCGGCGCGATGATCGTGATGAACCTCCTCGCCGACCTGCTGTATCCGCTGCTCGACCCCCGGGTGGGCCGATGACGACCGCAACCACCGCCTCGTCGCTGACGTGGGCGCGCCGCCGCGACTCGGTGAGCCGCTTCTGGCGCTCGTACCGTACGCACCGGGCCGGGATCTTCGGGCTCGCGGCGCTCGCCCTGATCACCCTGATCGCGCTCGCCGCACCGCTGCTGGTCGGTGACGACGTGCAGAGCGTGACGAACGCTCCCGGCACCGCGCTGGAACGGCCGAGCACGGAATTCCCGCTGGGCACTGACCAGTTCGGCCGGTCCCTGCTCGGTCTCCTGGTGTGGGGCGCCCGGATCTCGCTCACCGTCGGTCTGCTGGCCGCCGCGCTCTCGGTCGCCATCGGGACCGTCGTGGGGATCATCGCCGGGCACTACGGCGGCTGGTTCCAGACCGTGCTGATGCGGATCACCGACTGGTTCCTGGTGATGCCGGCCCTCGTGCTGGCGATCGTGCTGGCCACCGTGATGTCGCGCAGTGTGTGGACCGTGATCCTCGCCATCGGCGTGACCAGCTGGCCGACCACCGCGCGTCTGGTGCGGGCGCAGACCATCGCGGTCGAGTCGCGGCCCTACATCGAACGCGCCAAGGCGCTCGGCGGCGGCCACAGCCACATCATGAGCCGCCATGTGCTGCCGAACGTGATGCCGCTGGTCCTCGCGCAGACGACCCTCGGCATCTCGACGGCGATCCTCACGGAGGCGACGCTCGCCTTCCTCGGCCTCGGCGACCCGACCGTCGTCTCCTGGGGCGGCATGCTCCAGGACGCACGGGAGGCGGGGGCGGTCTCGTCCGGCCACTGGTGGTACCTGGCGCCGCCCGGACTGGCGATCGCGCTCGTGGCGCTGGCGTTCACGCTGTGCGGGCGGGCGATCGAGTCCGTGCTCAACCCGAGGCTGGGGGTGGCGCGTTGAGCCTCCTGGAACTCAAGAACCTTCAGGTGACGTACGGTTCCGGCGCCCGGGCCGTGCCCGCCGTTCGCGGTGTCGACCTCACGCTCGCGGCGGGACAGAAGCTGGGCGTCGCCGGTGAGTCCGGCTGCGGCAAGTCGACGCTCGCCCTCGCGCTGCTGCGTCTGCTGCCCGCCTCGGCACGGCTGAGCGGACAGATCCTGCTCGACGGCGAGGACGTCCTGAGCATGCGATGGGGGCGGCTGCGGGCCGTGCGGTGGGCGGGTGCGTCGATCGTCTTCCAGGGCGCGATGCACTCGCTGAACGCGGTGCACCGGATCGGCGACCAGATCGCGGAGCCGATCCTGCTGCACCAGAAGGCCACCCCCGCGGTCGCGAGGAAGAAGGTCGGGGAGCTGCTCCAGCAGGTGGGTCTGCCGGTGGCGCGCGCCGACGCCTATCCGCACGAGCTCTCCGGCGGCCAGCGGCAGCGCGTGATGATCGCCATGGCTCTCGCCTGCGCCCCGCGCCTGATCGTGGCGGACGAACCGACGACCGCGCTGGACGTCATGATCCAGGCCCAGATCCTGCGCCTGATCGAGCAGTTGGTGGCCGAGCAGGACATCAGCCTGCTGATGATCAGCCACGACCTGGCGGTCCTGGCCGACACCTGCGACCGCCTCGCGGTCATGTACGCCGGCCGCATCGTCGAGGAGGGCCCCGCCCGTACCGTCTACGACTCCGCCCAGCACCCCTACGGCCGGGCGCTCTCCGACGCGTTCCCGCGCATCGGCGACATCGGCTCCCGCCGGGCGCCGCGCGGACTGCCCGGCGATCCGCCGGACCCCGCCGCCCTGCCCACCGGATGCACCTTCCATCCCCGCTGTCCCGTGGCCCTGGACGTCTGCACGGACGCGGACCCGGAGCTCGTGTCGGCCGGGGAGACCCACCGGGCGGCATGCGTGCACGTCGGCGCCGCGGTGGAGGAACAGCTGTGACCCAGGAGCCCGTCATGACCACCACTCCCCTGCTCTCGGCCGCCGGTCTGCACGTCACCTTCCCCGGACGCCGCGGCGGCCCGTCCGCCCGCGCCGTCGACGGGGTGGACCTCGACATCGGCGCGGGCGAGATCGTGGCCCTGGTCGGCGAGTCCGGCTGCGGCAAGACCACCCTGGCGCGCTCGCTGCTCGGCCTGGTGCCGCCCACGTCGGGGCGTGTCACCTTCGGCGGCAGCCCGCTGGACTACGGCTCGCGTGCGCTCAAGTCGTACCGCAAGCGGGTCCAGCTGGTTCTCCAGGACCCGAGCGGCTCCCTCAACCCGCGGCACACGGTGTACGACGCCGTGGCCGAGGGCCTGCGGATCCACGGGTACGAGGGCGACGAGCGCGCGGCGGTCGGCGAAGCGCTGTCGCGGGCGGGGCTGCGTCCGCCCGAGCGCTTCTTCCTGCGCTATCCGCATGAACTCTCGGGAGGCCAGCGTCAGCGTGTCGTCATCGCCGGCGCACTGGTCCTCGAGCCCGAACTGATCGTCGCGGACGAGCCGGTGGCCTCGCTGGACGCGTCCGTGCGCGGCGAGATCCTCGCGCTGCTGCTGCGCCTGAGGGACGAACTGGGCCTGTCGGCCCTCGTGGTGACGCACGACCTCGGCCTCGCGTGGAACATCGCGGACCGGGTGGCGGTGATGTACCTGGGGCGGATCGTGGAGACCGGCACGGTGGAGGAGGTACTGACGTCCCCTCAGCATCCGTACACCCAGGCGCTCCTGTCGGTTCTCCCGGAGTCGGAGGTGCCGCCGGTCGTCCTCACGGGCGAGCCCCCGGACCCCTCCCGCATCCCGGCCGGCTGCCGCTTCCACGCCCGCTGCCAGGTGCTGTCCTCGGGCGAGGCGGACCGGGCGGGGGTGTCGGGCGACTGCCGTACGAAGGAGCTGCCGGTGCTGGGGAGCGGAGCGGTGGCCGGGGTCGCCTGTCACTGGGCATCGGCGTGAAGCCGGCGGGGCGTTGAGCGGCACGAGACTGCGGATGGGGGCGGGCCAAATCCCCTTCGGGTGACGGGGCCCGCCCCCGGTGCCCTTATGCCGTGCGGGCTTCGAGCTCGGCGAGAACCCGGCGTGCGGTGTCGACGCTCGACTGCGGGTTCTGCCCGGTGATCAGATTGCCGTCGACGACGACCTTGCTCTGCCAGGCCGGGCCCGCGTCGATCACGGCACCCAGTTCCCGGAGCCGCGTCTCGACGAGGTACGGGGACGCGTCCCCGAGTCCGCCCTGCTTCTCCTCCTCGTCGGTGAACGAGGTCATCGAGCGCCCGGCGAAGACGAAGCCTCCGTCCTCGCGGGTGGCGCTGAGCAGGGCGGCCGGTCCGTGGCAGAGCGCGGCGACGAGCTTTCCGCTCGCGTCGGCCTCGACGAGCAGCCCGGCGAGGTCGGTGTCGTGGGCGAGATCGGCCATCGGGCCGTGGCCGCCGGGGATGAAGACGGCGTCGTAGTCGCCCACCGACACCGCGTCCAGGGACAGCGGAGCGGCGAGGTCCTGCGCGATGTCGTCCAGGTACGCGCGGAACCGTGCCGCGTCCGCCTCCGCCACGCCGCCGCGCTCGTCGAGGCTGATCGGATCGACGGTGGGTGCGACGCCGCCCGGGGTGGCGATGTCGACCTGGGCGCCGGCCTCGCGCATGAGCTGGTGGGAGGCGGCGAGCTCCTCGGCCCAGAAGCCGGTGGGGTGGTCGGTGCCGTCGGCCAGCGTGAGGCTGTCGGCGGCGGAGACGATCATGAGGATCCTGGCCATCGTGTTCTTCTCTCTCGTCATTTACGGTCGGACGCGTCGGGCGATCGCTCGCTTCCTTCGCGTACCTCGTTGCGGTCGACACAACCACGAATCCATCAGCATTAGTCCGGTAGGATGATTTCGGTCATCACGATTCTTATGGCTGGAGGGTTGCGTGGTGGATCTGGACCTGCTGGCCACCTTTCTGGAGATCCACCGCGCTGGATCGCTGACCACCGCCGCCACCCGGCGCGGGCTCTCCCAGCCGGCCGTGACCGGCCAACTGGCGCGCCTGGAGCAGCAGATCGGGGAGCCTCTGTTCGTACGCTCGCGCCGCGGTGTGACACCGACCGCGCGCGGCGACGATCTCGCCCGGCGCGTCGGGCCGCACCTCGACCGGCTGCGGTCCGCGATCAGCGACGGGGACGCCGACGGGGACGCCCTCTACGGACAGGTCCACCTCGCCGGCCCGGCGGAGCTCGTGACCGCCCGTGTCGTCCCCGCTCTCGCTCCGCTGGCGGCCCGCGGGCTACGGCTGCGGATCAGTGTCGGACTGGCCGGCGATCTGCTCTCCGCCCTGGCGAACTCCCGCCTGGATCTCGTGGTCTCCGCCGTCCGGCCCGCCCTCAAGAACGTGGCGGCGACACCGTTCGCGGACGAGGAGTTCGTGCTCGTCGGACCGCCGACGCTGGCACGCACCGTCGACCCCGCTCTGCTGGCCACGGATCCGGTCAAGGCACTGGGGGCGCTGCCCCTGGTCGCGTACGCCGAGGAGCTGCCCATCATCCGCCGCTACTGGCGCTCGGAGTTCGGCCGCCGGCCGTCCAACGACGTCGCGGTCGTCGTGCCCGACCTCCGCGCCGTGCTGGCGGCGGTGGTCGCCGGAGCGGGTGTGTCGGTGCTGCCCCGCTACCTCGCGGAGCCCGCCCTGGCCGCGGGCTCGGTGGAACTGCTCCACCAGCCGGACGCGGCACCGCTCAACACGCTCTATCTGGCCACCCGCGTCGGCGGTCTCGCCCATCCGTCCGTGGCGCTCGTCCACGACCACCTGATGAAGCGCTCACGCCTGTGGGGAGCACTGTGACCCGCACGGCGACCGGCCGGCTGCGGCGCTAGAGACCCGCCGTCAGCGCGCGGCACTTCTTGACGTCCGCGGCGATCGCCTCCAGCAGCGCCTCGATCGACTCGAACTTCTCCTGGCCCCGCACGTACGCCAGGAAGTCAACGGCCACATGCAGTCCGTACAGATCAAGACCCACCCGGTCGATCGCGTACGCCTCCACCGTGCGTTCCGTTCCCTCGAACTGCGGGTTCGTGCCCACCGAGATCGCCGCCGGCATGCGTTCGCCGTTCGCCGTCAGCCAGCCCGCGTACACACCGTCCGCCGGGATCGCCGTGTGCGGAAGCGTCTCCACGTTCGCGGTGGGGTAGCCCAGCTCGCGGCCGCGCTGCGCGCCGCGCACCACCACGCCCTCCACCCGGTGCGGGCGGCCCAGGATCTCGTTCGCGCCCTCGATGTCGCCCTCGGCGACCAGCCGCCGCGTGAGGGTGGAGGAGAACGGTTCGCCGCCGCCGGCCTCACCCGAGACGTACAGATCGACGACCTCGACCCCGTAGTCGTACGTGGGGCCCAGCTCGGCGAGGAACTCGACGTTCCCCGCCGCCTTGTGTCCGAACCGGAAGTTCGGCCCCTCGATCACCGCCTGCGCGTGCAGCTTGTCGACCAGCACCTTCACGATGAAGTCGGCCGGCGACAGCTTCGAGAACTCGGAGGTGAAGGGCAGGATCAGGACCGCGTCGACGCCCAGTTCCGCCATCAGCTCGGCGCGCCGGTGGTGCGGGGCCAGCAGCGGCGGATGGCTGCCGGGGCGGACGACCTCGCTGGGGTGCGGGTCGAAGGTGACGACGACCGACGGCACCGACAGCTCACGCGCCCGTTCCACCGCCCGCCCGATGATCAGCTGGTGCCCGCGGTGCACCCCGTCGTAGGAGCCGATGGTGACGACGCTGCGTCCCCAGTCCTGCGGGATGTCCTCCAACCCACGCCAGCGCTGCACTGTGACCGCTCCTCGCCCGAACCTGTGTCTGGATTGCCGATTACGCAGGTCTAAGACTGCCATGCCCGCGGCTTCCGGCCCGCATCGGCACCGGGCTGCCCAGCGTCTCGACCATCCGCCGTGCGCTCGGACCGACGACCGCCGCCCACTCCTGCGGTGCTCCGGCCAGCCAGCCCGCGACCTGGGCGGCGAACCCGGGCACCTCACGGGCCAGCTCGACCAGTCGGCGGTCGAAGCAGGTGGCGCCCTCGGGCGTACGGACGAGGAGCATGCCGGTGCGGTGCACCAGCGCGCGGGTACGGGCCTCCGGCCGGGTCGCACAGCCCAGCGCGGCGCCCCGCAGCACCGCGTCGAGGACGGACGGATCACGGCTGCTCCGCGATCTCTGCGGCGCGACGCGCCCGTACCCCGGTGCATCGGGGGCGGACCCGTGCCCCAGGGCGGGTCCGTACCCCGGTTCCTGTTCCCTCTCCTCGCAGTCCAGCAGGAGGTCGAGCAGATCGGACCGCAGCGCCCGGGACGCCACCGTGCCAGGGGCCGCCAGCACGGGTGCCAGCGCACGGCGCACCTGCCACGGGCGGCCCCGCAGCAGACCTCTCACCAGGGGAGAGAGGACAGCTCTGGCCGCGGGTCCCCGTTCCAGACGGCGCTCGACATACGCGGCGACATGTGCCGCGCCCTCGGGCCGGTGATCGAGGTACTCGCCGACGAGTTCCGCGGCCCGGCGCGCCAGGACCGGTTGGTCGATCTCCGCCAGCGCCCGTAGCACCTCCGCCGCGCCTTCCCCTGGCTGGTGCAGCCGCTCCCGGAAGGCGGCGAGCACGGGCTCGGGGTGGGTGGTCAGGGCCATGACGAGTGCGCTCACCGGCAGCGGCGGATCCCCCGCGGTGAAGGCGGCCAGCGCCCTGCCGAGGTGCCGGGAGCGGGTGTGCGGGTCGCGGACCAGAAGAGCGAGGGCGGGCCCGTGCAGCGAGGTGTCGGCGGCGCGCGCGAGGAGGGCGAACGCGGCGTAGCGCAGCAGTTCACGGTCGGCCTCGGTGGTGACCCGGGCGGCGGTGACCGGTCCGTACGCGGCGGCCGCGACGCGCCGCTCGGGCCGGGAGTCGTGGGCCCAGCGGTCGACGGCCCGGCACAGGGCGGACGGCTCGTCCTCGGCGAGCGCGGCGAGCAGTTCGTCGGCGCGGGGGTGGGCGGTGGCGACGAGGGCCTCGGTGAGGTCGTCGACGGCGAGGTCCCGGCGGGCGTAGAGCAGCGCCTGCGCGGCGCCCGCGACGGTGGGCCGCAGCTGCGCGCCGGGCTCGGCGGGCAGCGGTGTGGTGTCGGTGAACCAGCGGCACAGCAGCGGCTGTACGGCCGAGGGATGGGCGGCCAGGCGGGCGGCGGTGGCGTCCAGGTAGCGGGGAAGGCGCCGGGCCCCGGGAGGCCCGTCGGCGGGCACGAGCCGGCGCAGCAGATCCAGCCGCTCGGCCTCGGGCACCTGGAGCCGCTCCCAGAACCAGGGCCCGAACTCGCCGAGTCCGCCGAGGTGTTCGGGGCCGCCCTCGCGTACGGAGCGCCGGGTGATCCGGTCGGCGAGCAGCCGCAGGACGGGGAGGTACGCACGCGCGTCGGGAACCCGCAGCAGGGTCTCGCCGAGCAGGTGGGCACCCCACCAGCGTGCGTCGTCGACCCGGTCCTGCACACCGGCCCGGTCCCCCGCCACGGCCGGATCCGATGCCACCACTGCCTCGCTGCCGCCGACCGCCCACGCCGTAGACGCCCGCTCGCAGTCGGCGGGGGCATCGCCGCCGGAGTCCTCACGCACCTCGTCGAGGCGTTCCAGGGCATCGATCAGCCCCTCCAGACGGCGGGTGAGCGCCGCGGGGCCGTGCACCCTGTCGAGCAGGAGCAGTGCCTGGACGACGGGTCCGATGCGATGACGGGGTACGGCGAGCGTCGGGGTGCGGGCCGCGCCCGACCCCGGGGGCGGCGGAACGTGTCCGCCGCTGCCGCCGCTCGATCCCGGCCTCGACGGCAGCCCCGCCGGCGCGCTCGCGTGCCAGCGGTGCACGAGGGAGTGCAGGGCCGCGTCCAGGTCGAGATGGGCGCCCTGGACCCAGTCGGCCGGTTCCTCGTGGGCGAAGCGGTAGCCGGTGCCCGCGGGAACGAGCAGTCCCTCGGTGAGGACCGCCGATGCCCAGCCGGTGCGCCACGGGAAGATCTCCTCGAACGACTCGCGGTCCAACTCCCCCTGCCCCGGCCCCAGACAGCGCCGTGCGGCCTCGTGGACCCGGCCGGACACCCGGGCCGCCAGCCGGCGTACGGCAGCCCCTCGCAGCGGTGGCCGGGAGGCGGCCGCGATGCGTACGGCGATCCGCAGGCACAGCAGGTCCAGATGCGCGGTGAAGATCTCCTCGCGGGAGGGCCGTCCCGGTACCCCGCCGGGCAGCGCCTCGCGGACCTCGGCGAGCAGCCGCAGCGCCAGCGGGTGCCGTTCGTCGGCTGCGTCGATGGCGTCGGCGGGCAGTCCGTACCGTTCGCGTACCTCGCTCGCCTCGTCCGCCGAGAGGTCACCGACGCGGACCGCGGGCGGCAGCCGAAGGGCGGGCCGGGCCGGCTGGTGCAGTACCTCGGGCGGGCACAGTGCCCCTGCCTGCTCCCAGTACTCGGGGCGGCAGCCGACCACCATGCGCACCCCGCAGTCGCCGAGCCACTCGACCGTGCCCGCCGTCCAGTCGGCGAGACGGTGGGCCAGCTGTGGGGGCATCTCCTCGGGCCCGTCGAGCAGGATCATCAGCGGGCGCCCGGCGGCCCGGGCCAGGCGGGCGACCCGTTCGGGCGTGACGGGCCCCATGTCGCCGTGCGCACCCGACGCGGCGAGGATGCGCCCGGCCTGTCGCAGCGTGCGGGCGAAGGCGTCGGCGACGGAGGTGTCGTCGGCGTGCAGATCAGCGCCGCGCAGCCACACCGTGGGCGCGGGGCGGGCACCCTGGCCGCGGCGGCCGGCGAGCGCGGTGAGTTCGGTCGTACGGCCGGTGCCGGGGTCGCCGACGAGTCCCATGACGAGGGCGGTGAAGGAATCGAACTCCCGCAGCAGCTCGGGCCGTTCGACCGGCCCGGGCCAGGCGCTGGGGCCGCCGACCGCGCCCACGGAGGTCGCGGTGAGTTCGAGGACGGCGGCCAGGTTGAGGTCCTGCCCGTAGGCCGGGACGGTCGCGGCATTGCGCCGCAGCAGGTCGGCGAGAGGCCCGTCCGCGGGCGCCGCGGCGGTCCGCAGGGGCAGTGCGAACCCCGCCGCACGATGTCCGCTCTGGAGTGCCGTGCCGAGGACGGCGAGCACAGCACCCGTCGAGGCGTCGAGCACGGGGCCGCCGGCGGCCCCGCCACCCAGCCGCAGCGCGTCGCTGCCGTCCGTCCCGATCGCCAACTCCACTGCCTCGGCGACGAGATGGAAGCGGTCGGTGGCGGTGTAGGTCACTTGTGCCGATCCGAGGATCCGGGCCTCGCGCCAGCCGCCGGCGGGCAGTGTCACGTATGTCCCCGCCTCGATCCGCTCACGCGTGCCGATCGGCAGGGGCCGCACACCGAGGCCGTCGGTGCGCACCAGCGCGAGGCCGGCTTCCGGCAGCGGGGTGATGGCGTCGGCCTCCGCGAGGCAGGTGCGGTCGCCGGGTGCGTGCAGCACCACCCGCACCAGCCCGTCGACAGCCTCATGGCTGGTCACGACCGTGCCGAGCTGGTCGGCGACGAACCCGGTGCCACGCGGCCGCCCCGCCAGATCGCAGATACGTACCAGCGTTGCCAGGTCCCCGCGTCCCATGGTGCGACGGTAGGTCGGCAGTGATCAGCGGGAGAAGTACGCAAGTCGAACGCGCCCCCGAGTGCACCCGTGGTTCACTCCGAGCGCCTGCCCGATGGGGTGAATCCAGGGTGCCCGGTGGATAGACACCGTCCGAGGGGGATCGTGGAACGGGCAGCGGCCCTGCCCGTTCCACGATGAGATCCGGCTCGCCCCGGACGTGCCGGTGGGCGTCCTGACGGGGCCGGTCCCGCCCGGTCTGCGGTCAGCCGAAGACGGCGAGGCTCTTGGCCTTGCCCTTCTGCTCCTCGACCAGGGCGATGAAGCGTCCATCGGGCCCGAACGCGGCGACCGGAGCGCGGTCGAAGGCCGGCATGTCCAGGCGTACGCCGTTGATCAGCAGCCGGGAGCGCTTCTCGTCCACGTCCCAGCGCGGGAACGCCGCATCGGCGGCCTCCGCGATCGGCATGACCGTGAGGTCCTTCTGGAGCTCGTCCAGCGTCCTCGCCGAGTCCAGCCCGTACGGGCCGACGCGGGTACGCCGCAGCGCGGTGAGATGGCCGCCGACGCCGAGACCGGCACCGAGGTCACGCGCCAGCGCGCGGATGTACGTCCCGGACGAGCAGACGACGGAGACGATCAGGTCCACGACGGCGGTCCCGTCCTCCGCGACCGCTTCCCGCACGTCGTACACCTGGAACGAGGAGACCGTCACCGGACGGGCCGGGATCTCGAACTCCTCGCCGCCGCGCACGCGGGCGTAGGACCGCTTGCCGTCGATCTTGATGGCGCTGACCTTGGACGGCACCTGCATGATGGCTCCGCTCAGGGCCGCCACACCGGCGTCGATGCCCTCCCGGGTGACCCCGGAGGCGTCGACGGATGCCGTGACCTCGCCCTCGGCGTCATCGGTGACGGTCGTCTGACCGAGCCGGATCGTGCCGAGGTACTCCTTCTCGGTGAGCGCCAGGTGCCCGAGGAGCTTGGTGGCTCTCTCGACCCCCAGCACCAGGACCCCGGTCGCCATCGGGTCGAGTGTTCCCGCGTGTCCGACGCGACGGGTCCTGGCGATCCCGCGCATCTTGGCGACGACGTCGTGCGACGTGAAGCCGGACGGCTTGTCGACGATGACAAGGCCGTCCGGCGTCTTGTTCTGCTGTGTCATTCCGAGGCTTCGTCCTCGTCCTCCGGCTTGCGGTACGGGTCCGCCTCACCGGCGTACGCGGCGCCCGAGGACGCCTCACGCACCTTCGCGTCCGAGGCCCGTGCCTTGTCGAGCAGGTCCTCGATCGTCTTGGCGTTCTCCGGGAGGGCGTCCGCCACGAAAGCCAGGGTGGGCGTGAACTTGGTACCCGCCGCGGCGCCGACCGCGGAGCGCAGAACGCCCTTGGCGCTCTCCAGTCCGGCAGCGGCGCTGGCCCGGTCCTCGTCGTCGCCGTAGACCGTGTAGAAGACCGTGGCCTCCCTCAGGTCACCGGTCACACGGGTGTCCGTGATGGTCACGTGCGTGCCGAGCCGCGGGTCCTTGATGCCGCGCTGCAGCTTCTCGGCGACCACCTCCCGGATGAGGTCCGCCAGTTTCTTCGCCCGCGCGTTGTCGGCCACTGGTCCTTCTCCTTCTTTGCCTTGCCATCAGTCTTCGTCGCTGTGGAGCCTGCGTCGAACGGACAGCAGCTCCACCTCCGGCCGGCCGGCGACAAGGCGCTCGCACCGGTCGAGTACGTCTGTGAGGTGCCCCGTGTCCCCGGAGACCGCCGCGAGGCCGATCTCTGCCCTGCGGTGGAGGTCCTGGTCTCCGGTCTCCGCCACGCTCACCGCGTACTTCCGGTGGAGCTCGGCGACGATCGGGCGGACCACGGAGCGCTTCTCCTTCAGCGACCGTACGTCGCCGAGAAGCAGATCGAAGGACAGTGTCCCCACATACATGTATGTATCCGGATGTCCCGCCGGTTCGGGTTCATGACACCTGCCAGGGTTTGGCAGGGACACAAGAACCGTACACGCAGCGGCCGGGGCCGCTCGACGGATATTTACCCGTCGAGCGGCCCCGACCGATGCTGCGCGGATCAGCCGCGGGGCTTCTCGCGCATCTCGTACGTCGCGATGACGTCGTCGATCTTGATGTCGTTGAAGTTTCCGAGGTTGATACCGCCCTCGAAGCCTTCGCGGATCTCGGTGACGTCGTCCTTGAAGCGGCGCAGACCCTGGATGTTGAGGTCCTCCGCGATGACCTTGCCGTCGCGGATGAGCCGGGCCTTGGTGTTGCGCTTGACCTCGCCGGAGCGGATGAGAACACCCGCGATGTTGCCCAGCTTGGACGAGCGGAAGATCTCGCGGATCTCCGCCGTACCGAGCTCGACCTCTTCGTACTCCGGCTTGAGCATGCCCTTGAGGGCCGCCTCGATCTCCTCGATGGCCTGGTAGATCACCGAGTAGTACCGGACGTCGACGCCTTCGCGCTCCGCCATCTGCTGGGCACGCCCGGCAGCGCGGACGTTGAAGCCGATGACGATGGCGTCGGAGCCCATCGCCAGGTCGATGTCCGACTCCGTGACCGCACCCACACCGCGGTGCAGCACCCGGATGTCGACCTCTTCGCCGACGTCGAGCTGGAGCAGCGAGGACTCGAGAGCCTCCACCGAACCGGACGCGTCGCCCTTGATGATGAGGTTGAGTTCCTGCACCAGACCGGCCTTGAGCGCCTCGTCCAGGTTCTCCAGGGAGAACCGGACACCCTTGCGGGCGAAGTTGGCGTTCCGCTCACGGGCGGCACGCTTCTCGGCGATCTGCCGTGCGGTGCGGTCCTCGTCGACGACCAGGAAGTTGTCGCCGGCACCGGGGACGTTGGTGAGACCCAGGACCAGGACGGGAGTGGACGGAGCCGCTTCCTCGACGTTGTTGCCGTTGTCGTCGAGCATCGCCCGGACACGGCCGTACGCGTCACCGGCGACCATCGTGTCGCCGACGCGGAGCGTTCCGCGCTGGACGAGCACCGTGGCGACGGCACCGCGGCCGCGGTCGAGGTGAGCCTCGATCGCAATACCCTGCGCGTCCTGCTCCGGGTTGGCCCGCAGGTCGAGCGAGGCGTCCGCGGTGAGGACCACGGCCTCCAGCAGGGAGTCGATGTGCAGACCCTGCTTGGCGGAGATGTCGACGAACATCGTGTCGCCGCCGTACTCCTCGGCCACCAGACCGAACTCGGTGAGCTGACCGCGCACCTTGGTCGGGTCCGCGCCCTCGACGTCGATCTTGTTGACCGCGACCACGATCGGCACACCGGCCGCCTTGGCGTGGTTCAGCGCCTCGATCGTCTGGGGCATCACACCGTCGTTCGCCGCCACCACGAGGATCGCGATGTCGGTGGACTTGGCACCACGGGCACGCATGGCGGTGAACGCCTCGTGACCCGGGGTGTCGATGAAGGTGATCTTGCGCTCTTCGCCGTTGACCTCGGTGCCGACCTGGTACGCACCGATGTGCTGCGTGATACCGCCGGCCTCGCCCGCAACGACGTTCGTCTTGCGGATCGCGTCCAGCAGTCGGGTCTTACCGTGGTCGACGTGACCCATGACGGTCACGACCGGCGGACGGGACACGAGGAACTCCTCGCCGCCCTCGTCCTCGCCGAACTCGATGTCGAAGGACTCGAGAAGCTCGCGGTCCTCCTCCTCCGGGCTGACGATCTCGAGGACGTAGTTCATCTCGTCCGCGAGCAGGCGCAGCGTCTCGTCGGAGACGGACTGCGTGGCAGTGACCATCTCGCCGAGGTTCATCATCACGGCGACGAGCGACGCCGGGTTGGCGTTGATCTTCTCCGCGAAGTCGGTGAGGGACGCACCGCGCGACAGACGGACGGACTGTCCGTTGCCACGAGGCAGCATCACACCGCCGACCGACGGGGCCTGCATGGCCTCGTACTCCTGGCGCCTCTGCCGCTTCGACTTACGGCCACGACGCGCCGGACCGCCGGGACGGCCGAACGCACCCTGCGTGCCACCACGGCCACCGGGACCACCCGGACGACCGCCGAAGCCGGGACGGCCACCGCCGCCACCGGGACCACCGGGACGACCGGCGAAACCGCCGCCACCGCCACCGGGACCGCCGGGACGACCGGCGAAGCCGCCGCCACCGCCGCCGCCACCGGGACGACCGGCGAAGCCGCCGCCGCCACCGGGACGACCGCCGCCGCCACCGCCGGGACGACCGCCACCGCCGGGACCACGGCCACCGCCGCCGCCACCGGGACCGCCACCAGGACGGGGACCGGCAGCAGGACGCTGCGGCATCATGCCCGGGTTCGGGCGGTTACCGGCAGGACCGCCGCCGCCACCCGGACGGGGCGCCTGCGGACGGGGCATGCCGCCGGGAGACGGACGAGCGCCGCCCTGGCCCTGGGGCCGGGGAGCGCCGCCGGGGCCACCCTGCGGACGCGGGGCGCCGGGAGCGCCGCCGCCACCGGGACGGGGAGCGCCACCCGGACGGGGCGCCTGCGGGCGCGCCATTCCGGTGGAGCCACCCGAGGTGAAGGGGTTGTTGCCCGGACGGGGACCGGCCGGACGGCTGCCACCGGGGCGCGGTCCACCCTGGCCCGCGGGGCGGGCAGGACGGTCGCCGCCGCGGCCGCCGTCACGCTGGCCGCCGTCACGCTGACCACCGTCGCGCTGTCCGCCGGCCGGAGCCGGACGGGCAGGACGCGGGGCGGGGGCACCGGGACGGGGGGCCTGCGGCGCGGCGGGCTGCGCCGGGGCAGGTGCGGAGAACTCGGCCGCGGGCACCGGAGCCGCCGGAGCGGGCTTGGCCGGCGCGGGCTTGGGACCCGGGCGGGGGCCGGAAGCCGGTGCGGTCGAGGGAGTGCTGCTCGCCGGAGCCTCGGCTGCGGCCGGCTTGGGGGCCGGGACGCCGGGCTTGGGGGCAGCGGGACGGGCCGACGGCGCCGGGGAGGGCGCGCCGGGCGTGGGGGTACCGCCCGCGCGGTTTGCCGCTGCGGGGGAAGGCGCGGCCTTGCGAGGCGCGCCGGGCTTCGCAGCGGACTTGCCGGCGTTGCCGCCGGGCCCCTGCAGTGCGTCAGTCAACTTGCGTACAACCGGCGCCTCGATCGTCGAGGACGCCGAACGGACGAATTCACCGAGTTCTTGGAGCTTGGCCATGACGACCTTGCTCTCAACCCCGAACTCCTTGGCGAGTTCGTATACCCGGACCTTAGCCACTTCGCTCCTTTTAGGTCCGGGTTACCGCCGGACCGTCGCTACTTCATGGGCGTACTCATCGCGTACTCATCGAGTGCTCATCGCAATCTCGACCTACTTCCAACTCGCGAGGTACCTGACCGCACGGGGTTCCGTGCCGTACTTCTCTTCCTTACGGTGCTGCCTGCTCGACATACCGCCGTACTCCAGCCGTGTCGAGCGGTCCCTGGGCCCGGAAGGCCCGTGGGAAAGCCCGGCGGCGTACAGCCAGGTCGAGACAGACCGAGGCGGGGTGTACATACGCACCCCGGCCGGGCAGCGTACCGCGATCATCGGGGACACATTCGCCACCGACCACCACGATGCGCAGCAGATCGCTCTTGGCCGCCCGCTCCCGGCATCCCACACATGTGCGTTCAGGGCATGCGCGGTCGTGCGTCCGGCCAGACACGTTTAAGTCTACCTCCCCGTAGCGACCTCACCCCTTCGGGGCAAAAATCGAACGATCGTTGTCTCGATCCCGGTGAGGCGCCCCGTTCGTAAAACGGCGCTCAGCCCGGTGGCATTCCTCAGCCCTGGTCGGGGCCGTGGTCGTCGCTCTGCTCCGTGTCGGGGCGGATGTCGATGCGCCAGCCGGTGAGACGGGCGGCCAGACGGGCGTTCTGCCCCTCCTTGCCGATCGCCAGTGACAGCTGGTAGTCGGGGACGGTCACCCGGGCCGAGCGCGCGCCGAGGTCCACGACCTCGACCTTGCTGACGCGGGCCGGCGAGAGGGCGTTGGCCACCATCTCGGCGGGGTCGTCCGACCAGTCCACGATGTCGATCTTCTCGCCGTGCAGCTCGGCCATGACGTTGCGGACACGGCTGCCCATGGGGCCGATGCAGGCGCCCTTGGGGTTGAGTCCGGAACGGGTGGAGCGGACCGCGATCTTGGTGCGGTGACCGGCCTCGCGGGCGATCGCCGCGATCTCGACGCTGCCGTCCGCGATCTCCGGGACCTCCAGCGCGAAGAGCTTCTTCACCAGGTTGGGGTGGGTGCGGGAGAGCGTCACGGACGGGCCGCGCACGCCCTTCGCCACCCGGACGACGTATGTGCGCAGACGCAGACCGTGGGTGTACTCCTCGCCCGGGACCTGCTCCTGCACCGGCAGGATCGCCTCGAGCTTGTCGTCCAGCTTGACCAAGACGTTCTTCGGGTCCTTGCCCTGCTGCACCATGCCGGCGACGACATCGCCCTCACGGCGGGCGTACTCGCCGAAGGTGACGTCGTTCTCGGCGTCCCGCAGCCGCTGCTGGATGACCTGGCGGGCGGTGGTGGCGGCGATACGGCCGAAGTCCGAGGGAGTGTCGTCGAACTCCTTGGGCTCCTGGCCCTCCTCCAGATCGGCCTGCTCCTCCTTCGCCCACACGGTCACATGGCCGGTGTCGCGGCTGAGCACGACACGAGCGTGACGGCGGCTGCCGTCGGTGCGGTGGTACGCGATGAGGAGGGCCGACTCGATCGCCTCGACCAGCAGGTCGAAGGGGATCTCCTTCTCTTGTGCCAAGCCCTTCAGGAGCTTCACGTCGATGTCCACGGCTACGCCTCCTCTTCCTTCTTGTCCTTGCGGCTGAACTCGATCTCCACGCGAGCCTTGGCGATCTCGGCGAAGGCGACCCGGCGGGCGGTGGGCTTTCGGCCCTTCACTCCGGGCACCTCGAGGTCGAGCCCCTCGTCGTCCACGGCCAGGATGCGGGCCACCACGTCCCCGCCCTCGGTGAGTTGAAGCTTCACGAGCCGGCCGACGGCACGCACGTAGTGGCGGTGCTCGGTCAGGGGGCGGTCCGCGCCGGGCGAGCTCACTTCGAGGACGTACTCGTCCTCGCCCATGGCGTCGGTCTCGTCGAGCTTGGCGGAGATGGCGCGGCTCAGCTCGGCACAGGCGTCCAGAGTGGCGCCTTCGTCGGAGTCCACGATGATCCTCAGCATGCGACGCCGGCCGGCCCGGGACACCTCGATCTCTTCCAGATCCAGGTCCGCGGCGCTGACGAGCGGTTCCAGCAGCCCGCGCAGCCTCTCGCTCTGGGTGGTGCTCATCCGGGTGACTCCTCGGCCGCGTGTGCTGTTGTGGGATCGTCGCGTGTCAGATCAAAGGGTATCCGGTCCCGAGGGGTGTTGCCGTCCACCTGCACGGCACCCGCAGGTACGCTCGCCTGCGGCGATGATCACAAGATGCCGAGGGAGAGACGCGTGGGGCGCACGGGGACGACACGCAGACGTGCGCTCATGGCCACGGGTGCGGCCGCGGCGGCGGTGTTGACGGGTTGTTCGGACCGGCCGTCCGCCGAGACCCGGACCTCCGGCCCGGCGGGCGACCCGGCCCGGGCGGAGAAGGCCCTGCGCAAGCGCCTGGCCGCGACGAGCGGGTCCCTGCGGGACCACTACGACGCCGCCATCGCACAGCATCCGGCGCTGGCGGGGCGGCTCACTCCCCTGCGCACGGCGGTGGCCGCGCATGTCAGCGCGCTCGGCGGCACGCCCCCGGTGGCCCTCACGGCGCCGGTCCCGACTGTTCCCGCGGAAGCGCTCGCCTCGCTCGCCAGTGCGGAGAAACGTGCCTTCGAGGCACACACCGCCGCTCTGGACGAGGCGCCACCCGAACTCGCCCGCCTGCTGGCGTCTGTCGCCGCGGCGGGCGCGACGCACGTCTACCTGCTGACGAACGGGGCCCCGCGATGAGCACGGACGACGTCCTGAGGGCCCTTCAGGCGGCGCTGGCCGCGGAGCACGCCGCGGTCTACGGCTACGGGGTCGTCGGAGCCCGGGTCGGCGAGGCCCGCCGGGCGGAGGCCACCGCGGCACACGGAGCGCACCGCGCCCGGCGCGACGCGCTCGTCCGCACCGTGCGGGACCTCGGCGGCACGCCGGAGGCGGCAGCCGCCGCGTACAACCTGCCCTTCGCGGTACCGGACTCGGCCGCGGCCGTGCGCCTCGCGGCGGTGCTGGAGGACCGGGTCGCGGGCGTCTGCTCCGATCTCGTACGGGCCGCGGACGGGCCGCTGCGGCGCGAGGCCGCCGGCGCCCTGCGGGAGGCGGCGGTGCGTGCCGTGCGCTGGCGCGGCAGCGGCGTAGCCTTTCCTGGGCTCGCCGAGCGGGCGGCCGGGCAGTGAAAGGGAAGCACACACGTGGGTTTTGAAGCGCCCCGGCGTCTGGTTCGGGCGCTCGGCGAGAGCGACGACTGGCTCGGGCTGCTGCCCGCGCTCACCGACGAGGCCGTGTCCCGGGAGGGGCTGGACGTCGAGCGGGTGATGGCCCCGGGGGGCCGGAGCAGTCTGGTCGTCCTCGTACGCCTGGAGGACGGCACCCCGGCCGCGCTGAAGCTCGCCCCGCCCG
The DNA here is from genome assembly GCF_036169555.1 of Streptomyces sp. NBC_00306. Lineage (GTDB taxonomy): Bacteria > Actinomycetota > Actinomycetes > Streptomycetales > Streptomycetaceae > Streptomyces > Streptomyces achmelvichensis. The sequence continues at coordinate 5,922,268 of NZ_CP108032.1, read as the reverse complement.
CGGCCACGCCCGCCCTGGAACGGGCCGCGCTGGAGCACTGGGACGGCTGGGGCGCGGTGCGCCTGCTCGCGGCTCCGGGCGACGCGCTGCTGCTGGAGCGGCTGCACCCGGAGATGAGCCTGCGCTCGCTGCCGGAGGCGAAGGCGCTGCTGGAGGCGTCGGGGATCGTACGGCGGCTGTGGGTCGAGCCGCCCGCGGGCCATGGCTTCGAGTCGGTGGCGGACCGGACGGCACGGCAGGCGGAGGCGATGCGGGTCTCGGCGGAGGCGTCGTCGGATGCGTCGTCGGCGCTGGTCTCCGAGGCGCTCGCGGCCCGCGACGAACTGACCGCCGCGCCGCCGGAGACGCTGCTGCTGCACGGCAACTTCCGCCAGGGCAAGGTCCTCGCGGGCGACCGCACGCCGTGGCTGGCGGTGGGCCCGGAACCGCTGGTGGGTGAACGCGCCTACGACCTGGCGCGGCTGGTCCGCGACCGGGTGGAGGACCTGATCGCCGCGTCCTCGGGGGCGTCGGCGGCCCGCCGCCGGGTGAACAAGCTGGCGGACTCACTGGAGGTGGACCCGGACCGGCTGCGGGGCTGGACGCTGTTCCGCGCGGTGGAGTCGGCGACGAGGGCGCAGTCGTCGGGCCGGGCGCAAGAGGCGGAACTGAGCCTGGAGTTCGCGAGCTGGCTCTGAGGCGTGGCCGACCCCCTCCCCGGCGGGGGCCCCTGCCGCCCGCACCGTCGCTGCCGCCAGGGCAACAGGCCGCACATCCAGCCCCGCCGGGACAACAGGCCGCACATCCAGCCCCGCCGGCGATTGAGGCGCGGGGTCCGGGGCAGCGCCCCGCGAACCACCCGCACCATCACGGCCGGGCACGCCTACCGGCATCCTCACACGTCGAACAGGCTGAACTCGCCCCGCACACAAGGCCGGACAAGCCCAGCCGCGTCAGAGCAACAGGCCGCACATTCCGCCCCGCCGGGACAACAGGCCGCACATTCCGCCCCGCCGGGGCAACAGGCCGCACATCAAGCCCCGCCGGCGATTGAGGCGCGGGGCCCGGGGCAGCGCCCCGCGAACCACCCGCACCCTCACCGCCGGGCACGCCCTGCCGGCATGTCCTCAAACCCAGGGCCGGCCGGAATCGCGCCCCCCCGTTCCCTCAGCCCCGCAGCCGCGCGATCGCCTCCGACACCGGGAGCTCCTCCCGCTCCCCCGTGCGGCGGTCCTTCAGTTCCACCACGCCCTCCGCCGAGCGGCGGCCCGCCACCAGGATCTTCGGGACGCCGATCAGCTCCGCGTCCGTGAACTTCACGCCCGGCGAGACCCCGGGACGCTCGTCCACCAGGACCCGCAGGCCCGCCGCCGCCAGCTGGTCGGCGACGTCCAGGGCGAGCTCCGTCTGGAGCGCCTTGCCCGCGGCGACCACGTGGACGTCCGCCGGGGCGATCTCCCGCGGCCAGCACAGGCCCTGCTCGTCCGCCGTCTGCTCCGCCAGTGCCGCCACCGCGCGCGAGACACCGATGCCGTACGAGCCCATCGTCACCCGGGCCGGCTTGCCGTTCTGGCCGAGCACGTCGAGCTGGAAGGCGTCCGCGTACTTCCGGCCGAGCTGGAAGATGTGGCCGATCTCGATCGCGCGGTCGAGCTTGAGCCCCGTACCGCACTGCGGGCAGGGGTCGCCGTCCTGGACCACGACGACGTCGAGGTAGTCGTCCACCTCGAAGTCGCGGCCCGCGACGACGTTGCGGGCGTGGGTGTCGGGCTTGTTCGCGCCGGTGATCCAGGCCGTGCCCCGTGCCACCCGCGGGTCGGCGATGTAGCGGACCTTCTCCAGGCCCTGCGGGCCGACGTAGCCGCGTACGAGGTCGGGCCGGCCGGTGAAGTCGTCCGCGGTGACGAGTTCCACGGTGGCGGGCGCGAGGTGGTCCGTCAGCTTGCCGAGGTCGACCTCGCGGTCACCGGGCACACCGACGGCGACGATCTCGCCGTCGACCTTGACCAGCAGGTTCTTCAGCGTCGCGGAGGCAGGCACCTCCAGGAGCGCGGCGAGCGTCTCGATGGTCGGGGTCTCGGGGGTGTCCAGCTCCTCCACCGCGGGGTGGTCGCCGGAGGCCACCTGGGCGGCGAAGGTCACGGCCTCCGTGTTCGCGGCGTAGTCGCAGGACGGGCAGTACACGAAGGTGTCCTCGCCCGCGGCCGCCGGCGCCAGGAACTCCTCCGACGCGGAGCCGCCCATGGCTCCGGAGACGGCCGAGACGATGCGGTGGGAGAGTCCGAGTCGCTCGAAGATCTTGATGTACGCGGCGCGGTGCAGCGCGTACGACTCCGCCAGGCCCTCGTCGGTCGTGTCGAAGGAGTACGAGTCCTTCATCTGGAACTCACGGCCCCGCAGGATGCCCGAACGGGGTCGCGCCTCGTCGCGGTACTTCGCCTGGATCTGGTAGAGGATCACCGGCAGGTCCTTGTAGGACGTGCACTGGTCCTTGACCAGCTGGGTGAAGATCTCCTCGTGGGTCGGGCCGAGCAGGTACTCCGCGCCCTTGCGGTCCTTGAGGCGGAACAGCTCCGCGCCGTACTCCTCCCAGCGGCCCGTCGCCTCGTAGGGCTCCTTGGGCAGCAGGGCGGGCAGCAGGACCTCCTGGGCGCCGATGGCGTCCATCTCCTCGCGCACGACGCGCGTGACGTTCTCCAGGACCCTCTTGCCGAGCGGCAGCCAGGACCAGATGCCCGCCGCGTTGCGCCGGACGTACCCGGCGCGGACGAGCAGCTTGTGGCTGAGCGTCTCGGCGTCCGCCGGGTCGTCGCGCAGTGTCTTGACCATCAGACGGGACATGCGCTGGACCTGGGCTGCCATGGGGAATTCTCCTGCGTCGTATAAGGATGCTGGCAGGAGGTTATCCGGGCGGTGGGTGCGGGCGGAAATCAGTTCCCGCGGAGCAGGGGCAGCGGGGCGCCCATCACGGCGTACGGACTGGGGGCGCTGGGGAACAGGACCTGGCGCGCGAGGTCCCGGTAGCCGAGCGAGCGGTAGAGGGCGCGGGCCGGGCTCTCGATGTCGATGGCGGAGAGGATCGACCGCGGCTGAAGTGCCCGGTCGGTGATCGTGGTGATCAGCTCACGGCCGATGCCCTGGCCCTGGAAAGCGGGGTGGACGTGCAGTTCGGTGATGACGAAGGAGTCGTCGAGCCAGCCGTCGCTGTCGCCTCGCCGCAGATAGGGCTCGACGACGGTGGACCACCAGTGGGTGCGGTCGTTGGGCATGCCGTAGACGAAGCCGACGAGGCGCCCGTTGCCGGTCAGTGCGCCGAGGGCGCAGGCGCCGGGCTGCAGGAGATGGCGGTCGACGATGTGGCGCCGGACCTCGACCTCGTCGTCGCTCAGCCCGAAGGCGAGGGCCTGTACCGCGAGGGCCTCGTCGATGCGCGCGGCCAGATCGACCGGTCCGACCACGATGTCGGGGGTCCGGGGTGCGCCTCCGGGAAGTGCTGCCATGCGCGAACCCTACTTGCCGTCGCGCTCCGTCAGAACAGCACGCTCATGAAGGCTCCGACCTCGCGGAAGCCGACGCGGCGGTACGACGCCCTGGCAGCGGTGTTGTAGTCGTTGACGTACAGGCTGACGACCGGAGCGACATCCGCGAGCGCGTAGCGCAGCACGGCCGCCATGCCCGTCTCGGACAGTCCCCGGCCGCGGAACTCCGGGTCCACCCACACCCCTTGGATCTGGCAGGCGTCCGTGGTCGCCGCGCCGATCTCGGCCTTGAAGACGACCCTGCCGTCCTCGATACGGGCGAACGACCTCCCCGCGGCGACGAGTTCGGCCACGCGTGCCTGGTAGAGCAGTCCGCCGTCGCCCGCCATCGGGGAGATGCCGACCTCCTCGGTGAACATGGCCACGCAGGCGGGCATGATCACTTCCATCTCGTCCTTGCGGATGCGGCGGACGTGCGGGTCGGGCTCGATGTCGTCGGGGACCTGCTCGGTGACCATGAGCGGCTGGTTGGCGCGTACGTCCCTGGCGGGGCCCCAGCTCGGTTCGAGCAGCCGCCACAGCTGGGCGGTGGGCTCGGCGGGGCCGACGATGGACGAGCAGCGGCGGCCGGCTCTGCGGGCGCGGTCGGCGAAGGCGCGTACGGCTTCGGGTCCGGCGCAGATCGGCACGAGGTTGGCGCCGGAGTAGCAGAGCGAGCGGAGCCGCCCGTCCGCGTACCAGCCCCACATCTCGCCGCCGAGGCGCCAGGGGTCGAGCCCGGCGACCTGGACCCGGGATGCGACGAAGGCGTTCGTCACGGGCTCGCTCTCGAGGACGGCGAGCGCTGCGCCGAGGTCGCTGGGTTCAAGGACCCGGGTGGTGGTCTGCGTCAACACGAGGGGCCTCACCATACGGTCTGCTGATCTCCGAACTGTACCTGGCGGGTACCCCGGGTGCCGAGCTCAGCAACAGGCCCCGGTGCACGACACTGCGTGCCCGGGGCCGATGGCGCCTGTCAGCTGACCGAGACCTCGGGTTCGCCGGACATGACGCCGTCCTTCTCCATCTGTTCGGCGATCTTCAGCGCCTCTTCGATGAGGGTCTCCACGATCCTCGACTCGGGCACCGTCTTGATGACCTCGCCCTTGACGAAGATCTGACCCTTGCCGTTGCCGGACGCGACACCCAGGTCGGCCTCACGGGCCTCGCCCGGGCCGTTCACCACACACCCCATGACCGCGACCCGCAGAGGCACCTCCATGCCCTCCAGCCCCGCCGTCACCTCATCCGCCAGCTTGTACACATCCACCTGCGCCCGACCGCACGACGGACACGACACGATCTCCAGCCGGCGCTGACGCAGATTGAGCGACTCCAGAATCTGGATACCGACCTTCACCTCCTCCGCCGGCGGCGCCGACAGAGAAACCCGGATCGTGTCCCCGATCCCCTCACTCAGCAGCGCACCGAACGCCACCGCCGACTTGATCGTGCCCTGGAACGCCGGACCCGCCTCCGTCACACCCAGGTGCAGCGGATAGTCCGACTGCGCAGCCAGCTGCCGGTAGGCGTTGACCATCACGACCGGGTCGTTGTGCTTCACCGAGATCTTGATGTCCCGGAAACCGTGCTCCTCGAACAGCGACGCCTCCCACAGCGCCGACTCCACCAGCGCCTCCGGCGTCGCCTTGCCGTACTTCGCCAGCAGCCGCGCATCCAGCGAACCCGCGTTCACCCCGATCCGGATCGGGGTCCCCGCATCACCCGCCGCCCGCGCGATCTCCTTCACCTTGTCGTCGAACTGCTTGATGTTGCCCGGGTTCACCCGCACCGCCGCACAGCCCGCGTCGATCGCCGCGAACACATACTTCGGCTGAAAATGAATGTCCGCGATCACCGGGATCTGCGACTTCCGCGCGATCGTCGACAACGCGTCCGCGTCGTCCTGCGTCGGGCACGCCACCCGCACGATCTGGCAACCGGACGCGGTCAGTTCGGCGATCTGCTGCAGCGTGGCACCGATGTCCGACGTCCTGGTCGTCGTCATCGACTGGACGGAGACGGGGGCGTCGCCACCGACGGCGACGGTGCCGACCTGGATCTTCCGGCTCACCCGGCGGTCGGCGAGCTTGGTCGGAACGGATGGCATACCGAGAGAAATCGCGGTCATCTGCTGTGCAACCCCAAGGAGTGGATCGAGGTCCCGAGATCGGCGGGCTCCAGCAGTCGAGATTACGGCACCCGGGTTGTCGTCAGCACATCGCGCAGGCAAACACCCCGAAAAGGTGAGCGGCCGGACACATAGGGTGTCCGGCCGTCTCCGTACCTTTCCGCCGCGGCGGATCCGCTCAGCTGATCTTGACGGGGTTGACGATGTCGGCGACCAGGACGAGCAGGGTGAAGCAGATGAAGATGCCCGCGACCACGTAGGCGACCGGCATCAGCTTGGCCACGTCGAAGGGGCCGGGATCGGGGCGCCGGAACAGCTTGGCGAGATTGCGGCGTACGGACTCCCACAGGGCGCCCGCGATATGACCGCCGTCCAGCGGCAGCAGCGGCAGCATGTTGAACAGGAACAGCGACAGGTTGAAGCCGGCGAGCAGCATCATGAACATCGCGATCAGGTTCTGTGCCGGTGCGTCGAGGTTCATCACCTCACCGCTGATACGGGCCGCACCGACCACGCCCACCGGGGAGTCGTCCTTGCGGTCGCCGTCGCTGAAGGCGGCGTTCCACAGGTCCGGGACCTTGGCGGGCAGCGCCACCATGGACTCGACACCGTTCTCGATCATGTCGCCCATGCGGTCGACCGAATCGGGGAAGGACAGCGGCAGGATCTCGGTCTTGGCGGCGAAGCCGAGGTAGCCCGCGGGGACGTACTGCCCGGGGACGACCTCGCCGTCGGCGTTCTTCTTGGCCACCGAGTTCTTGGCGAGCGTGGCCTCGAGGACCTGCTCCTGTCCGCCGCGCTCGACGGTGATGGTGGCCGGGCCGATGGTCTCGCGGATGCGGTTCGACAGGGTGGCCCAGTCGTCGACCGGCTTGCCGTTGAAGGCGACGATCTTGTCGCCCGTCTTCAGCCCGGCGGCCTCGGCGGGCGAGACCGGGTCGCCCTTGGCGCAGGTGTCACGGTTCTCGCTCTGGGAGATGACGCACTTCTGGACCCCGGCGACCTCGGTGGTCTGGGTCGCGAAGCCGAAGGTCATCGCCACCCCGAGGAAGATCGCGACGGCGAGGATCAGGTTCATGAACGGCCCGGCGAACATCACGATCACGCGCTTCCAGGGCTTGCGCGTGTAGAAGAGCCGCTTCTCGTCCCCGGGCTTCAGTTCCTCGAAGGCCGCCGAGCGGGCGTCCTCGATCATTCCGCGCCAGGGCGACGTCGACCGCGCCTCCAGCCGGCCGTCCTCGCCGGGCGGGAACATCCCGATCATGCGGATGTAGCCGCCCATGGGGATGGCCTTGATGCCGTACTCCGTCTCGCCCTTGTGCCGCGACCAGATGGTCGGGCCGAAGCCGACCATGTACTGGGGGACGCGGATGCCGAAGAGCTTGGCCGTGGAAAGGTGGCCGAGCTCGTGCCAGGCGATGGAGATCAGCAGCCCCACTGCGAAGAGAGCTATGCCGAGGACCGTCAACAGAATCGTCATGCGCGAGCCTCCGCCGTAGCCTTCACTGCCAGTTCCCGGGCCCTCGCCCGGGCCCAGGTCTCCGCTTCCAGGACGTCCGACACCGTCAGCCGGGTTCCCTCGGCGGGCACTCCGTGTTCGGTGACGACTTCGGTGACCGTATCCAGGATTCCGTTGAACGGCAGCCGCCCTGCGAGAAACGCGTCGACGCACTCCTCGTTCGCGGCATTGAACACCGCCGGCGCCGTGCCGCCCAGCTGCCCCACGTGCCGGGCGAGTCCGACGGACGGGAACGCCTCGGTGTCCAGCGGGAAGAACTCCCAGGTCGACGCCGTGGTCCAGTCGAAAGCCGGGGCGGCGCCCGGGACCCGCTCGGGCCAGCCGATGCCGACGGCGATCGGTCCGCGCATGTCGGGCGGGGTGGCCTGGGCGATGGTCGATCCGTCCGTGAACTCCACCATCGAGTGGACATAGGACTGAGGGTGGACGACGACCTCGATGCGGTCGAACGGGATGTCGTAGAGGAGGTGCGCCTCGATGACCTCCAGTCCCTTGTTGACCAGCGTCGCGCTGTTGATGGTGATCACCGGGCCCATCGCCCAGGTGGGGTGCGCGAGGGCGTCGTCGGGGGTGACGTTCGCCAGTTCCGCGCGGGTCCGGCCGCGGAAGGGGCCGCCCGACGCGGTGACGACGAGCTTGCGCACATCGGCCCGGGTGCCCGCGGCCAGCGCCTGGAAGAGTGCCGCGTGCTCGGAGTCGACCGGGATGATCTGGCCGGGCGCGGCGAGCGCCTTCACCAACGGCCCGCCGACGATGAGCGACTCCTTGTTGGCGAGGGCGAGAGTGCGGCCCGCCTCGAGCGCGGCAAGGGTCGGGGCGAGGCCGATGGAGCCGGTGATGCCGTTGAGCACGGTGTGGCAGGCGGAGGCGGCGAGCTGGGTGGCGGCGTCCGGCCCGGCGAGGATCTCCGGCAGGGGCTCGGTGCCGTACTGCCCCGCGAGCGCCTCGCGCAGCGCGGGCACGGCGTCCTCGCGTGCCACGGCCACCGTGTCGACCCGCAGCTGCCGGGCCTGCTCGGCCAGGAGCCCGACCCGTCCGCCGGCGGCGGAGAGCGCGGTGACGCGGAAGCGGTCGGGGTTGCGCAGGACCAGGTCGATGGCCTGCGTGCCGATGGACCCGGTGGAGCCGAGGACGACGATGTCCCGGCGGCCTTCGGACGGATCGAAGGCGATATGGGGGTCGGCGAGAGGGGATGGGCTGTCGCTCATCCCCCCATTGTGGCCGCATCCGCTGTGCGGTCGGACAGTGCGTCCCGCGAACCGGCGCCCGGGCCGGGTGAACGGGGGCCGCGTGCACGGCCGGGCACCGGATGCCGGTCGGCGCGTCGGTGCCCCGGCCGCCGCTGATCCGGAGATCGACGACGGCCGGGGCACCGGGCGCGCACGGGTCAGCGGATGGGGCGGTGGACATTCTCCCGCTGCGCCGGGCCCGGGGTCGCGTCCGCGATCCAGGGGCCTTCGCCGCTCGGGTCGACGATGCCCTCCTCCAGCCAGGTGTACGTGCCGGACAGCACACCGCCCACGACCTTGTTGTCGAGGTCGTCGGTGTTCGACCACAGACGGGTGAAGAGTTCCTCGACCCGGATGCGGGACTGCCGGCAGAACACGTCGGCCAGCTGGTACGCCTCACGGCCGTGCGCCTCGGTGGTGCGCAGCAGTTCGGCACGTACGCAGGCCGCGCTCATCGCGAACAGTTCGGCTCCGATGTCGACGATCCGGCCGAGGAAGCCCTGCTTCGTCTCCATGCGGCCCTGCCAGCGGGACATCGCGTAGAACGTCGAGCGGGCGAGCTTGCGGGCCGAACGCTCGACGTAGCGCAGGTGTCCGGACAGATCCGGGTGCCCGGGCGGGTGGAATTCGTTGTACGTGCGCGGTAGTTGACCCGGACCGGTGACCAGCTTCGGCAGCCAGCGGGCGTAGAAGGCCGCCGCGTTGGCGCCGGCCCTCGCCTTGTCGCCGAGCGTCTTGTCGGGGTCGATGATGTCCCCGGCCACGGCGAGATGCGCGTCGACGGCCTCGCGGGCGATCAGCAGATGCATGATCTCGGTGGAGCCCTCGAAGATGCGGTTGATGCGCAGGTCGCGCAGCATCTGCTCGGCGGGGACGGCCCGTTCGCCGCGCGCCGCCAGCGAGTCGGCGGTCTCGAAGCCGCGGCCGCCGCGGATCTGCACCAGCTCGTCCGCCATCAGCCAGGCCATCTCGGAGCCGTAGAGCTTGGCGAGCGCCGCCTCGATACGGATGTCGTTGCGGTCCTCGTCGGCCATCTGGGACGAGAGGTCGAGCACCGCCTCCAGCGCGAAGGTGGTCGCCGCGATGAAGGAGATCTTCGCGCCGACGGCCTCGTGCTTGGCGACCGGCCTGCCCCACTGCTCGCGCACCGCCGACCATTCACGGGCGATCTTCAGGCACCACTTGCCCGCTCCGACACACATCGCGGGCAGCGAGAGCCGGCCCGTGTTGAGCGTGGTGAGGGCGATCTTGAGTCCGGCACCTTCGGCGCCGATGCGGTTGGCGGCCGGGACGCGGACCTTGTGGAAGCGGGTGACGCCGTTCTCCAGGCCGCGCAGGCCCATGAAGGCGTTCCGGTTCTCGACGGTGATGCCCTCGCTCGCGGCTTCGACGACGAAGGCGGTGATGCCGCCCTTGTGCCCCTCGGACTTGGGCACACGGGCCATCACGACGAGGAGGTCGGCGACGACGCCGTTGGTGGTCCAGAGCTTGACGCCGTCGAGGATGTAGTCGTCGCCGTCGGGGACGGCGGTGGTGGCGAGACGGGCGGGGTCCGAGCCGACGTCCGGCTCGGTCAGCAGGAAGGCGGAGATATCGGTACGGGCAAGGCGCGGCAGGAACGCGTCCTTCTGCTCCTGCGTGCCGAAGATCTTCAGGGGCTGCGGTACGCCGATCGACTGGTGCGCCGACAGGAGCGCGCCGATCGCGGGGTTGGCGGAGCCGACGAGCGCCAGGGCCTTGTTGTAGTACACCTGGGTGAGGCCGAGGCCGCCGTACTTGATGTCGATCTTCATACCGAGGGCGCCGAGCTCCTTGAGCCCGTCGATCACCTCGTCGGGGATCCGCGCCTCGCGCTCGATGAGCGCGCCGTCGATCCGGGTCTCGCAGAAGTCGCGCAGTTTCGCGAGGAATTCCTCGCCGCGGCGGGCGTCCTCGCCGGCGGGCATGGGATGCGGATGGATCAGGTCGAGCCGGAAGCGGCCGAGGAACAGTTCCTTGGCGAAGCTCGGCTTGCGCCAGTCCTTCTCGCGCGCGGCTTCGGCGACCTGTCGTGCTTCACGCTCGCTGACCTTGGGACGGTTTTTCTCGAGTGGTGCGGTCATGAGGCTCACCTCGCCGCGAGTCGGGGCCGGGGGCATGGGCCGGGGCACGGAAGCGCCTTTACCGGCCGGTGCTACTCGTTCGTAGTACCCGATTACCGCGCGCTCCACCAGTCCGCGTGCCGCACCGAAAGCCCCCTCCGACGGGGTACGGGAACGGCCGGAGCCCCCGCACAGTGGGCTCCGGCCGTGGTCGGTGACGTACGGGCGCTACAGGGCCAGTCCAGTGAGGACCAGAACCCGCTCGTACGTGTAGTCGTCCATCGCGAAGGCCACGCCCTCGCGGCCGACACCGGACTGCTTGGCTCCGCCGTACGGCATCTGGTCCGCGCGGTAGGACGGCACATCGCCGATGATCACGCCGCCGACCTCCAGCGCGCGGTGGGCACGGAAGGCGGTCTGTACGTCGTGGGTGAACACGCCTGCCTGAAGGCCGTACTTGGAGTCGTTGACCGCGGCGAAGGCCTCGGCCTCGCCGTCCACCTTGCGGATGGTGAGGACGGGCCCGAAGACCTCCTCGCAGGCGATGGTGGAGTCGGCGGGGACGTCGGCGAGGACGGTCGGCGCGTACGACGCACCGTCACGCTTGCCGCCGGCCAGGAGCGTGGCGCCCGCCTGCACGGCCTCGTCGACCCACGCCTCGACGCGCTTCGCGGCGTCCTCGCTGACGAGGGGGCCGACATCGGTGGCGTCGTCGGACGGGTCACCGGTGACCTGGGCCTCGACCGCCGCGACGATCTTGGGGACCAGGCGGTCGTGGACGGAGGCGTCGGCAATGACGCGCTGCACGGAGATGCAGGACTGGCCGCCCTGGTAGTTGGAGAAGGTGGCGATACGGGTCGCCGCCCAGTCCAGGTCCTTCTCGGAGGCGAAGTCGCCGAGGACCACGGCCGCGCCGTTGCCGCCGAGCTCCAGGGTGCAGTGCTTGCGCGGCACGGAGTCCATGATCGCGAAGCCGACCTTGTCGGAACCGGTGAAGGAGATGACCGGCAGCCGCTCGTCCTGGACGAGGGCGGGCATCTTGTCGTTCGGCACCGGCAGCACGGACCAGGAGCCCGCGGGCAGCTCGGTCTCGGCGAGCAGCTCGCCGATGATCAGGCCGGAGAGCGGGGTGGCGGGCGCGGGCTTGAGGATGATCGGCGCGCCGACGGCGATCGCCGGGGCGATCTTGTGCGCGCAGAGGTTCAGCGGGAAGTTGAACGGCGCGATCCCGAGGACGACACCCTTGGGGAAGCGGCGGGTGAGCGCGAGACGGCCCTGGCCGCCGGCGTCGGTGTCCAGGCGCTGGGCCTCGCCACCGTTGAAGCGGCGAGCCTCCTCGGCGGCGAACCGGAAGACGGACACGGCACGGCCGACCTCGCCGCGGGCCCACTTGACGGGCTTGCCGTTCTCGGCGGAGATGAGCTGCGCGATCTCCTCGGTGCGCTCGACGAGCCGGCGCGACACGTGGTCGAGGGCGGCGGCGCGTACGTGGGCGGGGGTGGCGGCGAACTCGTCGCGCACGGCGTACGCGGCGGCGACCGCCTCCTCGACCTGGGCCTCGGTCGGGACGGAGACCTGACCGACGAGCCGTCCGTCCCAGGGGGAGGTGACGTCGAAGGTGGCCTCACCGGTGGCCTGACGGCCGGCGAGCCAGAAGGCGTGGGTGGAAGTCATGTCCCGGCCCTTCCGAGATAGATGGGGATGTCTGCGCCCCACGGTAGGGGCGGGAGGCCGTCCTGGCGTTTGTCCGCGATGGAGTGTTGTCGGGCCCGCCCCCGCCGCTTTGTCGTGCGGGTGGCAGCCCCCTTGGACGACGCGGCGAACGGGCCCCGGGGATCGTGCGGATCGTGCGGCGGCAGAACCCGCCGTTCCCTGCCACCACCCCCGCCTCACCGCCGACGTTCCGTCGAGACGATCAGGCACACCCCCGCCACCACCACCGCTCCTCCCAGCGCGATCGGCCACGACAGCTCCTCGTTCAGGATCAGCGCACCGAGCAGCACCGCCACCACCGGATTGACGTACGCGTACGTCGCCACCAGCGACAGCGGGGCCGAGTGCAGCAGCCACGCGTATGCCGTGAACGCCACGATCGAGCCGAACACCACCAGATACGCGAGCGCCGTCCAGGAGCGGGCCGAGACCTCGCCGAGGACGAAGCCGTGCTGCTCCCCGCGGCCGAGGCCCACCAGCGCGCAGCCGATGCCGCCCGCCACCATCTCGTACGCACTCGCGGCGAAGGGGTTCGCCGGCATCGGGATGCGCGACGAGGAGAACGAGCCGACCGACCACATCAGGGTCCCGACGATCACCGTGAGGACGCCCCACAGCTGTACATCACCGCTGAGGCCGGGCAGCGTCAGAACCGCGAGGCCCGCCAGTCCGAGGAGGACGCCGCAGTACGCCCCGAGGCCGGGCCGTTCGCCGGACGCCCTGCGCAGGACGACGACCCAGGCCGGTACGACGGCGATCAGCAGCGCGGCGAGGCCCGAGGGCACCGTTGTCTCGGCGAGAACGACGAGGCCGTTGCCGCCGAGCAGGAGCAGCAGGCCGACCATCGCGGCGGACGCCAGCTGCCTGCGGGTGACCTTGAGCGCGGACGGGCCCTGCCGCCAGGCCACGAGCGCTCCGAGGACGAGTCCCGCGACGACGAAGCGCGCGCCGGCGGACAGGAAGGGCGGCATCGTCTCGACCACGATGCGGATGCCGAGGTACGTGGAGCCCCAGACGACGTAGACGATGGCGAGCGCCGCCCAGACGGCTCCGGAGATCCGGCGGTCGGGGGCGGAAACCCCGTCGACCCCGGTTCCGGCGCCGGCGAGAGTTTCGGCAGAGGTGCAGGCAGCGGATGTGCCGGATGCGGATGTGCCGGATGAGGCAGCGCGTCGTGTCATCGGTCCTTCTCGTCCCTGGACGGCGCACAGGAACCCCCGACGCCGGCGACCACGAGGCAGGACACTAGGCATTTCGGCGACCGAGTGCCAGATTTCTGCCCGAGTTCGGGCACCGAAAGGGAAAATCTTTCAAGGAGTGGCCGAATTCCGCGAGTTCGGGAGTCCGGGCGTCGCGGAGTTCGAGGGGTCGGGCCGTCCGCGCACCCGGAACGGCCGACGGTTCAGGCGGAACCGGCCGACGTCTTCAGCGCCAGCCACAACTCCATCCGGACGTCCGGGTCGTCCAGCGACCGCCCGAGGATCTCCTCCACCCGCCGCATCCGGTACCGCAAGGTGTGACGGTGCACGCCGAGGTCCGCCGCCGCCGCGTCCCACTGGCCGTGCCGCGAGAGCCACGCCCGCAGCGAGGCCACCAGATCGCCCCGCCCGGTCGCGTCGTGCTCGTAGAGCGCCCGCAGCATGCCGTCCGCGAACGCCCGTACCGCGTCGTCCGCGAGCAGCGGGAGGATCGATCCCGCCGCCAGTTCCTCGTGCTCGACGAGGGCCCGGCCGCGCCGCCGGGCGACCGAGAGCGCCTGCTCGCACTGCTTGTAGGCGCCCGCCGCCGCTATCGGTCCGGTGGGGGCCGAGAGTCCGACGACCAGCGCTGCGTCGTCGGACTCCTGTTCGCCGTACGCCGCCGTGCAGGCGGTGACCACGGCGCCGCCGTCCGCGGCCAGCACCACCAGCCGGTCCTCCGTGTCCGGCACCGCGAGCACCGGCTCGGCCGCACGCGCCGCCGCCGATTCCAGCATGTCGGCGAAAGCCTGGAGGGGCTGCTCCGCGCCCGGCGCCTGCTCCCCCGCCGGCTCGGCGATCAGCAGCCGGAAAGGTGCGTCGAGCAGCCCGCCGTAGAGGTCTCCGGCGACCGCGCGCGCATGGTCGGGCTGACCGGACAGCAGCATCCGCAGCACCGCGGCGCCGAGCCGCTGCTCCGCCTCCTGGAACGCTCGCGAGCGCTCCGTGGACAGGGTGAGCAGGGCGACGGCCGAGTGGACGGCGTACCGCGACGCGGTGCCCAGTGGCGCGCCCGTGCCGACGGCCAGCGCACCGCGCACCCGCCGTCCGCTGCCGAGCGACTGGAGTTCGACGCGGTCGTCGTCGGTGTCGCCGACGACCGCGCTCGCGGGCGCCGCCCGCTCCCGCAGCCGTTCCACGTCCCCGGTGAGGCGGGCCGCCCGCCGCGCGGCCCACTCGGGCGAGGCCGCGACGACGGAGCCCGATGCGTCGTACAGCGCGGCCCAGCCGTCGACGTGGGCGGCCAGTTTGGCGACGACCGCGCCGGGGCCCTCGGCCAGCGCTGCCCGGGTCAGTTCCCGCTGGACCTCGAAGCCGGCGGTCACAGCGCGGTACTGGTCGGCCGCGATCGCCGCGGAGACCGCCTTGCTGATGGCGAGGAAGGGTGTGCGGCGCGGCACGGCGAGGAGCGGGAAATCCTCCGCCTTCGCCGCGTCGAGCAGCGCGTCCGGGATGTCCTCGTAGTACACGCCGACCGCGAAGCCGAGCCCGACGACACCGGCGCCCACCAGCCTGCGCACATAGCGGCGCATGGCCTCGGGGTCCTCGGCGTCCAGGGTCATCGCCGTGACGAGCAGCAGTTCGCCGCCCTCCATGTACGGCACCGGGTCGGCGAGCTCGCTGACGTGGGCCCAGCGCACGGGCGTCTCGAGCCGGTCCTCCCCGGAGCGCACGGTGAGTTTGAGCGCCGAGTGCTGGACGAGCGAGGCGAGCGTGGGCGGCATGGGACTTCTCGGCCCTTCGAGCAGCGATGAATTTCGCCGTCCCGTATGAACGGCGTACTTCGATTCTGCCAGGGCGTAGCAGTACGGGCTCCGCGGCGGGAGCCCGTACCTCAGCCGCGCGGACTCCGGTCTCAGGTGCGCAAGTCCACCAGCAGCGGAGGCGCGTGCTCGCCGCGGACGCTGGTGAGGGAGAGCACGGCGTGGCCGGCCGGGACCGCGTGCGCCAGGTCCGAGGCGGACCAGCGGGCCCGCTCGACCTCCCGGACCGTGATCGCCTCGGCCGTGGCCGCCTTGCCGGTGACCAGGCGGCGCATCATGTGCAGCGCCTTGGTCAGCGGTTCGTCGGAGATGATCTGCCGGTTGGTGACATCGCGGGTCTGGACCCATTCGGTGCCCCAGGCCTCGGCGAACCGTCCGCCGTCCCAGGGCGCGAGTCCGGCGAACGCCATCCGGCAGCCGACCGCACCGAGCAGCGGTCCGCGCAGCGGCTCGGGCACGTCCTCCAGGGTCCGCAGTGCGAAGACGACACCGGCGTTGGCGGAGCGCAGCCGCTGGACGGCGCGCACCGAGTCCGCGGTGACGGTGTAGGTCGCGTCGTCGAGGACGAGCGCGGCGAACAGCGAACGGTCCGACCGGGTCAGCGCTGCTTCGGTGAACTGCGCGAGGATCAGCCGCGCCACGATCCGCGAGGCCTCGGCGTGCCCCCGCTCGGGCAGGTCGACGCGGACGCGCAGCGGGTGTTCGATGGCGCGGAGCGAAAACTGCCGCCCGCCGCCGTCGGTGCGGAAGAACGTGGCGAAGGCGGGCCGGTCCAGGAAGGCGATCCGCTCGGCGAGCAGGACGCCGATGTCGTCGGCGCGGGCGGACTGCCGCTCCCGGGCGTCCAGCTCCCGCAGCTGCGCCGCGGCGACCGGATCGCCCTGCGACTCCAGCGCGGCCCGCAGCGCTCCGACGGCGACGGGAGCGCCGCTGAGCAGTTCCCGCAGCTCGGGTACGGCGGGGAAGCGTCCGTGGACGCACCGGTACGGCCCGATCAGCTGGGCCAGCGCGGTCGCGGCCCGCCGGCTGTCGCCGCCGGCCAGTGTGGCGGCGAGATCCCCGACGAGCGCCTCGGCGAGCACGCGGGCGGCCTCGTCGGGGTCGTCGGCGCCGCCGTAGAGGTCGAGGTCGTGGGTGGAATCGGGGCGTCCGACGGAGATGACCAGGTCGAAGGCGTCGTCGGGCGCGGCGGCGGCCCCCTGCGCGGTGACGGTGACGACGGCGGCGCGGTTGGCGAGGGCCTGGAGGCACAGGGACTCGACGACGGGCCGCACCAGCCGCACGCTCTTCCCGGACCCGGAGGGCCCGACGGCGAGGAGGGAGGTCCCGAGGAGGGCGGGTTCGAGGGCGACACCGGTGGTGCGGCGTGCGTAGGGATTGCGCGGGTCGTCGACCACGGTGCCGATCTTGACCTGTGCGGTGGCGAGGTCGTGCGTGGCACTGCGCACGGCCAGGTCCCGACGGCCGGAGGGGTGGGCGCAGGCGGCCGGCCCGTCCCTGCGCACGGTGTCGGCGAAGGCGGAGAGCCGGTCGGGCCTGGCGTGCACTCCCTGCCAGGCGCGCCGGATCCGGGCGTAGTCCACATCGCCGAGCGTTCCGCGTGCGGTGGCGTCGGCGAGCCGGGCGGCGGCCTCGCCCAGACCGGCGGCGCGCAGCTCGGGCCAGTCGGCGGGGTCGGCTTCCGGCGGAGGCGGGGGCGCGGCCGCCGGCCCGGCGGTCCCCAGCCGACGCCGTACGGGCGGCCACGTGCCGATCCGCCCGACAGCCGCGATCACTGCGGCCACGAGCAGCACGTAGTAGATGTTCGACACCCAGGTGAGCCATGTGACGGTACGGGGCATTTCGCGCCACACGCCCGGCAGCAGGACGAAGAGCGGCCACAGCGGCACGCCGTAGCGCTGCCAGACCTCGCGCCAGTTGCCCACCCGCCCGAAGCCGACGGCGAGCAGACCGAGGACGAGGGCGTCGTAGAGGTAGGTCGCGGCGACGAAGAGTTCCGCGTTCTGGCTGCCCTGTGCCCGCCAGTCGTCCGGGACCAGCCACAGCATCGGCAGCAGCCACCAGTCCTTGACGAAGAACCACCAACCGTCCAGGTAGCCGTTCCACAGCAGTGACCAGAGGAGCCATCCGCAGAGGTAGGCGATGAAGGCGCCACTGAACAGCTGGCGGGCG
Organism: Streptomyces sp. NBC_00306; assembly: GCF_036169555.1. Classification (GTDB taxonomy): domain Bacteria; phylum Actinomycetota; class Actinomycetes; order Streptomycetales; family Streptomycetaceae; genus Streptomyces; species Streptomyces achmelvichensis. The sequence continues at coordinate 5,904,925 of NZ_CP108032.1, read as the reverse complement.
GGCACGAGGTCCGGTTCCTCCTGCGGCCGCTCACGGTGGTCCAGACGCCAGATCCCGGGGGCGGCGGCAGGCCGCGGGATGCGCAGCCATTCGGCGACCGCCAGGCGGGACACCGGCGCCTGCGCCGGCCGCGCGGGGGTTCCGGGCGGCATCGACGGCTCGTCGGGTGGTGGCCCGGCGGGACGTGGCACGGAATCGGACCGCGTACCGCGTGCGTCGAATGTGCCTTCGGATTCCATGAAACCGCTGCCCCCTGACCAGCCAGGCCCGCTCTGTGCACGGTCAATCTAGTGCCCCGGTGGGGGTAGTTCACCGATTCGCCCCGCCCGGCGTTCGCGAAGGCCCTTCCGCGCCCGCCTATGTCCGGCACGGACAACGACACACCCCCAACACTCCCGAACGGCGCATGCCCACCCCCCTCCCCCGCGCCTAGCCTGCGGAGAAAGAAACACGAAGCGTCCCACAGCACCCCAGGAGCCCCTCATGACCGCAATCCCGCAGGAGCGCCGCGTCGTCACCGCCATTCCCGGACCGAAGTCCGTGGAGCTTCAGTCCCGCCGCACCGCCGCGGTCGCCGGTGGCGTGGGGTCCGTGCTGCCCGTCTTCACCGCGCGCGCCGGCGGCGGGATCATCGAGGACGTCGACGGCAACCGGCTCATCGACTTCGGGTCGGGTATCGCCGTGACCTCCGTCGGCGCCTCCGCCGAGGCCGTCGTACGCCGCGCGTCCGCGCAGCTCGCCGACTTCACCCACACCTGTTTCATGGTCACGCCGTACGAGGGCTACGTCGCGGTCGCCGAGGCCCTCGCCGAGCTGACGCCGGGCGACCACGCGAAGAAGTCCGCGCTGTTCAACTCGGGCGCCGAGGCCGTCGAGAACGCCGTCAAGATCGCCCGCGCCTACACCAAGCGCCAGGCCGTCGTCGTCTTCGACCACGGCTACCACGGCCGTACCAACCTGACGATGGCGCTGACCGCCAAGAACATGCCGTACAAGAACGGCTTCGGTCCGTTCGCGCCCGAGGTCTACCGCGTCCCGGTGGCGTACGGCTACCGCTGGCCGACCGGCGCCGAGAACGCCGGCGCCGAGGCGTCCGCCCAGGCCATCGACATGATCAACAAGCAGGTCGGCGCCGAGAACGTCGCCGCGATCATCATCGAGCCGGTCCTCGGCGAGGGCGGCTTCATCGAGCCGGCCAAGGGCTTCCTGCCGGCGATCGCGCAGTTCGCCAAGGACAACGGCATCGTCTTCGTCGCGGACGAGATCCAGTCCGGCTTCTGCCGTACCGGCGAGTGGTTCGCGTGCGAGGACGAGGGCATCGTCCCGGACCTGATCACCACCGCCAAGGGCATCGCGGGCGGTCTGCCGCTCGCCGCCGTGACGGGCCGCGCCGAGATCATGGACGCCCCGCACGCGGGCGGCCTCGGCGGTACGTACGGCGGCAACCCGGTGGCCTGTGCCGGTGCGCTCGGCGCCATCGAGACCATGAAGGAGCTCGACCTCAACGGCAAGGCCAAGCGCATCGAGGAGGTCATGAAGAGCCGCCTGGGCGCGATGGCCGAGAAGTTCGACATCATCGGCGACATCCGCGGGCGCGGCGCCATGATCGCGATCGAGCTGGTGAACGACCGCGAGACCAAGGAGCCGAACGCGGCCGCGACCGCCGCGCTCGCCAAGGCCTGCCACGCCGAGGGCCTGCTGGTCCTGACCTGTGGCACCTACGGCAACGTGCTGCGCTTCCTGCCGCCGCTGGTGATCGGCGAGGACCTGCTCAACGAGGGTCTGGACATCCTCGAGCAGGCGTTCGCGGGCGTCTGACCAGGCGCTCGAAGCGTGGGCCCCATCACCGAAACGGCCGCCCGGACCATGGTTGATCAGCGGCGGAGCAGCCGGAACGGTCGGGGCCTGTGAAGAACGTGTGGGGGGCCGATGGCGGGATGGAGATCCGTCTGTCGGTCCCCCCGGCCCCTGCCGTACGGTTTCTGCAGATGAGAGAAACACCCCGCTCGCAGGGGACTGCGGGCGACTCCAGGCCGAGGCCTCCCCAGCTTCGTCCTGGCCGTGCCCTCGCGCACACCACTGGAGCTTCTGGCTCCGGAACTCCTCACCGATCGGATGGCCGCCCGCCCCAAACCCCCCGGGGCGCGCGGCAAACCGGTCAGGCCGGCCGCTTCGGAACTACCCCCCCTGTTCCGAGGTGGCCGGCTTTTCCTCGTCAGGTGTGGCCGGCCGTCCTGTGCGCCGTGCTCTTCTCGCTGATCACCTGGCAGGTCGCCGCCGGCGGACCCCTGCGCTCGTTGGACGAGCGCGTCGAACTCCGCATCGCCGGCCACGGACCCCGGCCGCTCACCGAGGCGCTGGCCGACCTCGGCAGCGTGGCCGTTGCTCTGCCCGTGCTGGCCGCCGCCCTCGCGTATGCCCTGTGGCGCGACAGAAGGGCCGCGCGCCGTGACGCTCTGGTCGCCGTCCTCACGATGGCCGCCGTGCCCGCGCTGGTCGTGCCGCTCAAGGCACTGATCGACCGCCAGGGACCGCTCACCGACGCGGGCGGCTACTACCCCTCCGGCCATACGGCGACCGCGATGGTCGCCTACGGCACGGCCGCGCTGCTCCTCGCCCCATATCTGCGATTGCGACGGTCGATGCCCGTCGCCCTGGTGCTCACCCTGGCGACGGGCATCGGTCTGGTGCTGCGCGGCTACCACTGGCCGCTGGACGTCATCGGCAGCTGGTGCCTGTGCGGGATGCTGCTGCTGATCAGCTCCAGCGGTATGCGTCGAAATTCCGGGAGAACTCCCACTGGTTGAAGCGGTCCCAGTTGATGGACCACGTCATCAGTCCGCGCAGGGCGGGCCAGGTGCCGTGGGTCGCGTACGAGCCGCAGCTCACCTTCTTCGTCAGACAGTCGAGCGCCTTGTTCACCTCGGCGGGTGAGGTGTGCCCGTTGCCCGCCTGGGTGGACGCCGGCAGACCGATGGCGACCTGCTCGGGCCGCAGGGCGGGGAAGAACTTCGACTGGTCACCGGCCACCGGGAAGCCGGTGAGCAGCATGTCGGTCATGGCGATGTGGAAGTCCGCGCCGCCCATCGAGTGGTACTGGTTGTCCAGACCCATGATCGAGCCGGAGTTGTAGTCCTGGACGTGCAGCAGGGTGAGGTCGTCCCGCAGCGCGCGGATGACGGGGAGGTAGGAGCCGGCGCGCGGGTCCTGGCCGCCCCAGGGGCCGGAGCCGTAGTACTGGTAGCCCAGCTGCACGAAGAAGGTCTCCGGGGCCATCGTGAGGACGAAGTCCGAGCCGTACTTCGCCTTGAGGGTCTTGATCGCCGAGATGAGGTTGACGATCACCGGTGAGGTCGGCGAGCGGAAGTCCGTGTCCCCGGTGTTCAGCGAGAGGGAGTGGCCCTCGAAGTCGATGTCCAGGCCGTCGAGACCGTACTCGTCGATGATCTTCGAGACGGAGGAGACGAAGGTGTCACGCGCGGCCGTACTGCCCAGCTGCACCTGCCCGTTGGCGCCGCCGATGGAGATCAGGACCTTCTTGCCGGCGGCCTGCTTCGCCTTGATGGCGGCCTTGAACTCGGCGACGGACTCGACGTTCGGGCACTCGGCCGCCGGGCAGAGGCTGAAGCGGATGTCGCCGGAGGTGACCGATGTGGGTTCGCCGAAGGCGAGGTTGATGACGTCCCAGGAGTCGGGGACGTCCGCCATGCGGGTGTAGCCGGAGCCGTTGGCGAAACTGGCGTGCAGATAGCCGACGAGGGCGTGGGCCGGGAGGCCGGTGCCCGGGTTGCCGCCACCGGCGGTGGTGGTCGCGCCGACGACCGCGGACTTCGGGGACTCGCCCGCGCTGTTGGTCGCGGTGACCTGGAAGCTGTACGTCGTGCTGGGCGACAGCCCCGTCACGGTGGCCGACGTCCCCGTCACGGAGGTGACCTTGGCGCCGCCGCGGTAGACGTTGTAGCCGGTGGCGCCGGAGACGGGCGACCAGCTCAGCGGCACGGAGGTGGAGCCCGGCGATCCCGCGGTGAGGCCGGTGGGGGCGGCCGGCAGCTGGACCGGGTCGCCGCCCGGGCCGAACAGGGAGACGTCGTCCGCGTGGTAGGCCGCCGTGCCGTACCAGCCGTGGGTGTAGATGGTCACCGAGGTGGTCGAGGCGCCGGTGCGGAAGCTCGTCGAGAGTTTCTGCCAGCCGGACGCGGACGGTGTCCAGGTGGAGACGTCGGTGGTACCGGTGCCGGAGGCGCCGAGGTAGACGTAGCCGCCCTGGACCCAGCCACTGAGGGTGTAGTCGGAGTTGGGCTTGACGGTGACACTCTGACTGCACTTGGCGTTGTCGCTGCCGCCCGGGGTGGCCTTCAGAGCCGAACTCCCGCTGCGTACGGGCGAACTGACGACGACTCCGCTGCCCGCGGAGCAGCTCCAGCCGGTGAGACCGGCCTCGAAGCCGCCGTTGCGGGCGACTTCGGCGTCGGCCGCTTCGGCGGCGGTGGACGTGGCGACAAGTCCGCCGAGGGCGAGCGCGGCCGCCGTCAGGGCGGCCGAGAGTCTGGTGCGGTCCACAACTGCCTCCGGGCATGGGGGGATTCGAGTGGGAGCTCCCGCAATTTGGTCCAGACCAATGCCGTTGTCAAGACCTCTGACAGCGGCACACGAAGCCGGCGGGGTCCGGACGACAGGCCCTGGCCCCTCACTCCCCCTCGCGTCGCGCCATGGCCCCCGCCGCCTCGTGCATCGCGAGTTCCAGCAGCGTCGGATCCGTGAGCGTGCCCGAGCCGTCCGGCACGACGAGCCAGCGCACCCCGCCGCCACCAGCCCGCCCCGGGTAGGGCACGACGATCCAGGTGCCGACGCCCGCGCTGCGCACACCGGTCCCGAGCCACCGTGCGGCCGTGCCGGGCGGCACGAAGAACCCCATGCGGGAGTCGCCGAAGTCGGCGAGCACCGGCCCCGGCCTGTCGACCAGCCTGCTCAGCACATCGAGCGTCGGATAGCCCAGCTCTCCCGGCAGGATCAGTACGTCCCAGCGCCTGCCGGCGGGCAGCAGCGCGACCCCGAGCGGGTTGCGCTCCCACTCCCACCGGCAGGCTTCCGGGTCCGGTGCGACCGACGCCAGCCACTCCACCGCGGTCCTGGCCCCCGAGTCGTTCATGACCCCTACTCCCTTCCCTGCGCACCGACGGTGCGTTCACAGGGGAGAGCGGCCCGGGGCCGTCGTATGACGCGGGTTGGGGCTACCAGTTGGTAGTGATCTGGGTCACGCCGGGTCAGCTGTCGAAGCCGAGCCCCATCCGGTCCATGGCGCGCAGCCACACATTGCGCCGCCCGCCCTGAGCGTCCGCCCTGGCCAGCGCCCACTTGGTGAGCCCGATACCGGCCCAGGCGACGGGCTCGGGCGGGAAGGGCATCGGCTTGCTGCGCACCATCTCCAGCTCCGTGCGCTCGGTGCGCTCCCCCGACAGCAGGTCGAGCATCACATCGGCGCCGAAGCGCGTGGCGCCGACCCCCAGACCGGTGTAGCCGGCGGCGTAGGCGACCTTGCCGCCGTGCGCCGTGCCGAAAAACGCGGAGAACCGCGAACAGGTGTCGATCGCCCCGCCCCACGCATGACTGAAGCGCAGCCCCTCCAGCTGCGGGAAGCAGCGGAAGAAGTGGCCGGCGAGCTTCAGATAGGTCTCGGGCCGGTGGTCCAGCTCCGCGCTGACCTTCCCGCCGTACGGATAGATCGCGTCGTAACCGCCCCACAGGATGCGGTGGTCGGCGGTGATCCGGAAGTAGTGGAACTGGTTGGCGACGTCGCCGAGGCCCTGCCGGCCCTCCCAGCCGATCTCGGCGCGCTGCTGCTCGCTGAGCGGTTCGGTCATCAGGGCGTAGTCGTAGACCGGGACGGTGTACGCGCGCACCCGCTTCACCAGCGACGGGAAGACATTGGTGCCGAGCGCGACCCGGCGGGCGAAGACCCGGCCGTACGGGGTGCGGACGGCCATTCCCGCACCGGACGCGGCGAGTTCGAGGCCGCGGGTGTTCTCGTAGATGCGGACCCCGAGGCCGCGGCAGGCCTCCTTTAGGCCCCAGGCGAGCTTCGCCGGGTTCAGCATGGCGACACCGCGGCGGTCCCACAGCCCGCCGAGGAAGGTCGGGGAGTTCACCTCGGCGCGCACCGCGTCGGCGTCGAGGAGTTCGAGTCCGTCGAAACCGTGTCGCCGCGCCTCCTCGTGCATCTCCGCCAGCTCCGCGACCTGGTACGGCTCGGTTGCGACGTCGATCTCACCGGTGCGCTCGAAGTCGCAGTCGATGCCGTGGCGTGCCACCGCCTCCTCGATGGCGTCGAGGTTGCGGTCGCCGAGCTCCTCCAGTCGTGCGAGCTCACCGGGCCAGCGGGCGATCCCGTTGCCGAGGCCGTGGGTGAGCGAGGCGGCGCAGAAGCCGCCGTTGCGGCCCGAGGCGGCCCAGCCCACCTCGTGCCCCTCGATCAGGACGACGTCCCGGCCGGGGTCGCGCTCCTTGGCGAGCAGCGCGGTCCACAGTCCGCTGTAGCCGCCGCCGACGACGAGGAGGTCGCAGTGCTCGTCGCCGGTGAGCGCGGGCAGGGCGGCGGGTCTGGCGGGGTCGTCCAGCCAGAAGGCGACGGGCTGGGCGTCGGAAAGGGATGAGGCAAAGGTCATGGCGTCTGGGGCCATGGTTTCCACTCCTTCGAGGGCCTTGCGGGCCCTACTTGGCCGCGGCGCTGTTCTTTCTCCGGCCGCTGATCAGCTGGCCGGCCACGACGATCAGTACGGCGATGACGAACATGGCCGTGCCGATGACGTTGATCTGGACGGGCGTTCCGCGCTGGGCCGAGCCCCACACGAACATGGGGAAGGTGACGGTGTTGCCCGAGTTGAAGTTGGTGATGATGAAGTCGTCGAACGAGAGGGCGAAGGCGAGCATCGCGCCGGCGGCGATGCCGGGTGCCGCGATCGGCAGCGTGACCCGCAGGAAGGTCTGCACGGGTCCCGCGTACAGGTCGCGGGCTGCTTCCTCGAGACGGGGGTCCATCGACAGCACACGCGCCTTGACCGCCACCACCACGAAGCTGAGGCAGAACATGGTGTGTGCGATGAGGATGGTCCAGAAGCCCAGCTGGGCGCCCAGGTTGAGGAAGAGCGTGAGCAGCGAGGCGGCCATGACCACCTCGGGCATCGCCATCGGCAGGAAGATCAGCGAGTTGATCGCGCCGCGCGCCCGGAAGCGGTAGCGGACCAGCGCGAAGGCGATCATCGAACCGAGCACGGTGGCGCCGATCGTCGCCCACAGGGCGATCTGGAGCGACAGCGACAGCGAGCCGCACATGTCGGCCACGCCGCACGGGTCGCGCCACGCGTCGGTGGAGAACTCGCGCCAGGAGTAGTTGAACCGCCCGGCCGGCTTGTTGAACGAGAACACCATCACGACGATGTTCGGCAGGATCAGATACGCGAGCGTGAGCAGGCCCGCGATCACCACGAGGTTGCGCCGTATCCAACGCATCAGACCAGATCCTCCGTCCCGGCCCGCCGGATGTAGACCGTGACCACGATCAGCACGACTGCCATGAGAATGAACGACAACGCGGCCGCGGTCGGGTAGTCGAGCACCCTCAGGAACTGCGACTGGATGACGTTTCCGACCATTCGGGTGTCCGTGGAGCCGAGCAGTTCGGCGTTCACGTAGTCGCCGCTGGCCGGGATGAAGGTCAGCAGCGTCCCGGAGACCACACCCGGCATGGACAGCGGGAAGGTCACCTTGCGGAAGGTGGTGGACGGCTTCGCGTACAGGTCCCCCGCCGCTTCGTGGAGCCGGGGGTCGATCCGCTCCAATGAGGTGTAGAGCGGCAGGATCATGAAGGGCAGGAAGTTGTACGTGAGACCGGTGACCACGGCCAGCGGTGTGGCCAGCACCCGGCTGCCGTCGGTCATCCCGAGCCAGTTGGTGACGTCGAGGAAGCCGATGGAGTTGAGCGTCTCCACCACGGGTCCGCTGTCCGCGAGGATCGTCTTCCAGGCGAGCGTGCGGATCAGGAAGCTGGTGAAGAACGGCGCGATGACCAGGACCAGCAGCAAATTGCGCCAGCGGCCGGCCTTGAACGCGATCAGATACGCGAGCGGGTAGCCGAACAGCAGACACAACGCGGTGGCCGTGCCCGCGTAGAGCACCGAGCGCAGGAACTGCGGCCAGTACTCGGTGAGCGCGTCCCAGTACGTCTGGAAGTGCCAGGTGACCTGGAAGCCCTCCTCCAGCGAGCCGGTCTGCACCGAGGTCGACGCCTGGTACACCAGCGGCAGCGCGAAGAAGACCAGCAGCCACAGCATGCCGGGCAGCAGGAGCCAGTACGGCACCAGCTTGCGGCGCACGGACGGCTTGTGGACGACCGGTTCGGGGGCGGGTGGCGCGGGCGGCGCCGCGGTGACGGTCACGGCGTCGCCTCCACCGTCTCCACACCGGCGTCGATGTCCTGGCCGGCGTCGAGACCGAAGGTGTGCTCGGGGTTCCAGTGCAGGACGACCCGGGCGCCGGGGACCAGCCGGGGGTCCCGCTCGATGTTCTGCGCGTACACCTCCAGCTCCGGGCAGACCGGGCTGTCGATGACGTACTGCGTGGAGACGCCGATGAAGCTGGAGTCGGCGATGGTGCCGGTGAAGCGGTTGCGGCCGTCCGCGATGCTTCCCGCGTCGTCCGCGTGCGCCAGCGATATCTTCTCCGGCCGCACGCCGACCAGCAGCTTTCCGCCGGCGGTGGGCGCGGTCGCGCAGCGCTGCGCGGGCAGCCGCAGCTTGGCGTCGGCGGCGGTGACGACGACCTCCCCGCCGGTGTTCGACGCCACCTCGGCCTCGATGAGGTTGGAGGTGCCGAGGAAGTTGGCGACGAAGGTGGTCTGCGGGTTCTCGTAGAGCTCGGCGGGTGCGCCCAGTTGCTCGACACGTCCGCCGTTCATCACCGCGACGGTGTCGGCCATGGTCATGGCCTCCTCCTGGTCGTGGGTGACATGGACGAAGGTGATGCCGACCTCGGTCTGGATGCGCTTGAGCTCCAGCTGCATCTGGCGGCGCAGCTTGAGGTCCAGGGCGCCGAGCGGCTCGTCGAGCAGCAGCACCTGGGGGTGGTTGATGAGCGCGCGGGCCACGGCGACGCGCTGCTGCTGTCCGCCGGAGAGCTGGTGCGGCTTGCGCTGGGCGAAGTCTCCGAGCTGGACGAGGTCGAGCATGTCGCCGACCTGCTTCTTCACCGACTTGATGCCGCGGCGGCGCAGGCCGAACGCGACGTTCTCGTAGATGTCGAGGTGCGGGAAGAGCGCATAGCTCTGGAAGACGGTGTTGACGGGGCGTTTGTGCGGCGGCAGGCCGGTGACGTCTCTGTCGCCGAGGAATACGGATCCGGTGGTCGGGTCCTCCAGACCGGCGATCATCCGCAGGGTGGTGGTCTTGCCGCAGCCGGACGCGCCGAGCAGGGCGAAGAACGAGCCCTGCGGGACGGTCAGGTCCAGCGGGTGCACCGCGGTGAAGGAGCCGTAGGTCTTGCCGATCCCGGAGAGGCGGACTTCGCCGCCCGCAGTCTTTTCAGTCATGGGTCGCGATCCCGGTGGTGTCGGTGGAGCGGACGAGGTCAGGCGCCGATGAGCTTGGCGAACTTCTCTTCGTAGGCCTTCTCTTCCGCACTGGTGAGGGAGCGGAAGGAGTGGGACTTGGCGGCCATGGCCTTGTCCGGGAGGATCAGGGTGTTCGAGGCCAGCTCGGGGTCGATCTTCGCCAGTTCGGCGCCGACGCCCTCCACCGGGCAGACGTAGTTGATGTACGCGGCGAGCTGGGCCGCCACCGGGAGTTCGTAGTAGTAGTCGATGAGCCGGGTGGCGTTGCGCTGGTGCCTGGCCTGCGCCGGGACCAGCAGGTTGTCGCTGGAGGTGATGTAGCCGGGGGCCGGGATCGCGTACTGGATCGCGGGGTTGTCGGCCTGAAGCTGGATGACGTCACCGGCCCAGGCCAGACAGGCCGCGAGGTCGCCCTTGTCCAGGTCCGAGGTGTAGTCGTTGCCGGTGAAGCGGCGGATCTGCTTCTTGTCGACGCCCTTCTGGAGCCGGCCGATGGCGGCGTCGTAGTCGGCGTCGGTGAACTTCGCCGGGTCCTTGCCGATGTCCAGCAGCGTCATGCCGACGGTGTCGCGCATCTCCGTGAGGAAGCCGACGCGGCCCTTGAGGGAGGGGTCGTCGAGCAGCTGGGTGACGGAGTCCACCTTCTTCCCGCCGGTCGCCTTGGTGTTGTAGGCGATGACCGTCGAGATGCCCGTCCAGGGGTAGGAGAACGAGCGTCCCGGGTCCCAGTCGGGGCTGCGGAACTGGGCGGAGAGGTTCGCGTACGCGTGGGGCAGCAGCGACGGGTCGAGCTTCTGCACCCAGCCGAGGCGGATCATCCGGGAGGCCAGCCAGTCGGTGACGCATATCAGGTCGCGGCCGGTTTCCTGGCCGGCGGCGAGCTGCGGCTGGATCTTGCCGAAGAACTCGACGTTGTCGTTGATGTCCTCGGTGTACTTGACCTTGATCCCGGTGCGCCGGGTGAACTCGGTCAGTGTGGGACGGCTCTTCTCGTCCTCACTGACGTCCATGTACTCCGTCCAGTTGGAGAAGGCGATCTGCTTCTCCTTCGCGGAGTGGTCGTCCGAGGCCGCTTCGCCCTCGCGCTTGGCGGGCGGGATTCCGCAGGAGCTCAGCGCGCCGATGCCGCCGACGGTGAGGGCTCCGACGCCGGTGGCGCGCAGCATCGAACGGCGGGTGAGGGCTCCCCGGCCGTTGGTCAGACTGCGCCGCACCGCGGCCAGTTGGGCCGCGGACAGGCCGTCGGGCTCGTTGTGGTCCATGAACAGTGCCCTTTCGGGATGGGTGCCGCTGGTCGGGCGGTGCTGGCTATCGGTCCCCGAAGACGGTGCGGTGCCAGTCCTTGCGGACGACCGCGGTGTTGTCGAACATCACGTGCTTGACCTGCGTGTACTCCTCGAAGGAGTAGACGGACATGTCCTTTCCGAAGCCGGAGGCCTTGTAGCCGCCGTGGGGCATCTCGCTGATGATCGGGATGTGGTCGTTGACCCACACGCAGCCGGCCTTGATCTCACGGGTGGCGCGGCCGGCGCGGTAGACGTCCCGGGTCCAGGCCGAGGCGGCGAGGCCGTACGGGGTGTCGTTGGCGAGCGCGATGCCGTCGTCGTCGGAGTCGAAGGGGAGGACGACCAGGACCGGGCCGAAGATCTCGGCCTGCACGATCTCGCTGTCCTGGGCGGCGCCGGCGATCAGGGTGGGCCGGTAGTAGGCGCCGCTCTTCAGTGCCCCCTGCGGCGCCTCGCCGCCGGTGACGACGGTGGCGTAGCCGCGCGCCCGGTCCACGAAGGCGGCGACGCGGTCGCGCTGGAGGTGGGAGACGAGCGGGCCGAGGTCGGTCGCCGGGTCGAAGGGGTCGCCCAGCCGCACGGTGGCCATCAGATCGGCCACTCCGCTGACGAACGCGTCGTAGAGCGGGCGCTGCACATAGGCACGGGTGGCGGCGGTGCAGTCCTGGCCGGTGTTGATGAGGGAGCCGGCGACCGCCCCGTGCACCGCCGACTCCAGGTCCGCGTCGTCGAAGACGAGGAAGGGGGCCTTGCCGCCGAGTTCGAGGTGCAGCCGCTTCACGGTGGAGGTGGCGATCTCGGCGACGCGCTTGCCGACGGCGGTGGAGCCGGTGAAGGACGTCATGGCGACGTCCGGGTGCCCGACCAGATGCTCGCCCGCGTCCCGGCCCGCGCCGTTGACGACGTTGACGACGCCGTCGGGGATGCCCGCCTCGGTCGCGGCCGCCGCGAACATCAGGGAGGTCAGCGGGGTGATCTCGGCGGGCTTGAGCACGATGGTGTTGCCGGCGGCGATGGCCGGCAGGACCTTCCAGGCCGCCATCTGGAGCGGGTAGTTCCAGGGCGCGATGGAGCCGACGACCCCGATGGCCTCCCTGCGTACGTAGGAGGTGTGGTCGCCGCTGTACTCACCGGCCGACTGGCCCTGGAGGTGGCGGGCGGCACCGGCGAAGAAGGCGGTGTTGTCGACGGTGCCCGGCACGTCGAACTCGGTGCTGAGTTTGATCGGCTTGCCGCACTGGAGGGACTCCGCGCCGGCCAGGTCCTCGGACTGCTCGGCGAGCAGCGACGCGAACCGGTGCAGGGCGTCGGAGCGCTCGCCGGGCGTGGCACCCGACCAGGCCGGGAACGCCTCGCGCGCGGCGGCGACGGCCGCGTCGACGTCGGCGGCCCCGGCGAGCTCGTAGCTGTGGACCGTCTCACCGGTCGCGGGGTCCACGATGTCCTGCGTACGTCCTGAGGTGCCGGACCGCGGTCGGCCGCCGATGTACTGCGCGCCGTCCGCGAAGCGGTCCTGCACCTGGAAGCGGTTGCCCATGACGCTCTCCGTTGTCCCAGCTCGATTTGAGTGCCGATCCTGGCAGAGCACCTGTTGCCCAACAAGTGATTCCGTAGTTGCCTTTTGGTTACGCGACGGATTCGGTCGACCATGTGTCGCGTTGCGCCCCTCATCCCCGTACGGAGTGTCAGTGGTGGATGCGAGACTCGCGTGCATGGGGATGGATGAGCTGATCCGGCAGGTCAGCAGCGGTCGACATGTCAAGTATCTGCACTTCTGGGGGCACGCACCGCGCAAGGACGGTCGCATAGGTCCGAGCTGCCTCAGCCAGTGGTGGGAGGCGCCCTTCGAGGTGGACGGCGTGCGGTACGCGACGGCCGAGCACTGGATGATGGCCCACAAGGCACGGCTGTTCGGCGACGCGGAGGCGGAGCGGAAGGCGCTCGACGCGACGAACCCGGGGGCGGCGAAGCGGGCCGGGCGCGAGGTGCGCGGTTTCGACGACAGGCTCTGGAAGCGGGAGCGGTTCGCGATCGTCCGCTCGGGCAGCGTGCACAAGTTCGCCCAGCATGCGGCGCTGCGGGAGTTCCTGCTGGCCACGGGAGACCGGGTGCTCGTCGAGGCCAGCCCGCTGGACCGGATCTGGGGTATCGGGCTGGCCGCGGACGACGAGCGGGCGCAGGACCCCACGCGCTGGCGCGGGCAGAACCTGCTGGGATTCGCGCTGATGGAGGCGCGCGAGGAGCTGCGGACTGCCGGGGAGCAGGGCACCTAGGGGGCAGGGCTTGCAGGGCGCCGAGGCCGGGCGCGGGTGCGGGTCGGCGAAGGCGCGCGCCGGCCCAGGAGCCCGCGGCCGCGACCCGTCGGCGGACAGGCTTCCCAGCGGCAGTGGGCCGGAGCTACGGGTGCGGGACCCGGCCACGGGGCTGCCGACGCGAGCCGGCCCGGGGAGCAGGGTTGCTGGGCGCCAGGCGCCCCGACAGCCCGGGGCTGCGAGTGCGGCACCGGCCCGGGGGCCTGATCGACGCGAACCGGCCGGGGTGCCTGGTGGCGGGAACCGCCCCAGGAACGCGTGGTCCGGTCAGCGCGCGGCCGAGAGCGCGGCGGGCTGCGCGGCGCCGTCGATCACCAGCGTGTTGCCGAAGTCGTCGTTCCTGTTCCGCTCGTCGTTGATCGCCTCGGTGATGCCCCAGGCCAGCAGGCCGACGACGACCAGGCCGATGACGATGCCGACGGAGCCGAGGATGATCCCGGAGAGCGCCATCCCGCCGTTGGTGGCCTCGCCGCGCTGGACCCGCTTGCGGCCCAGGATGCCGAAGATCAGCGCCAGGACGCCGAGGACGATGGCGACGACGCCGTAGAGGCAGAACAGGCAGACGGACAGGATGCCGAGCACCATCGCCGTGGTGCCCATGCCGTTCGCCGGGGCCGCCTGCCAGCCGGGCTGGCCGTAGGTCTGGTAGCCGGGGTATCCGGCGTGACCGAAGGGATCGCTGGCGGGACCCGTCACCGGAGGGGCCGCGGGGTAGCCGTACGGGCCGGGAGCGGGCTGGGCGGGCCCGCCCGGGGCTATCGGGGGCGGCGGCACCGAGCCGGTGTCCCCGACGCCGGGCATGGACGTGACCGTCATCTGGTCGTGCACCGGCGGCACCGACGGAGCCGGGATGGCGGGCTTGTGCAGCGGAACCTTGTCCTGCGGCGCAGTGCTCGCCGGCGGAGCCCACGGGTCGCGGTCACGGGGCTCGGGTCCGCCCGGCGGCTGGGCCTGGTTCTCTGCCATGGTTCTCCCCCATCGTGGTTCGCGCTCATGCTACGGCCTGCCCCGTGTCACGGGACGGCCGCCTACGATGATCCCTGACACCAGCGACCGCACAGCACACGGAGGACCCCGATGACCGATCTGCACCCCTTCATCGCCGGGCTCCCCAAAGCGGAACTGCATGTTCACCATGTCGGGTCGGCCTCACCGCGCATCGTCGCCGAACTCGCCGCCCGGCACCCGGACTCCAAGGTGCCGACCGACCCCGAGGCGATCGCCGACTACTTCACCTTCACGGACTTCGCCCACTTCATCGAGGTCTATCTCTCGGTCGTGGATCTGATCCGCACCCCCGAGGACGTCCGGCTGCTCACCTTCGAGATCGCCCGGGACATGGCCCGCCAGAACATCCGCTACGCCGAGCTGACCGTCACGCCGTTCAGTTCGACCCGCCGCGGTATCGACGAGAAGGCCTTCATGGCCGCGATCGAGGACGCCCGCACGGCCGCCGAGGCCGAACTCGGCGTGGTGCTGCGCTGGTGCTTCGACATTCCCGGTGAGGCGGGCCTGGAGGCGGCGGAGGAGACCACCCGGCTCGCGGTGGACCTGCACCCCGAGGGCCTGGTCGCCTTCGGTCTGGGCGGACCGGAGATCGGTGTGCCGCGCCCGCAGTTCAAGCCGTACTTCGACCGCGCCATCGCCGCCGGACTGCACTCCGTGCCGCACGCCGGCGAGACGACCGGACCGCAGACCGTCTGGGACGCGCTGAACGATCTGCGGGCCGAGCGGATCGGGCACGGCACCAGCTCCGTCCAGGACCCGGCGCTGCTCGCCCATCTCGCCGAGCACCGGATCCCGTTGGAGGTCTGCCCGACGTCCAACATCGCGACCCGGGCCGTCACCGTTCTCGACGACCACCCCATCAAGGAGATGGTCGCGGCCGGCGTGCTGGTGACCGTCAACAGCGACGACCCGCCGATGTTCGGCACCGACCTCAACAACGAGTACGGAGTGGCGGGCCGGCTGCTCGGCCTCGACGAGCGCGGTCTCGCCGCGCTCGCGAAGAACGCCGTGGAGGCCTCGTTCCTCGACCCGGCGGGCAAGGCGCGCATCGCCGAGGAGATCGACACGTACACCGCGGCATGGCTCGCGCGTTGACCCCCGTGGAGAACGGTCCCGCGCGCATCGTCGGTGTCGTCGGCCATCGCGGCGATCCCTACCGCGTGCGGGAGAACACCCTGCCCTCGCTCCGCTCGGCCGTCACCCGGGGCGCGGACGCGGTCGAGATCGACGTACGACTGACCCGCGACGGTGTGCCCGTGCTGCTGCACGACGCGACACTGAAGCGCCTGTGGGGGCACGACCGGCCGCTGTCGAAGCTGACCCGTGCCCAGGTCGAGGAGCTGACGCGGGGTGGTGTGCCGACGCTGCGGGACGCGCTGCTCGACGTCGGCGCGCACCGCCTGATGATCGACCTTCCCGGCGCCACCGAGGAGTCGGTACGCGCGGTGGTCGGCCTGGTCCGCGATTGCGGCGCGGCCGAGCGCGTGTACTACTGCGCGGGCCCCGTCGCCATGCTCGCGGTACGGAACGAGGACCCGGCGGCCGAGATCGCCCTGACGTGGACCTCGCTGGCCCCGCCGCGGCCGGTCCTCATCGACGCCGTACGTCCGCGGTTCCTCAACTACCGCTTCGGGCTGGTCGGTCAGGAGCTCGCGGAGCGTGTGCACAAGGACGGCATGCTGATCTCCGCCTGGACGGCCGACACCCGG
Organism: Streptomyces sp. NBC_00306; assembly: GCF_036169555.1. Classification (GTDB taxonomy): domain Bacteria; phylum Actinomycetota; class Actinomycetes; order Streptomycetales; family Streptomycetaceae; genus Streptomyces; species Streptomyces achmelvichensis. Next base: position 5,889,009 of record NZ_CP108032.1, on the reverse strand, counting down.
CGCACCATGCGCCGGCTGATCCGGGCCGGCGTGGACGCCGTCACCACCAACCGGGTGGACACGCTGGCATCCGTTGTCCGGGACAACTCCCTTACCGGTCCGCCTTCTTGATCGTTCCGGCATGATGGACCCACTCACCCGGCGGAGGAGCAGAAGTGACCGACAGGATCCGTACCGACGTAGCGCACAACGCCAGGGTCTGGAACCACTGGCTGGGCGGTAAGGACAACTACCCGGTCGACCGCGCGGTGGGTGACCACGTCACCGGTCTGTACCCGAGCATCGGCGAAGTGGCCCGTGCCGACCGGGCGTTCCTGGGCCGTGCGGTGGAGTTCCTGGCCGGCGAGGCGGGCGTACGGCAGTTCCTGGACATCGGCACCGGGCTGCCGACCGTCGACAACACCCATGAGGTCGCCCAGCGCATCGCCCCCGACGCGCGGATCGTCTACGTCGACAACGACCCGATCGTCCTGGCGCACGCCCGCGCCCTGCTCACCAGCTCCACCGGCGGTACGACGGAGTACCTGGACGCGGACGCCCACGACGCGGCCGGGATCGTGCGGGCCGTCGAGCCGACACTGGACCTGCACAAGCCGGTGGCCGTGATGATGCTCGGCATCCTGAACTTCGTGATGGACACCGACGAGGCGCGCTCCATCGTGCGCACGCTGATGGACGCCGTGCCCTCCGGCAGCTACCTCGTCCTCACCCATCCCACCCTCGAACTGGGCGGAGAGGGCAACGAGGACGCCATGCGCTTCTGGAACGAGAACGCCACTCCCCCGATCACCGCCCGCAGCGGCGCGGAGTTCGCCTCGTTCCTGGAGGGCCTGGAGGTGCTGGAGCCCGGCATCGTCTCGTGCTCCCGCTGGCGGCACGACGTGGCGCGGGAGAGCCGCTTCCCTCAGGTGGCGCAGTTCGGCGCGGTGGCCCGCAAGCCCTGACCTCGACGGCGAACTTCCCCTGACCGGCGTCTTCTTCACGCGCCGGGTCACGCCCGAGGACTCACGCACCCGCTCCGGAGAAGCCCGCTACAGCCCGACGAGGGAGTTCCATCGCCGGGCGAACTCCGCGCGCTCCTCCGAGGCAATGTCCCGGGCTATCGCGAGCCGTCTGCGCATCACGTCGTCGGGGAAGATCAGCGGGTCCTCCGCGAGCGCGGCCGTCTCCTCGTCCTTGGACGAGGCGAGCACATCGCGTGCGGCCGGCACCGGGCAGACGTAGTTGACCCAGCTCGCGAGTTCGGCGGCGACCTCCGGCCGGTAGTAGTGGTCGACGAGTGCCTCCGCATTGCGCTTGTGGCGGGCGAGGTTGGGGATCATCAGACTCTCCGCCCACAGTTCGCCGCCCTCCTCGGGCACGACGAACTCGATGTCGGGGTTGTCCGCCTGGAGCTGGATGACATCGCCGGAGTACGCCTGGCAGGCGACGACGTCACCGGTGTCGAGGTCCTTGATGTAGTCGTTGCCCGTGAAGCGCCTGATGTGCCGGCGCTTCACCAGCTTCTCCAGCCGGTCGCAGACGGCGTGGAAGTCGTCCGCCGTCCACCGGGTGATGTCGACGCCGTCGGCCTGCATCAGCAGGGCGAAGGATTCGTCGAGCCCGGACAGCAGCGTGACCCGGCCGCGCAGATCGTCCGCCCACAGGTCGCTCGTACGCCGCAGTTCACGGCCGAGCTTCCTGCGGTTGTAGGCGATGCCGGTGATTCCCGACTGCCAGGGGACGCTGTGCAGACGCCCCTTGTCGAAGGCCGGCGAGCGCAGTTGCGGGTCCAGGTACCGGGTGACGTTGGGCTGCTTCGTCCGGTCCATCTCCTGCACCCAGCCGAGGCGTACGAAGCGGGCGGCCATCCAGTCGCTGACGACGATCAGATCGCGGCCGGTCTCCTGATGGTTCATCAGGGCCGGGCTGATCTTTCCGAAGAACTCGTCGTTGTCGTTGATCTCCTCGGTGTAGGTGACGGAGATCCCGGTGCGTTCGGTGAAGGCGTCGAGCGTGGGGCGCTCGGAGGTGTTCTCGTCGTCGGTGTCGATGTAGAGGGGCCAGTTGGCGAAGTCGAGACTGCGGTCGTGGGCCGAGTCGTCGCGCGCGGCACGGTCGCCGGGCTCGACGTAGGCCGCGGGCACCCCGCATCCGGCGAGCACGGCGGGGCCGGCGAGAGCGGCACCCGCGCCGACGGCGCGCAGCAGGGTCCGCCGTGACATGGGGTTCATCCGGATCGCGGGCACGTCCGCAGGATGGCGGCCGGCGCATGCGGGCGGCAATGGACGGTGCGTCGACACCTGGGGGCAGGAGGGGACACCCTGTCGATCATGGACAGGTGTCTATACTTCATGGACACCTGTCCATGAAACCTGTCCGCGCAACAGAAAGAGCCGGTCATGAACGCAACGGCCCATGTCCTGGTCGGCCTGGTGGCCGCGCTGCACCTCTACATCCTGGTTCTGGAGATGTTCCTCTGGGAGCGGAGACCCGGCCGTCAACTCTCCGGCTTCGACACCGAGATGGCCCGCGCCACCGCTCCCCTCGCCGCCAACCAGGGCCTCTACAACGGCTTTCTCGCGGCGGGCCTCGTCTGGGGCCTGATCGCCTCGGACCCCACCGGCTACCGGGTGCAGGTCTTCTTCACCGCGTGCGTGGTGGTCGCCGGGCTGTACGGCGGCTTCACCGCGAACCGCCGCATCCTCCTTGCGCAGGCGCTGCCGGGAGCGCTCGCCCTGGCAGCGGTCCTGGTGGCCAGATGAACGACCCCAGGGCGGAACGCACCCGGGCCCGGCTGCGGGCGGCGCTGCTCGACGAGTGCGCGGACCGTGCGCTCGACGAGGTCAGCGTGGCCGCGGTCGTCCGCAGGGCGGGGCTCGGCCGCGCCACGTTCTATCTGCACTACGCGGACCTTCAGGCGCTGGCGGTCGACGCCTGCGCCGAGGTCGTACGGGAGGCGGTGGAAGCCCTGCACGCCTGGCGCGGCGTCCCCGACCCGGCGGCCCCGCCCCCGCCGCTGACGGACTTCTTCACCGGTCTGTCCGCCCGCGCGCACCTCTACCGCCCGCTCCTGCGCGAGGGCGGCAGCGGCCCGCTCGGCGATCTGCTCCACACGGAGCTGCGCGCCCGCAGCCGCCGCGAACGCGAACTGGCCGGCGCTCCCCGCCCGGATCTGATCGCCACGGCCGTGGCGGCCACCTTCGCCGGCCTGCTCGCCGACTGGCTCCACGGCGCGATCGAGGCGGACCCCGCGGAGATGGCCGGCCAGGCCTGGCGGCTGCTCATCGCGCTGCACCGGACCCCCCTGACGTAGCTCCTCGTAGCTCCGGACATGCGGCAGCCCCCGCGCCCGGACGGGGCGCGGGGGCTGCCGAGTGGCCGGCGGGTGACGCCGGTCAGACGTCCAGCGACGTCATCACGTGCTTGACGCGGGTGTAGTCGTCGAACCCGTACGCCGACAGGTCCTTGCCGTAGCCCGACTTCTTGAAGCCGCCGTGCGGCATCTCCGCCACGAGCGGGATGTGGGTGTTGATCCACACGCAGCCGAAGTCCAGCGACTTCGACATCCGCATCGCGCGGCCGTGATCCTTCGTCCACACCGACGAGGCCAGCGCGAACTCGACGCCGTTCGCCCACTCCAGGGCCTGCGCCTCGTCCGTGAAGGACTGCACGGTGATGACCGGGCCGAAGACCTCGTTCTGGATGATCTCGTCGTCCTGCTTCAGGCCGGAGACGACGGTGGGAGCGTAGAAGTAGCCCTTGTCACCGACCCGGTGGCCGCCCGCCTCCACCTTCGCGTGCGCCGGGAGCCGGTCGATGAAGCCGGTGACCTGGGCGAGCTGGTTGGAGTTGTTCAGCGGGCCGTAGAGCACGTCCTCGTCGTCCGGAGCGCCCGTCTTCGTCTCCGACGCCGCCTTCGCCAGCGCCGCCACGAACTCGTCGTGGATGGACTCCTGCACGAGCACACGGGTCGCGGCCGTACAGTCCTGGCCGGCGTTGAAGTAGCCCGCCACCGAGATGTCCTCGACGGCCTTGGCGATGTCGGTGTCCTCGAAGACGACGACCGGCGCCTTGCCGCCCAGCTCCAGGTGGACCCGCTTGACGTCCTTGGCCGCGGAGGCCGCGACCTGGATGCCCGCGCGTACGGAACCGGTGATCGACGCCATCGCCGGCGTCGGGTGCTCGACCATCGTGCGGCCGGTGTCCCGGTCACCGCAGATGACGTTGAAGACGCCCTTGGGCACGATCGAGCCGATGATCTCGGCGATCAGCACCGTGGAGGCGGGGGTGGTGTCCGACGGCTTCAGCACGACGGTGTTGCCCGCCGCGAGCGCCGGAGCGAACTTCCACACCGCCATCATCATCGGGTAGTTCCACGGCGCGACCTGCGCGCAGACGCCGACCGGCTCGCGGCGGACGATGGAGGTGAGGCCCTCCATGTACTCGCCGGCCGAGCGGCCCTCGAGCATGCGCGCGGCGCCCGCGAAGAAGCGGATCTGGTCCACCATCGGCGGGATCTCTTCGGTACGGGTCAGCTCCAGCGGCTTGCCCGTGTTCTCCGACTCGGCCGCGATGAGGTCCTCGGCCCGCTCCTCGAACGCGTCCGCGATCTTCAGAAGCGCCTTCTGGCGCTCGGCGGGCGTGGCGTCGCGCCAGGCCGGGAAGGCCGCCGCGGCAGCGTCCATCGCCGCGTCCACATCCGACTGCCCGGAGAGCGGCGACGTGGCGTACACCTCGCCGGTGACCGGGTTGATGACATCGATCGTCCGCCCGTCGGCGGCGTCCCGGAACTCCCCGTTGATGTAGTTGCGCAGACGACGCAGCTCGGTGGTCACTGTTGCCACCCCTCCTGTCAGATTCCGATGGGTGAGACAACCCACCCTAATCGCACGGCCGACGCTTTCAACAGCCCCGACCCTCCCCATCTTCGGATTCGGTGATATCCAAGCCCTTCAACGACGAATATCATCGCTCAGGGCTTGCGAGACAGACGAGTCCCGGTGCACAGTGACCCCGTGGCCAGTCGAAGCGCAGAATCCAGGAAGACGAACGGATCGTCCCCGACGATCGACGCCGTCTCCCTCGCGATCATCGAGCAGCTCCAGGAGGACGGGCGTCGTCCGTACGCCGCGATCGGCAAGGCCGTGGGCCTGTCCGAGGCGGCCGTGCGCCAGCGCGTCCAGAAGCTGCTCGACCAGGGCGTGATGCAGATCGTCGCCGTCACCGACCCGCTCACCGTGGGTCTGCGACGCCAGGCGATGGTCGGCATCCGCGTCGAGGGCGACCTCGACGAGATAGCCGAAGCGCTGACGGCCATGGCCGAGTGCGAGTACGTGGTCATGACCGCGGGCTCGTTCGACCTCATGGTGGAGATCGTCTGCGAGGACGACGACCACCTTCTCGAAGTGATCAACAAACGGATTCGTGCGCTCCCCGGCGTGCGGTCCACCGAGAGCTTCGTCTACCTCAAGCTCAAGAAGCAGACCTACATGTGGGGAACCCGATAGCCGTGAGCAAGGACCTCTCCAAGACCGCGTACGACCACCTGTGGATGCACTTCACACGTATGTCGTCGTACGAGAACGCACCCGTGCCCACCATCGTGCGCGGTGAGGGCACCTACATCTACGACGACAAGGGCAAGCGCTACCTCGACGGCCTGTCCGGCCTGTTCGTCGTCAACGCCGGCCACGGCCGTCACGAGCTCGCCGAGACCGCCTACAAGCAGGCTCAGGAGCTCGCCTTCTTCCCGGTGTGGTCCTACGCCCACCCGAAGGCCGTCGAGCTCGCCGAGCGCCTGGCCCAGCACGCTCCGGGCGACCTGAACAAGGTCTTCTTCACCACCGGTGGCGGCGAGGCCGTGGAGACCGCGTGGAAGCTGGCCAAGCAGTACTTCAAGCTGCAGGGCAAGCCCACCAAGTACAAGGTCATCTCGCGTGCGGTCGCCTACCACGGCACCCCGCAGGGCGCGCTCTCCATCACCGGTCTGCCCGCGCTGAAGGCTCCCTTCGAGCCGCTGGTCCCCGGTGCGCACAAGGTGCCGAACACCAACATCTACCGCGCCCCGATCCACGGCGACGACCCCGAGGCCTTCGGCCGCTGGGCCGCCGACCAGATCGAGCAGCAGATCCTCTTCGAGGGCCCGGAGACGGTCGCCGCCGTCTTCCTGGAGCCGGTCCAGAACGCCGGCGGCTGCTTCCCGCCGCCGCCCGGGTACTTCCAGCGGGTCCGTGAGATCTGCGACCAGTACGACGTACTGCTCGTGTCCGACGAGGTCATCTGTGCCTTCGGCCGCCTCGGCACGATGTTCGCCTGCGACAAGTTCGGCTACGTACCGGACATGATCACCTGCGCCAAGGGCATGACCTCGGGCTACTCCCCGATCGGCGCCTGCATCATCTCCGACCGCCTGGCCGAGCCGTTCTACCAGGGCGACAACACCTTCCTGCACGGCTACACCTTCGGCGGCCACCCGGTCTCCGCGGCGGTGGGCCTGGCCAACCTCGACATCTTCGAGAAGGAAGGCCTCAACCAGCACGTCCTGGACAACGAGGGCGCCTTCTTCGACACCCTGAAGAAGCTGCACGACCTGCCGATCGTCGGCGACGTCCGCGGCAACGGCTTCTTCTACGGCATCGAGCTGGTGAAGGACAAGGCCACCAAGGAGACCTTCACCGACGAGGAGACCGAGCGCGTGCTCTACGGCTTCCTCTCGAAGGCGCTCTACGACAACGGCCTGTACTGCCGCGCCGACGACCGCGGCGACCCGGTCGTCCAGCTGGCGCCGCCGCTGATCTCCAACCAGGAGACCTTCGACGAGATCGAGGGCATCCTCCGGTCCGTCCTCACGGAGGCCTGGACGAAGCTCTAGTCCTCCCCGCCTCCCCGGCGCCGACACGGCCCGGGTGCGCCCATCCGAGTGAGATGGGGGCACCCGGGCCGTGTGTTTCCCCGGACCCCGCATCCGAATACCTAGCGTGCGAGTGACCGATCGGCCCTGACGTCGTTCCCCCGTACGGGGGAGGACAAATCTGATCAGAACCGAGGTGACACCATGGTGGCCCCGCCGGACAACGATGTGATCTGGGCACGCTCCCTTCACCACGCGCACAGCGGCTCCCCCGCGCTGGCCGGTGTCTCGCTGGGGGTGCGGGAAGGCGAGATCCTCGCCGTGAGCGGCCCGCGCGGCAGCGGGAAGACGACACTGCTGCAGTGTCTGTCGGGCCAACTCGTCCCGCACGAGGGCGAGGTGTGGTTCAACAGCTCCCCCGTGCACACGCTGCCCCCGCTCCAGCGGGAGCGGCTGCGCCGTGAGCGGTTCGGCTGGATCGACCCGGAGCCGACCCTCGTGCCCGAGCTGACGGCGTGGGAGAACGCCGCGCTGCCGCTGCTGCTGCGCGGCACCTCCCACCGCAAGGCCAAGAAGGCCGCGACGGAATGGCTGGAGCGCCTCGACATCGGCGCGTGCGCCCGTAAGCGCCCGCGCGCCCTGGACCAGGCACAACGCCAGCGGATCGCCACCGCCCGGGCACTCGTCAGCGAGCCGTCCGTGCTGTTCGCGGACGAGCCGACGGCCACCCTGCACCGGGCCGAGCGGGCCCAGGTGCTCCGTACGATCACGGCGGCGGCGCGCTCGCACCGGATCACCGTGGTGCTCGCGACGCACGACACGGAGGTGGCGGCGCTCGCGGACCGTTCCATCTCGCTCCTGGACGGCCGTCGCGTCAACTCCCTCACGGCCGAGGCGGAAGGCCGGGCCGAGTGCTCGCTCTCCGTCTAGCCCGCGGCTCCCACCCCCTGGCCCTGCTGCGCCGGCTGCTGGTGGCCGCGGCCTCGGCGGGGGTGGGTTTCCTGCTGCTGTGCACGCTGTCGTACGCGCTCGCGCACCCCGGCTCGGCCGCTTCCGTCGCCCGCCTCACCTGGTGTCTGATCCCGCTCGCCGCGACGGTGCACTTCGCCGTGGCCGTGGCCCGCGCGGATCCGAGCACCCGGCCGCGGCCCGGCCTCTCCGCGATCGGCCTCGGACCCGGCCGTCTTGCGGCGCTCGCCGCCGTCTCCACGGCCATGTCCGGCGCCCTCGGCAGCATGGTCGCGCTGCTGTTCTTCCTGCATCTGCGGGGCGACCTGACCGGGCTGCCGTTCGACGGGGCCGCCTCCGAGCTGCTGGCCGCCGACCGGCCGCTGCCCCTGGCGGCCATGCTGATGCTGCTGGCGATCGCGCCGCTGAGCGCGACGGCCGCGACGGCTCTGACCCTGCGTCCCCGGCGGACGCCGACGGGCCTCGACCCGGAGCCCGTCGAGGAGCCCAAGGGCACGCCGGGGGGCCTGCCCTGGGGCTGCGCGCTGACCACGGCAGGACTGGCCATCGAGACGTACACGGCCCGGACCAGCCCCGGTTCGTCCTTCCCGCTCGCCGGTTCCTTCGAGTCGAACCCGGTCGGCGTCCTCGCCGGCTGGACGCTCACCGCCCTCGGCCTCGCCCTCGCGGGTCCGGCCATCACCCACTTCTGCGGCCGGCTCCTGCAGACCCTGCGGCCCGGCGCGATCCGGCTGCTCGCCGGACGGACGCTGATGGACGAGGCCCGTGGCATCGGCCGTCCGCTGGGGGTGGTGTCCGCGGTCGCGTCGGCGGTGATCACGGCCTCGATGCTCTACGGGACGGGCCCACGTCCCTTCGGCCCGCTGACCGGCCTGGGCGCCGCGCTGGTCATCGCGTGCACGACGGCGACCCTTTTGACCTCGGTGGCCGACTCCCGCCACGCCCGCGCGGTCACCACCGCGAACCTCCGCAAGCTCGGCACCCCCGCGGCCATGCTCCGTGCGGCGGCCGGACTGCGCCTGGCGGCCCTGCTGTTGGTCTTCGGTCCCCTGACCTGGACCGTGGCGACGCTGGCGGCGATCCCGCTCTCGGGCTGAGCCGAGCAGGCCGCCGGGGTTCGCCGGCGGCCGCCGGCGCCGGACAGGGGGTGGGGCCGGACAGGGGGTGGGACCGGACAGGGGGTGGGACCGGACAGGGGGTGGGGCCGCCGTCCCGGCCCGACCCCCCTATCGTGGCCGCATGGCGCACGGATCAGGGCCCGACTGCAGCGGGCACAGCAACGACCGCGAGATCGAGACCATCGAGGAGTTCGACGATGTCGTCGGCCACGGCTCACTCGCCGGCTACCGCGTCCAGTCCGTCGATCTGACGGACCGCACGTTCCCGCTCCTCTCTCTCGACTGCACCGGCGCCGTGTTCCTCGGCTGCCCGATGCAGCCCGACGCGGCCGTGAAGGTCCGCGCCGAGGGCGCGCTCGTCTTCCCGCCCGTGCCCCATCTCCCCTTCGACCCGTACCGCGGGCTGCTCTACACCGCGGACGAACTCTTCGCGGAGCTCGCCCGGGGCGGCTACGAGGCCACACCCGACGCCCGCGCGTACGCCTGGTTCGGGGAGACCAAGGCCGACCGCGACATCTTCGCGTCGATGCTCCGTGCGGTACACGACGACGCGGTCTCGGACGCCCTGGACGAACACCTCGTGGGCGCCCGTGTGGTGGGGGTGATGGGCGGTCACGCGATGGCCCGCGGCACCGCCGCGTACGAGGGCGCCGCGCGCCTCGGCCGAACGCTCACCCGCTCCGGATTCACGGTCGCCACCGGCGGCGGTCCGGGCGCCATGGAGGCCGCCAACCTCGGTGCGTACGCCGCCCCGCACCGGGACGAGATGTTGCCCGAGGCGCTCGAACTCCTCGCCAAGACACCCTCGTTCGTGCCGTCGGTCTCGGACTGGGCGGCCGCCGCCCTCGACATCCGCGACCGCTGGCCGGACGGCGGGGACTCCGTCGGCATCCCGACCTGGTTCTACGGTCATGAGCCGCCGAACGCCTTCGCCGGACACATCGCCAAGTACTTCGCCAACGCCACCCGTGAGGACGGCCTCCTGGCCCGCTCCAACGCGGGCGTGATCTTCCTGCCGGGCGCCGCGGGCACGCTCCAGGAGATATTCGACAACGCGACGCCCAACTACTACGAGTCCCGCGGCGAACCGACGCCGATGGTCCTCGTGAACAAGGCGCACTGGACGGAGAAACTGCCGGCCTGGCCACTGCTCCAGGCCCTCGCGGCGGGCCGCTCGATGGAGTCCCGTATCGCGCTCGTCGAATCCGTGGAGGAGGCACCGGCCGCACTGGCACGGCTCGGCGGCGGCCGCCCGTAAGCCGCGAGCACTCCCCGGGGGTCCGCGACAGCGCTCCCGGGGGTCCGCGAACGCCTCGAAGGTCTCGAAGCACAAGGCACCGAAAAGCAACGCCATCCGCCGAAATCACGTCTGGCAGTCCAGCCGGAGAGCTGGACCGACCCACGTGAATGGAGCCCTTGGTGCTGATCGGCCTTCTGACCGCTGTCGCGGCCTCGATCTGTTACGGCACGGGGTCGGTGCTGCAAGCCGTCGGTTCCCGCAAGTCCGCACGGCGCGAGGCGGCCGCGGCCGGTGTCACGCAGCACGGCGGCCCGAATCTGTCGTCCACCGCGAAAGCCGCGATGACCTGGGAGTTCATCGTCGGCACCATCCTGGACTTCGTGGGCTTCGGGCTCGGCGCCCTGGCCGCCCGGATGCTTCCGCTGTTCCTCTCGCAGACGGTCATCAGCGCCAACCTGGTGATCACGGCCGTGCTCAGCGTGAAGCTGCTCGGCATCCGGCTGAACCGCGCCGAGTGGACGTCGATCGCCGTCGTCTGTTCGGCCCTGGTGCTGCTCGCCACGGCGGCGGGCCCGGAAGGCAGCGGTCACACCCCCATCGCCACGCACTGGTGGCTGCTGGCGATCTCGGTGCTGCTCATGGTCGGTGGCACCGTGGCCGTACGGCTCCTCGGAGCGCGCGCCGCGATCCTCGCGGGTCTGCTGTCGGGCCTCGGCTTCGGCGCGCTCGGGGTCGGCGTACGCATCCTGAACGGCATCGACCCCTTCGACCTGGGCGCACTGCTCACGGACCCCGCGCTCTACGCGATCCTCGTCGCCGGCATCGGCGGCATGTATCTGCACACGGTCGCCCTGCAGATCGGCTCGGTGAACGGCGCGACGGCGGCACTGGTGGTCGGTGAGACCGTGCTGCCCGGCATGATCGGCGTCCTGTGGCTGGGCGACACCTCGCGGCCCGGCTTCGCCTGGGTGGCCATGACGGGCTTCCTGCTGGCGGTGGCCGGTGCGGTGGCGGTGGCCTGGTTCGGCGCTCCCGAGGCGCACGGGGCGACCGGGCAGGAACCGGAGCAACTGCCCGAGGACCCGGAACAAGCGGTGGAACCGGACCGGCTGGCCCACAGCGGGCCGGTGCGGTGAAGCAGCCCTGACCGCTACACGGTGGGCAGGGAGAGGCCGGCGTAGACCTGGTTGAGGACCGAGGGGAGCAGGGAGTTGGCCGTGGTCTTCCCGTCGGGCGACAGGGTCAGGTTCGCCCAGATGACCAGCGTGACGTCGTTCTCCGGGTCGTGGCCGATGAAGGAGTTGAAGCCGGGCAGTTCGCCGCCGTGGTAGTACATCGCCGCGCGTGGACCGAAGCGCTGATAGGTGATGCCGTACCCGTACTTCTGCCCGTCGGACGCGGCCGGGTCCTCCGCCTGGAGGCTGTTGAGCCACTGCTTCTGGGCGGCGGGGTCGAGGACCTTGCCCGTCACCAGGGACCGGATCCAGGTGGCCATGTCCTCCGCGGTGGAGATGGCGCCGCCGGCGGCCGTGGCGTACGAGGGGTTCTGGTGGGTGTAGTCCACCGGCTTGAGCTTCCCGGACCTGGCTGCGGCCTGAAGGTCGGCGGGGTAGGGCTTGTCGACCAGCGCGTAGGACGTACCGCCGTACATGTAGCCGTGCGAGTACGGGGCCGGGAGGTTCACGTCGCTGGTGCCGGGCAGCGAGGTCCCCGCCAGCCCGAGCGGTGCGAGCAGCCGGGTCCGGAACTGCTCGGCCAGCGGGCGGCCGCCCACCTTCTCCGCGACGAGGCCCAGCAGCGCGTAGTTGGTGTTGCTGTACTCGTAGGACGCGTTCGGTGCGAAGTTGGGCGGGCGCCGGAACGCGATGTCGAGCATCTGCTGCGGCGTGCGGGCCTTTTGGGGTTCGGCGTCCAGGGACGCAGCGAGTTCGGGAGCGTTCGTGTAGTTGTAGAGCCCGCTGCGCATCTTCAGCAGCTCGGCGATGGTGATGTTCCCGCCGTTGGGCACTCCCGCAACATAGTCGGACACCGGGTCGGTCATCCGGAGTTTGCCGTCCTGGGCAAGCAGGTTGATCAGCGCCGAGGTCAGGGTCTTGGTGTTGGAGGCGATCCGGAAGTGGTCGCTCGTCGTGGGCTTGTCGGCCTTGCCCAGTTCGGTGGTGCCGGTGGTCGCGCTGAACGTTCCCTGCGGGGTGCGGAGCAGGACCACGGAGCCGGGGATCATGAGCTTCTTCGCCGCGCTCTCCACGGCGGACTGGAGCGCGGCCGGATCGATGGTCTTGAGCGCCGCGGGAGTGGGGGCGTGGGCGCTCGCTGCCGCGGATGCGGCCGAGGCGTCGGCGGCCGCCGTGAAACCCGTCCCCGAGGGCAGGACACCACCCGCGACCAGTACGGCCGCGCACGCGCCCACCAGGGCAGTGCGCCGGACAGTACGCGACGCCCCCGAAGTGACTCTCGGGGGGCGCGCGGGGTCCGAGGCGTCGGAATCGGCTCGGGTGGTCCTCATACCGGCGTCACACCCCTCGTGCTCGGCGGTCCCAGACCCCGCGCCCGGGAGGCTACATGGTCATTTTAGACGTTTACGACACATCTGAGAGGTCGAGCGCCGGCAGGTGATCACCGAGGAGCGCCGGGGCGATCACGCCGCGTTGCCGCCATGGCTCGCCGTCCTGCTGCGGCCGCCGCCGCCCGGCGGGTCAGCCCAGCACGACGACGTCCTCGACGGCGAAGACCACATCCACGTCGGCACCCTCGTGCGGTGCGTCGGCCGGTGCGCACTCGGCCTCCAGCGGCGGGCCGTCGGCCGGCCGAAGCCGCAGGGCGACGTGGTTCCCGCGGAAGGAACGGCTCACGACCGTGCAGCGCATTCCGTCGCCGGCGTCCGTGAGGCGTACGCCCGTGGGCCGTACCAGCAGCCGGCCCTCGCCCTGACGCGAACCGTCGGGGACCGGGATCTTGCCCCACGGCGTGTCCGCGGCCGCGCCGCTGACCGTCGCCGCCACCACGTTGTCGAAGCCGAGGAAGCGGGCCACGAACGCGTCGGCCGGCCGCTGCCAGACGTCCAGCGGTGTGCCCGCCTGCGCGATCCGGCCCTCCCGCATGACCACGACCCGGTCGGCGAGCGCGAAGGCCTCGCCCTGGTCGTGGGTGACCGCGAGAACGGTGGTGCCCAACCGGCCGAACAGCCCGCGGAGTTCGACGACCAGGCGCTCGCGCAGACCGCGGTCCAGCTGGCCGAGCGGTTCGTCGAGCATCAGCAGCCGCGGCTCGGGCGCGAGGGCACGGGCGAGCGCGACCCGCTGCTGCTCACCGCCCGAGAGCGAGGCGATCTCGCGGCCCTGCGCACCGGGCAGCCCGACCATCTCCAGCAACTCCGCGACGCGGCGCTCCTGTTCGGCTCGCGCGACGCCGTGCATCCGCAGCCCGAAGGTGACATTGCCGCCGACGTCACGCTGCGGGAAGAGCTGGTGGTCCTGGAACATCAGGCCGACCCCGCGCCGGTGCACCGGAACTCCCGCCTGGTCCGCACCGGAGAGCAGCACCCGCCCCGAGTCCGCGCTCTGCAACCCGGCGACGATCCGCAGCAGTGTGGACTTGCCGCTGCCGCTGGGACCCAGTACGCACACGATCTCGTGCTCGGTGACCTCCAGGTCCACGGCGTCGAGCGCCGTATGGGTCCCGAACCGTACGGTCACGTCCTCGAGTCGCAGCAAGGCCATCAGAACTCCCCGGCGGATCGGTCGGTGGGCGCACCCCGGGACGACGTCCGGGGGCGCATCCTCTCCAGCAGCAGCAGCGCGGACGCGCACACCACCATCAAAATCGTGCTCAGGGCCATCGCCTGACCGTAGTTGAGCTCACCCGGCCGGCCGAGAAGCCGGGCCACGGCCACCGGCAGCGTCGGGTTGTCCGGCCGCGCGATGAAGACGGTCGCGCCGAACTCGCCGAGGGACACGGCGAAGGCGAAGCCCGCGGCGATCAGCAACGCCCGGCGCACCAGCGGAAGATCGACCTCGCGCCACACCCGCAGCGGGGACGCGCCGAGCACGGCGGCGGCCTCGCGCAGCCGTCCGTCCACGGCCCGCAGGACGGGCAGCATGATCCGTACGACGAAGGGGACACCGACCAGGGCCTGCGCGAGCGGCACCAGGATCCACGACGCCCGCAGGTCCAGCGGCGGTTCGTCGAGCGTGATCAGGAAGCCGAAGCCCACGGTCACGGCCGAGACCCCGAGGGGCAGCATCAGCAGGGCGTCGAACCCGCGGACCAGCCGGCCCGCCCGTCGGGTGAGCGCGGCCGCGGCGAGGCCGCCGACGGTCACGGCGATGCCGGTCGCGACGAGCGCGTACTCCAGGGAGTTCCACACGGCCTCGACGGGCGGCACGAGGAAGGTGCCGCCGGACGCGTCGAGGGAGCCGAGGGCCCTGTAGTAGCCGAAGCCGTAGCCTCCGGGTCCGTCGAGCGAGCGCTCGACGAGGACGCCGAGCGGGACGAGCAGGAGCAGCACGATGGTGGCCAGCACCCCGCCGAGCAGGGCCCACTGGCCCGCGCCGCGCGGGCGGCGCGCGGTCCGTGCCGGGTCCACGAGCCGCAGTGCGGCCTCCCGCCGCCGGACCGTCCACGCATGCACGGCGAGCACGATGCCGACCGCGGCGAACTGGACGAGGGTCAGCACGGCAGCCGTCGACAGGTCCAGCAGCTGGGCGGTCTGCCGGTAGATCTCCACCTCCAGGGTGGAGTACGACGGTCCGCCGAGGATCTGGACGACACCGAAGGAGGTGAAGGTGAAGAGGAAGACCATCAGGGCCGCCGCCGCCAGGGCGGGCGCGAGCGCGGGCAGCGTGACGCGTCGCCAGGCGGCGAAGCGTCCGGCGCCCAGTACCCGCGCGGCCTCCTCCTGCCGCGGGTCGAGCTGTGCCCACAGCCCGCCCACCGTGCGTACGACGACGGCGTAGTTGAAGAAGACGTGCGCGAGGAGGATGGCCCACACGGTGGTGTCCAGCCGGATGCCCCACAGTTCGTCGAGGAGCCCGCCGCGACCGAGCAGCGCGAGGAACGCGGTGCCGACGACGACGGTCGGCAGCACGAACGGCACCGTGACCGCCGCTCGCAGCGCCCCCTTGCCGGGGAAGTCGAACCGCGCGAAGACATACGCGCCGGGCAGCGCGATCAGCAGCGTGAGCGCGGTGGACGCCAGCGCCTGCCAGGTGGTGAACCAGAGCACGCGCTGCATGTCGGCGCGGCCGAGCACCTCACCGATCCGCCCGAACTGCCAGACACCCTCGATCTCCAGGCCGCGTCCGACGATGGCGACGACGGGGTAGGCGAAGAAGAGCGCGAAGAACGCGACGGGCACGGCCATCAGGCCGAGCCGCGTCGCGCTCCCGCGCAGCGCGGTCCCGCGGGCCCTCGGCCCGCGGTCCGTTGCCCCGCGGTCGGGCTTCGTTACTTCACTACGAGTGAGGACCACGACTGAACCCACTGCTCACGGTTCTCGGCGATCTTGTCGGGGGCGACGGTCTCCGGCTTGTCGACGACCGCGCCGAACGTGGTGAACAGTGCGGGCAGCTTCGCCCCCTCGACCACCGGGTTGACGAACATGTTCAGCGGCATGTCCTCCTGGAACTGCCGGGAGACCAGGAAGTCCAGCAGCGCCTTGCCGCCCTCCTCGTTCTTCGCGCCGTCGAGCAGTCCGGCGAACTCGATCTGACGGAAGCAGGTCCCCGTGGCGACACCCGTGGGCGCCTCCTTCGGCTGCGGCTTCGCGAACAGCACCTCGACCGGCGGGCTGGAGGCGTACGAGACGACGAGGGGCCGGTCCGCCTTGGCCTTCTTGCCGCCGGCCGAGCCGGAGAACTCCTCGTTGTACGCCTGCTCCCAGCCGTCGACGACCTTCACGCCGTTGGCCTTGAGCTTCTTCCAGTAGTCCTGCCAGCCCGCGTCCCCGTACTTCCCGACGCTGCCGAGCAGGAAGCCGAGGCCGGGCGAGGACGTCGCCGCGTTCTCGGTCACGAGCAGGTTCTTGTACGCGGGCTTGATCAGGTCGTCGAACGACTGCGGCGGCGCCAGCTTCTTGTCCGCGAAGTACTTCTTGTCGTAGTTGACGCAGATGTCGCCGGTGTCGACCGGCGTGACACGGTGCTTGTCCTTGTCGAGCTGCACCTCGTCGCGCACCTGGCCGAGGCCCTTGGCCTCGTACGGCGTGAAGAGAGAGTTGTCGAGCGCACGGGAGAGCAGGGTGTTGTCGACGCCGAAGAAGACGTCGCCCTGCGGGGAGCCCTTGGTCAGGATCTCCTTGTTGAGCGCGGCACCCGCGTCACCGCTCTTGAGCACCTTGACCGTGTAGCCGGTCTGCCGGGTGAACTCCTTCAGCACGGCGTCGGACGCGGCGAAGGAGTCGTGACTGACGAGGGTCACGGTCTTGGACTTCGTGGCGCCGGACGAGGAGTCCTCGGACTCTCCGCCGCAGGCCGCGAGGGTACTCACGCCTATCGCCGCGGCCACCGCGGTGACCGTGATCTTCCTGGTGGTGCTCACTGAATTCCTCCTGGGGGTGACCAGGAAGAGACGCGGCCCTGCCCGGTCTCCGAAGAGATCCGGGCAGGGCGCAACAGCTTGAGTAACGACCGAACTTCCTACCCAGAATGACCTGGGCAAGGTTCAGAGGGTCTGCGGCCTGACGGTGCCGCACTCTCAGCGCTGTGGCGCTCCCCTGTCGGAATATGAAAATGTTCGAGCCCAGCCTACAAGGTCACCGCTCGGAGGCAGCGAGCTGTCCACAGGCTCCGTCGATCTCCTGCCCACGGGTGTCACGGACGGTCACCGGAACACCATGGGCGGCGATCGCCTCGACGAACGCCTTCTCGTCCTCGGGACGGGAGGCGGTCCACTTGGACCCGGGCGTCGGATTGAGCGGAATCAGGTTCACATGGACCCGCTTGCCCTTGAGCATCCGGCCCAGCAGATCACCGCGCCACGCCTGGTCGTTGATGTCGCGGATCAGCGCGTACTCGATGGAGATGCGACGGCCCGACTTCTCGGCGTACTCCCAGGCGGCGTCCAGCACCTCACGCACCTTCCAGCGCGTGTTGACCGGGACGAGGGTGTCACGCAGTTCGTCGTCCGGGGCGTGCAGGGAGACGGCGAGACGGCACTTGAAGCCCTCGTCGGCGAAGCGCAGCATCGCGGGCACCAGACCGACGGTCGACACGGTGATCCCGCGCTGCGACAGCCCGAGCCCGTCCGGCTCGGGGTCGGTGAGCCGCCGTACGGCGCCGACGACGCGCTTGTAGTTCGCGAGCGGCTCGCCCATCCCCATGAAGACGATGTTCGACAGCCGCGCGGGACCCCCGGGCACCTCGCCGTCGCGCAGGGCACGCATGCCGTCGACGATCTGGTGGACGATCTCGGCGGTCGACAGATTGCGGTCGAGCCCGGCCTGCCCGGTGGCGCAGAAGGGACAGTTCATCCCGCAGCCGGCCTGCGACGAGATGCACATGGTGACGCGGTCCGGGTAGCGCATCAGCACGGACTCGACGAGCGTCCCGTCGTGCAGACGCCACAGGGTCTTACGGGTGGTGTCGTCGTCGCAGGAAATGTGCCGCACGACGGACATCAGGTCGGGCAGCAGCTCGGAGGCGAGCTTCTCGCGCGCGGCGGCCGGGATGTCGGTCCACTGGGCGGGTTCATGGGCGAACCGCGCGAAGTAGTGCTGCGAGAGCTGCTTGGCGCGGAAGGGCTTCTCGCCGATCGCGGCGACGGCGTCCTTGCGCTCGGCGGGCGTGAGGTCGGCGAGGTGCCGCGGGGGCTTCTTGGCTCCGCGGGGCGCGACGAAAGTGAGTTCTCCGGGCTTGGGCATGGTGGTACCAGTGTCGCAGACGGGTTGCCGTGGCCGGACTGGTCGCCCGCGGTGGAGGACGGCACGCCTGACCAGGGCCGAGAGAACGGCCCGATGAGTCCGGCGAGGGAGACGGGCGATGATGGCCTGGCCTATCGCGGAGGTCGCCCGGATGTCGGGCGGGACGGCACGGACCCTTCGGCACCACGACGAGGTCGGGCTGCGGCCGCCCGCGTGGATCGGGACGAACGGCCACCGCCACGGCGTACGTCACCGCTCGCCTGAGCTGAAGCGGGCGGGGCGCCGGGAGGCGCACCGGGCCCGACAGGCACGCGAGCCCCGCGGACACGCGAGAAGGCCAGATCGCACCCCCGTACGACCTGGCCTTCTCTCCGGTGAGCCGACCGTCCGCTCAGCAGACAGGCACTCCCGGGACCTGGTTGTCCGGCGAGCTCAGGTAGATGTTGGTCATGTAGCCGCCGTACTGCGGCAGGTACGCCCACCAGTCGTTCAGGTAGGGCGGCACGCTGACCTGCTGGCCGCGCTTCTGGCAGCCGACGAGGACTTCCACCCCGGCCGGGAGCGTGGTGAGCGGCGACGCCGCGGTGGTCGCCTGGGTGCGGAGGCGGACGCCGCTGCCCCAGGTGCCGATCCAGGTGCCCGCCGGGCGGGAGGCGCCGGGCACGTTCAGTGACCGGGTCAGCCGGCCCAGGTCCGTGTAGGCCTTGCCGTACGCGGTGCCGCTCGGGTGCAGGGTGTACGCGGCCACGATGGAACGGTCACCGGAGCCGACGACGCCCGTCGTGTGCAGCGCCGGGCGGGACAGGTCCACGGCGTTGATCCCGGCGGCCGACCGGACGGCGGTCGCCGCCGCGGCCGTCTGCTTGCCGGCGCCGGCCGGTGCCTTCGCCGCCGCGCCCGCGGGTGCCGTGCAGCCGCCCGAGCTGAAGCCCGACCAGCCCTGCTTCACGGCCCAGGGCCGGTTGAAGGCCCCGGCGATGCCGAAGTGCTGGTCGTAGCCGTCGGTGGCGCAGCGCGTCGACTGGCGCAGGTTGCCCATCATGTAGTCGCGTACGGACGCCGGGGCGGACTCCAGCAGATAGCGGTAGATCTTCACGGTGTCGCGGGCCGACAGAGCCGTGTAGCCCCAGAATCCGGGGTGGCTCGCCGGGGGCCGGGCGGTGTCGGTGAGGCCGAGGCGCGGCACCATCCGGTCGATGATGGCGCCGCCGCCGTTGTTCGCCCAGAAGGTGCTGGCCGCGTTGTCGTCGCTGCTCCGCAGCATCGCGTCGACACGGGCCCGGTCGGTCGCCGAGAGGTCGCCGGGCTGGCGGTTCCAGAGCAGGTCGAGCGCGATGAGCAGCTTCACCACGGACGCCGACCGGAACTGGGCAGCGCTGTTCACCTGCTCGGTGAAGGTGCCCGTCTGCCGGTCGAAGACCGCGACGCCGGCGGTGACCCCCGCGGGCACATCGACCTGGGCCGCGCGGGGCGCCGGCTTCTCGGGCGGCGCGGCGGACGCCGCCGAGGTGGTGGACATCAGCGCCGCCAGGCCCACCGACAGCAGCCCGGCCCAGGTGGCGCGGCGGGCCGTACGCGATCCCGGGGCTCTCGTGTCCCCGGTACGTCGTGAGCGGCGTGGCAGAGCGCGGACGAGTCCGGATCCGAGATGACGAGCCATGGTGGTGGTACCTCCGAGAGGTGAAGCCGATGCCGGCATGAGGGCGGAATCGGGGGAAGGAGTGTTCGCGAGGTGGGGAGCGCCGCCGCGGGCGGGGTCGCTCGGCCGGTCGTGGGCGGTCCCTGCGCGAGATCACGGGCAGCGCAGGCCGAGCGGCGGAGCCGGCCCGCGTCGTACCGACGTGTCACGGCCCGTAGCACCGCGGAACGTGATGTGTCACGGCCCGTAGCACCGCGGGACAAGACGTGTCACGGCCCGTAGCACCGCGGGACCAGACGTGTCACGGCCCGTAGCACTGCGGGACCCCGGGCAGCCAGTTGTCCGGGTGCGAGATCCAGTAGCTCGCCATCCACCCGTCGAAGCCCCGGGTCCGGTTCTCCACGAAGACCCAGTTCGGGTTGGTGCCGACCGTCTCGCCCCGCGTCTGGCAGGTCACTTCGAGCTGGTCGCCCGGCTGCGCCTGACCGATCACCCGCGGGCAGTTGCCGGGCGAGGGGAACTCGGGGCAGCGGAAGCCCGGGGCCGAGTCCTTGCGGATGTTCACATCCGTCGCCCAGGTGGTGAAGACCGGCCCCGCGGCACGCTGTTCGGCAGTCGCCTGGGCGGGCGCGGCGCCCACCGTCATGGCGAGTGCGCACAACACCGCCGCCGCGCCGCCCAGTCGGGCGCCGCGCCTTGCTGATTTGTTCACCATGTCGTCCCCTTCGGACCGTTCGGACGCGTGCCCGTCACGGGTTCGTGGTCGGTCAGGTGCGTTGTCCGCACCACCGGGGGGACGGGCGCACACGCCGCGCCGTATGAGGACGGGGCAAAGAAACATTTGCTGCCGGGACGGTCATACGCCGGGGCACCGAGTCCCGTCTGTGAGGCGGAAGCGGATGCCACCGGGCCGCGAGCGACGAGCCCGGTTCTGACCTGACGAGGGGTTCACCATGATGTGGTCACGCAAGAGCACGGACCGGCGCGGCAGCACCATCGCCCGCCGCGGGCTGCGCGCGGCGGGAGTGGCCGCGGTCATCCCGACGGCGTTCCTGCTGGGGGCTCAGCCTGCCGCGGCCCACCCGCCGTCGGGGTCGGTCCACGTGTGGGGCAGCGACGTGCGGGTGCGCAGCTGCCAGAGCACGTCGTGCGACCTCGCCACGACGGAACGGCTCACCAATGTGCGGGTCCAGGCGTACTGCCAGGTCGACAACGGCGAGAAGGGCCGGGTGACCGACGGGCGCTACACCAACACCTACTGGGTGCAGGTCATCACACCCGGCAGGACCCTTGGCTGGATCTCCGCCGTGTACGTCAGCGGAGGCAGCAACAACGGCCCGGTGCCCGGCGCCCCGGTGGACTCGCCGAGCGACCCGACCATCGACTGCGAGTACATCTGATCTGCGCCCGCCTCTGTGCGGTGAGCAACACGTGCCCCCGGTACCGCCGTTCACGGCGGTACCGGGGGCAACTTCTTGCCCGGGTCCGTCATATGGCGTGGCGCCGCATCCGGTCTCACGGACAGAGCCCACACGCATACCAAGGAGTCACCATGTTCAAGCGCCGTGCCCGTCTCACCGCCGCCGGTCTCGCGGTGGGTACCGCCCTCACTCTGTTCGGCGGGGCCGGTACCTCCCAGGCAGCCCCCAGCACCTCCGCGCCGGCTCCCAGCACCGTCCAGGCGTCTCCGATCCTGCAACCGAACAGCAACATCAGGACCGGGCCCGGTACGTCGTACAGAATCCTCAACACCAGCGGGCCGGAGGGAGCCTCGGGAGTGGCGAAGTGCTACGCGCGCGGTGAGCGCGTCACGGCCGGCGGTTACACCACGGACGTCTGGTACCAGGTCACTGTCCACTTCCCCGGCCATACGTACTACTTCGTGTGGGCCTGGGGCGGCAACGTCAACGTCGGCGCGGATCCCGCCCCCGGCCTCGAGGTCTGCCCCTCCTGACCTCACCCCGCTACGCACTTCGCCCCCGGCACCGTGTCCAACGGTTCCGGGGGCGAAGTGCGTTGCACGCAGAGGGTGTTCAGCAGATCGGCAGACCTGAGTCTCGCTCGTCGTCGCCACCGCCGACGAGGAAGATCTCGCTCATGTACGACGACGGCGCCATGCCCATGGCCGGGGTCTTGATCCACCAGGTGTGCCAGTAGCCGCCGTAGGTGGCGCGGCCGCCCTTGACCTGGCAGACGGCCCGGATGAACCCGTCATCCGGGGACTTCGCACTCACCGGTGCATTCGGATCGGGGGCCGAGCGCAGATTGATGTCGGTCCCCCACATCGGGCACTTGTAGGTGCCCGGGTAGCCGGGGTAGGGGGTGCAGGGCGCGGAGTCGGCGGCCTGCGCGGGTGCGGTGAAACCGGGAGCGAGGAGCATCACGGCGGCCAGAGCTGCCGCCGCGATGCCCCTCGAACCGGCTTTGGTGCCGGTCAGCACGTGGGGACTCCCGGCAGCCAGGCGTCCTTGTGGTCGATGTAGATGTTGGTGATGAAGCCGCCGAGCGCCGGGATGTAGGCCCAGGCGTCGTTGCTGTAGCCCTCGGCGGTGACCATGTCGCCGCGCTTCTGGCACGTGACGTTGACGGGCGTCGGGCCGGTGAGGGTGCGGACGACGGCCGCGTTCAGCTTGGCGTCGGCCCGTACGCGTACGGACGTGCCCCAGGTGGTGAAGTTGGTGCCGGGGTTGCCTCCGCCCGGGGTGCACGGCAGGCTCACGCCGCGCTCCGCGAGATACGGGCCGGGGTTCATGCCGCGCGTGCTGGACGTGGAGCTGTGCGCCTCGAAGTGGAGGTGCGGGCCGGTGGACTGGCCCTCGGAGCCCATCCGCGCGATCAGCTGGCCGCCGCTCACCCGCTGGTTGACGGACACGAGCCGCTCGTACATGTGGCCGTACTCGGTGACCGTGCCGTCGTCGTGCCTGATCCGGATCCACTGGCCGTAGCCACTGGCGGTGCCGGAGACGATGACGGTGCCCGCGCCGGTGGAGTAGATCGGCGTGCCCCGGGTGTTGGCGATGTCGACGCCGTCGTGGCCGGAGTGCCAGCCCTGCGTGACGGTGCCGGCGGTCGGGCAGGAACCGGCGTAACCGGCGGGCTGGGCCGGCGCGGCCTCGGCCGTGGCGGCGGAGAGCGGGACCAGCGCGGACGCGACGGCTGCGGCTGCCAGCAGACCGAGTGACTTGGTGCGGTTGATCACGGGCATGGCGAATCTTCCTCCGAACAGGGATGGGAAAAGGTGGGTCGAGGTTCAGTGACGCCGGCGGGCGCCGCTCAGCACTCCGGGACGCCGGGAAGCCAGGCGGCCGGGTCGTCGATGTAGATGTTCGAGATCCACGCCTTGTACTTGGGCAGGTACGACCAGACGTTGTTGGTGTAGCCCTCGGCGGTGACGCTCTCCCCATAGGCCTGGCACAGGACGTCGACGGCGGTGGGGCCGGGCAGACGGGTCACCGGCGGCTTGCCCGTGCCGGCCTCCGGGCGCAGGCCCACGCCCGTGCCCCAGGTCATGAAGCGCTTGGTGTTCGCCGGCGGCTGCTCGTTGTTGGTGATGCGCAGAGCGCCCGCGTACTGGGCGTTCAGCCGTACGTCACTGACCATCACCACGGTCCCGGACTCCCGGGCCTCGACCATCTTGCCGTTGCCCAGGTAGATGGCGATGTGATGAACGGTGTCGTGATTACCGGGGCTCGATGCCCACAGCAGCAGGTCGCCCGGCTCCAGCGGGGCGAGGCCCTGCGCACGGGTGAAGCGGGCACTGGCACCGCTCCACTTGGCCTGGTTCCACGAGCCCTCGGGCAGCGCGATCCCCGCTCCCTGCCAGGCCGCGTACTGCACCAGGTGCGAGCAGTCGAAGCCCTTCACTTTGCTGTCGTGCGCACCGGGACCGCCGCCGGGATAGTCCTGGCCGAAGGTCGGGCCGTGGATCGAGCCTCCGCCCCAGGAGTACGGCACCCCCAGCTGCGAGCAGGCTGCGTTCACGATGGCCGCGGCCTGGGCGGACGCCCCGGTCAGAGGACGGCAGTCCGCGGCGGCGGTCATGGTCCGGGCCTGCTGCGGTGACTCGGCCACGGCCACGCCGGTGGTACCGACGGCGGCGAGCAGAACTCCGCCCGCCACCGTCACCAGCGTCCGATTCATGCGGCGCACGTGTGTTCCCCCTCGTCTCGGTTCCACTGCTTCCGGCTGAACTGGAGGCAGCATGCGGTCCCGCCGCCCTCGTTCGTCGTAGCCGGTGCCGGTGCGCGGTTCGTGGCGCCGGCCTTCAGTGAGGGGACGGGATCGGGGACCGTTGTGTATGCGTCGAGAGCGGCACGAATTTTGGCGAGCCCCCGCATCCGGTTGCGCTGCACGGTTCCGCGGTGCGCGCCGAGTCGCTGACCTGCGACGTCGTGGCTCAGGCCTTCGAGATCGATGAGGATGACCGCGGCCGCCTCCTTGGGTGACAGATGCCGCAGGAGCGCGACCGTCACCGCCTCCGCCTCGCGTGAGGCGAGCCCGCCGTCCCAGCTCTGCTCGGGCAGCCGGTCGGTGCACCGCTCACGCCGGGAGGGGTGCAGCCAGGCGTCGCGCAGCAGATTCAGCGCGGCGGCGCAGGTGTAGGCGTACGGGTGACGCTGGCGGGCCAGGGTCTGGGCGCGGGCGCGGCGGGACAGCCGCAGATACGTCTCCTGGAGCAGGTCGTCGGCGTCGTGCGGGTTACCGGTCAGGGCCAGCAGCCGACGGCGCAGCTTCGGCATCACGGCCGTGAAGGCCTCGTCGAACTCGGCGGCGGTCATCCGGTCAGCGCCCGCGAGGGGTTCGGGGGCGAGCTGCTCGGCGCGCGTGGTCTTCGAAGCGGTCGTCCCCGCCTCGTCCGTCCGCACCGCGTTGGCCGCGTCGGTGGTGGTCGTCGGGCCCGTGGTCTTCGAGACGGTGCTCTTCGTCGTCGCGGTGGTCGTCGTCGCGGTGGTTGGTGAAGGCGAGATGCAGGTGCTGCTTTCCACGTACTTCCCCCGGGTGGTGTCGTCACAGTGCGTTCCGGCGTCTGCCGGTGTGGTTCGTCGGCTCGATGCGTGGTGGTGCGTGGTGATGCGAGGAAGGTCTTCGGACGAGCGCCGGATGCGCGGGGTGCGTCAGCCCCGCGCGACGGGCCCGTACCTGGCCGCCGGCTCTCCGCTGAGCAGCGCCCAGTACCGGTCGCCGTAGGACCAGTGCCACCATTCGGTGGGGTAGTTGACGAAGCCCCCCGCGGTCATGGCCCGGCACATCAGCTCTCGGTTGGCGCGGGGCTCACCGGTGATGCGGGGCGCGGCCGTACGGCAGCCGCCTTCGCTCTCCTCCGGGGTGGCGTTCACCTCGGTGCCGAGAGAGAGTTCGACGCCGTCCTCGGTGCACAGAGTCAGATCGACCGCACCGCCGCTGACGTGCGGGGCGACCTCCGGCGGGGAGATGTACGCGCTCGTCAGCTCGCGGACCCGGTCGGGTGACGCGTCCGGCTCGGCCGCCCGCATCACGGCGGCGTACTCCTGGAAGTAGCGGCCCTGGAGCTGAGGCGGGCGGAAGCCCTCCACCAGCAACAGTCGGATGCCCGTGGGCAGTTCGTCCTGAGCGACGAGCAGTCGGCGCACCACGTCCGCCCGCAGATGGGCGTACGAGCCGTCGCCGTCGGCCTGGCGCGCATCGACGCGCAGCCCGGCGACCTCGCGCACGTCGACCAGCGGCTCGCCGTTGTCCACGACGGGCGTTGCGGCGACTCGGCGGTCCGAGAGCAGGATGATCTCTGTCACGCTCACCAGCGTGCCCGGGGGCGCTGCAGAAGCGATGCAGATCCTCTGCAGGACCCTCTGCATCCCCGTGCATCTCTCGGCGCGCTCCTGCAGGAGGTCACGCAGAAGGTGCCTCTGCGGTCGTGCGGGCCCTTCCGGAGCGGCCCACGGCCGTGCGGACCCTTCCGGAACACTCTCCGGCGACGCCGGCCGGTCAGGGAGACAGGTCCCGACCGGCCTCCCCCGCGTCGACCGTCTCCGCGGCGACCTCCTCGGTGGCCTCCCGGCTGCCGAGCTCGCGGAACACCTCGAGCGCCTCGGCCCGCGCGGCACGGGCCGCCTGCGCGTCACCCCTGCCGGCCGCCGCCGCCCCCAGGTCCCTCACCGTACGGGCGCGCCACAGCGGCAGCTGGAGCTTCTCCCACAGGACGACCGAGCGCTGAAGCTCCGCCTCCGCCGGGTCCCACTCCCCCGCCGCGAGGTGCCACTCGCCGAGCGATCGCAGGACGAGCGCCTCGCCGAACAGGTCCTGGCGCTCGCGGGTCACCTCCAGGCACCGTTCGAGCTGCTCCCGCGCCTCGGGGAGCCGGCCCTGCCGCAGATGGACCTTGGCCAGTGACTGGCCGGCGTACATCGAGCCGAAGGTGTCACCGGTCTGCTCGAAGATGTCCAGAGAGCGCGACAACATCCGTTCGGCGTCGCCGAGTTCGCCCTTCGCCCGGTGGCACAGACCGAGAGAGCGCAGGGTCAGCCCCTCGCCGTGCCGGTCGCCCACCTCCCGGTACAGCTCCAGGGCCAGGGACAGTTCGTCCCAGGCCTCGGCGTACCGACCCAGATCGCGGTGCACACTGCCGATGCCGTAATGCAGTTGGGCCACGGCGGTGGTGTCGGCCAGTTCACCGCACAGCGCGAGTGCCTGTCCCATCAGGTCCAGGGCCTCGGTGAACCGCGCCTGTTCGCGGCGCGCCGAGCCCATGCCGGCCAGGGCGCCCGCGCGACCGCGCGGGTCGTCCGTCTCCTCGAACAGCCGCAGGGCGTCCTTGAAGTACGCGTACGCGGCCTCGAAGCTGTCCTGTTCGAGGCGGAGTTGGCCCAGGCCGCTGAGCAGCCACGCCTCTCCCTCGGCGTCACCGCCGCGGCGGACCGCCTCCAGGGCCACGGTGTGCGAACGGGACCAGGCGTCGAACTGGTTGTAGAGCGCCGCCGAGCTCGCCATGAGCACGGCCGCGAGATCGCGCGCCGCCCGGGCCAGTCCGTGGTCCGCGCAGTGCGTGACGGCCGCGACCAGACAGGGCTGTTCGGCCGCGAACCAGGCGGCGGGCCTGGCCAGCAGTTCCCGTACGACGAACGGGTCCAGGGTCACTTCCGCGCTCTTGCCGGCGAAGAGCCGTGCGGCCCCGCCGGGCCCGCGCGCCGCCGCTTCCTTGGCCAGCGACAGCCAGCAGGAGACCAGTCGCAGGACGGCATCCTCGCGGGCCTGCTCGGTCTCCTCGGTCAGGCAGCGCTCGCGGGCGTGCTCGCGGGCCAGATCATGGATGCGGTACCGGGTCTGCCCCGTCTCGTCGACCCCGACGAGGTCGATGAAGTGGCAGTCCACCAGGCGCTCGACGGCCTCCTCGGCCTCGTCGACGCCCACGTCCAGGAGCGGGGCCGCGACCCACGCGGCGAAGTCCGGCAGATCCATCAGCGCCAGTCGGCGCAGCGCGCGGCGCTCCTGCTCGCCGAGGTCCGCGTACCCGAGCTCCAGGCTCGCCCTCAACTCCAGGTCACCGGCCTGGAGTTCGTCGAGCCGGCGGCGCTCGTCACGCAGCCGGGCGGCGAGGCGTGCGGGTGTCCAGTGCGGGCGCGCGGCGAGCCGGGCGCCCGCGATCCGTACCGCCAGGGGCAGCCTGCCGCACAGCGCGACGATCTCGGCGACCTGCCCCGGCTCGGCGGTGGCCCTCCCGGGGCCGGCGACCTTGGCCATCAGGGCCAGCGCTTCCTGCTCTCCGGGGGCCGCGAGGTCCAGATGGGCCGCACCTTCGAGCGCGACCAGCCGGCGCCGGCTGGTGATCAGCACGGCGGAGCCGGATCCAGGCGGCAGAAGAGGGCGCAGCAGGGTCTCGCCGACAGCGTTGTCCAGGATGAGGAGTATCCGGCGGCGGGCGATGTGCGTGCGATACAGCCCGACGAGATCCTCCAGGTCACCGGGCAGTGCGTCGGGGTCGGCCCCGAGGGCCCGCAGCAGCCTGGCCAGGGCGTCGGCGGTCTGCACGGGCGCGGAGTCCGACGCCCGCAGGTCCAGGAACAGCTGCCCGTCGGGGAAGAGCGCCGCCAGACGGTGACCGATGTGCACGGCGAGCGTCGTCTTGCCCATCCCGGAACGCCCCGAGATCACTCCGATCGGCGGCGCTGTGCTCGCAGGGTCGTTGACCCTGTCCAGCAGGGCGGTGGCCCAGGCGATCTGTTCGGTCCGGCCGACGAAGTCGGAGACGTCGGGCGGCAGATGGGACGGCGTGGGGTGCCCGGGGGCATCCGGCACCGTCTCCCGGCGTACGGCCTCACGCGGTACGGCCTGGCGAGCGCCGGCCTGACGGGGTAAGGCCCCGCGTGGGACGGTCTCCCGCACTGTCGCCTCGTGCGGCGCGCGCTCGGCGCGCGGCTCGGTCCCGGCGGGGCCGGACTCCCGCCCGACGGCCAGCAGCGCCGTGTCACCGGTGAGCAGGGCCTGGTGCAGCGCACGCAGCTCCGGACCGGGGTCGATCCCCAGCTCCGTACGCAGCAGTTCGCGCCCCTCCTGGTAGGTCCGCAGGGCGTCGGGCACCCGCCCGGTCCGGAACAGCGCGGTCATCAGCTGCCCCCGGGGCTGCTCCCGCAGCGGGTGGGCGGCCACATGTGCGAGCAGTTCCGCGACGAGTTCCGCCCGGCACCCGAGGGTGAGTTCCGCGGCGAACCTCGCCTCCTGGGCCACCAGCCGCAGTTCGGCCAGACGCGCGGCCTCGATCCGTGCGAAGGACTGGTCGAGACCCTCCAGCGCGTCCTGCCCCCGCCACAGACCCATGGCGTCCCGCAGGATCTCCACGGCCTCGGCGGCCCGCCCCTCGGAGGCCGTACGCCGGCCGAGCGCGAGCGCCTCCTCGAACCGGTGGGCATCGATGCGAGACGGCGGGAAGGCGGCGAGATAGCCGGGCGACCGGGTCTGGATCGCGGTGTCGTCCCCCGCCCCGGCCAGCGCCCGGCGCAGTGCCGACACATGCGAGGCGACGAGGGCCCGCGCGGTGACGGGCGCCTGTTCCTCCCAGACCAGGTCCACGAGGCGGTCGGTGGAAAGCACCTCACCGAGATTGACGACGAGAGCCGCGAGAATCGCCGTGGGTTTCGGGCCGCTCAGCGGAATGCGCCGATGTCCGTCCCACACCTCGGCCGGGCCCAGAAGGCGCACCTCCAACGTCGTCCTCCGATGTCGCGGCCCCTCACTTGCGGTGCCAACGATATTCGGTGGGAAGGTGCTGGACACGACTGTTACCGGACTGCCTGCGACGACTTCCGCAGTCCGGTGACCTGTTTGTTGCGTCGCCACGGCCCTCGGTCTCGGGAGAGGTGTCCTCGCAATCGGGAATGGGCCGTGATTCCGCTCGGGGAAGGGACGGGACTCACGCTGTCCCCGTATGAGTGAGCCGGGAAGAATTTCTCCGTTGACGAGGAATTCCCCGCGGACACGAGAGAGGCCCCCTTCCGGAACCTTCCGGAAGGGGGCCCGTCACTGCCTCAGAACGGCTGCATCGGAACGACAGGGGTCGACCGCGGGTCAGCCGCTGCCCACGAAGATCACCAGCAGGAGCCACACCACGGGCGCCGTCGGCAGCAGGGAGTCGAGCCGGTCCATGATGCCGCCGTGCCCCGGCAGGAGCGTGCCCATGTCCTTGATGCCGAGGTCCCGCTTGATCATCGACTCGCCCAGGTCACCGAGGGTGGCGCTGGCCGCGACCGCGAAGCCCAGCAGCAGGCCCTGCCACCAGGTGCCGTCGTCGATGAGGAACTGCATGCACAGCGCACCTGCCGCCATCGCGAACGTGACCGCGCCCAGCAGCCCTTCGCGGGTCTTCCCGGGGCTGATGCGGGGCGCCAGCTTGTGCTTCCCGAAGCGCCAGCCCACGGCGTACGCGCCGGTGTCGCTGACCACCGTGAGCACGAGGAACATCAGCACGCGCTTCGCGCCGTCGTCGGCGGTGAGCATCATCGCCACGAACGTCGCGAGGAACGGGACGTAGAACGCGGCGAACACACCCGCGGTGACGTCCTTCAGATATCCCTCGGGCGGTTCGGTCATCCGCCAGACCAGCACCGCCAGCGCGGTGAGGGCCATGGCGACCCAGGCACCCTCGGCTCCGCGCACATAGCCGGCCACGACCATGGCCGCCCCGCCGACCGCGAGCGGCACCAGCGGGGCCTTGATCTGCTTGCGCTCCTCGAGCCGGGACGTCAGTTCCCACAGCCCGACCACGACGGCGACCGCTATCACGCCGACGAACACGGCCTTCACGACGAAGAGCGACGCCACGATCACCGCGCCCAGACCGACGCCGACCCCTATGGCCGCCCTCAGGTCACGCCCGGCCCGCTTCCTCTGCGGCGGTTCGGGCGCCGGCTCGCGGGTGGGCATGGGCTCCTGCGGAATCTCGTCCCGGAACAGGGGGCCACTCAGTGGAGCGGCCCCCCGGTCGAGGTCGTTGCGCTCGTCGCGGTCGTTACGGTCTTCGGCGTCTCTACCTGCGTCGGGAAAGTCCGGCACGATGGGCATGGGCCGAGTCTGCTGTGCGTCATGCTCATCGTATGCGGGACCCGCCGGGGCAGGCCCCTGGTCGGGGGGCAGCCATTCTCCGACGTACCTGGCTCTCTGCGGAGCCCCCCAGGAAGAGTCGTTCATCAGACCTCGAGCAGCTCGGCTTCCTTGTGCTTGAGCAGCTCGTCCACCTGCGCGACGTACTTCGCGGTGGTGTCGTCGAGCTCCTTCTCCGCACGGCGGCCCTCGTCCTCGCCGACCTCGCCGTCCTTGATCAGCTTGTCGATGGCTTCCTTGGCCTTGCGGCGCACGGAGCGGATCGAGATCTTCGAGTCCTCGGCCTTGCTCTTGGCCACCTTGATGTACTCGCGGCGGCGCTCCTCCGTGAGCTCGGGGAACACCACACGGATGATGTTGCCGTCGTTGCTGGGATTGACGCCCAGGTCGGAGTCACGGATCGCCTGCTCGACATTGCGCAGTGCGGTCTTGTCGAACGGGGTCACCACGGCCATCCGCGGCTCCGGCACCGAGAACGAGGCCAGCTGGTTGATCGGGGTCAGCGCACCGTAGTAGTCGGCCACGATCTTGTTGAACATCGCCGGGTGCGCACGTCCGGTGCGGATCGCGGCGAAGTCATCCTTGGCGACCAGGACGGCCTTCTCCATCTTCTCCTCGGCCTCGAGGAGGGTCTCTTCGATCACCACTTGCTCCTGCGTGTCTTGAGTGGGCCCGGCATGCAACTGGGCTGGGCGGAACCTGTGTCGCGTCTTCCCCTGCACGGTGTCCGACCGGCAGGGCTTTGTCTATCCCTGGAGGGACGCCCCCGGGTCAGCCCCGGGTGCCCTGGTCGCTCACGAGAGTCCCGATCTTCTCACCCTTGACGGCCCGCGCGATATTGCCTTCGGTGAGGAGTTCGAAGACGAGGATCGGAAGGGCGTTGTCGCGGCAGAGGGTGACCGCGGTGGCGTCCGCGACCTTGAGGTTGCGGGTGATCACCTCGCCGTACTCCAGCGCGTCGAACTTCACCGCGTCCGGGTTGGTCTTGGGGTCGGAGTCGTAGACACCGTCGACACCGTTCTTGCCCATCAGCAGGGCCTCGGCGTCGATCTCCAGGGCTCGCTGCGCGGCAGTGGTGTCGGTGGAGAAGTACGGCATGCCCATACCGGCGCCGAAGATCACGACGCGCCCCTTCTCCAGGTGGCGCACGGCGCGCAGCGGGATGTACGGCTCCGCGACCTGGCCCATGGTGATGGCGGTCTGGACACGGGAGTCGATGCCCTCCTTCTCCAGGAAGTCCTGGAGAGCGAGGCAGTTCATGACCGTGCCGAGCATGCCCATGTAGTCGGAGCGGGCCCGGTCCATGCCGCGGACCTGCAGTTCTGCGCCGCGGAAGAAGTTTCCGCCGCCGATGACGACCGCGATCTCGGCGCCGTCACGTACCACGGCGGCGATCTCGCGGGCGATGGCGTGCACGACGTCGGGGTCGACGCCGAGACCCCCACCGCCGGAGAACGCCTCACCGGACAGCTTCAGCATGAAGCGCCCGGCCTTCTTGTCGTCGTGGTCGCTCTTGTCGCCGGTTGCCTGGTTGGCGTCCGCGCCCTTGTTCATGGAGATCTCCTCGTGCACATACGAGAAGGCCATTGCCGGTGGGTCTGTTTCCCTGTCGGCAATGGCCTCCTCGTCAGATCTGCGGTCGTCCGGCGCTGCAACGCAGTGGTGCCGTCAGGCACGCGCGGCCGATGACTGCGTAGGAAACCCTATCGGGCTCCCGTGGCGATCGCGTACTTGCTCAGGCGCCGACGCGGATGCGCGCGAAGCGCTTCAGCGTGACACCGGCCTCGTCCAGAACCTTCTGGACGGACTTCTTGTTGTCCTTCGCGAACGGCTGGTCGAGGAGGGTGACCTCCTTGAAGAAACCGTTGACGCGACCCTCGACGATCTTCGGGAGGGCGGCCTCGGGCTTGCCCTCCTCACGCGAGGTGGCCTCGGCGACGCGACGCTCGTTCTCGACGATGTCGGCCGGGACCTCGTCACGGTTGAGGTACGTCGGCGCGAAGGCGGCGATGTGCTGCGCGACGTCCTTGGCGATCTGGGCGTTCTCCTTGTCGAGCTCGACCAGCACGCCGACCTGCGGCGGGAGGTCGGGCATCGTGCGGTGCATGTAGACACCGACGTACGCACCGGAGAACTGCGCGAAGCGGTCCAGGACGATCTTCTCGCCCAGGTTGGCGTTGGCCTCGTCGACGTACGCCTGGACGGTCTTGCCGGCCTCGATCTCGGAGGCGAGCAGCGCGTCGAGGTCGGCCGGGGAGGTGGCGGCGACGTGCGCGGCGAGCGAGTTGGCGACGGCCTGGAACTTGTCACCCTTGGCGACGAAGTCCGTCTCGCACTTCAGCTCGAGCAGGACACCGGAGGTCTTGTCCTCGGAGATGAGGGAGACGACGGCGCCGTTCTCGGCGTTGCGGCCCTCGCGCTTGGCGACGCCCTTCTGGCCCTTGACGCGAAGGAGCTCGACGGCCTTGTCGACGCTGCCTTCGGCCTCGTCGAGGGCCTTCTTGCAGTCCATCATGCCGGCGCCGGTGAGCTCGCGGAGCTTCTTGACGTCAGCGGCGGTGTAGTTCGCCATGTCCTTGAATCTCTCTCGAAAGTCGAAAGTCGAAGATCTACGGGTGAGCGGCGGGGGCCGGCGCTTGTGGCACCGTCCCCCGCCGTTCACCTACCGAAGCTGTGCGGTTCAGGCCTGCTCGGCGTCAGCCGGCTTCTCGGCCTCGGCGGCGGGGGCCTCGGCGGGCTTCTCCGCCTCGTCGGCCGCGGCCTCGGCCGGCTTGTCGGCCTCGGCAGCCGGAGCCTCGGCGGGCTTCTCAGCCTCGTCGGCCTTCTTCTCGCCCTCGAGGAGGTCGCGCTCCCACTCGGCGAGGGGCTCGCCGGCGGCCTTCTCGCCCGGCTTGGAGTCGCCGGTGGCGACGCCGGAACGGGCGATGAGGCCCTCGGCGACGGCGTCGGCGATCACGCGGGTGAGCAGGGTGACGGAGCGGATCGCGTCGTCGTTGCCCGGGATCTTGTAGTCGACCTCGTCGGGGTCGCAGTTGGTGTCGAGGATCGCGACGACCGGGATGTGGAGCTTGCGCGCCTCACCGACGGCGATGTGCTCCTTCTTGGTGTCGACGATCCAGACAGCGCTCGGCACCTTCTGCATCTCGCGGATGCCGCCGAGGGTCTTCTCCAGCTTGGCCTTCTCGCGCGAGAGGACCAGGAGCTCCTTCTTGGTGAGGCCGGACGCGGCCACATCCTCGAAGTCGATCTGCTCGAGCTCCTTGAGGCGCTGCAGGCGCTTGTAGACCGTGGAGAAGTTGGTCAGCATGCCGCCGAGCCAACGCTGGTTGACGTACGGCATGCCAACGCGCGTCGCCTGCTCGGCGATGGCCTCCTGGGCCTGCTTCTTGGTGCCGACGAACATGATGGAGCCGCCGTGGGCGACGGTCTCCTTGACGAACTCGTAGGCGCGGTCGATGTACGACAGCGACTGGAGCAGGTCGATGATGTAGATGCCGTTGCGCTCCGTGAAGATGAATCGCTTCATCTTCGGGTTCCAACGACGGGTCTGGTGACCGAAGTGGACGCCGCTTTCCAGCAGCTCCCGCATCGTGACGACGGCCATGGCCGTATCTCCTTGGATTCTCGGTTTGTCCTGACGCCCCGACGCGCCATGCCACAAGGGACCGAGGAGCGCGGCCATCGACCTTCAGAGGGTGAATGGCGGGGCGTGCGAAGTCGACCCGGTGACCCGGATCGCCAGAAGAAGTGTACGGGACCCGGACGGTGCCGGGTGACGGCGCTGTCCACAACCGACCGGTACTCCACAGATCCGGAGCATGATCCACTCGGTTCCGGCCTCGTACGGGACGGTCTGTGCCATGAACCGCAGACTCTTCGGGCCCTTGCTCGCCCTGTTCCTGCTGGTCGTCGCGACGGCATCGGCCGACCGGGCGTCCGCCGGCCCCTTGCCCGCGGGTGACACCGGAAGCTGGCCGCTGGGGCCACCACGGCCACAGATCGTACGGGGCTGGGAGCCACCGGCCTCGGCGTACGGACGGGGGCACCGCGGCATCGACCTCGCGGCCTCGCCCGGGGCACCCGTGCGGGCCGCCGCGTCGGGACGGGTCTCCTTCGCGGGCAAGGTGGCGGGACGGGGAGTGCTCACCATCAGTCTCACCGGTACGGGGGATCCGCCGCTGCGCACGACCTACGAGCCCGTGGCGGCGACGGCGACGGTGGGCACGGAGGTGCGCGCCGGCGAGGTGGTGGGGCACATCGAGACCGGCCGTTCGCACTGCGCGGTCGGCTGTCTGCACTGGGGTCTGCTGCGGGGCACTCAGTATCTGGACCCGCTCTCGCTGCTGCCTCCGTGGCTGCTGCGGCGCGGCCCGTCGCGGCTGCTTCCGGTCCTGGGAGTGCCTCAGCCGGACACGGGTGCGGCGGCCGCGGCTGCCGCGGAACAGGCGGCTGAGCCGGTGGCGGCGAGTGCGATGGGCTCGGCGGGGGCGCTCCACGCGGCGGCGCTGCTGGTGACGGCGGCGCTGGTGCACGGAGGGCTGAGGGGTTGGGGGCCCGGCCCGGCGCGGTTTCGGCGGGCCCGGGCGGCAAGATCTGTCCGCCGTGAGCGCGGGGCGCCGCGACCTTCGGCGATACGGCGGCACTCAGCGGCACGACGGAGACGGCTCCGGGCCGCGTCAGCGCGGGAAGCACGGGGGCGCGGGAGGCGCGGCCGCGGCTGGACCGCGATGGCGCTCAGAACAAGTGGGGCGTGCGAGCGCCAGGTGCCCGGCGGCGCCGAACGGCCCGAACGGCCCGCTCAACCCGAACGGCCCGGTCGACCAGGTCGGTCGATGTTCAGCAGTGGCGACAAGGAGGACCCACAGGAGCAGCAGGAGAAAGCCGGGCTTACCCGCGCACACCCCGGAGCGCCATGGACACCGCCGCGTCCGCGACCGACGCAGGATCCTCCGCCGCGCCCAGTTCGATCCGCCGGACCGCCGCGTCCACCACGCCCTGCAAGAGCATGGCCGCGAGCCGGGGCTGCTCATGACCCAGCTCGCCGAGAGCCTCGACGATCATCGCGATCAGGCCGCCGTGCGCGGCACGGATCTTCTCCCGCGCACCCGCGTCCAGCTCGCTCGCGGAGATCGCGACCACGGCCCGGTGCCGCCGGTCCCCCACGAGGGCCAGCTGCCGGCGCACATACGCCTCGACCTTGTCCTCCGCCGAGTCCGCGCGCTGCATCGCGGTCTCGACCTCCGCCGCCCACACGGGGAAGTCCACCGCGCAGAGCTCCTCGACGACCGCCGCTCGCGAACGGAAGTACTCGTACACGGAGGACCGGGCAAGGCCCGTGCGCTCGGCGAGAGCGGGGAAGGTCAGCGTCTCCGTCCCGCCCTCGGACAACAGGGAACGCGCGGCATCCAGCAGGGCGTCGCGCTGCATCGTCCGGTGCTCGGCCACGGAGGCCGCTCGAATCCTTGGCACGCGCCCACTCTACGGATGTCTCACCGGAGGCAGGCAAGAATCGGCGTCAACGTCCCACGTCGGCGAGCTTCGCCCGCAGCTGGAGGACCGATTTCGTGTGGATCTGACTGACCCTGCTCTCGGTCACTCCGAGGACGTTGCCGATCTCGGCAAGGGTCAGCCCCTCGTAGTAGTAGAGGGTGACGACGGTCTTCTCACGATCGGGAAGGGTGTTGATGGCCCGGGCGAGCAGCCGGCGCAGTTCGCGGTCCTCGGCCACCGCGACCGGATTGTCCGCGGCCGTGTCCTCCAGGGTGTCCATCAGGCTGAGCCGGTCGCCGCCCTCGCCCCCGGCGTGCAGCAACTCCTCCAGGGCGACTACGTTCGCCAGCGACAACTGGCTGAAAACGGCGTGCAGTTCGTCCACGCCGATGCCCATCTCGGAGGCGACCTCACCCTCGGACGGGGTACGTCTCAACTGCGCTTCGAGCGTGGCGTAGGCGCGCTCCACGGCGCGGGCCTTCTGCCGTACCGAGCGCGGAATCCAGTCCAGGGCCCGCAGCTCGTCGATCATCGCGCCGCGGATGCGGGTGATCGCGTACGTCTCGAATTTGATGGACCGCTCGATGTCGAACTTCTCGATGGCGTCGATGAGTCCGAAGACCCCCGAGGACACGAAGTCCGCCTGCTCGACATTGGACGGGAGCCCGACGCTCACCCGGCCCGCGACGTACTTCACCAGCGGTGAGTAGTGCAGGATCAACTGCTCCCGCAGCCGCTCGTCCCCTGTGTCCTTGTACGACCGCCACAACTCCTCGAGGGAGGAGGGAGCGGGGGGCCGCACGGTGCCGCGGGCAGCG
This sequence comes from Streptomyces sp. NBC_00306, assembly GCF_036169555.1. GTDB lineage: Bacteria > Actinomycetota > Actinomycetes > Streptomycetales > Streptomycetaceae > Streptomyces > Streptomyces achmelvichensis. The sequence goes on along the minus strand of NZ_CP108032.1, from coordinate 5,852,479 downwards.
GGGGGCACTGCCGCGCGGTCAGACCCGGAGGTGTGCTGGGGCATGCGTTGCCTTGAGCCGTTCTGCTGTGGGGGGAGGGGAGTGAAGGGGGACGAGCGTCGGGGCGGAAATGGTGAGCGTAGCGTGACTGCGCGGTCGCGGTGGGCGAAGGCAGGGGGTTGGAACCTGTGCGAGGTATCAGCCATCGGCCACACCTTCGAACCGGCGCGAGCACGGCACGCGCCGGTCCTTCCGGTGTCAACAACAGGCCTGCGGAGGTCATCGCTCACACCATTTCACCCGAATGCTCCAGGTCAAGGACCGCCTCGCCGCGCGTTCGACCGCCGGCCGGCGGTGTGCGTCAACTGCCAGCCCTCTCCGTGCCGTTCGACAAATCCCAGGGCCTGCAGTTCGTACAGCCTGCCGAGCGCCTCGTCCGGGGTGACTCCGGCGTCGTGGGCGATCCGCCCGCCGTCGACCGCGCCACTCGCCGGCAGAACGTCAAGGACCCGTGCGCTGAGGGGATCCAGCGCATCGCGCGGCAGCACCGGGCCGCGCCGCTCGGGCGCCAGCTCTCCGATCTCTCCGACCAGCTCGGCGACTTCGTCGGCGTCGGTGACCAGCACTGCCTCGCCACGCAGCAGTTCGTGCACACCGCCCGAGAGGCCGCTGGTCGCCGGTCCGGGCACCCCCATGGTGTGGCGGCCCAGTCTCTGGGCGCTGCGGGCCGTGGCCAGCGATCCGCTGCGGTACTCGGCCTCGACCACGACCGTGCCCCGGGTCAGGGCGGCGATCACCCGGTTCCGGAGGATGAACCTGCTCGGCGTCGGATGGTCACTCGGCGGCAACTCCCCGACGACCAGGCCCTGTTCGGCGATCCGTCCCAGCAACTCGGTGTGGCCCCGCGGGTAGGCGACGTTCACGCCGCAGGCCAGCACGGCAACCGTGGCACCGCCTGCCGCCAGTGCGCCGCGATGAGCCGAGCCGTCGACCCCGAAGGCCGCACCCGACACCACGACCCAGCCCCGCTCGGCCAGCCCCGAGGCGAGGCCGGCGGCCATGTGCGCCCCGTACGGCGTGCAGGCCCGAGCGCCGACCACCGCGACCGACCGCAGAGCCCATTTCCGCAGGTCAGGGCGCCCCCGGACCCACAGCCCCACGGGTCTGGCATCGCCGAGGTCGTCCAGCTGGGTCGGCCACTCCCCCTCCCCCGGACAGATGAACCGGCCGCCGAACGAGGCCACGGCCTCCAGATCGCGCAGCGGATCGACCGCCGCCGCCCGTATGCGGTAGCTCGCCACCCGGCGCGGTGACGCGCCCGGCAGCGGTACGTCGTCGGGCCCGGGTGCGGTGAGACGGGCCATGAGTTCGAGGGGGCCCATCTCGGCCAGCCACCGTCCGCCGCGTTCGTCCCCCGGCTCGATCACCCGGGTGAGGGCGGCCCGGGCGATGCGCTCGTCGTCCCCCACCGACGAGCCGCCGTCCCGCATCACAGCCCTCCTCCACCGGTCGGCATCGGCGCACCGCGCGAGACTCCGGTGCGCAGTTCCAGGGCCAGATCGACGTCCTGGGGCTGTGGCCTGTCGTGCCCGGCGAGGTCCGCGATCGTCCAGGCCACCCGCAGAACCCGGTCCAGCCCACGCGCTGTGAGCAGTCCGCGCTCCATGTCGCGCTCGGCGGCGTGCAGGGCGCCGGGGGCGACGACCCAGCGGGTCCGCAGTTCGTGCCCCGGCACGTCACTGTTGACGTTCCAGGGGGTGTCCCGCAGCCGGGCTGCGGCACGCTGTCTCGCCGCCAGCACCCGCTCCGCGACCACCGCTGTCGGCTCGCCCCGTCCGCCCGGACCGAGCAGGTCGCTGCGGTTGACCGGTTCCACCTCGACCCGCAGATCCACGCGGTCGAGCAGAGGTCCGGACAGACGTGCCTGATAGCGGCGGACGGCCGACGGCGGGCACTCGCAGCCAATGCCCTGCAAGGTGTGCCGCCCGCAGGGGCACGGATTGGCCGCGAGGACCATCAGAAAGCGCGCCGGCAGCCGGACCACGCCCGCGGCGCGCGCCACCACGACATGGCCCGACTCGAGCGGCTGACGCAGGGCGTCCAGTGCCTTGCCGGAGAACTCGGGCGTCTCGTCGAGGAACAGCACGCCGCGGTGTGCCAGCGACACGGCCCCTGGCCTCGGCAGCCCGTTCCCGCCGCCGACGAGCGACTGCATGGTCGCCGAGTGGTGGGGTGCGCAGTAGGGCGCTCTGCGCACCAGCGGTTCGCCGGGCGGCAGGATGCCGGCCACCGAGTGCACCGCCGTGACTTCGAGGGACTCCTGTCGCGTCAGCGGCGGCAGTACGCCGGGAAGCCGCTCCGCCAGCATCGTCTTCCCCGCACCGGGCGGGCCGTACAGCATCAGATGGTGGCCGCCCGCCGCCGCGACCTCCAGCGCCGTCCGCGCCGCCCACTGGCCCGCGACATCGGCGAGGTCGGGCCCGTCCACGGCCTCCGGCGCGAGACCCGTGCCGACGCCGGCCCCGGGCACCATCAACCCGGCCAGTATCGGATCCGGACTGCCCTCGGGCACCGGTTCCTCCTCCGGGACCGGCTCGTCGCTCAGCACCGCGATCAGCTGCCGCAGACTTCTGACCCCGAGAACCGAGACTCCGGGGACCAGCCGGGCCTCCCCCGCGGTCTGCTCCGGTACGACCACCTGCCGGTATCCCGCTTCGGCGGCGGCGAGGACGGCGGGGAGCACGCCTCGCACGGGCCGCACCCGGCCGTCCAGCCCCAGTTCCCCGATCAGCACCAGATCGGCGATGGCCTTCGGGTCGACCCGCTCCGACGCCCCGAGGACGGCCATCGCCACGGCGAGGTCGAAACCGCTGCCGCCCTTGGGCACGGATGCCGGGCTGAGACCCACCGTGAGCTTCTTCTGCGGCCACTCGCCGCCCGAGTTCACCACCGCGGCCCTGACCCGGTCGCGGCTCTCCACCAGACTCTTGTCCGGCAGTCCGACCAGGGTGAACGCCGCGACGCCCGGCTCCAGGTCCGCCTGGACCTCCACCACCACGCCTTCGACGCCGACCAGCGCCACCGAACACGCTCGCGCGAACCCCATCAGGCCACCCCCCGGGCGTGCTCCACGACGGGCGCACCGCGGCGGGGCAGCGTCACGCCCACCAGGTCGATGCGCACCCCGCCCGGCGGCGGGCCGCCGTGCCGCTCCAGCCAGCATTCGGCCAGCCGTCTGAGGCGGTCCGCCTTCGTGGGCGTGACCGCGGCCATCGGATGCTCGAAGGGCCCCGCTCGGCGGGTCTTGACCTCACAGACGACCAGCAGGTCGCCGTCCCGGGCGACGATGTCGATCTCGCCCGTCCGCCCGCACCGCCAGTTCCTCGCGAGAAGCGTCATGCCGGCCTCGGTCAGCAGCCGCGCCGCCAACTCCTCGCCGTACCGTCCCAGTGCCCCCGTAGCGTTCATCTCGGCACCACCTCCGGCACCGACTGTGACGCTTCAGATCCTCACGTGTGGATCTTGGTGGACAACTCGCCCCTTGTGGAAAACTCAGCCACTCGGAAGTTCGAGATCGCTCTTGTTGAGCTCCTCGATATTCACGTCCTTGAACGTGAGTACCCGTACCTGCTTGACGAATCTGGCCGGTCGGTACATGTCCCAGACCCAGGCGTCGGCCATCGAGACCTCGAAGAAGACCTCGCCCTGCACCGAGTGGACCTGCATTTCGTAGTCGTTGGTGAGGTAGAAACGACGCTCGGTCTCGATCACGTACTTGAACAGCCCGACGACGTCTCGGTACTCCCGGTAGAGCTTCAGCTCCATCTCGGTCTCGTACTTCTCGAGGTCCTCGGCGCTCATGGCATGTTCCCCTTCAGCCGTGCGTCCCCCTATTGTGCGACAGCCCTGGGACCCCTAGACCACTTCTGGGGCCAGGACCACCGGTGTACTCGGAGGACCCTCGTCGAGCAGCGTGCGCAGCAGCTCGGCGAGCCTGGTCGGATACACCGTCTCACGCGCCGCCGACAGTTCGGCGGAGGTCCACCACCTCAGACCCGTGACACTGCGTCGCTCCAGCTCCGTGAGACCGCGCGTATCGGTCGACGTCTGCTCCGTACGCGCGAGGAAGTACCACTCGTCCTGGTCCCAGCGGCGTCCGGCGAAGGGGAACGAGCAGGTCCGGCGCCACAGAACGGGCCCCAGTTCCACCTCCGTGATCCCGGTCTCCTCCACCAGCTCCCGCCGGGCCGCCTCCTCACGGGTCTCGTCGCCCTCCAGCCCGCCCCCGGGTGTGAACCACCAGGTGTGGGCCGGATCGTCGGGCTCGAAGCCGTGCATCAGCAGAATCCGGTCCTCGGGGTCCAGCAGGACGACCCGTGCGACCCTCCGCAGCTCGCCCCCGGAGCCCGGCAGACCCTCGCCACCGGCGGCACCCGAGAAAGTCTCGCCGCTCCCAAGATCCCCGCCGCCCCCGGAACCCTCCGAGACCGGTCCGGGAACCCGTCCGAGATCGTCACCCGACACCGGCCGTCGCCTTCCTGCCCCCGCCCCCGGACGCGCCGCGCTTCCTGCCGGACAGCCGCTTGGCCAGCGGCCCGTACGCCGCCCCGCCGAAGATCAGCAGCGCGCCGGTCACGATCACACCGACGATCAGTTGCACCGGCCCGATCCGGGAGATCCCTCCCGGCAGTGCCTCGAACCCCTCGGGCCGCTCCAGCAGCCCGCCGTCCAAGGGCCAGGCCACGGCGTCCAGCCGGGCCTCCACCGCCGAACGGGGCACCGACCCCTGCCCGGGGTCCTCGAGGTGCACACGGGAGTCCAGCGACCCCATGCGCTCGTCCCCGAGCAGGAACAGCTGGCCCTGCGGGACCGTCGCACTGAAGGTCTTCCCCGAGGCCGGGCCCTTCTTCTGCAGATACGGTTCGTCAATCGCCGTGCCGTTGACGGTCAGCTTTCCGCCGTCACCACAGCACGCGACCTTGTCCCCGCCGATGCCGACGACCCGCTTGACCATCGGCATGTCTCCCCACTGGGAGTCGCGGAACACGACGATGTCCCCGCGGCGCACCTCGTCGCCGTCTATCCGCTCCGCCAGCACCCGCTCCCCGACCCGCACGGTCGGCGTCATGGAGTCGGTGGGCACGGTGTACGGCTGATAGACCACGGCACCCCAGATGAACCCTCCGAGGAAGAGCACACAGCCGACGGCCACGGCCACGCCCGACAGAGCACTGCCGAGCCGGCCGCGGCCGTCATCCGTACGTCCTGTTCCCATCCCAGCGCTCCCCACCTCGGAGACTCGCCCCCGGGATGCGCTGCCCGGGGTTCGTGCGATCTGGGACGGCACCCTACCCGGCGGTACGCCCTCCGGTCAGCCTCCGCCGGCGCCAGAGCACGATCGGCAGGGCGCCCACCGCGCCCATCGCCAGCGGCGCGCTCGACGAGACGGCCGCCGCGGCGGTGTTGATGCCGGGCTGGTCGAAGGTGGACGGTACCGGCAGCGTCGCCCAGCGGTTGAGCGGCCACGCGACCACGACAGCGCGTCCGACGACCTTGTCGACCGGCACGAACCCGCCGTTCACGTCCTCCATGTGGTACCGGGAGTCCCGGGAGTTCTGGCGGTGGTCGCCCATCACCCAGATCCGGTCCTTCGGCACCTTGAACGGCCCGAACGGCTGGTCGTCGCAGGGGGTGTCCCCGGGGAAGATGTACGGCTCGTCGAGCGCCTTCCCGTTGACCTTGACCGGGCCGCCCTTCTTGCACTCCACCGTGTCACCGGCGACCGCGATCGTCCGCTTGATCAGGTCCTTCTCCTCGGACGAGGGCATCAGACCGATGAAGCTGAGGAACTTCTGCGCAACGTTCGGGGCCGGGGTGGGCTCGCCGTCGAGCCAGCCGCCCGGGTCGTGGAAGACCACGACCTCACCGCGCTCCGGTTCCGAGCCGAACCACGGCGTGAGCTTGTCCACGAGCACCCGGTCGCCGCGCTGCAGGGTGTCCTGCATCGAGTCCGACGGGATCGAGAAGGCCTGTACGAGGAACGTCTTGATGAGCAGCGCGAGAAGCAGCGCGATACCGATCAGGAGCGGCAGTTCCTTCCAGAAGGATCGCTGCTTCTTCTGTCCCGTACCACTGCCGTCCGCCGATCCGCCGTCCGCGCCGTGGTCGTCGCCGCGCGGCGGATCGCCCGCCCTCCCGCCCGTCATTTCCGCGGGTGGCTCGGCGTGCCCGCCCGGCCTGTCCTCCGGCTGTCCGTGTCCGGATCGTGCGCCGACCGCCACATCCCCCACATCCACTCCTGTCTCCGTGCGTACCGCCTGCCCCGAAGGAGAAGCAGGCCCACCACTCCCATAACGAGCGGGAGTTCCGCAGGGCTCGGGAGCAGGATCAATCCGTTCCGATCCTGAGGGGACACACTATTCGGAGCTCCGAGCGCCCCGGTCGCACCGGCACGCGCGTTCGGGACCGATGCGTATGTCTCCGGCTCTTCCAGTTTGCGCCAGTGACCGATGGGCCAGGCGATCACGACCGCGCGCCCGACGACCTCGTCCTCGGAGACCGTGCCCCGGTCCTTCTCGTCGAGGTGGAAGCGCGAGTCGGCCGAGTTGGCGCGATGGTCACCCATCACGAAGATCCGGCCCTTGGGTACGGCGACCTCGAACTTCAGCGTCGAAGGAACGTTTCCGGGGTTCAGATAGGGCTCGATGAGCGGGGTCCCGTTGACCGTGACGCGACCGTCCTTGTCGCAGCACTTGACGGTGTCCCCGCCGACCGCGACCACTCGCTTGATCAGGTCCTGCTCGTCGTCCGACGGCAGCAGCCCGATGAAGGTCAGACCCTGTTTGACCTGCTTGACGACGATCGGATCCTCGGTCGTCGACGGGTTCTGCTCGTCCTGGAGCCAGCCGCCGGGGTCCTTGAAGACGACGACGTCACCGCGCTCGGGCTTGGAGCCGAACCACGGCGTGAGCTTGTCCACCAGCACACGGTCCTGGATGCGGATCGTCTGCTCCATCGAGCCCGACGGGATCACGAACGCCTGCACCAGGAACGTCTTCAGCACCAGCGCGATCATCAGCGCCACGGTGATGAGGAGGGGTATCTCCTTGACGGCGGAACGACGGCGCTTGCGTTTCACCTTCTGCGCGAGCCGGCGCCGCTCGGCCCGGCCCGGCAGGGACCGGGAGCCGTTGGTCGGCCGGGTCCCGGTCGGCAGCCGGGTGTCGGATCGGTGGCTGGCGCGACGCCCACGGTTACCCATGGGCGCCGCCCGGCATTCGTCCCGCTTCCGGTACGCGCGAGAACGTGTCCGGGCGCTCCAGGGAGGTCCAGCGGCCCAGCGGCCAGCCGATCCAGTCCGCGCGCCCGATGACCTGGTCGACGGGCACCATGCCGCCGCCGGGCTCACCGAGATGATCGCGGGAGTCGCGCGAATTGCTCCGGTGGTCCCCCATGACCCACAGAGTGCCGTCGGGAACGACGATGTCGAAGGGCACCTCGGACGGAACGTCGTCGGGATGGAGATATCTCTCGTCCAGCGGTACGCCGTTCACCTCGACCCTGCCCCCCTTGTCGCAACAGACCACACGGTCGCCGCCCACACCCACCACGCGCTTCACGAAGTCGGTCTCGGCCGGCTCGGCGAGACCCAGTGCCGCGAGCGCACCCCGTGCCGCGGCGCTGACCGGATTCTCCGCCAGGCCTTCCTGGACGAAGGAGCCCGTGCCGTCGAAGACGACCATGTCCCCGCGCTGCGGCTCCGAGTCGAAACGGTACGCCAGCTTGTTCACCAGCACCCGGTCCCCGACCTGGAGGGCCGGCTCCATGGAACTGCTGGGGATCTGGAAGGGCTGCACCACGAAACGGCTGAACATCAGGACCACGAACGTGCAGGCCACGCCCAGCAGCGCGGCTCTCCTCCACGACATCCCGGAGAGCCCGGAGGAACGCACGGAGCGCGACCCCTCTCCCTCTACCCCGGCTTCGGGGGTGGAAGAGCGGTCGCGCTCTGTGTTCTTCGCTTCGGTGTCCATCGAGGGCGAAGCCTATCCGGCCCTTCTGTGGACACGGGCGTCGTGTGAGCCGAAGCTCAGTCCCACGACGCTCAGTTGTCGCGCTTCTCCTTGATCTTCGCGGCCTTGCCGCGCAGCTCACGGAGGTAGTACAGCTTCGCGCGACGCACGTCACCGCGGGTGACGAGCTCGATCTTCTCGAAGATCGGGCTGTGCACCGGGAAGGTGCGCTCGACGCCGACGGAGAAGGAGACCTTGCGGACCGTGAAGGTCTCGCTGACGCCCGAACCCTGGCGGCGGATGACAACGCCCTTGAACTGCTGGATACGCGAGCGGTTGCCCTCGATGACGCGCACGTGGACGTTGACGGTGTCACCGGGACGGAAGGCGGGAAGGTCGCTGCGCAGCGAAGCCGCGTTGACGTTGTCGAGCAGGTGGGCCATGGTGATCTGCTTCCTCGCCGATGCCACAGGTCATCGACGGAACGGTCGAGAATGAGATGAGGTCGCTGTCCTCGTCGAGCGGGCGTCGGTCCCCCTGTGGCAGGGGCGCCGGCCGGACGCACAGCAGCGGCCTATTGTTCCACGGCCGGGGGCCTGCGCCAAAATCGGCCGCCGGGCTCCGGGGCCCAGCCCAGGATGGACAGCGTCTCCCGGTCCTTCTTGTCGAAGCCGGCCGGGTCGCAACGCTCGATCAGGTCCGGCCTGTTGAGTGCCGTACGCCGGAACGCCTCGTCCCTGCGCCAGCGCGCGATCTTCCCGTGGTGCCCGCTGACCAGCACATCCGGAATGGCGCGGCCACGCCACTCGGGCGGCTTGGTGTAGACGGGCCCTTCGAGGAGGTTCGCCATCGCGCCGGGTGCGAACGAGTCGTCGCGGTGCGACTCCGCGTTACCGAGGACACCGGGCAGCAGCCTCGCCACCGCCTCGGTGATCACCAGGACGGCAGCCTCGCCGCCGGCCAGGACGTAGTCGCCGATGGAGACCTCGTGGACCGGCATCCGGGTCGCGTACTCGTCGACCACCCGGCGGTCGATGCCCTCGTAGCGGGCGGGCGTGAAGATCAGCCAGGGGTTCCCGGACAGCTCCACGGCGAGTTCCTGGGTGAAGGGCCGGCCGCTGGGGGTGGGCACGACGAGCGCGGGGCTGTGGGCGCCCGCCTCGTAGCCGCTCGCCAGCACCTCATCCAGGGCGTCGCCCCACGGCTCGGTCTTCATGACCATGCCGGGGCCGCCGCCGTAGGGGGTGTCGTCGACCGTGTTGTGCCGGTCGTACGTCCATTCCCGCAGATCGTGCACCTGGACGTCGAGCCGTCCGCGGGCGCGTGCCTTGCCGACGAGCGAGACGTTCAGCGGTTCCAGGTACTCGGGAAAGATCGTGACGACGTCGAGCCGCATCAGTTCTCGTCCTCGGCAGCACGCGTCCCGGCATCGCGCGACGACGCGATCTCGGCCTCGCTGTCGTCGATGAGGCCGGGCGGCGGGTCGATGACGGCCCGCTGCTCCTCCAGGTCGATGCCGGTGACGATCTCCTCGACGAACGGGATCATCACCTCGCTGCCGTCCGGCCTCTCCACGATGAACAGGTCCTGCGAGGGCAGATGGCTGATCTCGGTGATCCGGCCGATCTCGGTGCCGTCGGCGAGGACGACGTCGAGGTCCATCAGCTGGTGGTCGTAGTACTCGTCGGGCTCCTCGGGCATCTGCTCCGGGTCCACGTCGGCGATCAGCAGCGTGTTGCGCAGGGCCTCGGCGGCGGTGCGGTCGCGTACGCCCTCGAAGCGCAGCAGCAGCCGGCCGCTGTGCACCCGGCCGGTCTCGATCGTCAGCGGCCCGACCGTGGCGGGCTCGGTGGCGAGGACGGCGCCGGGCCCGAGCCGCAGCTCCGGCTCGTCGGTGCGCACCTCGACGGTGACCTCGCCCTTGATGCCGTGGGCACGGCCGATCCGGGCGACTACCAACTGCACGTTGCACTCTCTCTTTCGTACGACCCGTACGACGACGGGCCGGGGACGGCTCGAAAGCCCTCCCCGGCCCGTGCCGGTGTTCCTCTGGTCAGCTGACCTGGTCCACGTCGACGAGGTCGACGCGGATACCACGGCCGCCGATTGCGCCCACGACGGTACGCAGAGCGCGCGCGGTGCGGCCGTTGCGGCCGATCACCTTACCGAGGTCGTCGGGATGGACCCGGACCTCGAGCACACGTCCACGGCGCAGGTTGCGCGAGGCGACCTGCACATCGTCCGGGTTGTCGACGATGCCCTTCACGAGGTGCTCGAGAGCCTCCTCGAGCATGCTCAGGCCTCGGTCGACTCGGCGGCCTCGGCAGCCTCAGCCGCCTCGTCCGCCTTCTTGTCGGACTTCTTCGCCTTCGGGGTGATGGCCTCACCCTTGGACTCGCCGCCCTCGATGCTCTTGGCGAACTCGTCGAACGCGGCGCGCTTGTCGGCCTTCGGCTCAGCGACCTTCAGCGGCGCCGGGGCCGGCAGGCCCTTGTGCTTCTGCCAGTCGCCGGTGAGCTTCAGGATCGCCATGACCGGCTCGGTCGGCTGGGCGCCGACGGACAGCCAGTACTGCGCGCGCTCGGAGTCGACCTCGATACGCGAGGGGTTCTGCACCGGGTGGTACAGACCGATCTCCTCGATGGCCCGGCCGTCACGGCGGGTACGGGAGTCGGCGACGACAATGCGGTAGTGAGGCGAACGGATCTTGCCCAGACGCTTCAGCTTGATCTTGACTGCCACGGAAGTGGTGTCTCCTGGTCTTGACGTGGTTGGGCACAACGGGATGCCACGTGGGGTTGCGGTACTCGGGGTGCCCGATGGACGCGTCAGCCGGAGGAGAGAGGGGTCCTGTGCGACTGTCGAGTACAGCTAGCCATTGTGCCACACGCCGACGGCGCTCTTCCCCCCGGACCTGCACCGCCCCCGTCGGCGGCCGGTGCCGGGGGTCAGCTCGCCGCGGCGACCACTTCGGGGATACGGAAGGGCTTGCCGCAGCCACCGCAGACGATCGGGGCCTGGGCCAGGACGGACGGCACCACCCGGACGTTGCGACCGCAGTCGCAGACGGCCTTCACCCGCACACCGCCGCCCGAGGATCCGTGCCGGGCGGCAGGTCCGCGGAAGGAGCGCTTGGTGTCGGAGGCTGTGGCGACCGTGTGCGCCTTGAGGGCGCGCTGCAGTCTCTCCATCGTGGGACGGTAGCGGCGCTTCGCCTCGGGGCTGAGCGCAACCAGGGAGAATCCGCTGCTGGGGTGCGGCTCCTCCACATGGTCGAGACCCATCTCCTCGGCGATCGCCAGGAATCGACGGTTGTGGTAGCGGCCGGCGCGTGAAGTGTCGCGGACACCTCGTGCGGCGGCGATGCCGTGGACTGCTTCGTGAAGCAGTCGCTCGAAGGAGAGCTCGGCGCCGCAGGCGGACGAGGACTCTCCGATCAGGGACTCGGGCGCGGCAAGATCCGGCAGTTCGGGGTGGTGCCGCTGAATGTCGGCCCACGCCTGTGCCAGCTCTGCGGCGAGAACAGGTGGTGTCGTGCTCACGTCGTGATAACGAGCCGAACGTCTCGCGGGTTCCATTACGGGGCATCCCAAATAATTTGCACGTACCAGTCAGTTGCCATTGATGCGTCCTGACGAGGGCGGGTGCGCTGATCTGCGGAGAAGCCTCGCAGCTCGCAACAAGGTGGTACGTAGCGGCTCGTACGCCCCAGCGCGTGGACGAGCGCTGCGCGCCGGGGGCGGCGGCCCGGAGCCGGGCCGCGTGGCGCGGGCCGCGCTGCCTCAGTAGGCCCGCGCGACGATCGCGACATTACCCGGCGCGTCGTCGGCGTCGGGCACCGACCCGTCCTCGGCGACCAGACAGCGCACCGACACCGACTGCTCGGCGAGCTTCGCCTCACCCTCCTGGCCCAGCGTCGCCCAGGGGATCCTGGCCCAGCCGCCGGCGGTCGCGGCCTCGGCGGCCTCGGCGATCCCGGTCACATCGGCGGTACGGGACTCGCGCCGTTCGCGGGATTCGCGCAGCAGCTGGGCCTGGTCCTCCTCCAGCAGCGCGGGCAGCAGTCCGGCGAGGTCGTCGATGCGCACCGGCTCCTTGCCTCCCGGAATCCGGCGGGCGAGCATCGCGGTGCCGGCCTCCAGGTCCCGCGGGCCGATCTCGACGCGTACCGGGACGCCCTTGAGCTCCCAGTCGACCGCTCGGCGGCCGAACGGCGTGTCCGTACGGTCGTCGACGTGGACGCGCAGACCGGCGGCCTTCAGCCGGTCGCCGATCTCGCGCACCTTGGCGACGGCCTCGTCGCCCTTGATGGCCATGACGACGACCTGGACGGCCGCGAGGCGCGGCGGGACGCGCAGTCCGTTGTCGTCGCCGTGGGACATGATCAGTCCGCCGACCATCCGGGTGGAGCTGCCCCAGGAGGTCTGCCAGACGAGCTCCTGCTTGCCGTCCTTGGACAGGTACTGGGTGTTGAAGGCCTTGGCGAAGTTGGTGCCGAGCTCGTGGCTCGTACCCATCTGAAGCGCCTTGCCGTCGCCCATCATCCCTTCCAGCGTCAGGGTGTTGACGGCTCCGGCGAATCGCTCGCGCGCGGTCTTGCGGCCGAGGACGACGTCGATACCGAGGACGTCGACCATGAATGCCGCGTACACGTTCCGGTGGATGTGCGCGGCGTAGTCCCGGGCCTCCTCGTAGGTGGCATGGGCCGTGTGGCCCTCCTGCCAGAGGAATTCCGTCGTCCGCAGGAAGACGCGCGGGCGCATCTCCCAACGGACCACGTTCGCCCACTGGTTGATCAGCAGGGGCAGGTCCCGGTAGCTCTGCACCCACTTCGAGAAGTAGTCGTTGATGATCGTCTCGGAGGTGGGGCGGACGACGACGGGCTCCTCGAGCTCCTTGCCGCCACCGTGCGTGACCACGGCGAGCTCGGGCGCGAAGCCCTCGACGTGCTCAGCCTCGCGAGTCAGGTAAGACTGGGGGATGAAGAGCGGGAAGTAGGCGTTCTGGGCACCCGCGTCCTTGATGCGGGCATCCATCTCCTGCTGCATCCGCTCCCACAGGCCGTAGCCGTACGGCCGGATGACCATGGTGCCGCGCACCGGGCCGTTGTCCGCCAACTCGGCCTTGTTGATCAGGTCCTGGTACCAGCGAGGGAAGTCTTCAGCCTGGGGCGTGAGAACGGGTGCCTTTGCCATGGCGCGCATCGTACGGCGACACGGGGCCGACCCGTGAATCGACCGGAGCCGGGGCGCACAGGCGTACGGGAAGCTCCGGGAACCCAAGCATTCCCCCCACGCCCCCTGGACGCGGGGACGCATGGGGAGTTCTCTGGCATACGGGGGAACGCACGGCGCACGGAAACACGGGGGCAGTCCAGTACTCGGCCACACACGGCGGATTGGGGCGCTTTCCATGACACCAACGCTCGTCCGACACCGACCCCGTACGGCGTCACCGACGCCCGCCGAGGCGTGCGCACGGGCCCGGGACTGGGCCGAAATCCAGGAACGGATGCTGGTGCCGCTGTACGAAGCGGTGTACTCACGACTGGAGGTCGGTTCACGGACCCGGCTGCTCGGCCTCGGCTGCGGCTCCGGTCTCGCCCTGCTGATCGCCGCCTCGCGCGGAGCGAGCGTGACGGGCGTCGACACGGACCGGGAGCGGCTCGCTCTGGCGAAGGAACGGATGACACCGTCCGACGCCTCGACGCCGCGCGCGGGCGCGCCGGACGTCGGCCTGGTGGACGGCGAGGTGCGGGACGCGGCCGGCGCGGCCGGGTCCCCGTACAACATGATCACGGCGTTCCAGCCGATCGGCTGTGCCGCCGGTGACACCGAAGGGCTCGGACCGGCGCTGGAGGAGGCCGTGGAGCTCGGCGAGCGCGGCAGCGCGGTGGTGCTCACCGGCTGGGGACCGCCGGAGCGCTGCGCCACGGCGGGCGTGCTGCGGGTGGCCGAGCGGATGCGCGGCAGCGGCTGGCGGCCGGCGCGGCGGGACGACCTGGAGGACGTGGCCTCGAAGGCGGGACTGAAACCGGACGGCTCGGGCCGGGTGGCGTGCCCCTTCGGGTACGCGGGCCTGGACAGTGCGGTGCGGGGACTGCTGTCGACCGGGCTCTACTCGGCGGCGGTGCGCGCCACCGACCTGGCGCAGGTCCGCAAGGAGATGGCGGAGGCGCTGCATCCGTACGTCCGCGGTGACGGGACGGTGTGGATGCCGAATGTCTTCCGCTACCTGATAACCCGGACCCCCTGAGGGCTTCCCTTCCGACGGGAGGGACGGTCGGCCGCGCCTGCGAGGGTCGTGGGCGGGCCCACGCGGGTACGGCGTCACGCGGGTACGGCGCGAGAAGCACGCGAGGGGCCCACGGCCTGCCGGCCGTGGGCCCCTCTCGTCGTGTGTGTGAGCCGTCAGCCCATGAACTTCTTGAACTCGTCCGGCAGTTCGAAGTCCTGGTCCTGGCCGCCCGGGAGACCGAAGGCACCGCCCTGCGCGGCGGCCTGCTCGCGGCGGGCGGCGGCGGCCTCCTCCTCGGCCTTGCGCTTCATCGGGTTGCCGCTCTTGCGCTTGCCCTTGGCCTGCTTGATCTGCTTCTTCTGACGGCCGGGGCCACCACCGGTGCCCGGCATCCCGGGCATGCCCGGCATCCCGCCGCCCTGGGCCATGCGCGACATCATCTTGCGGGCCTCGAAGAACCGCTCCACCAGGTTCTTCACGGCACTGACCTCGACACCGGAGCCCTTGGCGACACGGGCACGGCGCGAGCCGTTGATGATCGTCGGGTCCTGGCGCTCGGCCGGGGTCATCGACTTGATGATCGCGGCGGTGCGGTCCACCTCGCGCTCGTCGATGTTGTTGATCTGGTCCTTCATCTGCCCCATGCCGGGCAGCATCCCGAGCAGCTTGGAGATGGAGCCCATCTTGCGGACCTGCTCCATCTGGGCCAGGAAGTCGTCGAGCGTGAAGTCCTTGCCCTTGCTGCTCGCCAGCTTGGAGGCCATTTTGGCGGCCTCTTCCTGGCTGAAGGTCTGCTCGGCCTTCTCGATCAGGCTGAGCACATCGCCCATGCCGAGGATGCGGGACGCCATGCGGTCCGGGTGGAACGCGTCGAACTCGTCCAGCTTCTCGCCGTTGGAGGCGAACATGATCTGGCGGCCGGTGACGTGCGCGATGGAGAGCGCCGCACCACCGCGGGCGTCACCGTCGAGCTTGGAGAGCACCACGCCGTCGAAGCCGACGCCGTCACGGAAGGCCTCGGCGGTGTTGACCGCGTCCTGACCGATCATGGCGTCGACGACGAAGAGGACCTCGTCGGGGCTGACGGCGTCGCGGATGTCCGCGGCCTGCTGCATCAGCTCCTGGTCGATGCCCAGACGGCCGGCGGTGTCGACGACGACCACGTCGTACTGCTTGGCCTTGGCGTGCTCGATGGAGTCCTTGGCGACCTTGACCGGGTCACCGACGCCGTTGCCGGGCTCCGGCGCGTAGACCGCGACGCCCGCGCGCTCGGCGACCACGGCGAGCTGGTTCACGGCGTTGGGCCGCTGGAGGTCACAGGCGACGAGCAGCGGGGAGTGGCCCTGCCCCTTGAGCCAGAGGCCGAGCTTTCCGGCGAGGGTGGTCTTACCGGCACCCTGGAGGCCCGCGAGCATGATCACGGTCGGGGGCTGCTTGGCGAAGCGGAGCCGGCGGGTCTCGCCGCCGAGGATGCCGATGAGCTCCTCGTTGACGATCTTGATGACCTGCTGGCTGGGGTTCAGCGCCTTCGAGACCTCGGCGCCCATGGCCCGCTGCTTGACGTTCGCGATGAACGCACGGACCACGGGAAGGGCGACGTCCGCTTCGAGCAGCGCGATACGGATCTCGCGTGCTGCGGAGTCGATGTCCGCCTCGGACAGGCGGCCCCGACCGCGGAGTGTCTTGAACGTCGCACTGAGACGATCGGAAAGGGTATCGAACACGGTGGTCGCAGATCCTCGGGTCGGGGGCTGAGTCAGTCGCCCCCCAGGGTATCCGGCCGCACAAATTGCGTTACCAGGCCCGTCAGGAGCTTTCGGACACCGGTCAGCGCAGCGCCTGCTCCACCTCTCGTGCCACGTCGGCCGCGCGGGTGTCGGAGAGCATCGAACCGTCCGCGGCCGTGACGTAGACCGTGTCGACCGCGTTGGCGCCGAGAGTCGAGACATGGGCGCTGCGCACCCGTACACCGGCCGTTTCCAGGGCGTGACCGATGCGGTGCAGCAGCCCGGGGGCGTCCTGGGCGCGGACCTCGATCACGGTGGCGTGCCGGGAGGCCGCGGAGGCGACGGTGACCCGGGGCGGCGGGGCCTGCACCCCGCGGCGGCGCGGATAGGCGGCCTCGCGTTCGGCGAGCCGGGACGCGATGTCCAGCGAGCCGTCCAGGGCCCGGACGAGGTCGGCCCGCAGCCGGGCGGCCTGCGGCAGCGAACCGAAGGCGGCGGCGACCCGCCAGTTCAGGACGAGGACGGACCCCGGTCCCACCTCGCCCGGCAGCTCGACGGCGCTGAGATCGGCGGCACGAACCGTGAGCCGGTGCAGCGCGAGGACTCCGGCCGCGGCGGGCAGCACACGCGGCTGGTCCGGCAGGGCGATCAGCAGCTCCACACCGACCGGCTCGGGCTCATCCTCACCCTCCTCCTCCCGCTCCCGCTCCCCGTCGGGGTGGTCGGCCTGTGCGTGCAGCGAGAGCACCGGGCCGCCGGTGCGCAGCGCCTCGACGGCGAGCCGCTCCTGCTCCGCGCTGGGCGCCGTGGGCTCCGGCTCCTCGGGGGCCTCCCCCGCGAGGACGCCGGCGACCCGCTTGACCAGGTCGGTCACGAGCGAGCCGCGCCAGGTCGACCAGGCGGCCGGACCGGTGGCCAGCGCGTCCGCCTCGGTCAGGGCGTGCAGCAGCTCCAGGGTGCCCGGGGACTTCACGACGGCCGCGACGGAGGCCACGGTCGCCGGGTCGTCCAGATCGCGCCGGGTGGCGGTCTCGATGAGCAGCAGATGGTGACGGACGAGGGTGGCGATGACGGCGACGTCGGCGCGGTCGAAGCCGATGCGGGTGGCGACGTCCTTGGCGATGGTCTCGCCCGCCACGGAGTGGTCGCCGGGCCAGCCCTTGCCGATGTCGTGCAGCAGGGCCGCGACCAGCAGCAGGTCGGGGCGGTGGACGCGGCGGGTCAGCGCGGAGGCCTTGACGGCCGCCTCGACGAGGTGCCGGTCGACGGTCCAGGTGTGCACGGCGTTGCGCTGCGGCCGGCAGCGCACCCGCTCCCAGTCGGGCAGCAGCCGGGTGATCAGTCCTTCGGCCTCCAGCGCCTCCCAGACGGCGACGGTGGACTCACCGGCGCCGAGCAGGGTGACGAGCTCCTCGCGGGCCTCGGCGGGCCACGGCACGGGCAGCGGGCGGGTGGCGGCCGCGAGCCGCCGGACGGCGTGCAGAGAGAGCGGCAGCCCGTTCTGGGCGGCGGCCGCGGCGGCCCGCAGCGGCAGCACGGGATCGCGTTCGGGCTTCACGGTGCGGGCGAGCACCACCTCGCCGTCGAACTCGACGACGCCTTCGGCCAGCGGGGTGCGCTCGGGCTCCGGCCGGCGGCCCGCGCCGAGCATGGCCCTCAGCCGCGGACGTACGGACCGCGCCTTGAGGACGCGGTTCACCTCGCGCCAGGTGACATCGGTGGCGTACGAGACGGTCCGGGCCGCCTCGTACACCTGGCGCAGCAGCGTGTCGGCGTCCAGCAGGCCGAGCTCCGCGGCGACCTGGTCCTGCTCCTGGAGGGCGAGGCGGTCGGTGGCCCGTCCGGTGACCAGGTGCAGGGCGTCCCGGGCGTCGAGCAGGGTCCGGCGCGCCTCGGCGAGGCCCTCGCGCGGCGCGTCGGCGAGCCAGGAAGCGGCGACGGCCCGCAGTGCGGTGGCGTCCCGCAGCCCGCCGCGTGCCTCCTTGAGGTCGGGCTCCAGCAGGAACTGCAGCTCGCCCTGGCGCTCTGCCCGTTCCCGGCACAGCTCGTCCAGCTCGGGCAGCCGCTTGGTGGCCTGATTGCGCCAGTCGGCGAGCACGGTGGTGCGCAGCGCGGAGACCAGCCCCAGATCACCGGCGACCGGGCGGGCGTCCAGCAGCCCGAGCTGGACCTTCAGGTCCTCGCCCGCCGTCTTGCGGGCCTCGCCCGGGGTGCGTACGGAGTGGTCGAGTGCGAGCCCGAGGTCCCACACCGGGTACCAGATACAGTCCGCGAGCGTGGCGATCGCGCCGGAGCCCGCGGAGCCGTCGTGGAGCAGCAGCAGGTCGAGGTCGCTGCGCGGGGAGAGCTCACCCCGCCCGTAACCGCCGACGGCCACGAGCGCCGCGCCGCGCACCCCGGCCTCCTGGCAGGCGGTGCCGAACAGCGCGGCCAGCCACCGGTCCGTGAGGCCGGCGAGGGCCGCACGGCGCGGCGGCCCGGACCGCTCCTTCTCGGTGAGAAGGTGCAGCCGGGCCGCCGCGTAGCCGCTGGGTCCCGAGTCTTCCGCGTCGGTCGTCACTTCGAGGCTCGTCACCCGGCAGCTCCCTTTCGTCCTACAGCGCGTCCGGGCCGCGTTCGCCCGTGCGCACCCGTACCGCCGTCTCGACGGGAACGCTCCACACTTTGCCGTCACCGATCTTGCCCGTACGGGCGGCTTTGACCACCACATCGATGAGCTGTTCGGCCTCCTCGTCCTCGACCAGCACCTCGATGCGGATCTTCGGTACGAGGTCCACCGTGTACTCCGCACCCCGGTAGACCTCGGTGTGGCCGCGCTGGCGGCCGTATCCGCTGGCCTCGGTGACCGTGAGCCCCTGGACGCCGAAGGCCTGGAGGGCCTCCTTGATCTCGTCCAGCCGGTGTGGCTTCACGACTGCGGTGATGAGCTTCATGCGTCCACCTTCTTGTTCGGCGCTGCGGGAACGGCGTCACTCGGCGCGGGGGCTGCCTTGCGGGACCCGGCACCGCCGCCCGCTCCGCTGAAGTCGTAGGCGGTCTCCGCGTGCTCGTCCTGGTCGATGCCGGAGACCTCGACGTCCTCGTCGACCCGCATGCCCATCGTCTTGTCGATGACGAAGGCGAGGAGTGCCGAGGCCACCAGAGAGTAGGCCAGGACGGCGAAGACGCCGGTGGCCTGCTTGCCGAGCTGGTCGAGGCCGCCGCCGTAGAACAGGCCCTTCGCGTCCGACTGCACACCGCCGGTGGCGAAGAAGCCGACCAGCAGGGATCCGACGACACCGCCGACGAGGTGGACGCCGACGACGTCGAGGGAGTCGTCGTAGCCGAACCGGAACTTCAGGCCCACGGCCATGGCGCACAGCACACCGGCGATGGCGCCCACGGCGATGGCCCCGAGCGGGCTCACGGCACCGCCGGACGGCGTGATGGCGACGAGACCGGCGACCGCACCGGAGGCGGCACCGAGGGTGGTGAACGCACCGTGGCGGATCTTCTCGTACGCCAGCCAGGCGAGCATGGCGGCGGCGGTGGCGACCTGGGTGTTGACGAACATCACGGCGCCCACGCCGTCGTCGTTGCCGAGCCACGAGCCGGCGTTGAAGCCGAACCAGCCGAACCACAGGAGGCCGGCGCCCAGCATCACCAGCGGGAGGCTGTGCGGCCGCATCGGGTCCTTCTTGAAGCCGACCCGCTTGCCGATGACGAGGATCACGCCGAGGGCCGCGGCACCCGCGTTGATGTGGACGGCGGTACCGCCGGCGAAGTCGATGACACCCATCTCGAAGAGCCAGCCGCCCGCGCCCCAGACCCAGTGGGCGACCGGGAAGTAGACCACGGTGACCCACAGGGTGATGAACAGCGCCCAGGCGGTGAACTTCACCCGGTCCGCGAGCGCACCGCTGATCAGCGCGGGGGTGATGATGGCGAACATCAGCTGGAACACGGCGAAGACGTACACCGGGATGGTGTAGCCGTCCCACAGCTCCGTGAGGCCGAGACCGCTCAGGCCCACGTAGTCGGACGACCAGCCGATGAGGGAGCCGTGGTCGGTGCCGAAGGCGAGACTGAATCCGTACAGGACCCAGAGGATGGTCACGATGCCCAGGCTGATGAAGCTCATCATGAGCATGTTCAGTGTGGACTTGACGCGGACCATGCCTCCGTAGAAGAAGGCCAGGGCCGGCGTCATCAGCATCACGAGGGCGGAGCAGATGAGCATGAAGCCGGTGTTGGCGGCAGACAGCGTGGGTGCGTCTGCGGCAAGCGTCGAGATGCCTGGAGGCATCGGCGTCTCCTCGTCGTCGGTGCGGCGGCGGGTGCCGGGAAACTTCCGGAGCCTGAGCGGTGCGGGCGAGCCGGTTATGCGCCATGAGGTTGGCGCAGCGCGGTTTCCGACGATGCCGCACGATGTTTCGCCGCAGTGACGAAGAGGTCCGGCGTGTTACGCAGCCATGAACTGACGGCTCACAGATACGGCCCGGGCGTATCCTCTGCGCACATCACGGACCGGCCGCGGCGGTCACCCGATTGACCTGGCACGGGGGAGCCGAGTCGGGCTGTCGGGGTGATCGCCGCGGCCGGAGTACAGGGGGACGCGGGAGCCGGGTGTCGGGGGACGCGGCCCTCAGACGGCCTCCGCGGTCTCGGGCAGCTGCGAGGTCAGCAGGTCGGTGAGGTGGGCGACCTCGGGCACGTCGCCGAAGTCACGGGCGGCGGTGTCCACGGTCTTGCGGAGCCGGGTGTTGACCCGCTCGGAACGGACCCGCCTGGCGACGGCGAGGGCCTGGGACGCGAGGGCCGTCGACTGCTCGGGCTCCCTCTTGAGCAGATGGACCGTCGCCATGCCGACCAGATTCAGTGCGTACGACCGCTGGTGCTCGTCGTCCTTGGCGAAGAGGTCGACGGCGCGCTCCATGACCGGCTCGGCGAGGGAGGCGTAGGTGGGGCTGCGGCCGGCCACATAGGCCAGGTCGCGGTAGGAATGGGCGTTCTCGCCGTTGAGCTCGGCCTCGGAGAAGAACCGGATCCAGTCGGGCTCGGGCTCGCCGTCGATGCCGGCGTCGGAGAAGGTGTCCTCGGCCATCCGGACCGCCCGCTTGCACTTGCTGGGCTGGCCCATGTTGGCGTACGCGCGGGCCTCCATCGCATACAGCATGGCCTGGGTGCGCGGGGTGGCGCAGTCGCGACTGCCGTACTGGGCGAGGTGGACGAGTTCCAGCGCGTCGTCGGGCCGCCCCAGGTGGATCATCTGGCGGCTCATCGACGACAGGATGTACGAGCCGAGCGGCTTGTCGCCCGCCTCCTTGGCGGCGTGCAGCGCCAGTACGAAGTACTTCTGCGCGGTGGGCTGGAGGCCCACGTCGTAGCTCATCCAGCCGGCGAGCTCGGCGAGTTCCGCCGCGCAGACGAACAGTCGCCGGGAGGTGGCCTGCGGCTGCGGTTCCTGGAGCAGGTCGGTGACCTCGTGCAGCTGGCCGACGACCGCCTTGCGGCGCAGTCCGCCGCCGCACTGGGCGTCCCACTGGCGGAACATGGCGGTGGTGGATTCGAGCAGATCCAGCTCGGGACCGGAGAGCCGGGAGCCCTTGCGCCCGCCGGCGGTGGGCTCGGATCCGGCCTGCTCGGAGGCGGGCGAGGGCACCAGCCAGCGCTGCATGGGCTCGACAAGGGCGGGTCCCGCAGCCAGTGCCAGCGATGTCCCGAGGAAGCCGCGCCGCGCCAGCATGAGGTCGCTGCGCGAGAACTCGCTGAGCAGGGCAACGGTCTGCGGGCCCGCCCAGGGAAGGTCCACGCCGGACACCGAGGGTGACTGGTGCGCGGAGCGGAGACCGAGGTCCTCGATCGCGACGACGCTGCCGAAGCGCTCCGAGAACAGTTCCGACAGGATCCGCGGAATCGGCTCGCGCGGCTGCTCGCCGTCGAGCCAGCGCCGCACCCGCGAGGTGTCGGTGCTGATGTGGTGGGCGCCCATCTGCCGCGCCCGGCGGTTGACTTGGCGCGCCAGCTCGCCCTTGGACCAACCGCTGCGCACGAACCACGAACTGAGCTGCTCGTTCGGGCGCTTGCCGGTATTCGTACCGGCGCCGCTGCCGTCCACTGGAACGCCCCCATCCACTGATGCCCTGTCGCGCGAACCCCTACCAGAATGCCGCGAGTTGCAGCTCTCCGTACGGTGGATGCACTCCTTCGAACGGGAAACCGAGTTGCCCCCGGCATACCCGTGAGTGCACACACCTCCAGGGTTCGTGCACTGAACGTAATCCTACGATCACCCGCTCAGCGAGTGGGATTGCAGAAACGCCACCATTCGCCACCCCTTCGAATGAACTCCCTTGCGGTCAGGCGCGATTCACTTGACACGGGACGATCGAGAGGGAGCGGAGCGATGCGCGCAGGGGCGCGCGGCCCGGTCCGCACCACTCCTCGCACCACAGTGCGCCGCCGGAGCTTCACCGTTTGCGACGCTGTGTAACGAGGAGACTTCAGGTCGTAACCACCGGCGAGCGCAACCCGTTGGAGGGGGCATGGGCTTCACTATCGGCGGCATGCGGGACATCCGGTCCGGGTCACGGCGCCGCGGCCGCACCACTGAGTGCACCGTGGTGGCGGAGTACACCGGCCTGTGGGGCTGGGCCGTCGTGCCAGGGGCGCGGGCGGCGTCCGGCGACTGCTCGTGCGGCGTCCCGGACTGTACGTCCCCCGGGGCTCATCCCCTGGGCTACGCACCCGAGATCCCGGCCGGCGCGACGCTGGACGATGTCACCAAGGCATGGGCCGAGGTACCGGGCGCGGCCGTGCTTCTGCCCGTCGGCCGCACCTTCGACATCCTCGACGTCGCCGCACCGGCCGGCCGGCGCGCGCTGGTGCGTCTGGAGCGGATGGGACTGCCGCTGGGACCGGTCTCGGCGACTCCGGACGGGCGCTGCCAGTTCTTCGTGGCGCCGGGCGCCGCCGCCGAACTTCCGCACCTGCTCTACCGGATGGGCTGGGACGACGCCGGGCTCGATCTGCACTGCCTGGGGCCGGGCAGCCACATCACCGCGCCGCCCTCCGACCACGCGGGCCTCGGACCGGTCAGCTGGCTGCGGGCGCCCTCGCTGGACACCGCCGTGGCGCCGCCGCAGGCGCGGCTGCTGCTGGGCACGCTGGCGTACATCTGCCACCGCTCGGCGGCCTGAGGTCCGCCGGGCAACGGACACACGCTCGGCGGCCTGAGGTCCGCCGGGGACGCACGAGGGCGGGGCCGGACATTCCGGCCCCGCCCTCGTGCGTCCACTGTCCGGGGCTCGCCCCGGCGCTTCCTCACTCCCCGATGAGCGCGTCGACGAACGCCTCCGGCTCGAACGGCGCCAGGTCGTCGGCGCCCTCGCCCAGACCCACCAGCTTCACCGGTACGCCCAGCTCACGCTGGACCGCGATGACGATGCCGCCCTTGGCGGTGCCGTCGAGCTTGGTCAGCACGATGCCGGTGATGTCCACGACCTCCGCGAACACCCGCGCCTGCACCAGACCGTTCTGACCGGTCGTGGCGTCGAGGACCAGCAGGATCTCGTCCAGCGGGCCGTGCTTCTCGACGACGCGCTTGACCTTGCCGAGCTCGTCCATCAGGCCGGTCTTGGTGTGCAGCCGGCCCGCCGTGTCGATGAGCACCACGTCGGCGCCCTCGGCGATGCCTTCCTTCACGGCGTCGAACGCGATCGAGGCCGGGTCGCCGCCCTCGGGTCCGCGCACGGTGCGGGCGCCGACGCGCTCGCCCCACGTCTGGAGCTGATCGGCCGCCGCCGCACGGAAGGTGTCCGCGGCGCCGAGGACGACCGAGCGGCCGTCGGCGACGAGCACCCGGGCGAGCTTGCCGGTCGTGGTGGTCTTACCGGTGCCGTTGACACCGACGACCATGACGACGCCCGGGGTGTCCAGGCCGCTCTCGGTCTTGACCGCGCGGTCGACGTCGGTGCCGATGAGCGCCAGCAGCTCCTCGCGGAGCAGGTTGCGCAGATCGTCCGGCGTACGGGTGCCGAGCACCCTGACCCGCTCGCGCAGGCGCTCGACGAGTTCCTGGGTCGGCGCCACACCGACGTCGGCGGTGAGCAGCGTGTCCTCGATCTCCTCCCATGTCTCCTCGTCGAGGTGCTCGCGGGACAGGAGCGTGAGCAGCCCCTTGCCGAGCGAGTTCTGCGAGCGGGCGAGGCGGGCACGCAGCCGGACGAGCCGGCCGGCGGTGGGCTCCGGGATCTCGATCGCGGGGGCGGGGGGCTCGGCGACGACCGGGTCCTCGACGGCGACCGGCGTGTCGGCGGCCTCCTCGGCCGACGGGAGGTCGACCTCCTCGATGGTCCGGCGTGGCTCGTCCCGCGGTGTCTCCGCCTCGTCGCCGACATGCGGCTCGGCGGGCGGAGCGGTGATGGTCGGCGTGCTCGACGGCGCCGAGGGCGGCAGCTGCTTCTTCTTGCGGCTGCTGACCACGAGACCGCTGATCGCGCCGAGAGCGACCAGGGCGATGACTACGGCAAGGATGACGATTTCCATAACCCACCCAGTATCGGCCACGACTCTCCGGCCGCGGCGGCGTCGGACGGTCCTTCAGGGACCTCGGACTGTATTTGGACCTTTTGGGGGGTACAGACGATGCTGGTCCCTCCGGTTTTCCGCCGGCACCGGCACTGTCCCGGAGTCCCCCCCACCCCCTTCACGGAGCTCCCCCATGCCCCACGCCTCCGATGCCGAAGGCGCGACAGAGAGCGCGGTCGAGACGCGCGGTCTCGAACCCGTCCCCGACGGGGAGCGCACAGGCCACGTCCGCGAACTGTTCCCCACCTGGGTCGCCGCCAACATCAGTGTGCTGTTGCTCACGATGGGCGCGGGGCTGGTGGTGTTCAACGGTCTGAACTTCTGGCAGGTCCTGGTCGTCGCGATCACGGCCCCCGTCGTCTCGTACGGCATCGTCGGCCTGATATCCGTGGCGGGCAAGCGGGGCGGCTCCCCCGGCATGGCCCTGTCCCGCGCGGTCTTCGGGCAGCGCGGCAATCTGCTGCCGGGCTCGCTGATCTGGGTCGCGCGCTGGGGCTGGGAGACGATCAACGCGGTGACCGGCGCCTATGCCGTGCTGACCGTGCTGGATCTGCTCTTCGGCGTACGCAGCAACACCGCGCTGATCATCGTGACGCTGCTGCTCTTCGTCGCCTGCACCTTCCTCGTGTCGGGACTGGGCATCAACGCCCTGCGGCGGTGCAGCACCTGGTCGACCTATCTCTTCGGCGCCTTCAGCGTGCTCGTCCTGGTCCATCTGGTCGCGGGCACGGACTGGTCGGCGGTCTTCGACAAGCCGGCCGGGTCGACGGCGATGATGGTCGCCGGCATCGGCACGATCGCGGCGGGCGGCATCAGCTGGGTCCCCTCGGGCCCGGACTTCACCCGCTATCTGCCGCGGACCGCGTCCAGCCGGGCGGTGGTCGGCTCGACGATCGGCGGCGCCGGGATCGTCGTCCTGCCGATGGTGCTGATGGGCGCGGTGATGGCGGTCTCGACTCCGGACCTGGCGAGTGCCACCGACCCGGTGGCGTTCATCGGCGAGATCCTGCCGCTGTGGCTCGCCGTGCCCTATCTGCTGATCGCCCTGGTCGGCATGCTGCTGATCAACTCCATGTCCATGTACTCGGCGGGCTTCACCGCGCAGACCCTGGGCATCCGGGTCCCGCGCGCCTGGGCCGTCAGTGTGAACGCGGTCATCAGCCTGGTCCTCGGCTTCCTGCTGATGGTGGTGGCGACCAGCTTCACCGGCTCGTTCATCTCGTTCCTGACGCTGCTGGCGGTGGCGTTCTCCGCGTGGATCGGTGTCTTCGGCGTGGACATGCTGCGCCGGAAGGACTACGACGGCGCGGCCCTGATGGACACCACGCGCACCAGCGCCTACTGGTACCGCGGCGGTTTCGCCTGGCAGGCGACGGCGTCCTGGGCCGCCGCGCTGTTGGTGGGTCTGCTGTTCACCAGGACCGACTGGTTCTCGGGGCCGCTCGCCACGTCG
The DNA here is from genome assembly GCF_036169555.1 of Streptomyces sp. NBC_00306. GTDB lineage: Bacteria > Actinomycetota > Actinomycetes > Streptomycetales > Streptomycetaceae > Streptomyces > Streptomyces achmelvichensis. Next base: position 5,826,503 of record NZ_CP108032.1, on the reverse strand, counting down.
TGGCTCGGCGAGAACGGTCTCGGCTGGGGAGTGACGATCGTGGTGGCGGCGGCGCTCTACGCCGTGCTGCCCCGGACCGGGACCCCGGCGGCGGCGACGAGCGCGGAAGCGGCACAGGCCGAACCCGTACGCCTGTCGCTCTGACCCCGGCGGGGCCTGCGAGCCCCGCTCCTCCCCCGCCACCGGAAGCCCGGCCGGTCCGGACCCTGGGAATCTGACACCACGTCAGCTAACGTCCTCCCTCGCCAGGTTCACAACCGGTGGAGGGGGACGTCCCCATGGCCTTCACAGTGGCCCGCTTCAATCTCGTCGATCCCGGCGCGACACCCGAGACGCTCGCGGCCCGTTACCGCGCGGCGCTGGAGATGGCCGCGTACGCCGACGACCGCGGTATCGACACCATCCAGACCGAGGAGCACCACGGCGCGGTCAACAACTGGCTGCCCTCCCCCTTCGTGTTCGCCGGAGCCGTGCTCGGCGGCACGAGCCGCATCGCGGTCACCGTCTCCGCGATCATCGGCCCGCTCTACGATCCGCTCCGGCTGGCCGAGGACATCGCCGTGCTCGATCTGATCGGGCGCGGCCGGCTCGTCATCGTCGCGGGCATCGGCTACCGGCCGGAGGAGTACGAGCAGCTGGGAGCCGACTGGAGCCGGCGCGGCGCGCTTCAGGACGAGCTGCTGGAGACGCTGCTGACGGCCTGGAAGGGCGAGCCGTTCAGCTACCGCGGCCGTACGGTCCAGGTCACCCCGCGTCCGTACACCCAGCCGCATCCCCTGCTGCTGGTCGGCGGCTCCTCCAAGGCGGCCGCGCGGCGGGCGGCCCGTCTCGGGCTGCCGTTCTTCCCGAGTGCGCATCTGCCCGAACTGGAGGCGTACTACCAGGAACTGCGCGCGCAGTACGGCACGGACGGCTTCTGCATGATGCCCGCGGAGAAGACACCCCTGCTGCATCTGTCCGAGGACCCCGACCGCACCTGGGCGGAGTTCGGCGAGCACTTCCTGCACGAGGCGCGCACGTACGCCTCCTGGCAGTCCGCGGACATCCGATCGGCGGTGCGGTCGAAGGCGACGACGGTGGAGGAACTGCGCGCCGAAGGGGTGTACCGGATCGTCACGCCCGAGGAGTGCGTGGGCCTCGGGGCCGACAGTCTGGTCCTGCATCCGCTGTGCGGCGGGATGCCGCTGGACGAGGGATGGCGTTCGCTCCAGCTCTTCGCCGAGCAGGTGATTCCCCGGCTGACCGCCGCGTAGGGCCCGTTGACGGCGGACTGCCCCGGCTCGATCGGCGAGCCGGGGCAGTTCCGTGAAGAGAAGAGGGGCAGCGGGGATTAGCCCATCTCCTCCAACGCCTTGCCCTTGGTCTCCTTCACGAACAGCAGCACGAAGGGGATGGAGAGCACGGCGAAGAATGTGTAGATGATGTAGGTGGCCGAGAGGTTCCAGTCCGACAGGCTCGGGAAGCTCGCGGTGATGGCCCAGTTGGCGATCCACTGCGCGGAGGCGGCGACGCCGAGAGCGGCGGCGCGGATCCGGTTCGGGAACATCTCGCCGAGGAAGACCCACACGACGACACCCCACGAGAGGGCGAAGAAGAGCACGAACACATGGGCCGCGATCAGGGCGACGAGGCCCTGGGTGTCGGGCAGTTTGCCGTCGACGAGGTCGGCGGAGAAGGCCCATGCCTCGACGGCGAGGGCGATGGCCATACCGGCGGAGCCGATCAGGGCGAGCGGCTTGCGGCCGACCCGGTCGACCAGGACCATCGCGATCACGGTGCCGATGATGTTCACGATCGACGTGGTGAACGAGTAGAAGAACGAGTCGGTCGGGTCGATGCCCACGGACTGCCAGAGCGTCGAGGAGTAGTAGAACGCGACGTTGATGCCGACGAGCTGCTGGAAGACCGAGAGGCCGATACCGACCCACACGATGGGCAGGAAGGCGAAGCGCCCGCCCAGCAGGTCCTTGAACGTCGACTTGTGCTCCCGGCGCATCGCCCGGTCGATCTCGGCGACCCGGGCGTCCAGGTCGATCTTCGTGCCCTCCACCTCGGCGAGGACCTCCTTCGCCTTGGCGACCTTGCCGACGGAGATGAGGAACCGGGGCGACTCGGGAATCGCGAAGGAGAGCAGTCCGTAGAGCACGGCCGGGACGACCATGACGCCGAGCATCCACTGCCAGGCCTCGATGCCGGCGATCTCGCCGCGCTGGTCGCCGTCGGCGATCTGGAGGATGCCGTAGTTCACCAGCTGGGAGATGGCGATACCGATGACGATCGCGGCCTGCTGGAAGGAGGCGAGCCGGCCTCGGTAGGCGGGCGGGGAGACCTCGGCGATGTAGGCGGGGCCGATGACCGAGGCCATACCGATGGCGAAACCGCCGACGATGCGCCAGAAGGCGAGGTCGTAGAGGGCGAACGGCAGGGCCGAGCCGACCGCGCTGATCGTGAAGAGCACGGCGGCGATCTGCATACAGCGGATACGGCCGATGCGGTCGGCGATACGGCCGGCCGTGGCGGCGCCGATGGCACAGCCGATCAGGGCGATGGCGATGACCTGGGCGAGTGTTCCGGACCCGATGTCGTAGCGGTCGCGGATGGCTTCGACGGCTCCGTTGATGACCGAACTGTCGTAGCCGAAGAGGAATCCGCCCATCGCGGCCGAGGCCGTGATGAAGATGACATGCCCGAGGTGGTCGGGGTGGGCCTCTCGGGCGCCCGATGCCGGTGGTGGCTCAGTGCTGGTCACGTGTACTCCTGGGGCCTCCGGCAGCGCCGGGCGTGGGGGGCGAGCCCTTCAAGTGGCGCACAACTTCATGCGGCCCACCACTTGAAGGTAAAAGCAACGTTGCAGAGACTATTCGTTCAAGTTTCGAAGTCAAGACCTCACCGCCAACGGATTTGGGACACAGGCGTGTGGACTTCAGTTCAAGAGTTGAAGAGTTTTCAGCGGAGGCGCTGACTGATGACCTTGGAGACTCCGTCGCCCTGCATGGACACGCCGTACAGCGCGTCCGCGACCTCCATCGTCCGCTTCTGGTGCGTGATCACGATCAGCTGGGACGACTCCTGGAGCTCCTGCATGATGCGGATCAGACGCTGGAGGTTGGTGTCGTCGAGCGCCGCCTCGACCTCGTCCATCACGTAGAACGGGCTCGGCCGCGCCTTGAAGATCGACACCAGCATCGCCACCGCGGTCAGCGAACGTTCGCCTCCCGACAGCAGGGAGAGCCGCTTGACCTTCTTGCCCGGCGGCCTGGCCTCCACATCCACACCCGTGGTGAGCATGTTGTCGGGGTCGGTCAGGATCAGCCGTCCCTCGCCCCCGGGGAAGAGGCGGGAGAAGACGCCCTCGAACTCCCGGGCAGTGTCGCGGTAGGCCTCGGTGAAGACCTGCTCGACACGCTCGTCCACCTCCTTCACCACCTGAAGCAGGTCGGCCCGTGTCTTCTTCAGGTCTTCGAGCTGCTCCGAGAGGAACTTGTGGCGCTCCTCCAGCGCCGCGAACTCCTCAAGGGCCAGCGGATTCACCTTTCCGAGCTGCTGATACGCCCGTTCGGCCGACTTCAAGCGTTTTTCCTGTTCGGCGCGGACGAAACGTCGCGGCTGGTTGCGCGGGTGCTCCGGGTCCTCCGGCAGCTCCTCGCCCTCGGCCGGCAGCGACGGCGGCACGAGCTGGTCCGGCCCGTAGTCCGAGACCAGCCCGGCGGGCTCCACACCGAGCTCTTCGAGCGCCTTCGTCTCCAGCTGCTCGATCCGCATCCGCTTCTCGGCGCCGAGCACCTCGCCCCGGTGGACCGAGTCGGTGAGCTTGTCGAGCTCGCTCTTGAGGTCGCGGCCCTCGTTGCGGGCGGCCGTCAGCTCCCTCTCCCGCTCGGCCTTCGCCCCCTCGGCAGCGACCCGTTCGGCCTCGGCGCGCACCAGCGAGACCTCGACATGGGCCAGCAGCTGGCGGGCACCGCTCGCCACCGCGGAGGAGACCTCCGCCTCGTGCCGCAGCCGTGCGCGGCGCTGTTCGGCCCGTGCCCGCGCCTCACGTTCGGCGCGCGCTCCGCGGTCGAGCGCGTCGGCCCGCCCGGAGAGCCCCTTGACCCGCTCCTCGTGCGTACGGACCTGGAGCCGGGCCTCCATCTCGGTCTGCCGCGCGTTGGCGCCGTCCGCGGCGAGCCGGTCCCGTACGTGCGTGTCGGGCTCCTCCTCGGCGGGCGCCTCCTCGGCCACCAGCAGCCGTTCGGCCAGTTCCTCGGCCTCCCCGCGGGCCCGCTCCAGCGCCTCCTGCGCCCGGGCGACGGCCGCGGTCGTCCGCTCGGCCTCGCCCGCGGCGCCGCGGGCCTGCCCCGCGAGCCGGCCCAGCCGGCCGGAGACGGCCGACTTCTCCCGGTCGGCCGCCCTGCGGCGCTCCCCCAACTCCTCGACGAGCCCGGCACATGCGGTGCGCCGTCCGGCCGCCTGCTGCTGGGCGGCCGCCAGTTCCTCGCACCGCACGGCGAGCTCCTCCAGCTCGGCGGCGGCCTCGTCGACGGAGGCCTGCACCTCCAGCAGACTCGGCGCACCGGCCGAGCCGCCCTGCGCGAAGTGCGCACCGAGAACATCGCCTTCGGCCGTCACGGCGGTGAGTCCGGGCCGGGCGTGGACCAGGTCCTCGGCGTCCTCCAGCGTGCCGACGACGACGATGCCCCGCAGCAGCGAGCGCACGGCCGGCATCAGTTCCTCGGGACCGCGCACCAGATCGGCGGCGTACACAGGACCGTCCGGGTGCCGTTGTTCGGCGGTCTCGGGGCCGTCGGCCAGCAGTATGGCGGCGCGACCGGCATCGTTCTTGCGCAGCAGCCGCAGTGCATCCGCGGCCGTCGCCGTGGTGGAGACGGCGACGGCGTCGGCGGCCGCGCCGAGGGCCGCCGCCACCGGTACCTCATGGCCGGGTGCGACCGTGAGCAGCTCCGACGCCGGTCCGAGCAGTCCGCCGAGCCGGTCCTTCGCCGCCAGCAGGGCACCGGTGCCGTCCTTGCGCCGCAGGCCCAGCGCGAGCGCCTCGCGCCGGGCGGCGACGGCGGCGCGCTTGCGTTCGGCCGCGGTGAGTTCCTCGCGGGCCGAGCTCAGGGCCGCTTCGGCCTCGCCCAGTTCCCGCTTGGCCGCATCGTGCCGCTCACCCAGCTCCGTGTCGTCGGCGTCGAGGCTGTCGACCTCGGCCTGGAGCTGCTCGTACTCCTCCTGGGCGGTGACCGCCCGCTCCTGCGCCTCGTCCCGGGCGGCGGCCAGCCGGTCGATCTCGGCCTGCGCCGAAGCGGCCCTGCTGCGGGCGGCGTTCACCTGGCCGCCCAGCCGGGCGAGGCCTTCGCGGCGGTCGGCGATGGCACGGGCCACGTCCTTGAGCCGGCGTTCCTCGACCGCGAGTTCCCGTTCCAGATCGGCGCGGTGCGCGACGGTGTCGTCCAGGGCGCGCTCCGCCGCCTCCAGCGCGGCCTCCAGTTCGGCCTCCTGCTCACGGATCCGGGCGGCCTCGCGCTCCATGTCCTCGGGATCGCGGCCCCGCCGGTCCTCCGCGGGCTGCGCGGTCGCGCTCTTGACCCGGGCGTCGGCCAGCGAGACGGTGCCGCGGACCCGCTCGGCGAGCTGGGAGAGTTCGTACCAGCTCTGCTGGGCCTGCTGGAGCCGCGGCGCGAGCCGCCGTACCTCGTCCTCGAGATCGGCCTCCCGCCCGAGCGCGGCCTTGAGTTCGGCCTCGGCCGCCTCCTTGCGTTCCTTCAGCGCGGCCTCGTCGGCGACCTCGGTGCTCAGTGCCTGCCTGAGCTGTACGAGATCGTCGGCGAGCAGCCGCAGCCGGGCGTCGCGCAGGTCCGCCTGGATGACGGCGGCGCGGCGCGCGACCGCGGCCTGCCGTCCGAGGGGCTTGAGCTGCCGCCGCAGTTCGTCGGTCAGGTCCTGGACCCGGGCGAGATTGGCCTGCATCGCGTCCAGCTTCCGCAGCGCCTTCTCCTTGCGCTTGCGGTGCTTGAGGACGCCGGCGGCCTCCTCGATGAACGCCCGCCGCCCCATGGGGTCGGCGTGCAGGACGGAGTCGAGCTGGCCCTGGCCGACGATGACGTGCATCTCGCGGCCGATGCCGGAGTCGGAGAGCAGCTCCTGGATGTCGAGCAGCCGGCAGGTGTCGCCGTTGATCTGGTACTCGCTGCCGCCGTTGCGGAACATGATCCGCGTGATGGTGACCTCGGCGTATTCGATCGGCAGAGCGCCGTCGGAGTTGTCGATCGTGAGGGAGACCTCGGCGCGGCCGAGCGGCGGGCGCCCGGTCGTCCCGGCGAAGATGACGTCCTCCATCTTGCCGCCGCGCAGCGACTTGGCCCCCTGCTCGCCCATCACCCAGGACAGTGCGTCCACGACGTTGGACTTGCCCGAGCCGTTGGGGCCGACGACACAGGTGATGCCCGGCTCGAACCGCAGTGTCGTGGCGGAGGCGAAGGATTTGAACCCGCGCAGGGTCATGGCCTTGAGGTGCACGCAGCCGGACTCTACCTTTCGCCTCGCTCGGACCGCCGGACCCGGCCCGTCCCGGCCTGCCTCCAAAGGCAGTTCGCCGGAGCGCTCGGTCTCGCCATCCGGGACGGCGGGCGGCTCACGGTTTCACCCATGAGGGCGCAGGGCAGATCACGCGGTAGAAGAAGGACTGTAAAGCGCCGGGGGGAAAGAAAGAAGGGACGCCGAAGCGTCCCTTGCATATCTTGTGCGGTTGATCTACAGGCGTGACCGAGCTCTGTCAGGTGAGCGCGGGCTCCGCCTGGGGTACGTCGATGTCGATGCCGTCAAGCAGCGACTCTCCAGGGTGCTTGGCGACGGCAGCGTTGAGCGCGTCGTTCTCGGACTGGATCCGTACAAGCTCGGATTCGAGGTCCTGGACGCGCTGCTGAAGCCGTCGCATCTCGGCGAGGAGTCGCGGGTCGGAGCCGCCGACGTAACCGAGAAGCGCCTTTGCCATGATGGATGGTCCTCCACACTGAGTGACCGACCGGAAGCGGTGTGGGTCGTGAGGGAATCGCACCCGCGGTGCTCGACAGTGCTATTGGTGCTCATGTCGCTGCGGTTCGTACTGCCAAACAGCTAAGGTGCGCGGGGCTTCCAGAGTCTCACCAAAAAGTTTGACGGTCAACACGATCACACCCCGTATCAAGGGCGAACCCGGGTGCTCACTGCCGCGGAACGCGCGGTGGAGCCTCTTCTCCGGGGCCTGGGGGCGTGGAGATCATCCTTACGGCCGCAGCCTGGCATGACAAGCCCTTCTTGGCAACCACCAGGCTGTTTCTGCCACGGACAGGTGCCGGAGGGATGCGTTCCGCGACTGGCGGGGCGGGCCGGCGGCGGACCCTCAGCGGATCGCGAAGCCCTCGTACCCTCCGCGGGGCGTGTCCCAGATCTCAGTGACGCCGTCGACTCGACCGGGTGTGTCGTCGGACCGCAGCCAGTCCAGCAGACGGTGGCAATTCTCACGTGGACCCTCGGCCACGACCTGCACCCTGCCGTCGTCCAGATTGAGGGCGAAGCCGGTGAGCCCGCCGATCTCCAAAGCGTTTGCCCTGGTGAACCAGCGGAAGCCCACTCCCTGTACTCGGCCGCGTACCCACGCCGTCAGACGTGCAACATCATTCATGGCTGCAAGGTAGCGAATGGATCAGTGCTGCATCACATCCCTATTCGGTGTTATGCCGTACAGTCCGGTCGAAATGAAACTCACCCATTCGGGTGAGCCTCTTTTTTGTACAGCCGTCGAGCACAAGGAAGGCCAGCAGATGGGACGTCATCGACGCTCCGCCAAACGTGCGGGCAGGCCCGTACGCACTGGGCTGCTCGGCGTCTCCGCTGCCGTGGCGGTGGGCGCCGTGATCGTTGCGTCCGGCCTGCTGCCGGGTGACGACACCTCCGTCGTGGGCGGCGAGAGCTCGCCCGCCAAGCAGGTGCGCAGCGAGGGATCCGCCCGGCTCCAGACCCAGGGCGACGCGAGCGCCGAGCCGACGCCCGAGGCATCCGCGCCGTCCGCGCCGTCTGCACCGACCGCGCCCGCCACGACGCCCCCGCGTCCGAAGGCACCGGCGAAAAGCCCTGCTCAGAAGCCCGTGAAGCCCGTGAAGCCCGTGAAGCCCGCGGAGCCCACCAAGCCCGCGAAGCCGACGGCCAAGCCGTCGACGAAGGCTCCGGCCCCGAAGCCGGCGAAGCCCGCTCCCGAGAAGAGCGAGAAGGAGAAGAAGGAGAGCGCCCCGACCCGTACGGAGTCACGCTCCCCCGACCGCGCTCCCGATCGCGCTCCCGACCGGCAGAAGCCCGTCTCGTCCTCCTCCGAGGCAGCGGCCGAGGCCGAGGTGCTCAACCTGGTGAACGAGGAGCGGTCCAAGGTGGGCTGCAGCCCGGTCCGGACCGACGCCCCGCTCGCCAAGCTCTCCGGCACCTTCAGCAAGGACATGGCCAACCGCGGCTTCTTCGGCCACACCGACCCCGAGGGCGACTCCCCCTGGGACCGCGCCGCGCAGGCCGGCGTGAACAACCTCGGTGCCGAGAACATCGCCCGCGGCCAGGCCGACGCCTCCGCGGTCATGAATTCGTGGATGAACAGCGAAGGCCACCGGGCAAACATTCTCAACTGCGATTACAAGACGCTCGGCGTCGGTGTCCACATGGCCGACGGCGGCCCGTGGTGGACGCAGGACTTCGGCTTCTAGCAGTCGCGCCGGGAGCTGCCCGGGGGCTAGAGCTTCCCGGGCAGCGGCGTGCGCACGATGCGCGGCGGGCGCTGGCAGCGCGGGCAGAAGTAGCTGGAACGGTTCATCCAGGGACGTCGCCGCATCAGCGTGCCGCAGCGCCGGCAGGGCTCGCCCTCGCGGCCGTAGGCGTCCAACGAGCGGTCGAAATAGCCCGATTCGCCGTTCACGTTCACATACAGGCTGTCGAAGCTGGTGCCTCCGACGGCCAGGGCCGCGTTCATCACGTCCCGCACATGACCCAGCAGCTCGGCCGAGCGGGCACGGGGCAGGCCGGTCGTGGGGCGCTCGTAGTGGAGCTTCGCCCGCCACAGGGCCTCGTCGGCGTAGATGTTGCCGACCCCGCTGATCAGCGACTGGTCCAGCAGTGCTCTTTTCACGGTGGTACGCCGCAGCCGTAGCGCGGTGTGGAAGCCACCGTCGTCGAAGGCCGGGTCCAGCGGATCGCGGGCGATGTGCGCGATGACGTCGGGCAGCCCGTCCGGGGTGTTGTCGTGGAGCGAGAGCCCGCCGAAGGTGCGCTGGTCGACGAACCGGAGCTCGGTGCCCAGGGAGTCGTCGAAGCGGATCCGGATCCGCAGATGCTTCTCGTCGGCGGCGTCCTCCGGCTGCACCAGGAGCTGTCCGCTCATGCCGAGGTGTCCGAGGACGGAACTGTCGGTGTCCGCCAGCGGCAGCCACAGATACTTCCCCCGCCTGCGCGCTATCCCGACGCTGTGCCCCTTGAGCCTGGCCGCGAAGTCCCCGGCGCCGGCGAGATGGCGGCGCACCGCGCGCGGGTGCAGGACCTGCACCTCGGCGATCGTCCGTCCGCTGACCCAGCGCTGCAGTCCGCGACGCACGACCTCGACCTCGGGCAGCTCGGGCACGGGGCTCCTTCCGGGGAGGCTCGGAGTGACGCCCGCAGCGTACCTCTCCGTCACCTGCGGAAAAACGCGGAGGCCCCTGCGTTCCCGGGGAGGGAACGAGGGGCCCCGACGTGGTCGGAAGGAATGCAGCGCCATGGTCCGGGCCGGGGCCCGGACCACCGGTTCGAAGGACTAGGCCGTGGCCCGGTCCGCCGGTTCCGAGGACGAAGAGGTGTCGGCGTCCTCTTCGTCGGAGGCCTCTTCGCCGGAGGCGTCGGCAGCGGTGGCCACCGTCTCCTCCGAGCTCGCTGCCGCGGCAGCGAGCTTGTCGGCCTCGGCCTTCTCCGCCTCGGCCTTCTCGGCCTTGGCGGCGGCGATTCGGTCGTCCGCGGCGGCACGGATCTCCCGCCATGCGGACTCCGCCGCCTGCTGCTCCGCTTCCTTCTTGCTGCGGCCGGTGCCGGTGCCGTACGAGACACCACCGACGCGGGCGGCAGCAGTGAAGGTCTTCTCGTGGTCCGGGCCCGTCTCCGTGACGAGATATTCCGGAACGCCGAGTCCCTCGGCCGCGGTGAGCTCCTGGAGACTGGTCTTCCAGTCCAGGCCCGCACCGAGGTTCGAGGATTTTTCGATCAGCGGGTCGAAGAGCCGGTGCACCAGCTCGGACGCCGCTTCGAGACCCTGATCGAGATAGACGGCGCCGATCACCGCTTCAAGGGTGTCGGCGAGGATGGATGCCTTGTCCCGTCCGCCCGTGCCTTCTTCACCCCGGCCGAGCCGGATGAAGAGACCCAGTTCCAGACCGCGACCGACTTCCGCCAGCGCACGCGAATTGACCACCGCGGCCCGCAGTTTGGCCAGTTGGCCTTCCGGCAGGTCGGGGTGGGTGCGGTACAGCGTGTCGGTGACCACCAGACCGAGCACCGAGTCCCCGAGGAACTCGAGCCGTTCGTTGGTGGGCAGGCCGCCGTTCTCGTACGCGTACGACCGGTGGGTCAGTGCTCGCACCAGAAGGGCGGACTCGAGGTGATACCCGAGCCGCCCTTCCAGAAGCGTGTGGGACGAGGCTGCGTTGGCTGTGTTTACTGCGTCTGCCTGCTTCTTGGCATGGGACAGTTCAGACATCGGGCCTCTCACCAGCCGCTCAGACCTCGAGGACCTGGCGCTTGTTGTAGGTGCCGCAGCTCGGGCACGCGATGTGCTGCTGCTTCGGCTCCTGGCAACGCTCACACGAAACCAGGGTGGGGACCGCAGCCTTCCACTGCGACCGGCGGTGGCGCGTGTTGCTGCGCGACATCTTCCGCTTCGGAACAGCCACGGCTACTTCTCCTGCTTCTCGTCGACGCCCGCTTCGGCGCCGCCCATGTTGTCCTTCTCGCCGTCCTTGATGGTTTCGGCGAGTCCCTGCAGTGCCGCCCACCGGATGTCGGCGGCGTCATGGTGGTGACCGGGGTTCTCGTCCAGCCTGATTCCGCATTCGGAACACAGGCCGGCACAGGTCTCCCGGCACACCGGCTGCATCGGCAGTGCGAGCACCACCGCATCACGCAGCACGGGCTCGAGGTCGAACAGGCCGTCCTCGAGAAAGAGCGTGTCCTCGTCCTCGGCGTCGTCGACCGGTTCCGCAGTGCGAGTGCGGCTCCGGTCATCGGCGTCCGGGTACGAGAACATCTCCTGGAAGTCCGCCGCGACCTCTTGGTGCAGCGGCTCCAGACACCTTACGCACTCCCCCTCGGCGGTCGCACGGGCGGTGCCGGTGACAAGCACACCTTCCATGACCGACTCGAGACGGAGGTCGAGCTTCACCGGCGCGTCTTCCGGTACGCCGATGACTCCTTCGATACCGAAGGTCGCCGGTGAACCGGGCGCCTCCACCGAGCGGGAGAGCCGCTGGAGCGCGCCGGGACGCCGGCCCAGCTCGTGCGTGTCGAACACGAGGGGGTTGCGGTGGTCGAGGCGGGCGTTCAGGGGTCTTCCTGCTTTCGAATCGTGGGGAGTGGGCCGGCCCGTGCTCCGAGGGAGCGGGCAGCCTGGATCGCGGATCTACGCGCGACCGAAGAACCAGGTTACCGGACGGGCCGCCGTAGACCCAATCCGGTCCCCGTCGGCAGCCGCTCCGCCCGGGTCAGCGCCCCTGCTCGTACCGGCGCAGCTGTTCGAGGTCGATCATGCTGGTGTCGAAGAGGCTGGTCTCGTCGAGGGCCGCGGCCTGCTGCTGTGGCTGGTGCTGGACCGGCTGCTGGTACGCGTACGGGTCCTGCTGCCCGTACTGCTGGTCGTAGCCCTGCTGCTGATATCCGGCGTAGGGGTCCTGCTGGTACGCCGCGTACTGCTGGTGCTGGTGCTGGTCGCCGTAGCCCGTGGCGGCGTAGGGGTCCTGCTGGGCCGGGATCGCGGGCTGGGCCTCGGCCACCGGCTGGTACTGCGGCTGCTGGGGCACAGGGGCCTGCTGCGGCACCGGGGGCTGCTGGGGCTCCGGGATCTCGGCCAGTCCGGCCAGATAGTCGGCGTCGCTGGAGCGGGTCTGGGCGCCCGCGGCGTCCTGGGCGGCCATGTGCTCGCCGAGCGCGTCGCTGGTGGTGCGGCCGTGGAGCTTCAGCCGGCCGCGGCCGACGGCCTCCAGGGTCTTGGACAGGACCGCCTCGAAGGCGCCGAGCTTGGCGTCCACGTACTCGTCGGCGCGGCCGATCAGGGTCTGCGGGTCCGAGCTGTACTCGGGGGCGTCCTCGTCGGCGTACCCCTGCGCGTCCAGGCCGGGCCCGCGGCCGAGCAGCTTCTCGCGCCCGCGGTCCACCGAGCCGATGGTCTTGGTGAGGACGACCTCGAAGTTCGCGAGCTTGGAGTCGACGTAGTCGTCGGCCTCCGCACGGATCTCCTCGGCCTCCCGGCGGGCCTCGGAGAGGATGCGGTCCGCCTCGTCCTGGGACTGGCGGGCGACATGGGTGTCCGAGATCAGCGAGCCGCGTTCCGCGTGGGCGCTCTCGATGATCCGCTCCGCCTCCTGGCGGGCCTGGGCGACCAGCTGCTCACGGCCGCCGATCAGCTCCTGGGCCTGCGCGAGCGAGCCGGGCAGGGCCTCACGGACCTCTTCGAGCATGGCGAGCAGCTCGGCGCGGTTGACCACGCAGGAGGCCGACATGGGCATGGACCGGGCTGAGCCCACCGCCTCGACGATCTCGTCGAGCTTCTTCTGCACGTCCACCGTGACTCGCCACTCTCTGCCTGATATGAGACGGACGGGACGACTGTACGGCCCCCGACCGCCCGCCGGACACCGGGTGACGGGCTGTCAGTACGTCACTTCTCGGCGAGCCGCCGGGTGAGTGCCTCGTGCACGACGGGAGGCAGCAGGTGGGAGACGTCACCGCCCCACGCGGCGACCTCCTTGACGAGGCTGGAGGAGAGGAAGCTGTAGGTGGGGTTGGTCGGGACGAAGAGCGTCTCGACGCCGGAGAGGCCGTTGTTCATCTGGGCCATCTGCAGCTCGTAGTCGAAGTCGCTGACCGCCCGCAGGCCCTTCACGATGGCCGGGATGTCCCGCTGCTTGCAGAAGTCGACGAGCAGGCCGTGGTGGGACTCCACCTCGACGTTGCCGTAGTCGCTGGTGACGTCGCGGATCAGCTCGATCCGCTCGTCCACGGTGAACAGTCCCTGCTTGGACTGATTGATCATCACCGCGACATGTACGACGTCGTACAGCTTGGAGGCGCGGGCGATGATGTCGAGGTGTCCGTTGGTGATGGGGTCGAACGACCCCGGACAGACTGCTCGGCGCAACTGAAGTCCCTCGCTCTCCGGTCCGGTCATGGTGCGTCTTCGCACGTAGAGGCGGCGCGACCGTACCAAAGCGTTCCCTCGCCGTAGCGACGGGCCCGCACCGGTTCGAAGCCCTGCGGCCAGACGAATTCACCGCCTCTGGTGCTGCGCTCCACGGTGACGACGGCATCGTCCGCGAGCCAGCCCTCAGAGCGGAGTGTGAGCAGGATCTCGCGAAGATCATCGTCGGTGACGGCGTACGGCGGGTCGAGGAAGACCACGTCGTAGGGGTCACCCGGCGCCGGACCCGTCACGATCTGTTCCGCTTTGCCGGTACGGACCTCGGCACCCGGCAGTCCGAGCGTGCGGACGTTCTCCCGGACGATGCGGGCGGCGCGGGCGTCCGCCTCGACGAGCAGCGCGTGGGACGCACCGCGGGAGAGCGCCTCCAGGCCGACGGCGCCGGAGCCCGCGTACAGATCGGCGACCCGCAGTCCGGCCAGCGTGCCGAGGAGCGATTCCCAGCTGGAGAAGAGGCCCTCGCGAGCGCGGTCGGACGTGGGGCGGGTGCCGGTGCCGGGCGGGACGGCCAGGCGGCGTCCGCCGGCCGTACCGGCGATCACGCGGGTCATCTCAGTCCTCACTCGCAAGCGGCCGGGAACTCGTGCCGGCCGGCCTGGCCAACATCCTCACGGACCAGTGTCTCAGCCCTTGTCGAGATACCGCTCGCGCTCCTTGTCCAGCAGGGCGTCCAGGGCCGTGCGCAGCTCGGGGAGCCGCTCCAGCTCCGGGTCCTCGCGGACGACCGTGACGGCCTCCTCGCGGGCGGCGGCGATGACCTCCTCGTCGTCGATGACGGTGAGCATCCGCAGCGAGGAGCGCACACCCGACTGGGCCTGACCGAGGACATCGCCCTCGCGGCGCTGTTCGAGGTCGATACGGGAGAGCTCGAAGCCGTCGAGGGTGGCGGCGACCGCGCCGAGCCGGGCCCTGGCCGGGGTCGCCTCGGGCATCTCGGTGACCAGCAGGCACAGTCCGGGGGCGGAGCCACGGCCCACCCGGCCGCGGAGCTGGTGCAGCTGCGAGACACCGAACCGGTCCGCGTCCATGATCACCATGGCGGTGGCGTTCGGGACGTTGACCCCGACCTCGATCACGGTGGTGGCGACCAGGACGTCCACCTCTCCCGCGGCGAAGCGGCGCATGACGTCGTCCTTGTCGTCGGGCGCCATCCGGCCGTGCAGGACCTCGACGCGCAGCCCGTCGAGGGCTCCGCGGGAGAGCTCCTCGGCGATCTCCAGGACGGCGAGCGGCGGCCTCTTCTCCGCCTCGTCCTCGGCGGACTTCTTCTTCGTCTTCTCGTCCTCGCCGTCGCCGATGCGGGGGCACACCACATACGCCTGGTGGCCCTTGCCGACCTCTTCGCGGACGCGCTCCCAGGCGCGTGCCAGGAAGTGCGGCTTGTCCTGGGCCGGGACGACATGGGTGGCGATGGGTGAGCGGCCGGCGGGCAACTGGTCCAGTACGGAGGTCTCCAGGTCACCGAAGACCGTCATGGCGACCGTCCGCGGGATCGGGGTCGCGGTCATCACCAGCAGATGCGGCGGCTGCTTCCCCTTGGAGCGCAGGGCGTCGCGCTGCTCCACACCGAAGCGGTGCTGCTCGTCGACCACGACGAGTCCGAGATCGTGGAACTGCACCTTGTCCTCGATGAGTGCATGGGTGCCGATGACGATGCCGGCCTCACCGGTCACCAGGTCGAGCAGCGCCTGCCGGCGGGCGGCGGCGCCCATCGAACCGGTGAGCAGCACGACCTTGGTGGCCTTCTCCGCGCTCCCGAGCATGCCGCCCTCGGCGAGCTCGCCCATCATCTCGACGACGGAGCGGTGGTGCTGCTGGGCGAGGACCTCGGTGGGCGCGAGCATCGCCGCCTGACCGCCGGTGTCCACCACGGTGAGCATGGCGCGCAGGGCGACCATGGTCTTGCCGGAGCCGACCTCGCCCTGGAGCAGCCGGTGCATCGGGTGCTCGGTGGCCAGGTCGCCGAAGATCTCCTCGGTGACCTTGATCTGCCCGTCGGTGAGGGTGAAGGGCAGCTTGGCGTCGAAGGCGTCGAGCAGCCCGCCCGGGACGGGCCGGCGGGCCACGGCGGGCAGTTGGGTCTCCGCGAAGCGGCGCCGGGCCAGCGCCACCTGGAGCACGAACGCCTCGTCCCACTTCAGCCGCTGCCGGGCGTCCTCGATGTCGGCCTTGGTGTGCGGCCGGTGGACCTTCAGCAGCGCCTCGGGCAGCGGGACGAAGCCGCGTCCCTCTCGCAGCGCGGGCGGCAGTGGATCGACCGCCTCCGTGGCGCTCGGCAGCACGGCGTCGACCGCCTTGGCGATCTTCCACGACTCCAGCCCCTTGCAGGCCGGGTAGATGGGGATGAGCGCGCCCGCCCAGGACTCGACGTCGGCGGAGTCGTCCCCGCTGTCGGCGGCGAGTTTGGCGTACGTCGGGTGGGCCAGCTGGAGCTTGCGGTTGAAGACGGAGACCTTGCCGGCGAACATCGCCCGGCTGCCGGGCAGCAGTTCCTGGTGCGGTTTGTGCACACCCCGGCCGAAGAAGACCAGCTGGAGCCGGCCGCTGCCGTCCGTGATGGTGATCTCCAGCCGCTTGCCGCGGCCGGCGTTGAAGGTGTGCACCCGGGAGTCGGCGACCTGCGCGACCACGGTGACGTCCTCGTCCAGCGGCAGCTCGGCGAGCCGGGTGAGCTGGCCGCGCTCCTCATAACGCCGGGGGTAGTGGTGCAGCAGATCGCCGGTGGTGTGCAGGTCGAGCTGCTCGGCCATCACCTTCGCGGTGGCGGCTCCGAGCGTCTTCTTCAGGGGTTCGTCGAGCGCGGACACGCGATCCATTGCACACCACGGCACCGACAGACGTCGTGCAGCTGTGGATAACCGCTGGTCACACCGGTGCCGTGGACCCTAGGATGGCGCGGTCTCCCCCGCCTTCCCCGCTGCCTGCCCACGCCGCGATCACCTTCGACGGGATCGCCCGACCCGCGCCGCCGCTCGTCCCCCCACCGGCGCAGCGACGATGACTTCTGAGACCACGCGACCCACGTCCGAGACCACCCCGCACACCTTCCAGGTGGATCTGCGCGGCCTGGTGGATCTTCTCTCCCATCACCTCTATTCGAGCCCCAAGGTGTATCTGCGCGAACTGCTGCAGAACGCCGTGGACGCGATCACGGCCCGGCGGGCCGAGGAACCGGACGCGCCCGCGCGGGTACGCCTCTTCGCCGAGGACGGGCGGCTGCGCGTCGAGGACTCCGGCATCGGTCTGACCGAGAGCGATGTGCACAGCCTGCTCGCCACGATCGGGCGCAGCTCCAAGCGTGCCGGTGCCGACGGCATCGCCTCGGCGCGCGCCGACTTCCTCGGCCAGTTCGGCATCGGGCTGCTCGCCTGCTTCGTCGTGGCGGCCGAGATCCGCGTGGTCAGCCGTTCGGCGCGGACGCCGGACGCGCCGCCCGTGGAGTGGTCGGCCCGTGACGACGGTTCGTACACCGTGCGTACGCTGCCGGACAGCGCGCGTCCCGAGCCGGGCACGACCGTGCACCTGACCGCCCGCCCGGGCAGCGGCGACTGGCTGACCGAGGAGCGGGTGCTCGCGCTCGCCCGGGACTTCGGCTCGCTGCTGCCCTACGACGTACGGGTCGGGGACACCGCGGTCACCGATCTGCCCTCGCCCTGGGACCGCGCCCACCCGGGCCCGGCGGCCCGCCGGGTGGCTCTTGCGCGCCACTGCCACGAGCTGTTCGGCTTCACCCCGCTCGACTCGCTCGACCTGAACGTCCCGCTCGCCGGGGTCCGCGGAGTCGCCTACGTCCTGCCCCAGGCCGTCAGCCCCGCCCAGCGTTCCGGCCACCGGGTGCATCTGAAGGGCATGCTGCTCACCGACCGGGCCGACGAACTCCTCCCGGACTGGGCCTTCTTCGTACGCTGTGTGATCGACACCGACTCGCTGCGGCCCACCGCCTCCCGCGAGTCGCTGTACGCCGACGAGACGCTGGCGGCCGTGCGGGAGGCGCTCGGCGCCCGGATCAGGGAGTGGCTCACCGCTCTGGCGGCCGGTGATCCCGACCGGCTGGCGCAGTTCCTGTCCGTCCACCACCTGGGTGTGAAGTCGCTGGCCAGGCACGACGGCGAGATGCTGCGCACGATGCTGCCGTGGCTGCCGTTCGAGACGACCGACGGCTCGCTCTCGCTGGAGGAGTTCGCCCGCCGGCATCCGGTGGTGCACTTCACGCGCACCGTGGAGGAGTACCGCCAGGTCGCACCGATCGCGTCCGCGCAGGGCATCGGTGTCGTCAACGGCGGCTACACGTACGACACCGAACTGGTCGAGAAGCTCCCCTCGGTACGGCCCGGAACCGTCGTCGCCGAACTGGACGCCGACACCGTCACCGCGCATCTCGACACCGTGGACCCGGACGCCGAACTCGCGCTGGCGGGCTTCCTCGCGGCGGCCCGCGCCAAGCTCGATCCGCTGGGCTGCGACGTGGCGCTGCGCGCCTTCCATCCGCTGACCGTGCCCGCACTGCATCTGGACGACCGTGCGGCCCGTCATGAGCGCTCGCGCGCCGAGGCGGAGGAGCAGGCGGACGATCTGTGGGCCGGCATCCTCGGGTCGCTGCGCGGCAGCGCGCCGCGGGCCCGGCTGGTGCTGAACCACCTCAACCCCCTGATCCGCAGGATCAGTTCGCTCGACGACAGGGAACTCGCCGGGACCGCGACGGAGGCCCTGTACGGGCAGGCCCTGCTGATGGCGCAGCGGCCGCTGCGCCCGGCCGACTCCGCGCTGCTCAACCGCGCGTTCGTCGGCCTGCTCGAATGGGCCACCCACGACCAGGAGAACGGCCGATGAGTACCGACGTCACATCCCTGCGGCAGGCCCTGGCCGACAACTACGAGGAGCCGGAGGGCCCGGCGCGCAACGCCCGCGCGGAGCGGATATTCGCCGGCATCGAGCAGTCGGGCGACACCGAGCTGCTGATCGACGGCCTCAACCATCTGATGCAGGTCTACAACTACAGCTCCGAGGCGGACAAGATGTTCGTCCCGTTCTCGCGGCTGCTGCGTATGTGGGACGAACGGCCCGGGGACTTCGACGGACAGCAGACGCACAGTCTGTTCTGGATGTTCAAGTGGGTCTCCAGCGGCATGATCGACCAGCCGCACATCCCGCTCGCCTCCATCGAGAAGTGGCAGGGCGAGATGGAGCACCGCTACCGGGTCGCCGGGCACTCCGAGCGTGCCGTGCGCCAGGGCGAGCTGCGGATCGCACGCCATGTGGGCGACACGGAGCGCGCGGAGCGCGCGTACGCGGCCTGGCAGGCGGCGGACCGCGACAACAAGAGCGACTGCCGGGCCTGCGAGCTGCGCGCCCAGGGCTCGTACCTGGCGCACCGCGGCGACGACGCGGAGGCGCTGGAGACCTGGCGGCCGGTGTACGAGGGCGAGTTCAGCTGTGCTCACGAGCCGCACGCCGTGCTCTCGTCCTCGCTGCTGCCCCTGCTCCGTCTCGGGCGGCCGGACCAGGCCCGCGCACACCATCTGCGGGGCCACCGGATGGTGCGCTCGATGGAGAGCATGCGCAGCGCCGTCGCCCAGCACGTCGAGTTCCTGGCGCTGACGGGCAACGAGGCACGCGGTCTGGAGATCCTCGCCGAGCGTCCGGCGTACTTCACCGACTCCGGGGAGCCGAGCAGCCTGATGGGCTACCTCGCGGTGACGGCGCTGCTCACCGACCGGCTCACCGCCCTCGGCCACGGGGAGCAGAGTCTCGCCGGACCGGGCGGCCGCGACTGGACGGCGCGCGAACTGGCCGTGCACGCCCGCAAGGAGGCCCTCGCTCTCGCGGCGCGGTTCGACGAGCGCAACGGCAGCTTTGAGGTGAGCCGCACGATCCGGGAACGGATGGACCAGGAACCGCTGCTGGAACGGCTGCCGCTGGGGCTGCGCCCCTCCCGGCCCGTCCCGGTGCCGCGCCCGGCCCCGGTCCCCGCGCCCGCGGCATCCCTCGACTCGCTGCTGGCCGAGGCGCGCAGCCTCTCGGAGGCGCAGCGCCCCGACTCGCTGGAGGCCTGGGCGGCCGTCGCCGCCGCGGCCGGGCACGAGGGTGCCGAGCTCGGCGCGCGCGACCGTGCCGAGCTGGAGGAGCACCGGGGCCTGGACCGCACGGTGCCGCCCGCCGAGAGCGCCGCGCACTTCCGCGCCGCCGCGGACCACTACGAGAGCGCGGGTGACCTCGGCCGGGCGGTGGCCGCACGGGCGAGGGCCGCCTACGCGCTCTGCCAGGACGAGCACTCCGACGAGCGCTTCGACGAGGCGCTGGCCGAACTGGCCGGGCTCCGCGCCCGGATGCTCGGCCTCCATGCGGAAGGCAGCGCGAGCGCCCACCAGGTGAGCCGGGTGCTGCTGTGCCGTTGCCGCATCCTCAACGACCGGATCCACCTGTCCGAGGACACGGCGGCCGCGGTCGGTGCGCTGGAGGAGTCCGTACGGGAGCTGCTGGCCTTCGCCGAGCCGCACCGGGACGACGCGGGCGTCGGCACCACGGTCGGCGAGGCGCTCGGCTACCTCGGCAACATCATGGCCTTCGGGGGTGACGCGCAGGAGGCCGCCCGGCTGTACACCCGGGCAGCCGAGGCGTACATCGCCGCGGAACGCCCCTGGTACGCGGTCGAGGCCGAGACCCAGCTCGCCGGGGTGAGCCGGCATCTCGGCGACCCGGAGACGGCCGAGCGCGCCTCCCGCGCGGCCCTGGAGCACGCACGCGCCTATGCCGAAGCGGGCGGGCTGTGCCGGCTGCACCTCCAGCTCGTGGAGTCGCTGGCGGACAACGACAAGCTCGCCGAGGCCGCCGAGCACGCGCTGGAGGCGGCGCACTGGGCGGACGAGGCGGGCGAGAGCAAGGGCAACGGCGCGTACGCGCGGCACCGGCTCGGCGGCTTCCTGCTCCAGCTGGGCCGCGTCGACGAGAGCGCCGCGGTGCTGGAGGCCGTGCTGCCGGACCTGACCGCCGACGATCACGGCGACGGCATGATCGTGCAGACGCTGTGGTGGCTGGGCGACTGTCTGGCGGCGCTGAACGAGCCGCGGTCGGCCGCCGAGCACTGGCTCAGGGCGGCGGACATCGCGCGCGGGTGGCCGGAGCAGCGCGACCACGCGATGCTCGCGAACCTCGCCGGCCAGGCGCTGTACCGGGCCGACCTCAACTCCGAGGCGGAGCTCGCCTATCAGCGTGCCGGAGAGCTGTGGCGGGAGCTGGGCGACGTCCACGCGTATGTGCGGACGCTACGGGTGCGGGCCTGGATCGCCGTCCGTGAGGGCCAGGCCGGCCCGGCGGTGGCACGCGAGCTGATGACATCGGCGGCGCAGGCGTGTGAGGCAGCCCTGGAGGGTGCCGACGACCGGGAGGCACGCGACGGGCTCCGCGCCGAACTGGCCGACACCCATCGGCAGACCGCGGAGCTGATCGCGTCCGCCGTCGAGGGCGGACCGGGCGAGGACGACACCGACGGCTCGGCACGGGCCGCGTACACGGAGGCGGTGGCGTCCGCGGAGAAGGCGATCGCCGCGTTCACGGCGGCGGGCGAGCAGTACGCCGAGCAGCGGGCCAGGTCGGAACTCCTGGCGGGCTGGCTGGAGGCGGACCTGGGCGCGGCCGACGCGGCGGAGGCCCGGGCCCGGGGAGTGCTGGCACGGCACGACGCCGAGGGTGTGGGCGCGGATGCGCGGTCGCTGCTGGAGTACGTGGGCAGGGGGTGAGCGGGAGGTCCTGCGGCAGGGAGCCGACCGGGAGTGAGCCGGGGGCCCGGGCCTCGGAGCCTGAGGCCGGGCCTCGCAGCCGGCGGATCAGGGACGGCGGATAGGGGTAGCCCCCGGCCTCGCCGTGGAGGAGGCAGCCGAGCACGGGCTGCCCGCATGCCTCGGTCACCCGCTCGTGCAGGCGTACCGCCTCCCGCTCGCCCTCGGGGGCGTTCGGCGAACTGGGCCAGCGCCAGGTCCGGGCTCGGGCTCGGGAGCCTGAAACCGGGCCTGGCACCGGCCCGGCCTCGGGAACCTGAAGCCGGCCTCACGGCGCCCCGGCCTCACCCCGGGTGCCGGGGGTGGTCCCTCCGGCCCCGGTCCCGGCCACCCGCTCCCCCTACTCCACGCCGATCAGCAGCGGTGTCGAGCCGCGCCCGCCGCGGTAGAGCACGGTGTCCACGGCCAAGTGCGTGTCCCTGACGTGACGTTCCAGCTTCGCGGCCACCTCGTCGCCGTCGGCGACGCCCTCCCCCAGCACCAGCGTCACCAGTTCGCCGCCGGCCGCCAGCATCCGGTCCAGCACGGTCGTCGCCGTCGTCATGAGGTCCGTGCCGATCACCGCGACGTCTCCGTCGATCAGACCGAGCACATCGCCCTCCTGGCACACGCCGGCCGTCGTCCACGACTGCCGCTCCGCCACCGTGACTTCGGCGTAGCGCGTCGCCCCGGCGGCCGCCGTCATCGCGACCACGTCCTCGTCGAAGCGCCGGTCCGGCTCGTGCACCGCCAGTGCGGCGATGCCCTGCACGGCCGCGCGCGTGGGGACGAGAGCGACGCGGACGCCCTCCGTCCTGGCCTGTTCGGCCGCGGCGGCCGCCGTGTGCCGCAGGTCGGCGGAGTTCGGCATGAGGACGACCTCGCGGGCGTGCGCGCGCCGGATGGCGTCGACGAGTTCACCGCTGACGGGAGGCTCCCCCGGCCGTGCGAGCACCGTCGTCGCGCCCGCCTCGGCGCACAGACCGGCGAGACCCTCGCCGGAGACGACCACGACCACCGCCCGCTGCACCTGCTCCCGTACGGGGGCCGCGGCCAGGTCGAAGTGCGTGATGCGGATCCGGTACGGACGCCCCGCCTCGACACCGGCCTCCACGGCGGCGCCCGCGTCGTCGACATGGACGTGGACGTTCCACAGCCCGTCGCCGCCGACGACGACCAGGGAATCGCCGAGGGAGTCCAGCCGGGTCCGCAGCCGCGCCACGGCCTCGTCCTCCGCCTCCAGCAGGTAGATCACCTCGAACGCGGGCCCGCCGTCGTCGGCGCAGGGCTGCGCCGGGCCCCCTAGGCCTTCGGGCCCCGGCCGTACGTGCGCCAGCGGCGGGGGCACCGGGGCCTCGCCCGACACCGCCTCGACCAGCGCGCCCAGCACCGCGAGAAGCCCCCGCCCGCCCGCGTCGACGACTCCCGCGCGGCTGAGCACGTCGAGTTGTCCGGGCGTCGCGTCCAGCGCGGCCCGTGCCCCCTCGTAGGCCGCTCGCGCGGCATCGTCGGGGGCGCTCTCCGCGGCTTCCGCGGCCGCGGCGGCCACGCTCAGGATCGTTCCTTCGACGGGGTGCGCGACGGCCTCACGGGCGAGCGCGGAAGCCCTTCGCAGAGCACCTGCCAGGTGGTCCCCGTCGCAGAGCCGCTCCGCCATGCCCCGCAGCAGCTGCGCCAGGATGGTGCCGGAGTTCCCGCGGGCCCCGATGAGCGCTCCGTGCGCCATGGAACGGACCGCATCGTCCGCCGCGGGGGCCGAGGACCCCGTCTCGTGCGCGGCGAAGACGGCCTCGACCGCCTGGGCCGCCGATTCGAGGGTCAGATAGAGATTGGTGCCGGTGTCCCCGTCCGCGACCGGGTAGACGTTGATCGCGTCGATCTCCTCGCGCTCCCGGCCCAGTGCCTCCAGCGCCCGTGAGCACCAGATGCGTACCGAGGCGGCGTCGAGGGTCTGCGGCACCTGGTGATCCTCCTTGAGCGGCGGGTTGCACCGCAGAGTAGACCCCGGTGGGAGCGGGGGCCGGGGAGGGGGCGGGGCGAACCATGGTAGTTTCGTATCTCGGACGCAGTCGTTGTATGCTGCTCCGGTTGCCCGATGAAAGTCGGGCCATTCCCCCGGCAAAGCCACCGAATCAGATCACTGATTTCCGGCCGCCGGAATTCACTGTAAGTGCATCTGAAGTCTTTGGAGTGACCCGTGGCTGCCAACTGCGACGTCTGCGGCAAGGGGCCGGGCTTCGGCAACAACATTTCGCACTCGCACCGCCGTACGTCTCGTCGCTGGAACCCGAACATCCAGCGTGTGCGTGCCGTGGTCGGTCGGACGCCGAAGCGGCTCAACGTCTGCACCTCGTGCATCAAGGCCGGCAAGGTCTCGCGCTAACCGCGACGTTTCGTCGTAGCGCAGCCCCTGCGGTTGCCTTGAAAAGCCGGTCCACATCATGTGGACCGGCTTTTTGCCGTGCCGTCGTGCTGTCATCGCGCCCGACCGTGCCGCCCCGCTGCGGCCGAGGGAGCGTGCACGGCCGTGTACGTACTACGGCCGTGCCGTAGTACGTACGGCCGCCCCGCTACCGCTGACGCCAGGCGTGATCCACCGGGCCGATGCCGCCGCCCAGGGCGAACCCCGCCGCGATCGCGCCCGTGACGTACTCCTTCGCGGCCACTGCCGCCTCCGGGACGGTGAGCCCCTTCGCCAGCCCCGCGGCCACGGCGGAGGCGAGCGTGCAGCCCGTCCCGTGCGTGTGCCGGTTGTCGAGCCGGGGCGCGCGCAGCCAGTGCTCCTCGGTCCCGTCCGTCAGCAGGTCCACGGCGTCGCCGGAAAGATGCCCGCCCTTGATCAGCGCCCAGCGCGGGCCGAAGCGGAGAACGGCGTCCGCGGCCCGGCGCATCCCGGCCTCGTCCGTCACCTCCAGGCCCGTGAGCTGGGTCACCTCGTCCAGATTCGGCGTGGCCACGGTCGCGACCGGCAGCAGCTTGGTGCGGACCGAGTCCAGCGCGGAGGCCGCGAGCAGGGAGTCCCCGTGCTTGGAGACCCCCACCGGGTCGACGACGACGGGCGCGTCGGTGCCGGCCAGCAGTTCGGCCACGGTCTCCACCAGCGGCGCGGACGCCAGCATGCCGGTCTTCACGGCCTGGACGCCGATGTCGTCGACGACGCTGCGGAACTGGGCGCGTATCGCCTCGACGGGGAGCTCCCACGCGCCCTGCACACCCAGCGAGTTCTGCGCGGTGACCGCGGTGATCACGCTCATGCCGTGGGTGCCGAGCGCCATCATGGTCTTCAGATCGGCCTGGATCCCCGCGCCGCCGCCCGAGTCGGAGCCGGCGACGGTCAGGACGCGCACCGGCGTCACGAGTCCTCCCCGAAGTGGTCCCAGCCGCTCTTGCTGTGCCAGGGCAGACCGTCCACGGTCACCTGGGGCAGCGCCGACGGGTTGAGCACCTCGCCGATCACCTTCCAGCGGGCGGGCAGCTTCACGTCGGACGGGAAGGTCGCGACGATGGCGTGGTCCTCGCCGCCGGTGAGCACCCACTGCAACGGATCGACGCCGACGGCCTGGCCGATGTCGTTCATCTGGCTCGGGATGTCGATCGAGCCCGAACGCAGGTCGATCCGGACCTTGCTGGCCTCCGCGATGTGCCCGAGGTCGGCGACGAGGCCGTCGCTGACGTCGCACATGGCGGTGGCGCCGAGACCGGCCGCGGCGGGACCCGCGTGGTACGGCGGCTCGGGGCGCCGGTGCGCCTCGACGAAGGCGCGCGGGGAGCGGAACCCGCGCGAGAGGACCGCGTGCCCGGCGGCCGACCAGCCCAACCAGCCGGTGTAGGCGACGACATCGCCGGGCCGGGCGCCGCCCCGCGTCACCGGCTCGTGGTTGCGCAGATCGCCGAGTGCCGTGATGGCGAGGGTGATCACATCTCCGCGGACGACATCGCCGCCGACGACCGAGGCTCCCGCGACCTGGCACTCGTCGCGGATGCCGTCCATCAGCTCGGTGGCCCAGGTGACGGGGAGTTCGGCGGGGACGACGAGGCCGAGCAGCAGCGCGGTGGGGACCGCACCCATGGCCGCGATGTCGGCCAGATTCTGTGCGGCGGCCTTGCGGCCCACGTCGTACGCCGTCGACCAGTCACGGCGGAAGTGCCGCCCCTCCAGCAGGATGTCCGTGCTCGCCACGACACGGCGGTCGGGCGCGGCCACGACCGCCGCGTCGTCTCCCGGTCCGATGCGGACCGCTGGGGTGGAGGTGAGCCGGGATGTGAGCTCTCTGATGAGCCCGAACTCCCCCAACTCGCCCACAGTGCCCTTCACCGAGTCTCACCTCTCCGTCGTGCTGCCGGAACGTCCGGCAGAGCCGCTTCCTTGCGGTCGCGAGCGGTCTTGGCGGTGGGTACCGTCAAGAGATACGTCAACTTCTGCTTTTCCTGCGCCACGCTGCGGGTGCCACCCGGCGCGCGGGTCTCCCCGCGCCCCATCACGACGCGATACCGTGGCGTCCCTTCTCTCCCCCGGCATCTCCCCACCGAAGGTAGGGGAAACGATCCCCGGGCCGTTCTGGAGGTTCCGTGGTACAGGCGTACATCCTCATTCAGACCGAGGTGGGCAAGGCGTCGACCGTCGCCGAGACCATCGGGAAGATTCCCGGAGTGATTCAGGCCGAGGACGTCACAGGGCCCTATGACGTGATCGTGCGTGCGCAGGCCGACACGGTCGACGATCTCGGTCGCATGGTGGTCGCCAAGGTCCAGCAAGTGGACGGCATCACCCGAACCCTGACCTGCCCGGTCGTGCACCTGTAGCCCCCGTCTACGCTTGGCCGGTGACGTCTGCCCACCGGTCCTTCCGACTGTTCGCCGCCGCGGCGGCGTTCCTCGCCGCCGCGGGGTGCTCCACCACGGACGCGGCGGCGCCGGTAGCGGTTCCCAGCCCCCCGCCCGAGGAAGCGACCCTGTGCGGTGCGCTGCACAAGGAGCTGCCGAAGACTGTCGCCGGGCAGCGCCGTACCGGCACCGAGCCGGACTCCGAACTGACCGCCGGCTGGGGCGACGCCGCGATCGTACTGCGCTGCGGTGTCCCCCGGCCGGAGAAGATGAGCGACGCCCAGTCGCAGGCCGTCGACGCGAACGGGGTCAACTGGCTCCTGGAGCAGCGGGCCGACGGTCCGCGGTTCACCACCACGTACCGCAAGACCTATGTGGAGGTCACGATGGACGAGCGGTACGCGCACGACGTCACCCCGCTCGCCGAGCTGGCCGGCGCCGTCAAAAAGACGGTGCCGGCCACACTCGAAGTCCCCTAGCGATCACCACCGGGGGAAGCGTTTCCCTAGCGCAGTCCGGTGGACCGGCGCAGTGCCGCCTGGATCAGCAGGTCGATGAGCTCGGGGTAGCTGACCCCGCTCTCCTGCCACATCCGCGGGTACATGGAGATCGGCGTGAAGCCGGGCATCGTGTTGATCTCGTTGATGACGAACTCGCCGTCCTCGGTGAGGAAGAAGTCCGCGCGCACCAGGCCCTCGCAGGACGCGGCGTCGAAGGCCTCGACGGCGAGCCGGCGCACGTCCGCGGTCTGCTCGTCGGTGAGCGGGGCGGGCACGATCCCGGACGCCGAGTCGATGTACTTGGCCTCGAAGTCGTAGAAGTCGTGGCTGCTGACCGGGGGAATCTCGGCCGGAGCGCTGGCCCGCGGACCGTCGGGGAACTCCAGCACGCCGCACTCGATCTCGCGGCCGCGCAGCAGCGCCTCCACCAGGATCTTCGGGTCGTGACGCTGCGCCTCGGCGATCGCCTCGTCGAGGCCCTCGAGGCCGTCGACCTTGGTGATGCCGATCGACGAACCGGCGCGCGCGGGCTTGATGAACAGCGGCCAGCCGTGCTCACCGGCGAAGTCGATGATCTTCTTGCGGGCCGCGGCGGGGTCGAGCTTCCACTCGCGGGGGCGGATCACCTCGTACGGACCGACGGGCAGTCCGAAGGAGACGAAGACCCGCTTCATGTACTCCTTGTCCTGGCCCACCGCGGAGGCGAGGACACCAGCGCCGACGTAGGGGACACCGGCGAGTTCGAGCAGTCCCTGGAGGGTGCCGTCCTCACCGTAGGGGCCGTGCAGCATCGGGAAGACGACGTCGACCTCGCCGAGTGCCTTGGGCACGGCGCCGGGTTCGCTGTACACGACCTCGCGGTTCGCCGGGTCGACGGAGAGCACGACGCCGCCCTCGGTCGACTCGGCCAGCTGCTCCACGCTCGGCGTCCGGCGATCGGTGATCGCCATGCGGTCGGGCTCGTCGGCGGTGAGCGCCCACCGGCCGTCCGCGGTGATGCCGATGGGCAGTACGTCGTACTTCGTCCGGTCGATGGACCTCAGCACGGCTCCGGCGGTGACCACGGAGATCCCGTGTTCGGAGCTGCGGCCGCCGAAGACGACAGCCACACGCGGCTTGCGGAGCGGCTGCTCCGGGCTCTGGGGGAGGTTCTCGGTGCTCATATCGCGTTGAGACTACCGTGCGCACCCGGCGCAGTGGAGTGCAGGCACAGCGCGTGCCGGGTCAGTGGCGCTCGGGCTTCGCGCTGCGCGACATCAGCTCCTTGAGGGCCACCACCGGCGGCTTGCCCTCGTGGACGATGCCGACGACGGTCTCGGTGATCGGCATGTCGACGCCGTGCCTGCGGGCCAGATCCAGCACCGACTCACAGGACTTGACGCCCTCGGCGGTCTGCCGGGTGACCGCGATGGTCTCCTGAAGCGTCATGCCCTTGCCGAGGTTGGTGCCGAAGGTGTGGTTGCGCGAGAGCGGCGAGGAGCAGGTGGCCACCAGGTCGCCGAGCCCGGCGAGGCCGGAGAAGGTGAGCGCGTCCGCGCCCATGGCGAGGCCGAGGCGGGTGGTCTCGGCGAGGCCGCGGGTGATGAGGGAGCCCTTGGCGTTGTCGCCGAGTCCCATACCGTCCGCGATGCCGACTGCGAGGCCGATGACGTTCTTGACGGCGCCGCCGAGCTCGCAGCCGACGACGTCGGTGTTGGTGTACGGGCGGAAGTACGGGGTGTGGGCGGCGGCCTGGAGGCGCTGGGCGACGGCTTCGTCCCGGCAGGCGACGACGGCCGCGGCGGGCCGGCGCTGGGCGATCTCCTTGGCGAGGTTGGGCCCGGTGATCACGGCCACGCGGTCGGAGGGAACCCCCGCGACCTCCTCGATGACCTCGCTCATCCGCTTGGCGCTGCCGAGTTCGATGCCCTTCATCAGGGAGACGAGCACGGTGTCCGACGGCAGCTTCGGCACCCACGCCGCCAGGTTGTCCCGCAGGGTCTGGGACGGAACGGCGAGCACGGTGAAGTCCGCGCCGTGCAGTGCCTCGGCGGGGTCGGTGGTGGCCCGCAGCGTCGGGGGAAGTTCGATGCCCGGCAGATAGTCGGGGTTGGTCCGGGTGGTGTTGACGGCGTCGACGAGCTCGGCGCGGCGGCCCCAGAGGGTCACATCGCAGCCCGCGTCCGCGAGCACCATGCCGAAGGCCGTGCCCCACGAGCCCGTTCCGAAGACGGCCGCCTTGGCGGGGTGTGTCACTTGGTGCCCTCCTCGGCGGCCTTGCGGCGCTGCTCCGCGCGCATCTCGCGCAGATCGAACGGGTTGCGGGGGGCCTGCTCGCCGCGCAGTTCCTCCAGCAGTTCGGTGATCGCGGCCATGATGACCTCGGTCGCCTCCTTCAGTACCTCGGGCGTCGGCTCCTGGTGGTAGAACCGGTCGAGGTCGACCGGCGGACCGGCCTTCACCTGCAGCGTCTTGCGCGGGAACAGGCGGAGCCTGTTCTCCTTGGCGTACGGCGGCATCGCCAAGTTGGCGCCCCACTGGGCGACCGGGATGACGGGTGCGTGCGTCATCATGGCCGCCCGCGCCACTCCGGTCTTCGCGGTCATCGGCCACTGCCCGGGGTCCCGGGTGAGAGTGCCCTCCGGGTAGAAGGCGACGCATTCACCGGCCTCGACGGCCTCGACGGCGGCCCGGAAGGCACCGAAGGCGTTGGAGGACTCGCGGTAGACGGGAATCTGGCCGGTGCCCTTCAGGAGGATCCCCACGCCCGGCGCCTTGAAGAGCGCCGCCTTGGCGAGGAATCGTGGCACACGTCCGCTGTTGTACTGGAAGTGGCCATAGGAAAACATGTCCAGATACGAGTTGTGATTCACAGCGGTGATGAATCCGCCCGCGGCCGGAATGTGTTCCATTCCCTGCCAGTCCCGCTTGAACAGAACCAACAGCGGCGGTTTAGCGATGACCGCCGCCAGGCGGTACCAGAAGCCGATTCTACGGCGGGACACGCGAGCACCTTCCTCTACTGCCGGGCCACTGCCCGGCTGCTGGGGGTCAAGTGTCGCCCCAGGCCCCTGGTCTGTCGAGAACACCGTACGCCCCGGTCACCGGGCCGGTCGTCCGCCCCTTCACGGGGCCGGGACACAATGGGGGCGATGCACATGGACGATGAGCGTGCCACCAACTGCGACCCGACGGACCGCTGGTCCCTGGTCGTCCCGCTGAAACCGCTCGCAGAGGCGAAGAGCAGGCTCGCGGCCGCTGCCGGCGACAGCCTGCGCCCCCATCTGGCGCTCGCCTTCGCGGAGGACACCGTCGCAGCCGCCCTGGCCTGCCCGTCGGTACGGAATGTGGCCGTTGTCACGGACGATCCGGCGGCCTCGTTCCGGCTCGCCGCACTGGGTGCGCGGATCGTGCCGGACGCCCCCTCTGCAGGTCTCAACGCGGCGCTGACGCACGGCGCGCAAGAGGTCCGCCGCCTGCGTCCGGGCGCCGCGGTGGCCGTCCTCAACGCCGATCTGCCCGCGCTGCGCCCACAGGAATTGGCACGAGTACTCGCGTATGCATCGGGATTTCCCCGGGCATTTCTGACGGATAGGGCCGGGATCGGCACCACATTGCTCTCGGCGGCCGCGGGCACCGAATTGCGTCCCGGTTTCGGCGGCCGCTCACGCCGCCGGCATTTGGCGTCGGGGGCGGTGGAAATCCCGCTCGACGGGGTCGATTCCGTACGTCAGGACGTGGACACCGCGGAGGATCTGGCGGCGGCGCTGGCCCTGGAGGTCGGGCCGCGGACGGCCGAGCGTCTGGCGATGGCCGACCGCGTCGCGGACATCCCCTGAGGGTCGTCCCGTAAGTCGGCCGGGCAGAGCCTGCCGGGACAGCCCTTAGGCTGGCGGCATGCAGGCGACCTCGTACACCTACGACGCTTTGACCCGCAGCGGGAGCGTGCTCCTCGACGACGGCACGCCGGTCGAGTTCGACGCCGCGGCCTTCGACGCCGGCGGTCTGCGGCTGCTGAGGCCGGGCCAGCGGGTGCGTATCGAGACCGAGGGCGAGGGCGATGCCCGCAGGATCACGCTGGTGACGCTGCAGACGCTCTGACGGGCCGGGTGGGCAAACGGCTCGGCGCCGCCCGGGAAGCCCTTCACCGGGCGAAGGGTTCGACAGCGCGCCGGGAAGCACCCGTACCGGAACACGCCGCGGGCCGGGCTCCCCCAGAGGAGCCCGGCCCGGCGCGTGAGTGGCCCTGCGACCTTGTGCCGCTTACCTCTTCCTGGCAGTGGCCTTCTTGGCGGCGGTCTTGCGCGCCGTCGCCTTCCTGGCCGGCGCCTTCTTCGCGGTGGCCTTCTTGGCCGGCGCGGTCTTCTTGGCGGCCGCCTTCTTGGTGGTCGTCTTCTTGGCCGTGGCCTTCTTGGCGGTCGCCGTCTTCTTGGCGGCCGTCGTCTTCTTGGCCGCGGTCTTCTTGGCCGCGGTCTTCTTCGCGGTGGCCTTCTTCGCCGTGGCCTTCGTCGCCGTGGCCTTCTTCGCGGTGGCCTTCTTGGCCGCGGCCTTCGTGGTCGTACGGGTGGAAGGACCGCCCGAGAGGCTGCCCTTGGGCGCCTTCTTCACGGAGACCTCGCCGCCGCGCGGGAGCTTCTTCGAGCCGCTGACCAGGTCCTTGAAGCCCTGACCGGCACGGAAGCGCGGAACAGAGGTCTTCTTGACCCGGACCCGCTCCCCCGTCTGCGGGTTGCGGGCGTAGCGGGCGGGGCGGTCGACCTTCTCGAACGAGCCGAAACCGGTGACCGAGACACGGTCGCCGCCGACAACTGCGCGGACGATCGCGTCAAGTACCGCGTCGACAGCCTCGGCGGCCTGCTGACGGCCACCGACCTTGTCGGCAATCGTTTCTACGAGCTGCGCCTTGTTCACGTCTTCCCCTTCGGAGACATTGCCGGAACGAATGCGTCCAGGCTTTTTCGCACGTTAGGCAGATATATACCGCAAATCAAACACGAAACGGGCTAATCACCCTAGTGCCGCAACGAAGTGCGCCGCTGTGGAGTTCGGGTGTCAGTCGCCTTCAGGGAATCGGCCCTCGTCGAGGTCCTGCATGAAGCGGTCCAGACGCCTGGCCGCATCCGGGAGATCGTGCTTCGCCGCTGCCGTGACGACCAGCAGCTTCCGGGACAGCGCCATCCTTACGCCCTCCGGGACTTGCAGTGTGCGCACTCTTGTGTGCGCTTCTTTCAGCCGGGCCGCCACCGCCTCGTAGAGCTCGAGTTGGCTGTCACGGTCCATGCACCGATTGTGCCATCTGGGGCGAGTTGTCGCCCGGCAGGACCTCAACAGACGACTGCGCCCCCCACCGGACGGTGGAGGGCGCAGTTGGGGAAAAGCGCTGATCAGACCTGAATTGTGCGCGGTTTGAAGGCCGGCCTGGAGGCCTCATAAGTGGAGATGTCCGCTTCGTTCTGAAGGGTGAGGCTGATGTCGTCCAGACCGTTCAGCAGTCGCCAGCGGGCGTTCTCGTCCAGCTCGAAGTCGGCGGTGATGCCTGCCGCACGCACCTGCCGCTGCTCCAAGTCAACAGTGATTTCGGCCTTCGGGTCCGACTCGGCCAGCTCCCACAGCCGGTCGACCGTCTCCTGCGGCAGAACGACGGTCAGCAGCCCGTTCTTGAGCGAGTTGCCGCGGAAGATGTCGGCGAAGCGCGAGGAGATGACCGCCTTGAAGCCGTAGTTCTGCAGGGCCCAGACGGCGTGCTCGCGGGAGGAGCCGGTGCCGAAGTCGGGACCGGCGACCAGCACCGTGGCGCCCTGCCGCTCGGGCTGGTTGAGAACGAAGGAGGCGTCCTTGCGCCACGCCTCGAAGAGCCCGTCCTCGAAGCCGTCGCGGGTGACCTTCTTCAGCCAGTGGGCCGGGATGATCTGGTCCGTGTCGACGTTGCTGCGGCGCAGCGGCACGGCCCGGCCGGTGTGTGTGGTGAAAGCTTCCATGGTTCTCAGACTCCTGCGGGGGTGGCGGCCGAGTCGGACGCGGCCAGATCGGCCGGCGAGGCCAGATGGCCCAGTACCGCGGTGGCCGCGGCGACCTGCGGCGAGACCAGATGGGTGCGTCCGCCCTTGCCCTGCCTGCCCTCGAAGTTGCGGTTGGAGGTCGACGCGGAGCGCTCGCCGGGCGCCAGTTGGTCGGGGTTCATGCCCAGACACATCGAGCAGCCGGCGTGCCGCCATTCGGCTCCCGCGCCGGTGAAGACCTTGTCCAGGCCCTCCTCGACGGCCTGGAGGGCGACCCGTACGGACCCGGGGACCACCAGCATCCGTACGCCGTCGGCGACTTTGCGGCCCTCCAGGAGGGATGCCGCCGAGCGCAGGTCCTCGATACGGCCGTTGGTGCAGGAGCCTACGAAGACGGTGTCGACCTTGATGTCGCGCAGCGCCTGCCCGGCGCTCAACCCCATGTACTCCAGGGCCTTTTCGGCGGCGAAGCGCTCCGAAGCGTCGTCGTACGAAGCCGGGTCGGGGACGTTGGCCGACAGGGGCGCTCCCTGGCCGGGGTTGGTGCCCCAGGTGACGAACGGCGCCAGTTCGGCGGCGTCGATGAAGACCTCCGCGTCGAATACGGCGTCGTCGTCGGTGCGCAGTGTCTTCCAGTACTCCACCGCGGCGTCCCAGTCCGCCCCCTGCGGGGCGTGGTCACGGCCGCGCAGATAGTCGAAGGTGGTGGCGTCCGGGGCGATCATGCCCGCGCGGGCGCCGGCCTCGATCGACATGTTGCAGATGGTCATCCGGGCCTCCATCGAGAGCTTCTCGATGGCCGAGCCGCGGTATTCCAGGATGTAGCCCTGGCCGCCGCCGGTGCCGATCCGCGCGATGATCGCCAGAATGAGGTCCTTGGCGGTGACGTCGTCGGGCAGCTCGCCCTCGACCGTGATCGCCATGGTCCTCGGCCGGGCCAGCGGCAGCGTCTGGGTGGCCAGTACGTGCTCGACCTGGGAGGTGCCGATGCCGAAGGCCAGCGCGCCGAATGCGCCGTGGGTGGAGGTGTGCGAGTCGCCGCAGACGACGGTGGTGCCGGGCTGGGTCAGTCCCAGCTGGGGGCCCACGACGTGGACGACGCCCTGCTCGACATCGCCCAGCGGGTGCAGCCGTACACCGAACTCCGCGCAGTTCTTGCGCAGCGTCTCCAACTGGGCACGGGAAACCGGGTCCGCGATGGGCTTGTCGATGTCGAGGGTCGGGGTGTTGTGATCCTCGGTGGCGATGGTGAGGTCGAGGCGGCGGACCTGCCGGCCGTTCTGACGGAGACCGTCGAAGGCCTGGGGGCTGGTCACCTCGTGCAGCAGGTGCAGATCGATGAAGAGGAGGTCGGGCTCGCCCTCGGCGCGCCGGACGACATGGTCGTCCCAGACCTTCTCCGCGAGTGTCCTACCCATCGCTTTCCCTCCGGCCGACCCGGGGGCCGACACCACTAGAGATCTTGTTGCGGAACCCGTTGGTCTGCGGGCCGCCTCTACAGACTGGCGGGTTTCCAGGAAAATTGAACTTGCGTTTCACAGTGTGAGACGTGAATATCGTTGCATGGACAACTCTAGCGGCGTCGGCGTTCTCGACAAGGCAGCTCTGGTATTGAGCGCTCTGGAGTCCGGTCCGGCCACCCTCGCCGGGCTGGTCGCGGCGACAGGGCTTGCACGGCCCACGGCACATCGTCTTGCCGTGGCACTGGAACACCACCGGATGGTGGCGAGGGACATGCAGGGCCGGTTCATCCTGGGCCCGCGGCTGGCGGAGCTCGCCGCCGCGGCGGGCGAGGACCGGCTGCTGGCCACGGCGGGGCCGGTGCTCACACATCTGCGCGATGTGACCGGCGAGAGCGCGCAGCTCTACCGCCGGCAGGGAGACATGCGCATCTGTGTGGCGGCGGCCGAGCGGCTGTCCGGTCTGCGGGACACCGTGCCGGTCGGCTCCACGCTCACGATGAAGGCGGGTTCGTCGGCCCAGATCCTGATGGCCTGGGAGGAGCCGGAGCGGCTGCACCGCGGCCTTCAGGGCGCGCGCTTCACGGCCACGGCCCTGTCCGGCGTACGACGCCGGGGCTGGGCCCAGTCGATCGGTGAGCGGGAGCCGGGCGTCGCCTCGGTCTCGGCGCCGGTCCGCGGCCCCTCCAACCGCGTGGTCGCGGCCGTCTCGGTCTCCGGACCGATCGAGCGCCTGACCCGGCACCCGGGCCGCATGCACGCACAGGCCGTCATCGACGCCGCGGGCCGTCTGAGCGAGGCCCTGCGCCGTACCGGCTGACACCTCCGTCGCACTGCTTCCGGGCCGGCCGGCTCCGACGCCGCAGCGGCCGGCCCGCGTGCATCCCGGTGCACAACTCCCCTTTGCGCGGGCGCGCGTTGGCGAGGAGCGCCCGTGGGGCCAACTGACGTCATCAGGAGCGAGTTCGCGGGCACGGCGGACGGGCCGACCCGTCCGGACAACGCGAAGAGGCCCTCCGCTTGACGCGGAGGGCCTCTTTCGTTTGTACCCCCGACCGGATTCGAACCGGCGCTACCGCCTTGAGAGGGCGGCGTGCTAGGCCGCTACACAACGGGGGCCTTGCGGATGAGCTCCGCGAGCTGGCCTACCAGGACTCGAACCTAGAATGACGGTACCAGAAACCGTAGTGTTGCCAATTACACCATAGGCCATGGTGACTTACGTACCCCCGACCGGATTCGAACCGGCGCTACCGCCTTGAGAGGGCGGCGTGCTAGGCCGCTACACAACGGGGGCCCTAGCGATCCCACCCGGCGGGGCCGGGTGATGTCACTGCGCGGTCATCGGGAGCGACCCTGATGATCAGCAGGATGGATCTGTACCCCCGACCGGATTCGAACCGGCGCTACTGCCTTGAGAGGGCAGCGTGCTAGGCCGCTACACAACGGGGGCGATGCAGATGAGCTCTGCGAGCTGGCCTACCAGGACTCGAACCTAGACTAACGGAACCAGAAACCGTCGTGCTGCCAATTACACCATAGGCCATCAAAACTCAACCCCCGACCTGGGGGTTTTTGTTTGATTCGCACTGTCCGAGCGGGCCTTTCGGCCTTCTCGGGCGGCGCAGGAAGAACATTACCTGAAGGTGTCCGGCGCTCCAAAACGGGATTCCCCGCGCAGCAGGCCGGGAAGCTCCCCGAGGCCGGTGATCCGGATCAGCTCGGGACGGCCTCCCACACCGGTCCGGTCCAGCCAGACCGCGGCGAGTCCCGCGTCGATCGCACCGCGGGCGTCGATGTCCGGCTGATCGCCGACGTAGAGCACCTCGTCGGGCGGCAGACCGAGCGCGTCGCAGCCGGCGTGGAAGGCCTCGGCGGCGGGTTTGGAGAACCCCAGCTCGGCGGCGCACAGCAGCACCTCGAACCGGTCCCGCACACCGAGCACCCGCAGCTTGCGCTCCTGGTTGTGGAGCGAGGAGTTCGACAGGACCGCGTGCCGGTACTCCCCCGCCAGCAGGTCGAGGGCGGGCACGGCGTCCGGGAAGAGGGACCACGCGGCCTCGTAGTGAACGATGTACCGGTCGAACCAGGCGTCGGCCTCGGGATCGCTCAGGGGCAGCCCGGTGAACATCCGTACGCGATCACGCCGCTGCTCCTGCCAGCCCACCTCCCCCGCGGAGAAGCGCGCCCAGTGCAGGGCGGTGACCTCGCGCCAACGCCCGAGGGCCTGGTCGACGGAGGAGTATCCGTCGGCCAGGCCCTCGGTCCGCAGGTGCCGCATCATGCCGGCGCGGTCGGCGCTGCAGTAGTCGAAGATCGTGTCGTCGATGTCCCAGAGGACCGCGCGGATCGGCATGGTCCGACCCTAGGCGGTGAGCTTCGCCAGCGCGGCGTCGATCCGGGCGAGCGTCTTCTCCCGCCCCAGGATCTCCAGCGATTCGAAGAGCGGCAGACCGACCGTGCGGCCGGTGACCGCGACGCGGACCGGGGCCTGCGCCTTGCCGAGCTTGAGGCCATGGGCCTCGCCCGCGGCCAGGACCGCCTCCTTGAGGGAGTCGGCGCTGCTCCAGTCCGCGGCCTCCAGCTTCTCGCGGGCCGTCCGCAGCAGCGCGTCCGAGCCCTCCTTCATCGCCTTGGTCCACGACGCCTCGTCCTCGACGGGGGCGTCCAGGAACAGGAAGTCGACGTTGGCGGTGATGTCGGAGAGCACCGTGACGCGGGTCTGCGCGTGCGGGGCGATCGCCTGCCAGCGGGACTCGTCGAACTGCTCCGGCGTCCAGGCCGCGTGCGGGGCCTGGAGCCAGGGGCGGCAGGCCTCGGTGAACGCCTTCACGTCCAGCATGCGGATGTGGTCCGCGTTGATCGCCTCGGCCTTCTTCAGGTCGAAGCGCGCCGGGTTGGCGTTGACCTCGGAGATGTCGAACTTCTCCACCATCTCCGGGATGGAGAAGACGTCCTGGTCGGCCGAGAAGGACCAGCCGAGCAGCGAGAGATAGTTGAGCAGACCCTCGGGGAGGAACCCGCGCTCGCGGTAGAGGTTGAGGTTCGCCTGCGGGTCGCGCTTGGAGAGCTTCTTGTTGCCCTCGCCCATCACGTACGGCAGGTGGCCGAAGGCCGGGATCTGCTGGGCGATGCCCAGCTCGATCAGCGCCTTGTAGAGCGCGATCTGCCGCGGGGTGGAGGAGAGCAGGTCCTCGCCGCGCAGGACGTGGGTGATCTCCATCAGCGCGTCGTCGATCGGGTTGACGAGCGTGTAGAGCGGGGCGCCGTTGGCCCGGACGATGCCGTAGTCCGGCACGTTGTCGGGCGTGAAGGTCAGCTCGCCGCGGACCAGGTCCGTGAAGGTGATCGGCTCGTCGGGCATCCGGAACCGGACGATCGCGGGGCGGCCCTCCTCCTTGTAGCGGGCGATGCGCTCGGCGGGGAGGTTGCGGCAGGTGCCGTCGTAGCCCGAGGGCTTGCCGGCGAGGCGGGCCGCGTCGCGTCGGGCCTCCAGCTCGACGGCGGTGCAGAAGCACTCGTAGGCGTAACCGCCGGCCTTCAGCTTCTCGGCGACGTCGCGGTAGATGTCCATCCGCTGGGACTGACGGTAGGGCTCGTGCGGGCCGCCGGTCTCGGGGCCCTCGTCCCAGTCCAGGCCGAGCCAGCGCATCGAGTCGAGCAGCTGGGTGTAGGACTCCTCCGAGTCGCGGGCCGCGTCCGTGTCCTCGATACGGAAGACCATGGTGCCGCCGTTGTGCCGGGCGAAGGCCCAGTTGAACAGGGCGGTGCGGACCAGACCCACGTGGGGGTTGCCGGTCGGGGAGGGACAGAAACGTACGCGGACATTCGCGTTAGCCACGCTTGATCACCTTGTTGGCGAGAGTGCCGATACCTTGGACGGTGACGGCGACCTCGTCGCCGACGTTGAGGGGGCCGACCCCCGCGGGGGTGCCCGTGAGGATGACGTCGCCCGGGAGCAGCGTCATGGCCTCGGTGATGTTGACGATCAGGTCCTCGATGGAGTGGATCATCTGGCTCGTCCGGCCGAGCTGGCGCTGTTCTCCGTTGACCGTGCACTGGATGGCGAGGTCGTGGGGGTCGAGGTCGGTCTCCACCCAGGGGCCGAGCGGGCACGCGGTGTCGAAGCCCTTGGCCCTCGCCCACTGCTTCTCGCGCTTCTGCACATCGCGGGCGGTGACGTCGTTGGCGCAGGTGTAGCCGAGGATGACGTCCTTGACCCGCTCGCGCGGGACCTCGCGGCACAGCCGGCCGATCACGACGGCGAGTTCGGCCTCGTGGTGGAGCTCCTGGGAGAACGAGGGGTACGCGATGTCGTCGCCGGAGCCGATCACCGAGGTGGAGGGCTTCAGGAAGGCGAACGGCGCGTCGGGGACCTCGTGGCCGAGCTCTGCCGCGTGCTCCGCGTAGTTGCGGCCGAAGGCCACGACCTTGCTGGGGAGCACCGGCGGCAGCAGGCGGACCTTGCTCAGGGGGACCTTGGTGCCGGAGAGCTCGAACTCCGCGAACGGGATGCCCTTGATGATGTCGAGGACGAGCTCGTCCGGGCTGTCGCCCTCGACCGCGCCGAAGGCGACATTCCCGTCGATGGAGAATCTGGCGATGCGCACGGGATGCGGATGCCCCTCTACTACTTCTTACGCTGCTGGCGTCTGACGCTTCAGGCTAACGCGGTAGGGGGCTCCCGCCTCGCGCATTACGCTGCGGGGGCGTCCATCAGGACCGTACGGCGGGGGTTGGCCGTCTGCGTGGGAAGATCGAGCGAGTGCTCCTGCTGCTCCAGCGTCTGGAGTTCGTCCGCATCCTTGAGGTGGGCGAGAGTGGTGCGCCGGGGGTTGGCTATGTTGCGGAACATCATCGTCTTCATCGGTGGTTTCAGACCTTGTCGGCGTACGGCCGCTCGGTGAGCGGCGGTTGACGGATTACCCATCCCTGTAAAGCGCCAGGCTAAACATCCAATTCCCCTGGGAGGGGTGTCCAAGTCCGCGATCTAGGTGTGAGTTTCCTCACCAGCGGGCGGGCAATCCGGGCAATGCGGACTATGAATCGTCCAGAGTGAAACGGACATTGCATAGCTGAACCAGCCATTCCGCTCCTGATCATGGCGACTGGGGAGCCTTCGCCCCCAGTTGACTCGTAGCGGAATGCCCCTTTTTCTCCGGGAACGGCTTCTACGTCTTGTGACACGGCGCTTACACCGTGTCATCCAGGTCACAGCCCGGTACGCGGCCCTTGTTGGAGATCCGGCACTGTGCTGGAATTCCACGCACCGCCGCGGCTTCAGGCCGGCGCGCAACGGGCGCAACGCAGCGCCGGGCAGCGGCGGAGAAGGGGGAGAAGCGCCGGTCACTCAACGACCAACAAAAGGGGCGCCTTCGCGCCCCTCACCGACGCCGACACCGTCCCGCCGCTCGCGGTGGGACGCCTGGTCCAGAGGTTGCGACGCTAGTGCAGGGACGTTTCAAGAGGGATGGCAGCGCTGCGGCGGAACAGGAGCCGCGCGGCGGGACCGACCGCGGCTCCTCGCCCCAGCACGCCCAGCACACCCACAAGGCAGATCCGGCATCCCCCGGCGACAGCGGTGACCGTGCCGCACGCCCCGGCGCCGCTTCGTCCGGAGGCGACGGGCCCAAGGCCCCGCCGAAGGCGAAGAGCCCGACGGACACCGGCTCACGAATAGCTCTGCGCAACTGGCGCATCAGCACGAGACTCGTCTCCCTGCTGACCCTGCCGGTCGTCGCGGCCACCACGCTGGGTGGACTCCGTATCAACGAGTCCATGGCGGACATGAAGCAGCTGGATCACATGCAGCTGCTCACCAACATGACCAAGCAGGCGACCGACCTCGCCCAGGCGCTCCAGGCGGAGCGGGACCTGACGGCCGGCCCGCTGGCGAACAACCCCGACGCGACCGACTTCAAGGTCACCGGTCCGCGCACGGTGACGGACCGCGCCCGGAAGGCCTTCCTCGAAGCCACCCGTGACATCCCCAACACGGACAAGGACGACGCGCTCGAGAGCATCCGGGCCAACGCGAACCAGATCGCCGTCCAGGTCAACAACCTCGGCTCCATCCGCGAGACGGCCTACCAGACGGGCCGCCCGCACTCCCTCACGGTCGAGAACTACCACCGGCTCATCGAGTCGCTGCTGAGCCTGTCGCAGGACATGGCGCAGGCCACCAGCAGCCCGGAGATGATCAAGCGCACCCGCGCGCTGGCGGCGTTCTCGTCCGCCAAGGAGTACGCCTCCATGCAGCGCGCGATCATCGCCGCCGCGCTTCCCGGCGGCAGCGGCTCCAAGGGCAAGGGCCTCGAGGAGAACGACCGCCTCTACGGCAAGGCCGCTCTCGAGAACGGCGAGTCCTCGCTGGCCGCCTTCGAGTCGGTCTACGAGTCCTCCGGCGGCAACGCCCAGGAGCTCACGGACCCGCTGGACAACGGCAACCCGACCATCGAGGCCTCCGAGAAGTACGCCAAGCGCGTCCTCGACAACAGCAACGGTCTGGCCAGCCAGACCGAGCGCTCCTTCCTGGACTGGACCGACGACTACGGCGTCCGTATCCAGGCCATGCGTGTCATCGAGTCCACGCTGCTCGGCCAGATGGAGGCCAAGGCACGTGAACTGCGCGAGGAGTCGCAGCGCGACGCGATCATCAACGGTGCGCTGATCCTGCTCGTCCTCGGTGTCTCGCTCGTCGGCGCCTTCGTCGTGGCCCGGTCCATGATCCGCTCGCTGCGCCGGCTCCAGGACACCGCGACCAAGGTCGCCCAGGACCGTCTGCCGGACCTGGTCAAGCAGCTCTCCGAGTCCGACCCGCAGGACGTGGACAC
This sequence comes from Streptomyces sp. NBC_00306, assembly GCF_036169555.1. Taxonomy (GTDB): domain Bacteria; phylum Actinomycetota; class Actinomycetes; order Streptomycetales; family Streptomycetaceae; genus Streptomyces; species Streptomyces achmelvichensis. The sequence goes on along the minus strand of NZ_CP108032.1, from coordinate 5,785,725 downwards.
CTCGGTCGAGTCCGTCGGTGTGCACTCCCGGGACGAGATCGGCAAGGTGGCCGCGGCCTTCGACGACGTGCACCGCGAGGCCGTCCGTCTGGCCGCCGAGCAGGCCCTCCTGCGAGGCAACGTCAACGCGATGTTCACCAACCTCTCGCGCCGTTCCCAGGGCCTCATCCAGCGTCAGCTCTCGCTCATCTCCGAACTGGAGTCCCGCGAGGCCGACCCGGACCAGCTGTCCTCCCTCTTCAAGCTGGACCACCTCGCGACCCGTATGCGCCGGAACGGCGAAAACCTTCTCGTCCTCGCGGGCGAGGAGCCGGGCCGCCGGTGGACCCGGCCGGTCCCGCTGGTCGACGTGCTCCGTGCCGCCGCCTCCGAGGTGGAGCAGTACGAGCGCATCGAACTGGCCGCGGTCCCGGCGACCGAGGTCGCCGGACGCGTCGTCAACGACCTCGTGCACCTCCTCGCGGAGCTGCTGGAGAACGCGACGTCGTTCTCCTCCCCGCAGACGAAGGTCCGCGTCACCGGTCACGCACTGCCCGACGGCCGCGTGCTGGTCGAGATCCACGACACCGGCATCGGCCTCTCCCCCGAGGACCTCGCCGCGATCAACGAGCGGCTGGCGTCGCCGCCCACCGTGGACGTCTCGGTCTCCCGCCGCATGGGTCTGTTCGTGGTCGGCCGCCTGTCCCTGCGACACGGCATCCGTATCCAGCTCCGCCCGTCCGACTCCGGCGGCACGACCGCACTGGTCATGCTGCCCGTCGACGTCGCCCACGGCGGCAAGAAGGCTCCCGGCTCCCCCGGCGGTCCGGGCAACGGCCAGGGTGCCGTTCCCCCGGGTGCCGGCGGTCCCGCGGGACTCGGCGGCCGTCCCGGCGGCGGTCCCGGTGGCGCGGGCGGCGGCAGCCGTCCCGGCCTCGGTGGCGCGGGCGGCGGCAGCCGTCCCGGCCTCGGTGGCGGCCCCGGCGGTGCCGGTGCTCCCACGGGCGGCCGGATCGGCACGGGCGCTCCGCGCGGTCAGGTCGGGGCCGGTTCGGCTCCGCGTGCCGCGCTTCCCGGCCGCGACGGCGGTCCCGGCCAGGGTCAGCCCGGTCAGGGCCGGCAGGGCGGCGGCCTCGCCGGCGCCTTCGGCTCGGGTGCCGGCCGTGGTGCTCAGAACGCTCCGGCCCGCGGCGAATCCCGCTCGGAGGGCTTCTCCCAGGGCTCCGGCGACCGCGGCAAGCAGCTGCCCGGCGGTCCGCGCGCCGAACTCCCCGGTGCCGGTGGCCCGCAGCGTCCGCCGTCCACCAGCTGGGGCAGCGAGCAGCCGCCCGCGCGCAACCAGCGTCCGGCGGACGCGCCGCGCGGTCACGAGGACAACGACCGCGGCGCCGCCGCCACGGCGGAGTTCGCACGTCCCGACTTCAACGCTCCTCCGCCGCAGCGCGGTGCGGGTTCCGGCTCGTCCACCGGGCAGTTCGTCCGACCGGACGTGTTCGGCCCGACCTCCCCGGCCGGTCAGACGTCCGGTGGCGGTTTCCAGCCGCCGCGCAACGGCTCGCAGGGCGGCCCGTCCCAGGACCCCGCGTCCACCGGGCAGTTCGCCCGTCCCGACCTCGGGGCTCCCCAGCCGCCCGCTCCGGGCCGTGCTCCGGCACCGCGCCGCGAGGCCGCCCAGAACGGCGACTACGGCCCGCGCCGGCCCAACGCCCTGCCGCCGCAGCCGCAGCCCGAGGCGCTGCCGCCGGCGACCGGCCCCGGCGACGGCCGTACTCCGCTGTACGACACGCTCGAGACGAACTGGTTCCACGGCGGCCCGCAGGGCCGGTCCGAGGAGCAGGAGCCGTCCCGGCCCGCGTCGCCCGCCCCCGTTCCGCAGCAGTCCGCGGAGCGCCCCGCCCCGCCGATGCCGCAGCGCACCCCTGCCGCGGCACCGCACAACGGGCAGAGCACCAACGGTGGCGGCTGGCGCTCCTCCCCCAATGACGAGCTGGTGCGCCAGGCCGAGCGGGTCAGGAAGCCCGCGGCCGGCGGCGTCACCACATCAGGTCTGCCCCGCCGGGTCCCGCGAGCCAATCTCGTCGCGGGAACCGCGCAGGAACAGAACACCCAAGCAGGTCCGCAGGTCTCCCGTGCGCCGAACGACGTACGCGGCCGGCTGACCAACCTCCGTCGTGGCATTCAGCAGGGCCGTCAGCAGAACTCGACGACCGGCAGCTTCAACCTCGGCCCCACTCACCAGCAGGAGCGATAGTTGAGCCCGATGAGCCAGGCGGCGCAAAATCTGAACTGGTTGATCACCAATTTCGTGGACAACACCCCTGGGGTGTCGCACACGGTGGTGGTCTCCGCCGACGGTCTTCTGCTGGCGATGTCCGAAGGGTTTCCCCGCGACCGCGCCGACCAGCTGGCGGCTGTCGCATCCGGCCTGACCTCGCTGACCGCGGGGGCGTCCCGGATCTTCGAAGGGGGACCCGTCAGCCAGACGGTCGTCGAAATGGAACGGGGGTTCCTCTTCCTGATGTCCGTCTCCGACGGCTCGTCGCTGGCAGTGCTCGCACACCCCGAGTGCGACATCGGCCTCGTCGGCTACGAGATGGCCCTTCTCGTCGACCGCGCGGGCAGCGTCCTCACGCCGGACCTGCGCGCCGAGCTTCAGGGAAGTCTCCTGCACTGAGCCGTGCCCCACACACGGCTCCGCAGGCAAGCGCCAACGCACCAACCCGTCAGGTCGCTCTTTTGCCCCCCACCGGCCCACTCAGACGGCACGCCGACCACTTGCTGTCCCGCCCGGAGGACTCATGACCCCGCCAACCGCCTCTCACGATCCGTACGGAGCGTCGGCAGACGCCTACGGACTGGAGGGCGACCAGCCGCTGGTACGTCCGTATGCGATGACCGGCGGCCGGACCCGGCCGCGTTACCAGCTCGCCATCGAGGCGCTGGTGAGCACCACGGCCGATCCGGCGCTCCTTGCCGGGCTGCTTCCCGAGCACCAGCGGATCTGCCACCTCTGCCGTGAGGTCAAGTCGGTGGCCGAGGTGTCGGCACTGCTGTCCATGCCGCTCGGTGTCGCCCGGATTCTGGTGGCGGACCTGGCGGAGGCGGGCATGGTGGCGATCCACCAGCCGGGCAACGGAGAGGCCGGCGGCACGCCGGATGTGACACTGCTCGAAAGGGTGCTCAGTGGACTTCGCAAGCTCTAGCGGCGGTGCGGCCCGATCGACCACCAGCGCGAAGATCGTGGTGGCGGGCGGATTCGGCGTGGGCAAGACCACGTTCGTCGGCGCCGTCTCGGAGATCAACCCGCTGCGTACCGAAGCCGTCATGACCTCAGCCTCGGCCGGCATCGACGACCTCACACACACCGGGGACAAGACCACCACCACGGTGGCCATGGACTTCGGCCGCATCACCCTGGACCAGGACCTGATCCTCTACCTGTTCGGCACCCCCGGACAGGACCGCTTCTGGTTCATGTGGGACGACCTCGTACGCGGCGCCATCGGCGCCGTCGTCCTCGTCGACACCCGCCGCCTCGCCGACTGCTTCCCCGCCGTCGACTACTTCGAAAACAGCGGCCTCCCCTTCGTCATCGCCCTCAACGGCTTCGACGGACACCAGCCCTACAACCCCGAAGAAGTCCGCGAAGCACTCCAGATCGGCCCCGACACCCCGATCATCACCACCGACGCCCGCCACCGCGCAGACGCCAAGAGTGCCCTGATCACACTGGTCGAACACGCCCTGATGGCCCGGCTCAAGTAGACGGCGACATACGGCACTTGTCGTAGTTGTGACGGGGCGGGCTGTGTCCTTTGACACGGCCCGCCCCCGTGTTCATAACGTTTCGACAGAGAATTCCAGCGGTCCGGACACCCGGTGCGTTCGGCCGGTACCACTGCGCTCAACTTTGCCTCGCCTTTTGACGCCCCTCGCTCTTTATGCCCGTTTTATCTGTGGTCGCCACTACACGGAATGGCTGATTCCAACTGTTTGGAACGGACCCACCCCGCATGCTGAAATTCGATGAACTCCCTAGTAGTACGGCTCCGAACGAAATACGGCACAGCGTTGGTGCCGACGCCGAGAGGTTGTTGGTCGAGTGAGGCGAAGCATGACGAGCTCCGCACAGCAGCAGGCGCGGGGCAACTTCACCCCGCCGCCGCGCACAGTGGTGCCGCCTGCGGACGAGCCGGCGCCCACGCCGCCGCCCGGTGGTAGCTCCAGCCGGCTTTCCCCGCGCAACTGGCGAGTTCCGACGCGCCTGAACGCGATTCTCCTCATACCCGTGCTCGTGGGCCTGGTCATGGGCGGTTTCCAGGTCAAGAGCTCGATCGACACCTGGAACGAGGCCCAGGACGCCGAGAAGACGGCCCTCATCGTGCGCGCCGCCGCGGAGTACGGCCAGGCACTGCTCAACGAGCGCGACCTGACCGCCGAGCCGCTGCTGACGGCCACCTCCCCGGAAGCCCGCAACAACAGCAAGGTGACGGACGCCTACGCCACGACGGACGAGGCGAAGAGGAAGTTCGACGTCGCCGTCCAGGACATGCCGGCGAAGCAGGGCCTGGAACGCCGTCTGGCCCTGTTCCGCAACGAGGAGCCGACGCTCGCCGGGCTGCGGAAGATCGCCTACACCAGCGGGATCGAGGCGCAGTCCGCGGTCGGCACCGAAGAGGGCTACGTCAAGGTCCAGCACTCGCTGATGGAGTTCGCGAACGAACTGGGCCTCGGCACCGGCAACGTCACGAGCTACGGCCGTACGGTCTACGCCATTCAGCTCGCCAAGGCGGCCGAGTCCCTGCAGCGTTCCATTGGTACACACCTGTTGGTGCGGCCGAGTCAGAACAAGACGATCTTCGCCAAGCAGACCGTGGCGTTCAACTCGTACAACTACCTCGAGCAGATCGCGCTCGGCGAGTACAACTCCGGCGGCACCCAGGCCGACACGGACAAGCTCAGGGCGATCATGACGGCGAAGGCCGTCGCCGGGCAGAAGCAGCTCGACGCCGCCGGCCTCAAGCCGCCCGTCGGCGAGAACGACAAATCCGTCTTCACCGGTATGGCCCGCGCGATCGGCACCGGCGCGGAACCCTCCGAGCTGGCCAAGAAGGACGTCACTCCCCGGACGTGGATGGCAGCCGCCACCGCCAAGTTCGACGGCTACACGGAGATCGAGAACGACCTCGTCGACAAGGCCGTGAACGAGGCCGCGACGATCTCCAACGACGCCAAGCGCGACGCCATCCTCAACGGCGCCATCGTCGTGATCGCCCTGCTCGCGGCGTTCATCCTGGCCGGCCTCATGGCACGCCAGATGAGCCGCTCGATGCGCCAGCTGCGCACCGCCGCCTTCGGCATCGCCGAGCAGCGTCTGCCGATGCTGGTCGACCAGCTCTCCCGTACCGAGCCGGGCCGCGTCGACACCCGGGTGCAGCCGATCCCCATCGACACCCAGGACGAGATCGGCGAAGTCGCCCGCGCCTTCGACCAGGTCCACCGTGAGGCCGTCCGGCTCGCCGCCGAGCAGGCCATGCTCCGTGGCAACGTCAACGCGATCTTCACCAACCTGTCGCGCCGCAACCAGTCGCTCATCGAGGGTCAGCTGACCCTGATCACCGACCTGGAGAACAACGAGGCCGACCCGGACCAGCTGGAGAACCTCTTCAAGCTGGACCACCTCGCGACCCGTATGCGCCGTAACGGCGAGAACCTCCTGGTCCTCGCCGGCGAGGAGCCCGGCCGCCGGTGGAACCAGCCGGTCCCGCTGGTCGACGTGCTCCGCGCCGCCTCCTCCGAGGTGGAGTCCTACGAGCGCATCGAGCTGACCGGCGTGCCCGAGACGGAGATCCACGGCCAGTCCGTGACCGACCTCGTGCACCTGCTGGCCGAGCTGCTGGAGAACGCCACCACGTTCTCCTCGCCGCAGACCAAGGTCCGGGTGACGGCCACCAGACTCCCCGACGGCCGGGTCATGATCGAGATCCACGACAAGGGCATCGGCCTGACCGCCGAGGACTTCGCCGACATCAACCACAAGCTGGCCAACCCGCCGACGGTGGACGCAGCCGTCTCGCAGCGCATGGGCCTCTTCGTGGTCGGCCGCCTCGCCGACCGGCACGGCATCCGCGTCCAGCTGCGCCCCTCCGGCGAGCAGGCCGGCACCACCTCGCTGGTCATGCTCCCGGACGCCATCACCCACGGTGGCGGTGGCGAGCCCCTGCCCGAGGACGACTTCACGGTCTCCCAGATCATCCCGGAGCAGTCCTCCTTCGAGCACGCTCCCATGCTCACCGCGGCGGAGCTCGGCTTCGACGACTCCCGCTACGAGGAGCCCGAGGGCGCCCAGCTCGACCCGGTGAACCGCTCGCTGATGCGCGAGGAGCGCCGTGCGGCGCTGGAGGCGCAAACACACGGTGAGCGGCCGTACGGCCAGGAGCAGGACTACTCCCAGGAGCAGGGCTACGGGCAGGACCAGGGTTACGCCCAGGGCCAGCAGCAGTACGCCCCCGACTACGGTCAGGACTACCCGGAGCAGGGTTACGCCCAGGACCAGTCCCAGCAGGGGTACGACAACTACCCCGCGGTCAACGGCTACCCCGAGCACCAGGACCGTCAGGAGCAGCCCGAAACCAGCTATGCGGAAGCCGGTTACCAGGCTTCGCAGGGTTCCGAGCCGCAGTACGACGGGCAGTACGACACCCAGCCCCACCAGGGCGAGTGGCCGGATCAGAGCGCCTACCAGGGTGCTTATGAGCCGGAGTACCGGCAGGAATCGGAATCTGCGCCCAGCGCCCCCACGGCGGCTCCCGAGCGCGTAGGCTTCGACCGTCCGGGACCCTCTCCGAGCAACAGCCACGCGCTGACCGACGCCGGTCTGCCGCGGCGCGGCGGCCCCCAGCCGTCACAGCCCCAGCAGCAGCCCGAACAGCAGTGGCAGCAGCCCGCAGAGCAGCCTCGACAGGCTCCGCAGAACAGTCAGCCCGAGTCGGCAGGCGGCAGCAACGGCACCGTCGACACCACGGACTGGCGCTCGACCAACGACGAGCGCTGGCAGCGGGCGGAGAAGCTCCGCGAGCCGAAGGCCGGCGGAGTGACCTCCTCCGGACTTCCGCGGCGGGTGCCCAAGGCGAACCTCATCGAGGGCACCGCGGAGCAGACCCAGCAGCGGGGCCCCCAGGTTTCCCGCGCCCCTGAGGACGTGCGGGGCAGGTTGAGCAACCTGCGGCGCGGTGTCCAGCAGGGACGCAGCGCGGGATCGGACACGAACGGATCGGGCTTCGGCCCGGGCAGTACCTACAACCAGGAGCGTTAGTGTGAGCCCGATGAGCCAGGCGGCGCAGAATCTGAACTGGTTGATCACCAACTTCGTGGACAACACCCCTGGGGTGTCCCACACCGTGGTGGTCTCCGCCGACGGACTCCTGCTGGCGATGTCCGAGGGTTTCCCCCGGGACCGAGCGGATCAGCTGGCGGCGGTCGCCTCCGGTCTGACCTCGCTGACCGCGGGGGCGTCGAGGATTTTCGAAGGCGGTGCGGTCAACCAGACCGTCGTGGAGATGGAGCGCGGCTTCCTCTTCATCATGTCGATCTCCGACGGCTCCTCGCTGGCGGTGCTCGCTCACCCCGATGCCGACATCGGTCTCGTGGGCTATGAGATGGCTCTGCTGGTGGACCGGGCCGGCAGCGTGCTGACCCCGGATCTCCGTGCGGAGCTCCAGGGCAGTCTTCTCAACTAACAGACGGACAGTGCGTTTCACGCCACCGCACCATAGGGTGCGGTGGCGCGGCTCCACAGGGACAGGAACCGGCTACCGGCAGTCGGAGGAGGAAACGTGGCAACACCCCCAGGCGGACGCCCCTATGACGGCGGTGCTCACCAGATGCCGGGTGAGCACTCTCAGAACCGCTTCAACTTTCCTTCGACGCCGAGTGGTCAGGGTGCCCAACCGCCTTACCACCAGCCGCAGTCGCCCTACGGGCAGCAGCAGCAGCCGCCGTCGCGCATCCAGCCCGTGCAGCCGCGCAGGGCACAGGAGCCGGCGTCGGGTTCGGGTTCTGCCCAGAACGCGCACAACCCGCTGGTGCGTCCGTATGCCATGACCGGCGGCCGGACCCGGCCGCGGTACCAGCTCGCCATCGAGGCGCTGGTGTCCACCACGGCCGATCCCGCCCGGCTGCAAGGGCAGTTGCCCGAGCACCAGCGGATCTGCCGGCTGTGCTTCGAGATCAAGTCGGTCGCGGAGATCTCGGCGCTTCTCACCATTCCCCTCGGCGTTGCCCGGATCCTCGTCGCCGACCTGGCGGAGGCCGGACTTGTCGCCATCCACCAGCCCGGCGGCGACGAGTCCGCCGGCGGCCAGCCAGACGTGACACTGCTCGAAAGGGTGCTCAGTGGACTTCGCAAGCTCTAGCGGCGGTGCAGCCCGCTCAACCACCAGCGCGAAGATCGTGGTGGCGGGCGGATTCGGCGTGGGCAAGACCACGTTCGTCGGCGCCGTCTCGGAGATCAACCCGCTGCGTACCGAAGCCGTCATGACCTCAGCCTCGGCCGGCATCGACGACCTCACACACACCGGGGACAAGACCACCACCACGGTGGCCATGGACTTCGGCCGCATCACCCTGGACCAGGACCTGATCCTCTACCTGTTCGGCACCCCCGGACAGGACCGCTTCTGGTTCATGTGGGACGACCTCGTACGCGGCGCCATCGGCGCCGTCGTCCTCGTCGACACCCGCCGCCTCGCCGACTGCTTCCCCGCCGTCGACTACTTCGAAAACAGCGGCCTCCCCTTCGTCATCGCCCTCAACGGCTTCGACGGACACCAGCCCTACAACCCCGAAGAAGTCCGCGAAGCACTCCAGATCGGCCCCGACACCCCGATCATCACCACCGACGCCCGCCACCGCGCAGACGCCAAGAGTGCCCTGATCACACTGGTCGAACACGCCCTGATGGCGCGTCTGCGGTAGCCGGTACCGCGGTTCGTGTCCCCAGTCGAAAAGGCCCCCGCACCGCGGGGGCCTTTCGTGTGTCCGCCGCGGCGGCGGCATGCCCGCCGGCGCTTCGCGCGGCACGACGAAGGGCCCCGCCCGCCGGAGTACCGGCGAGAGGGGCCCCAGAAGGCCTCAGGAGAGCCTGGCGTCAGCCCCGCCAGCTGTGGGAGGGCTGGAAGCCGCGCTGGCGCTCCAGGCGGCGCCAGCCGGCCGTGGAGCGGCCGCGGTGGGCGGGCGCCTCGGGCTGGGAGGCGGCACGGGCGAGCAGGACCGCGGTGATCGCGGCCAGTTCCTCGGCGTCGGCGTGACCCTTCTCGACGCGGAGCAAGGACGATGAGTCGGCAGGAGTGCTCATGGCTGTTGGGGCTCCAGATTCGTCGCAGGGTTACTGCGGGGGGTTGCCGTGCTTGCGGGACGGCAGGTCGGCGTGCTTGTTGCGGAGCATGGCCAGAGATGCGATCAGCACCTCACGGGTCTCGGCCGGGTCGATGACGTCGTCGACCAGTCCGCGCTCCGCCGCGTAGTAGGGGTGCATGAGCTCGGCCTTGTACTCCTTGACCATGCGCGTCCGCATGGCCTCGGGGTCCTCGGCCTCCGCGATCTGCTTGCGGAAGATGACGTTGGCGGCACCTTCGGCGCCCATCACCGCGATCTCGTTGGTGGGCCAGGCGTAGGTGAGGTCCGCACCGATGGACTGGGAATCCATCACGATGTAGGCACCGCCGTACGCCTTGCGCAGGATCAGCGAGATCCTCGGCACGGTGGCGTTGCAGTACGCGTACAGGAGCTTCGCTCCGTGCCGGATGATTCCACCGTGCTCCTGGTCGACGCCGGGCAGGAAGCCGGGCACGTCCAGAAGAGTGATGATCGGGATGTTGAACGCGTCGCACATCTGGACGAAGCGCGCCGCCTTCTCGGAGGCCTCGATGTCCAGGACACCGGCCAGGGACTGCGGCTGGTTGGCGACGATGCCGACCACCTGGCCGTCGAGACGGGCCAGTGCGCAGATGATGTTGCGGGCCCAGCGCTCGTGGATCTCCAGGTAGTCGCCGTCGTCGACGAGCTCCTCGATCACCTGGTGCATGTCGTAGGGCCGGTTGCCGTCCGCCGGCACGAGGTCCAGCAGGACGTCGGAGCGACGGTCGGCCGGGTCCTCGGCGGGCACCGACGGCGGGTTCTCGCGGTTGTTCGAGGGGAGCATCGCCAGCAGGTAGCGCACCTCGGCGATGCAGGTCTCCTCGTCGTCGTACGCGAAGTGCGCGACGCCGGAGGTCTCGGCGTGGACGTCCGCGCCGCCCAGGCCGTTCTGGGTGATCTCCTCACCGGTGACCGCCTTGACGACGTCCGGGCCGGTGATGAACATCTGCGAGGTCTCGCGGACCATGAACACGAAGTCCGTCAGCGCGGGCGAGTACGCCGCGCCACCGGCGCACGGGCCGAGCATCACCGAGATCTGCGGGATGACACCGGAGGCGCGGGTGTTGCGCTGGAAGATGCCGCCGTAGCCGGCGAGGGCGGAGACGCCCTCCTGGATACGGGCGCCGGCGCCGTCGTTGAGGGAGACCAGGGGGGCACCGGCCGAGATGGCCATGTCCATGATCTTGTGGATCTTGGTGGCGTGGGCCTCGCCCAGCGCGCCGCCGAAGATCCGGAAGTCGTGCGCGTAGACGAAGACCGTGCGGCCCTCGACCGTGCCCCAGCCGGTGATGACACCGTCGGTGTACGGCTTCTTCGCCTCCAGGCCGAACCCGGTCGCCCGGTGCCGGCGCAGCTGCTCGACCTCCTTGAACGAGCCCTCGTCCAGCAGCAGCGCGATGCGCTCACGGGCGGTCAGCTTGCCCTTGGCGTGCTGCGCCTCGGTGGCGCGGTCACTGGGCCCGCGCCGCGCACGGTCGCGCAGATCGTGCAGCTCGGCCACGCGTCCGCGGGCGTCGCTCGGCTCACTGGCGGTCTCGTCCAAAACGGTCATGCCTCGACCCTACGGATCCGACCGAGGAAACCCTGCCGTCGACTCCGTACAGTCTCCGGTCCGTTCTCCTGTTGGCCTTGCACAGAACCATTCGGCACAGCAGCCCAACCACCAGCTCAGTGCCACTGATGTTTGTGGAAGTCCAACAAGGTGTTCAGCTGAGAGTCACCTCACAGCGGTAGCTCGCCCCCGCGGTGCCCCCGGTGAGGCGCAGTCGCAGCTCCCGTCCGGCGGCGAGCACCTCGATGCCGTCGTCCGCGGCGACGACCCGGCGGACCGGCCGGCGCCAGGTGATCTCCACGGGTGCTCCGGTGCGCAGCGGTTCGCTGAGGTGGAGCGTGGCCGTGCGGCGGCGGGTCCGCAGCAGAACACTGGCGGGCGCCGTCGTGGTGAGCGGGCCCACCGTACCGGGCTGCCAGAAGTTCGCCGCGGTCAGGCCCAGGGAGCGGACGGCGACGGCCTGGCGGGCCGCGGTGTTGTCGAGGATCTCCAGCCAGCGGCGGTCGTGCGCTCGGGCGGCGAGCGTGCGGCGGCTCGCGCCCGGCATGAGCAGATAGGCGTAGGAGGCGTCGACGGGGTCCGTGCCGTGGTCCAGCCAGAGGGTGCGGTAGCGGCGGGTGGCGCGTTCGGTGGAGCTGGTGGTGTTGATGTCGCTCCACGCTCCGGTCCGGTCCTCCCACAGCGTGCGCAGGTCCGCCGTCCCTTCCGGGAAGACCCAGCCGCCGTGGCCGTCGAGGTGCGCCCAGCCGTGGCCGCGGGTGAAGGCGTTCGTGCCGCCCTCGCCCAGATTGCGGTTGTCGACGACGGTCTCGACCGGCACCCCGTCGGTGCAGGAGATGCCGGCGCCGAGGCAGATGACCGCGTCGGCGACGCAGAACCAGGACTTGTGGGCCCGCAGGGTGGAGTCCAGCCCGAGGAGGTGCTGTCCCACGGCGGCGAACTCGCCGTCGCAGGCTCCGCCCACCCACCGCGCCGCCGGTTTGGGCAGTCCCCACTCGCCGCCCGCCCTGTCGGCCAGCCGCTTGGTCGACACGGTCGTGCCGGGGAGCCGGTAGAAGTCCACGGTGGGCCAGAACCAGTCGGTGTACTGGTCGCCCTGCGCCTCTCCCGGCCACCAGTAGAGCATTCCGGCGCCGGTGTGCCAGCCGCGTGGATTCTCGCCGTTGCCGCATTCGTAGGAGGAGATCCGCTGCGAGGCCATGGAGATGTTCGCGGCCCAGCCGGGACCGCGGTGGACGGCCCGGTCCATGGCGGCGAAGAGGTCGTGTCCGACGGGCTCGGGCGCGGCCGGGACGGGCGACGCCGCGACGGCGTGCAGCCGGGACAGGTCGGCGACCCCGAACTGGGCGCCCTCGAGGATCGGGGTGGTGGTGTCGCGGGCGATCCACCCCTTGATCCGCGCGTGCCAGCGTTCCCGCTCCGCCGCGCTCGCCCCGCCGGCGAGCAGCGCGATCGCGGCGATCACCGCCTGGCCGTGGAAGTGGTCGCTGCGCATGACCCGGCGGTCGTCGTCCTTGAGGTAACCCCGGCTGATGGCACGGCCGTTGACGCTGTCCATCATCAGGCCGTTGTAAATCAGGGGCGCGTACGCGCGCTCGACGCTGTCCAGGATGATCTGCCGGTTGGGGTCCGTGACGGCCCAGGTGGATCCGGCGAGCAGGCTGAAGAGCCGGCCCAGACCGTCGAGCATGACCTGTCCGTAGGTGCCGGAGTAGGCGACCCAGGTGTGCTGGACGAAGGAGCCGTCGGCGTAGAGGCCGTCGCCTTCGGTGACGTACGGGAAGACGGGCGACAGGGCGTCGCGGGCCAGTGCGATCTTGGCGGGCGCTTTGCCGAGTACGCCGCGCAGGGCGACCGAGCGGCACAGGTCGACGCGGTTCGCGCCGGTGGAGGTGCCGGTGTAGTCGCCGAGCATCGTGTCGGGGACGAAGTGGTCGACGGCCGCGAAAGCGGCGTCCCGCCGGGCCTGGCCGAGGTCGCCGTACAGGACGGCGACGATGTCCATCAGGAGGCGGGGGCTGCCGATCTGCCACTCCCACCAGTTGCCGTAGCGGGTCGTCGAGGGGTTGTAGACAGTCGTCGCGAGATGGTCGAGGCCGCGGAGGATGTCGGCGAGCAGCCCGGCGTCGCCGGTGTGGCCGGTGCCCTGCTGCGCGTACGCCTGGGTCATGGTCCACAGCCGGGTGTAGCTCTGGGTGATGCCGGCGGGCGGGTCGAAGGGGTGGCCGGGCCACAGCGAGGTCGCGGTGGGTGCCATCGAGGCGCGGAAGCCCGCGGCGAGCGTCCCGGTCTCGGCGAGGCGGGACGCGTACGGTTCGGCGGTCGCGTCGTAGCCGCTGCCGAGGCTGATCTCCACCCAGCGCTGCCGCAGGGTCTCGTACTCGTCGTCCGCCGCAGCGCTCACCCGTGGTGTGAGGGCGACGCAGAGAGCGCTTGCTCCCGTGGTGGCCAGAAAGGTACGGCGGGACCAGGCTGACGACAGCGGCACAGGGGCCTCCGGTGCGTAAGTGATTCGGTCCGGTCGACCTGTGGTCTAGCACGGCAGCCGGGTGCCTTCAATGGTCATGACACAAGCCGTCAGCAAGCGCTTGCGACGCGCACCCGGCCTCACATCGCCCGCCTTAACCCCGGCTTATGGGCAGTGAAAAACTGCCGAGAGCGCTCTCAGTCACACCTCTTGACGCGTGCACCGGGCGTCGCAACAGTGAGAACTCCCCCACGAGCACCAGGAGTTCTGTCCGTGATATCCCGACGTATCTTCCTCACCGGAGCGGCCGCCGCGGTCACCGCGGCCACCTATCCCGCCTGGGGAAGCGCTCTCAGCCCTCGCGCCAGGGCCGCAGCCCCCACCTGCGAGCTCGCCCTGGAGAACAAGTCCCTGCCCGGCACGGTCCACGCCTATGTCACCGGCCACGAGCAGGGCACCGACCGATGGGTGCTGCTGCGCCCGGACGGCGGGGTCCATTACCCCGAGAACCCGTCGGCGCCCGAGACCCCGCTGCCGGTCGACTGCGCCATCCCGCTGCCCGCGGCGGGCTCCGGCCCGATCGTGCTGACGCTTCCTCAGATGTTCGGCGCCCGGGTCTACTTCGTCCGCGACGACAAGCTGGACTTCTTCGTGAACCCGGGGCCCTCCCTGGTCGAGCCCGCTTTCGCGACGCCGTCCGACGCCAACTACGACCGCATCTGGTCCTTCGCCGAATTCACGTTCAACCCGCAGCAGTTGTACGCGAACATCAGCTACGTCGACCTGGTGACGGCCCTCCCCATCGGCCTCACGCTCACCGGTGACGCCACGCACACCGTGGCGCCGCTGCCGGACGGCGCGGTCCAGAAGATCGCCGACGGCCTCGCCGCCCAGGCGGCCAAGGACGGACAGCCGTGGGACAAGCTCGTCATCCGCGGCGCGGACGGTGAGGTGCTGCGCGTGATCGCGCCGCAGAACCTGATGGCCCCCTACTTCGACCGGCCCGCCGAGATGCCGTTCCGTGACGCCTTCGACTCCTACATCGACCAGGTCTGGGAGAAGTACCGCTCGACCGATCTGCGGATCGATCTCCAGGGCGGACGCGGAGTGTTCACCGGCCGGGTGAACGGCGACACGCTCACCTTCAACGGTGGTCACACCTTCGCGAAGCCGTCCTCGAAGGACGTCTTCACCTGCAACCACGGGCCCTTCGCCAACAACCCCGGCGACCCGGACGACAAGAAGGGCCTGCTCGCCCGGCTCGCCGCCGGCTTCAACCGGACGACCCTGCTGTCCCACCCGGACCAGCCGAACGGAGCGACCGCGGCCGACTACTACCTCGACCCCGGCACGAACCACTTCTCACGCGTCGTCCACGCCAACACCCCGATCGGGTACGCGTTCCCGTACGACGACGTCCGTCCGGACGGACAGCCCGACGTCTCGGGCGCGGCGCACGACGGCAACCCGCGGCGCTTCACCCTGACCGTGGGGTCCTGACCGCGGGGCCCTGACCGTCGGGCCCTGACCGTCGGTACGTGACCACGCCGAGTGCCCGGCCCCCGCAGGCAGCGGAAGGGGCCGGGCACTCGCACGTACGGTCAGCAGCCGCCGCAGTTGTAGTAGGTCACGTCCCAGTGGTTGCCCTCGTCCGCGTAGACGTTCCCGGACCCGGACCTCCACTGCGGGGCACCGTCGCCCGGCCGTGCGCCGATGTAGCTGAAGGTGTTCTTGATGTAGTTCCCCACGCACGTGCCCTTGGCGAAGTCGAGCTTGTAGCCGTTCCAGTGGGAGTACGTGCCGCTCGCGTGCCCGGTCTCGGTGCCGCCGGTGATGTTGAGGGCACACCCGCTCGCGCTCTTCAGGGTCTGGGCCCCCTGCGCGGACATGAGGTTCAGCTGGTCGAACGACGTACAGGTGGGGTTGTTGCGGTTCGAGCAGCCGCCGGACGAGGACCAGGTGATCCCGGACGAGCGGAACATCGACGTGGCCGTGGCGTGGCTGATCTTGGTGGCCGCGCGGGCCTCGGTCGCGCTGCTGAGGACGCCGAAGCCGGGAGCGAGGAGCGCGCCGGAGACGAGCGCGAGCGCGGTGAGCGTCGAGCGGATTTTCATGGGGGGAGATCCCTCCTGCTGGTGACCGTTGGGGACCGTGCCAGTCCGGTGGTACGGGCGGTGCAGGTGGAGCACAGAGATGCTGCCCGAGTTCTACGCGCGTCGCCAGGGGGTGCGCACGTCGTTCGGGTGAACCCCTCAAGAAGATGTTGAACTTTAAACGGAATAGGTCTATGGTCGATGTCGTTGAAGGTTTAACTACCGACCGCCCGTCCCCCGAGGAGTCCGACATCATGGGTATCTTCAATCGCAAGCCCGAAGCCGCTGCCGCTGCCACCACCACCGCCGCCCCGGTGGACCCGGCCCTGGCCGCGCTGTCCGGCAGCTACACCATCGACCCGGCGCACAGCAGCATCGGCTTCACGGTCCGCCACGCGATGGTCACCAACGTCCGCGGCTCGTTCGGCGAGTTCTCCGGCAGCCTCGAGCTGAACGGCACGGACCCGCACCACTCCACCGCCGAGATCGACGTGACGATCACCAGCATCGACACCGGGATCGCCGACCGCGACGGCCACCTGCGCAGCGGTGACTTCTTCGAGGCCGAGAAGTTCCCCCTGATGACGTTCCGCTCGACGCAGGCGGAGAACCTCGGCGGCGACACCTACCGGCTCACCGGTGACCTGACGATCAAGGACGTCACGCGCCCCCTCGCCATCGACCTGGAGTTCAACGGCTCCGCCACCGATGTCTACGGCAACGAGCGCGTCGGCTTCGAGGGCACCGCCGAGATCCTGCGCTCCGACTGGGGCCTGACCTGGAACGCCGCGCTGGAGACGGGCGGCGTGATGGTCAGCGACAAGGTGAAGCTGAACTTCGACATCTCCGCGATCAAGTCCGCGGCCTGATCCGGGACGTCACCCCGGCACCCAGAGCGCGCCCGCCCCGCCGTCCCGACGGCCGGGCGGGCGCTCCGCTGTCCGCGCGCTGTCGCCGCCGGGCCGGAACCGTGTCCCGGCGCGCACACCCTGCCGGGCTCTGGAACCCGCCAGGTTCTAGAACCCGCCCCCGAAGTCCCCGCCGCCACCGAAGCCTCCGCCACCCCCGAAGTCCCCGCCGCCGCCGAAGTCCGACGAGCTGAAGTCGGCGCCCGAGTAGTCGCCGCCGCTGTAGTCGGCGCCGCCGTAGTCCGCCGCGTACGCAGGCGTCGCGAGCACGCTGCCGAGCAGTGTGCCGGCCAGCAGGCCGGGGAGGATGCCGCCGCCGAAGTAGCCGCCGGCCCAGGGGCCGTACGCCGGCCCTGCCTCCCAGTACGGCCGCCGGCCGTCCCCCGTCTCGACCGTGCGGGCCATCGGGTCCAGGCCGCCCTTGAGCCGGGAGGCGTCCACCGCGCACACCGGGATCTCGCGGGCCTGGCCACCGTCCGGGGTCCAGGTCATGTCGGTGACGGAGGGCCCGTGGCGCGGGTCGAAGAAGCAGGGGGCCCTGCGCTCCGGAATCGGCCGGTCCGTGCGCCGGGCGTCGAGTGCGGCCAGACTGAAGCGCCCGTCCTCCAGCGCCTCGGTGACTCCTCGCACGTCGGAGGGGTGGCGGGCCGCTCCCATCAGCGACTTCGCCTTGTCGTACGAGTCGAGTGCCCGCTCGTAGTCGGCGCGCATCGCGTCGTTCGCACCCTTCTCGGAGGGGTGGAAGTCCAGTCGGTCGAGCTCTTCGCCGAAGGCGGTGATGTCCTCGTCGACCACCACCCGGAGCTTGTCGAGCGCCTCCCGCTCCTCCTGGGCCTTGCGGCGGCGGTTGCGGGCCACGAGCGCGTAGGCGCCCGCGCCGCCCGCGGCGAGCACCGCGCCGAAGGCGATCACGGCTCCGCCGTTCACTCCCTCGTCACCGCCGGTGGTACCCCAGGAGGCGGGCGCGCTGCCCCGCATCTGCGGGAGCGCCTGGTCGACGAAGTTGTTCAGCTGGGTGGCGGCATCGGCGCCGGGGGGCGTCTTGACCGCGGTGACCAGATTCTGGACGGCCTGGCCCGACAGGACGCGGCTGTCGGCCGCCGCGTTGAATCCGTCGCCGAGGCGGATGGCGTAGAGGCCGGTGACACCCGTCTCGGTGCGGACGTTCCGCAGGACGGATTCGGGCGGGAACTCGGCGGACGCCGGCAGGACGGCCACGAACAGCGGCTTGTCCGCGTTCTTGATCTTCTGTGCCAGCGCGTCCGCGTCCGCCTTCGAGAGCTGACCGGAGGCGCGCGGGTCCACATAGACCGGGCTGTTCTCCAGTGCCGCGGCCACGGTGTCGGGCCCGGTGGCCGCGTGCGCTCCCGGCGCCACCCCGAGGGCGGCCGCCGAGAGCGCGAGCAGCAGACCGGACAGTGCGGTGAACAGCCTGGTCCTCATACCTTGACGCTACCCGAAAGGGTTGATTTTAGGACATGCACCAAGGGTCTGATTCAGGCCGCCCTGAACGCGGCCGTCAGCTTGGCCACGGCCGCGGCCGGTCTGCCCGACAGCAGCAGATGGTCCGCGTCCGCGAACGGCTTCGCCGACGCGGCCGTGATCCGCTGCCCGATCTTCTGCTGGACGAGCAGCCGGGCCTGGGAGACCAGCTCACGCGCCTCCGGGGAGTCGCCCCGGCCGGTCACCTCCAGCAGCTTCGCCGCCAGCGCCATGGCCTTGAGGGTGAGTTCCCCGCCGGCCGGCGGCTTCTTCAGGGTGGTGAGCCCCCAGCCGTAGGGGTACTGCGGGTCGTACGAGGTGTCCCCGACGTTGATCGGCAGCTGTCCGGCCGACCTGGGCCAGGTGACGGGCAGCCGGCCGGTGAAGGCCTTCTTGCCGTAGAGGACGTCGGCGACACCGTCGCCCTCGGTGCCCGGCAGCCAGGACGCCACGAGTGCGTCGATGTCACCGAGTCGGTCCCCGATCAGCTGCGGGCGGCCGGAGACGATCAGGACGGCGCACGTCATCGCGGCGCAGACCTTGTCGACGGCGGCCCGGTCGGCCGCGCTCAGCTCCAGGTCGTGACCGTTGCCGACGTCGCCGGCACCCTCGGCGTAGGGGGTCTCGCCGACGACGACCACACCGACGTCGTGGCCCTCCAGGGGAGCGGACGCGTCCTTGGACCAGGTCACCGTCTCGGGGGCGGCCTTCTTCATGCCCTCGAGGACCGTCGTACCGGGCGTGATCTTCCCGGACGAGCCCTGCCAGCTGATGGTCCAGCCGCCGGCCTGGTTGCCGACGTCGTCGGCGTTGGACCCGGCGACGTACACCTTCTGCGACGGCTTGAGCGGCAGGACCGCGCCGTCGTTCTTCAGCAGGACCTGGGACTTGGCGACGGCCTCACGGGCGACCGCGCGGTGGGCGGCCGAGCCGATGCTGCCGAGGTGGGTGGTGTCCGCGTACGGCTTCTCGAACAGGCCCAGGGCGAACTTCTGGGTCAGGATCCGCGCGACGGCGTCGTCGATCCGCGCCTCGGGGATCCGGCCCGCCGTCACCTCGTCCCGGAGGGTCCGGTGGAAGTCCGCGTAGGCCGTCGGCACCATGATCATGTCGAGCCCGGCGTTGACGGAGGTGCGCACATCGCTCGCGTAGTCGCCGGGGATCTGGTCGATGGCCTGCCAGTCACTGATGACGAAGCCCTTGAAGCCCATCCTGTCCTTGAGCACGCCGTTGATCATCTCGGCGTTGGCGTGCATCTTCACCGGGCCCTGGTCGTCGCCCAGGACGTCCAGTGACGAGTACGACGGCATGACCGTGCCCGCGCCGCGCTCGACGGCCTCGGCGAACGGCGCGAGATGGACGGCCTCCAGTTCCTGCCGGGTGACCTTGGTGATGCCCTGGTCGATCGTGTACGAGCCGGTGGAGGACGAGCCGTACTCCGTACCGCCGTCGCCGACGTAGTGCTTGGCGCTGGTCAGCACCTTGTCGTTGCGGGCGAGATCCTTGCCGGACGGGGCACCCTGCATACCCGTGATCACCGTCTCCATGGCGGTGACCAGGGCGGGGTCCTCACCGAAGGCCTCGTAGGAGCGGCCCCAGCGCTCGTCGCGGGTCACGCAGAGGCAGGGTGCGAAGTCCCACGGGATACCGGTGGCGCGGACCTCCTTCGCCGTCACGGCGCCGGTCCTCGCCGCGACGGCCGGGTCACGGGTGGCCCCGATGCCGATGTTGTGCGGCATGATCGTCGACCCGATGACGTTGTTGTGGCCGTGCACGGCGTCCACGCCGTAGATCAACGGGATCTGGAACCGCGTTGCCTGCGCACGCAGTTGGTAGGTGTCGACCATCTTCGCCCAGGCCGCGGGGGTGTTCGGCGTCGGCACCGAACCACCGCCGGAGAGCAGCGAGCCGAGGTCGTAGGCGGCGATGTCGCCCTGAGACTTCAGGGCGTTGCGTTCGGCCTGGGTCATCTGCCCGGCCTTCTCCGCGAGCGTCATCCGGGAGAGCAGGTCGGCGACGCGCTTCTTCACCGGGAGCTTCTTGTCGAGATACGGCAGACCGTGGGCGTCCACGACGATCTGCGGGGTCTCGGCGGGCGCCTTCGCGCCGGTGACGGTGAGCTTCAGCGGAATCGTCTCGGCCGGCTCGGCCGAGCGGTCCTTGCGCGTGGTGACGGCGACCGACGTGGACGTGCCCGAGACGGAGCCGGCCGGGAAGGTGACCGTGCCGGAGACCGGGGTGTAGTCCTTGCCGGCCTCGGCGGTCCCGCCCTCGGTGCTGTACGCGACGGTGACGGGCTCCTCGGTGGGGCCCGAGCCGGTGGTGGCGACGGAGATCTTCACCTTGGCGGTGCCGCCCTCGTCGACCGGGTGGACGGCCGCGTCGGTGATGACGCTCGCCTTCAGCGCGGGGTCGGCCTTTCCGTACAGCTCGACACCGTCCATGGCGAACCTGCCGGGGGCGCCGGTGGGCAGGGTGAGCGCGTAGCCCCACATCTCGTTCAGTCCGAGGACCTGGTCGATGCCGCCGACGGGCTGGTAGTCGGCGCGGTAGACGAAGTCCGCGAAGGGGATCTCGACGAGGTGCCAGCCCTCCCAGTCGTCGGTGAAGGAGGTGGTCCACAGCTCGGAGGCCTCGCCGTTGGCGCCGCCGTCCTTGAGCTCGAAGTTGATCCTCTTGCCCGAACCGGGCGGCAGCGGTGCGGTGTTCTGCCCGTACCACCAGAAGCGGATGCCCTTGTACGGGGTCCAGTTCTGCGCGGGCTTGTCGAAGGCGAAGTCGTGGGTGAGGCCGCCCCAGCCGCTGATGTCGTAGGAGCCTTCGAGGACCTTGGCGCCCTCGGGGGCGTCCGCGCGCTCCTTCAGCTCCAGCCGGGGCTGGTCGTCGGCGTCACTCCCCCACGTGAAGATGCCCTCGGCGGGCGGGTTGGCGAACGGGACCTCGCCCTCGAAGCGGTCGACGGTGAACGGCGCCGGATCGTCGGCCGCCGCGCTGACTCCGGCGCCGGCACCGGTGAGCAGGGTGGTCAGAACGGCGGTCGCGGCGAGCGCGGCCGTGCCGGCTCTGGTTCTGAAGCGGGTACGGGTGGGGGGCATTGCGGCTCCTTCGGTGCGGACGGGGTGGCACGGCAGGAAGGTCGACGAGCGGGAGGGGTGGTGCGAAGGGAAGGTCGACGGGCCGGAGCGGTGGTGCGAAGGCAACGTCAGGGAGCGGGCGCGGGTCAGGCGGGTGCGGAGGCGCGCACGATCAGTTCGGTGGGCAGCACGACGGGTTCGACCGGGGCGGGAGTGCCGGCCAGGTGGGCGAGCAGCATCCCGGCCGCCCGCTCCCCCATCCGGCGCATCGGCTGGCGGACGGTGGTCAGCGGTGGTTCGGTGTGCTGGGCCATGGGGATGTCGTCGAAGCCGACGACCGCAATGTCGTCGGGGACGCTTCGTCCCGCGGCGCGCAGGGCCCGCAGCACGCCGACCGCGCTGAGGTCGTTGTGCGCGAAGACGGAGTCGAAGGCCCTGCCGGTGGCGAGGAAGCGTTCCGTCGCCAGCCGCCCGGAGACCTCGGTGAAGTCACCGCCGACGACGCGGTCGGTCGGCAGCACGTCCAGAAAGCCCTCCAGCCGCTCGCGTACGCAGCCGAAGTCGGGGCGGCCGGTCACGATCAGCGGGCGGGAGCGGCCGTCGGCGAGCAGATGGCGGGCGGCCGACGCCCCGCCCTCCCGGTTGGTGGTCGCGACGGACGGGAACTCCGGGTGGTGGCCGCGGTCGTCGATGAGGACGACGGGAAGGCCCTTGCGGTGCATCGCGGTGATCGTGTCGAGGGTGTCCTCGGGCTCGACGACGAGGAGTCCGTCGAAGGCGCGGGCGGAGACCTGGCCGGCGAAGTGCTCCACGGACTCCCGTCCGCGGTTGCAGGTGAAGAGCAGCAGTCCGTAGCCCGCGGCCTCGACGGTGTCGACGACCCCTTGGAGGACTTCGCCCATCCACGGCCAGGTGAGCGGGGGCGTCAGCATGGCGACCGTACGGCTGCTGCCGCGGGCCAGTCCGACGGCTCCGCTGCTGGGCACATAGCCGAGGGTCGCGATCACTTCACGAACGCGGGCGGCGGTACCGGCGTCGACCTCGCCCCTGGTGTTGAGCACCCGGGACACGGTCGTCTTGCTGACACCCGCCTGACGTGCGACATCGGCGATGGTGACGGGCATGGGGACGCCTCCGCGACGAGGTCCGGAACCGGTGCCGGAACCGGTACCGGTGGTGCGCGGCGAGTCAACTAGCGTCCCGTCGCGCCGTCAAGACTTCACACCGGAATCGCCGAAACCCCAACTTCAGCCGGTGCAGGGAGGGTTGTTCGTTCAGAGTGTGAATGCGCAATCTCTTGACGGACGTTCGCATCGGCAGTTCACTCACGCCTCGACCCCCACACCTCTGCCGAGAAGGGCTCCAGCCCATGGCAAGACGACCGAAGCGAACGATCAGAATCCTGCTCGCGGCCACCCTCGCGGCCGCCGGTCTGACCGGTCTGACCGGTCTGACCGCCGGTACGGCGCAGGCCGCGGGCGAGCAGGTGAACGTCTGGCTCACCACGACCAGCGACGCCGGCGGCCGCACCGTCACCCGCGGACTCCAGCAGCAGACACCCGTCAACTTCCAGGCGGGCAACGGCGGCAGCGGCACCAACATCACCGTCGACGAGAACACCCGCTTCCAGACGTTCAGCGGCGGCGGCGCCTCCTTCACCGACACGGCCGCATGGCTGATGAAGGGCAGCGGCGCGCTCTCCCAGGCCACGCGCGACGCGACGATGCGGAAGCTCTTCTCACCCACCGAGGGGATCGGGCTCTCCTTCGTCCGCAACCCGATGGGCGGCTCCGACCTGGCCCGCTTCGGCTACACCTACAACGACCTGCCGGCCGGGCAGACCGACCCTTCGCTGTCGCGGTTCTCCATCGCCCACGACCTCGCCGACGTGCTGCCGCTGACCAAGCAGGCGCGGCAGCTCAATCCGGGCCTCACCCTGGTGGCGTCACCGTGGACGGCGCCCGCGTGGATGAAGGACAACGGCCAGCTCAACGGCGGCTGGCTGAAGGCCGAGAACTACGGCACCTACGCCAACTACTTCGTGAAGTACCTCCAGGCCTGGCGCGATCAGGGCGTCCCCGTCGACTACGTCACCGCACAGAACGAGCCGACCTGCTGCGCCGGTTACCCGTCGATGAGCTGGAACGGGTCCGGGCTCGCCTTCTTCACCAAGAGCGAGCTGCTGCCCAGGCTCCAGGGCGCCGGCCTGCCGACCAAGGTGCTCGCCCACGACTGGAACTGGGACACCTACGACGCCTACGCGGCGCAGACGGTGAACGACGCGGCGGTGCGCAGCCACCCCAACTTCGGTGGCGTGGCGTGGCACGGCTACGGCGGAAACGTCTCCGAGCAGACGGACGTGCACAACCAGTATCCGCAGCTGGACGCCTTCCAGACCGAGCACTCGGGCGGCACCTGGATCGGCAATCAGCAGCGCGAGGACATGATGAACATCATCGACTACACCCGTAACTGGGCGAAGTCGGTGACCAAGTGGTCCCTGGCGGTCGACCAGAACCGCGGACCCCACAACGGCGGCTGCGGGACCTGCGACGGCCTGATCACCGTGCACAACGGTGACGGCCGGCACGGGCAGGTCGACTACACCATCGAGTACTACACGATGGGGCATCTGACGAAGTTCGTGAAGCCGGGCGCCCACCGGATCGCCTCGACGGCGAGCGGTGACGTGCCGAACGTGGCATGGCGCAATCCCGACGGCTCCAAGGCTCTGATCGCCTACAACGACTCGTCGTCGGCGCGTGAGATGCGGATCAACTGGGGTGGCCAGAACGTCCGTTACTCACTGCCGGGCAAGACGTCCGCGACCTTCACCTGGCCGGGCACGCAGAGCGGCGGTTCGGACGCGTCGGGCGCCCTGGTCGGTCTGGCCGGCAAGTGCCTCGACGTGGCGGGCGGCTCGACGGCCGACGGCACGGCCGTCCAGCTGTGGGACTGCAACGGCTCCACCGCCCAGCGCTGGACGGTCAGGGCCGACGGGTCGGTCCAGGCACTGGGCAAGTGCCTGGACGTGACGGGTGCGTCGACGGCGAACGGCGCGAAGATCCAGCTGTACGGCTGCAACGGGTCGGGGGCGCAACAGTGGCGGTACGAGGCGTCCACCGGTGATCTGGTGAACGCGGCGGCCGACAAGTGTCTCGACGTCTCGGACAACTCGTCGGCGAACGGCGCCCGGGCACAGATCTGGTCGTGCACCGGAGCCGCCAACCAGAAGTGGCGGCTCCAGCCCTGATGCGCCGGGGGCACCCCCGCCCGCGGTGCTACTCGGCAGGCTCGACGCCGGCGCGCAGCAGACCGTAGGTGTAGGCATCCTCCAGGGCCTGCCAGGAGGCGGCGATGACATTCTCGGCGACGCCGACGGTGGACCATTCGCCGCCTCCGTCACCCGTGGTGATCAGTACGCGGGTGATGGACTCGGTGCCGTGGCGGCCTTCGAGGATGCGGACCTTGTAGTCGACCAGCTCCATCTTGGCGAGCTGCGGGTAGAACCGCTCCAGACCGACTCTCATCGCGCGGTCCAGGGCGTTGACGGGGCCGTTGCCCTCGGCGGTGGCGACGATCCGCTCGCCCTTGGCCCACAGTTTCACGGTGGCCTCGTTGGCGTGGGTGCCGTCGGGGCGGTCCTCGACGATGGCCCGCCAGGACTCGGTACGGAAGTAGCGGCGCGGTCGGCCCTCGGCCTCGGCGCGCAGCAGCAGTTCGAACGAGGCGTCGGCGGCCTCGTAGGTGTAGCCGGCGAGTTCGCGTTCCTTGACCCGCTCCACGACCCGGCCGATCAGCGCGCGGTCTCCGCCGAGCTCGACACCGAGCTCTTTGCCCTTCAGCTCGATGGACGCGCGTCCGGCCATGTCGGAGACGAGCATCCGCATGGTGTTGCCGACCTGCTCCGGGGCGATGTGCTGGTAGAGATCCGGATCGACCTTGATCGCGGAGGCGTGCAGACCGGCCTTGTGCGCGAACGCAGACACTCCCACGTACGGCTGATGCGTGGACGGCGTGAGGTTGACGACCTCCGCGATGGCGTGCGAGATGCGCGTCATCTCCGCCAGCGCACCCTCGGGCAGCACGCTCTTGCCGTACTTCAGTTCCAGCGCGGCGACGACCGGGAACAGGTTGGCGTTGCCGACCCGCTCGCCGTAACCGTTGGCGGTGCACTGGACGTGGGTCGCGCCCGCGTCGACGGCCGCGAGAGTGTTCGCCACGGCGCAGCCGGTGTCGTCCTGGGCGTGGATACCGAGCCGGGCGCCGGTGTCGGCGATGACGGTGGAGACGACGGCCTGGATCTGGGCGGGCAGCATGCCGCCGTTCGTGTCGCACAGGACCACCACATCGGCGCCCGCCTCGGACGCCGTGCGCACGACGGACTTCGCGTAGGCGGGGTTGGCGCGGTAGCCGTCGAAGAAGTGCTCGCAGTCCACGAACACCCGCCGGCCCTGCTCGCGCAGGAAGGCGACGCTGTCGCGAACCATCTCGAGGTTCTCGTCCAGGGTGGTGCGCAGGGCCAGTTCCACATGCCGGTCGTGCGACTTGGCCACCAGACAGATCACCGGCGCGCCCGACTCCAGCAGCGCCCGCACCTGCGGGTCGTCCGCCGCCTTCGCTCCCGGGCGGCGCGTGGCACCGAACGCGACCAGCTGCGCGTGCCGGAAGGTGATCTCCTGCTGCGCGCGGGCGAAGAACTCGGTGTCGCGCGGGTTGGCACCCGGCCAGCCGCCCTCGATGAAGCCCACGCCGAACTCGTCCAGGTGCCGGGCGATCGTCAGCTTGTCCGCGACGGTGAGGTTGATGCCCTCACGCTGCGCGCCGTCGCGCAGGGTCGTGTCGAAGACATGGAAGGCGTCGTCGGTATCCGTGTCCGTGGCCTGTGTGGTCATGGCTGTCCTGACTCCTGTCGGATGAGTGGCTCCGGAAATACTGGCTCCACTTGCCCCCGTCTCCGCGTGCGGCTCGCTTCCGGCCGGGTGAGGCCGTAAAACGAAAAAACCCCTCGCGGGTGCGAGAGGTCTGCGCGCGGGTCTGGGGCACGGTGGCCGCGTCATACATGGTGATATGAGGCGATCACTGCGGACCGGCGCGCCTGCTGCCGATAATCATGGCGAACGAAAGCACGCTGGCAGTCTGCCACATCGCTGCCGTCCCGTGGACGGCGGTCTCAGTATGCGGGCAGTCCGTCCCGCCCCGGGACCCGCACCCGGCCCGCACAGCCGGTGATCAGGCGCTTTCCCGCAGCAGCGCGTCGCGGAGGAACTCCCTGACATGGGTCAGGACGTGTTCGCGTCCGGTGCCGGGGATGCCGACGGCGACGTGGACGCTGAAGCCGTCGAGGAGCGCACGGAGGCGGGCGGCGAAGCGGTCGGGGTCGACGGGACGGAACTCGCCGCGCGAGATCCCCTCCGCCAGCAGCGCGACGAGATCCCGGTGCCAGGCCCCCTCGATGGCGGCCTGGCGGGCGCGGGCCTCGTCGTCGGCGTTCTGCGAGCGGTTCCAGACCTCCAGCCACAGCGTCCAGTGCGGATCGCGCGGCCCGTCGGGCACATAGAGATCGACATACGCCTCGAGCCGCTCGGCGGTGGGCGCCTGCCGGGACAGCAGTGCGCTGCGCTCGGCCCCCAGCCGGCCCTCGCTCCACTCCAGGGTCCGCAGCAGGAGTTCGTCCTTGGTGCGGAAGTAGTAGAGGAGATGGCCGCTGCTCATGCCGACCTCCCGGCCGAGCCCCGCCATGGTCAGCCCGTCGAGACCGCGCTCGGCGATGGTGGCCATGGCGGCGGCGAGGACGGACTCACGGGGCGGCGCGATGTTCCGCCGCCGGGCGGCGGGGGTCATACGGCGGCCCCGGAGGCCCCGAGGGCACCTGCAGCGGTGTGCGACTCATTCACGCGTATGTTCTACCTGATCGTCGGCGCTCGCCGTGGGCGCCCTGAAGACCTTCGGCTGCTGCTGGGTGATGCAGTGGATGCCTCCACCGCCCGCGAAGATGGCGCGCGCGTCCACCAGCGTGACCGTGCGGCCCGGGTACAGCCGCCGGAAGATACCTGCCGCCAGCTCGTCGCGGGGATCGTCGAAGGCGCACAGGACGACACCGCCGTTGCACACGTAGTGGTTGATGTACGAGTAGTCGACCCACTCACCGTCCTCCTGGAGCACGGTCGGGGCGGGGACCTCCACCACCTCGATACGGCGGCCCTTCGCATCGGTCTGCGAGCGCAGCAGCGCCACGTTCGCCTGGCACAGCTCGTGGTCCGGGTGCGCGGGGTCGGGCTGGGTGTGGGCGACGACGACGCCGGGCCCGGCGAAGGCCGCGACGATGTCGACATGGCCGCGGGTGCCGTACATGCCGTAGTCGCCGCTGAGGCCGCGCGGCAGCCAGATGGCCTTGGTCGTGCCGAGCCGGGCGTGGATCTCGGCCTCGACCTGCGGGCGCGTCCAGCCGGGGTTGCGCTCCGGGCCGAGCTGAACCGTGTCGGTGAGCAGAACGGTGCCCTCGCCGTCGACGTGGATCGCACCGCCCTCGTTGACCAGCGGAGAGGAGTGGACCTCGACGCCCGCGATGTCGGCGACATGGCGGGCGATCTTCTTGTCGTGGTCCCAGCGCGCCCAGTCGGCGGCGCCCCAGCCGTTGAACACCCAGTCCACGGCCGCCAGTCGGGAGCCGTCCGTGGTGAAGGTGGGACCGATGTCCCGCATCCAGGCGTCGTCCAGGTCGCGTTCGACCAGCTCGACACCGGGCCCGAGCAATTCGCGCGCGGACGCCGACTGCCCGGTGCCCACCACCATGGTCACCGGTTCGAAGCGGCGTACGGCATGGGCCACGGACGCCCAGGCGCTGCGGGCCTCGGCGAGTTCCTCGTCGTCGGCGAAGGTGGGGTTGGGGCCGGGCCAGGCCATCCAGGTGCGCTCGTGGGCGGCCCATTCGGGTGGCATGCGGAACATGGGTGACGTCCTAGAGGAAGTAGAGGCGGTTGAGGGAGATCGCGTCGGCGGGTTCGGAACGGATCGGGTCGCCGTCGAGGGTCACCAGGCCGGTGCGGCCGTCCACCCCCACGTCGCCGATGCGGGAATTGAGCCGGAGGTCGGCGGGGCCGATGCCGCGGGTGCCGCGGACCGCGACCCTGCGGCGGCGGGTGGGCATGTGGTCCGCGCCCAGTTCGGTCGCCGCACGTGCCACAAAGGCGACGGAGATGTCCGCCGGCGTCGCACCGTGCGCCCCGAACTGCGGCCCGAGGACCAGCGGTTCACAGGTGTCCGTCGCCGCGTTCGGGTCGCCCGTCACTCCGTACGCGGGGAAGCCCGACTTCAGGACGAGCTGCGGCTTCGCGCCGAAGAACTGCGGACGCCACAGCACGATGTCGGCGAGTTTGCCGACCTCGATGGAGCCGATCTCGTGCGCGAGGCCGTGGGCGATGGCGGGGTTGATGGTCAGCTTGGCGACGTAGCGCAGGACGCGGGCGTTGTCGTCGTGCGCGCCGTCGCCCGCCATCGGGCCGAGCTCGGCCTTCATCTTTCCGGCCATCGCGAACGTCCGGCGCACCGTCTCGCCCGCGCGGCCCATGCCCTGGGCGTCGGAGGACGTGATGCCGATGGCGCCGAGGTCGTGCAGGACGTCCTCCGCGCCCATCGTCCCGGCCCGGATGCGGTCCCGGGCCATCGCGGCGTCGCCGGGCAGGTCGGTCTTCAGGTCGTGGACGGAGACGATCATCCCGTAGTGCTCGGCGACCGCGTCCCGGCCGAAGGGCAGGGTCGGGTTGGTGGAGGAGCCGATCACGTTCGGCACACCCGCCATCTTGAGGACGTTCGGGACGTGGCCGCCGCCGCAGCCCTCGATGTGGAAGGCGTGGATGGTGCGGCCGTCGAGGACGCGGAGGGTGTCCTCCACCGACAGGCACTCGTTCAGCCCGTCGCTGTGCAGGGCGACCTGGACGTCGTGCTCCTCGGCGACCCGCAGCGCGGTGTCGAGCGCGCGGGTGTGCGCGCCCATGTCCTCGTGGACCTTGAACCCGGACGCGCCGCCCTCGGCGAGCGCCTCGACGAGCGGGGCCGGGTCGGAGGACGAACCGCGGGCGAGGAAGCCGATGTTGACGGGCCAGGCGTCGAAGGCGTTGAAGGCGTGCTTCAGCGCCCAGGGCGAGTTGACGCCGACGCCCCACACCGGGCCGAACTCCTGGCCGATGACGGTGGTGACGCCGGAGGCCAGCGACGCCTCCATGATCCGCGGCGAGAGCAGATGGACATGGGTGTCGACGGCTCCGGCGGTGGCGATCATGCCCTCGCCGGAGACGATGGAGGTCCCCGTGCCGACCACGACGTCCACCCCGTCGAGGGTGTCGGGGTTCCCGGCGCGTCCGACCGAGCAGATGCGCCCCTCGCGGATGCCGATGGAGACCTTGCGGATGCCCTGGACCGCGTCGATCACCAGGACATTGCTGATCACGACGTCACAGGTCTCGCGGACGGCGGCGGCCTTGAGGTGCAGTCCGTCGCGGGCGGTCTTGCCGAAGCCGGCGAGGAACTCGTCGCCGGGCTTCTGGGAGTCGTCCTCGACACGTACGACGAGTCCGGAGTCGCCGAGGACCACACGGTCGCCGGCGCGCGGGCCGTGCACGGACGCGTACTCGTGGGGATCGATGCCGGTCACTGGTCCTCCTCCGGGATGTCCTGCGAGGCGAGGGGCGCCTGGGTATCGGCTGCGGCGCCGGGCGGTGTCGCGCCCAGATAGCCGCACGCCGCCGCCCGGCGCAGCGCCTGCGCCCTGGCGCCCGGCGCGTCCAGCGGGCCGTCCACCAGGCCGGCGAACCCGATGGCCACGCGTGCGCCGCCGATCGGAAGCAGCCCGACCTCCAACTGCTCGCCCGCACCGAAGCGGACCGAGGACCCCGCGGGCACGCACAGCCGCATGCCGTATGCCGACGCCCGGTCGAAGTCGAGGCGCGGGTTCGCCTCGAAGAAGTGGAAGTGGGAGGTGACGCTGACCGGCACGGTCGCGGTGTTGCGCACCGTGAGGCGCACTACCGGCTCCGGCTCGACGTCCGCGGGCCCCGGCACGACCGCACCCGGCGCGGCACTGCCCAGGGAGCCGCCGCCGATCGGGTCGGAGACAACCGCGAGCCGCGAGCCGTCGTCGAAGACCGCCTCCACATGCACCTCGGTCACGACGTCCGCCACCCCGGGCAGCACATCGCCCGGGCCGAGCACCTCGCGCGCCGCCTCGATCGCCTCCGCCAGCCGCCGGCCGTCCCGGGCTGCCTCGCAGACCGTGTCGGCGATCAGCGCGGTGGCTTCGGGGACATTGAGCCTCAGGCCGCGGGCCCGGCGGGCCCGGGCCAGCTCGGCGGCGCCGAAAAGCAGCAGCCGGTCGCGCTCCGTGGGGGTCAGTCGCACGTCTGGAACACCTCCTGTTTGAACGACACTCTAATCATGAGTTTCTTTTCTGGGAAGCATTGACGGGCCCACATCCCCTGGGTCACATTGAGCGGCATTCAAACAGTCGAGCGTCAGGGGCAGCCGTATGCCGATGGAACAACGCGGGGTCGACACCATCCCGGAGCAGGAGCGCACCAGCACCCCGCGCGACCTCGTCTCGATCCTGCTGGGGTCGAACCTCTGCCTGGGCGTGATCGTCTTCGGCTGGCTGCCGGTCTCCTTCGGCCTCGGCCTGTGGCCGGCCGTCACCTCGGTCGTGGCCGGCACGGCCGTCGGCGTGGCGGTCACCGCCCCGCTCGCCCTCGTCTCGCTGCGCACCGCCACCAATCTGTCGACGTCCAGCGGCGCGGCCTTCGGGGTACGCGGCCGGCTCGTCGGCTCGGTCGTCGGT
This sequence comes from Streptomyces sp. NBC_00306, assembly GCF_036169555.1. Classification (GTDB taxonomy): domain Bacteria; phylum Actinomycetota; class Actinomycetes; order Streptomycetales; family Streptomycetaceae; genus Streptomyces; species Streptomyces achmelvichensis. Next base: position 5,754,924 of record NZ_CP108032.1, on the reverse strand, counting down.
CTGCTGCTCTCCCTCGGCTACACCGCCCTCACCCTGTGGATCGGCGGCGACGTGATGCTGGGCACGCTGTCCCGGATCGCCGGAGTGCCGACGGGCGCGGCCGCCCACGCCCTCGTCTACGCCCTGCTCGCCGGCTGTACCGTCGTCGGCGCCGTGTACGGCTACCGGCTGCTGCTGCGCATGAGCCGGATCCTCGCCGTCGGCATGACGGCGCTCCTCCTGCTCGGCCTGCTCGCGTACGCACCCGACGCGACCAAGATCGCCCCGCCCGGCACCCCGTATGTGCTCGGCTCGTTCTGGCCGACATGGCTGCTGTCCGCGGTGGCGGCGGGGCTGAGCGGCCCGATCGCGTTCATCACCCTGCTCGGCGACTACACCCGCTACATCTCGCCGCAACGGCACAGCCCGCGCCGCGTGCTGCGCGCCACCTGTCTCGGGCTGTTCGCGGGACTGCTGGTCCCGCAGCTGTTCGGCACCTACACCGCGCTCGCCGCCCGCGCCGCGCTGGACTACGCCGGACCGCTGGTCACCGCGTCACCCGCCTGGTACCTGGTCCCGCTGCTGCTCGCCGCCACCGCGGGATCGGTCGGCAACGCGGGACTGATGCTCTACTCCATGGGCCTCGACCTGGACGCGATCCTGCCGCGTGCCACCCGGACCCGGGCCACGCTGGTCGTCGCCGTGATCGCGACCGGCTTCGTCTTCGTCGGCCACTTCGCCTGGAACGCCCAGTCGGCGATGACGTCGTTCGTGCTGCTGCTGACCGCGATCGGCACACCCTGGGCGGTGATCACGATGATCGCGCACCTGCGCTGCGGCGGTGTCTACGACCCGGAGGCCCTCCAGGTCTACAACCGGCGGCCCCGCGGCGGGATCTACTGGTTCCGGGCGGGCTGGCACCCGCGTGCCACCGTGAGCTGGGCCGTCGGCGCGGCCGCCGGGCTGTGCGCGGTGTCCACCCCGCTCTACGAGGGTCCGCTGCTCGCGCTGACCGGCGGCGTGGACTGCAGCTTCGTCCTGTCGGGCGCGGTGGGCGGGCTGACGTACACCGCGCTTACGCTGCGGTCCTACGGGACGGTGCCGGTCAAGTCCTTGGCGTAGGCGTCGATCGCCCGCCGGAACCTGCGCACCGAGGGGTCCTCGCTGGTGGCGGCGAGGAGTTCGAGCAGCAGCCGGACGGACTCCTCGTGGCTGCCGGTGTTGAACAGCGCCATCGCGAGAAAGGCGCGCAGACCGCCGTGCGCGGGAAACTCCTCGGTCCCGCGCCGCAGGGTCCGCTCCGCGTCCTCGTACCGGCCGAGCACCCGGTAGGTGCTGCCGAGGCCCAGCAGGGCGTCGCAGCGGTCGCTGTCCGGCAGACCGTCGCCGGCGAGGGCGCGCTCGTAGTGCGCAACCGCCTCCGCCTCCAGGCCGAGCACATCGTGCACCCAGGCGGTCTGGTAGGCGATCTCCGCATCGACGGGCAGCCGTTCGGCGAGGCGCAGCAGTATCCGCCGGGCCTCCTCGGCGCTCCCCTGCTCGCGCAGTCGTACGGCCTCGGCCAGTTCACGGTCCCGCTCCGGTGCACCCATGCCCCCATCCTCGCCGATGCCGGACGGCGGGAACGGGGGCAGGGTGCCAGGTGAAGTACTGAGCGGGTCAGGCGAGTTCGTGCATCCAGCCGTGCTTGTCGGGCGTGATGCCGCGCTGGATGTCCAGCAGCGCACCGCGCAGCTTCATCGTCAGCTCGCCCGGCTCACCGCCCGCCTGCGTCCACTCGCCGCTCTCGCACTTGACGGTGCCGACCGGAGTGATCACCGCGGCCGTGCCGCAGGCGAAGACCTCGGTCAGGGTGCCGTTCTCGGTGTCACGCCGCCACTGCTCGGTCGAGATACGGCCCTCCACGGACTCGTATCCGAGGTCCTCGGCGAGGGTGAGCAGCGTGTCGCGGGTCACACCGGCGAGGAGCGAGCCGTTGAGCTCGGGCGTGACGATCTTGTTCCCGTACACGAAGTACAGGTTCATGCCGCCCATCTCCTCGACCCACTTGTGCTCGACGGCGTCGAGCCAGACGACCTGGTCGCAGCCCTTGGCGGCGGCCTCGGCCTGGGCGAGCAGCGAGGCGGCGTAGTTGCCGCCGGTCTTCGCGAAGCCCATGCCGCCGGGGACGGCGCGGACGTAGTTCTCGGAGAGCCAGACGGAGACGGGCTTGACCCCACCGGGGAAGTAGGCGCCGGCCGGGGAGGCGATCACGAGGAACAGATACTCGTTGGCGGGCTTCACGCCCAGACCGACCTCGGTGGCGATCATGAAGGGCCGCAGGTAGAGCGAGGCCTCGCCGCCGTGCTCCGGGACCCATGCGTTGTCCTGCTGGACCAGGACGTCACAGGCCTCGATGAACGTCTCGACCGGCAGTTCGGGCATGGCGAGACGGCGGGCCGAGCTCTGGAAGCGCCGGGCGTTGGCGTCCGGGCGGAACGTGGCGACCGAACCGTCGGGCCGGCGGTAGGCCTTCAGGCCCTCGAAGATCTCCTGCGCGTAGTGCAGCGTCATGTTGGCCGGGTCGATCGACAGCGGCGCGTACGGGGTGAGCTGCGCGTCGTGCCAGCCACGGCCCTCCGTCCACTTGATCGTCACCATGTGATCGGTGAAGTGGCGGCCGAAACCGGGGTTGGCCAGGATCGCCTTGCGCTCCGCGTCGGACAGGGGGTACGAGGAGGGCTTGAGCTCGATCGTGGGCGTCGTCATGAGTGCAGTGTCCTTCACCGTTGGTTGTGACGGACCGCGCTCACGCCGCTACAGCTGCTAGGACGTCCGAGCATTCCCGCATGCGCCGGCCCGGTTCGATTATGGCTCGGGCCGGCGCGTGCATGAAACGGGGTGAAAGCGGTCCGGGGTTGATGGTGGCACCCGGGAGCCGCACAGGAGAAGCCGCCGGGCGCGTGTGCGACCCGGCGGCTTGGTGGAAGCTTCGGGTCAGCCCGCTACGCGTACCGCGAGCGTGTCGCCGATCTCGTCCGTCGTGCGGAACGTGCCGTCGCGTCCCGCGAGGTCGGCGGAGACGGCCTCCTCGATGCGCCCGGCCTCCGGCTCGAAGCCGAGGTGACGCAGCAGAAGGGCGACGGAGAGGATCGTGGCCGTCGGGTCGGCCTTGCCGGTGCCCGCGATGTCGGGCGCCGAGCCGTGGACGGGCTCGAACATCGACGGGAAATCGCCCGTCGGGTTGATGTTGCCGGAGGCGGCCAGGCCGATGCCACCGGACACGGCGGCGGCGAGGTCGGTGAGGATGTCACCGAAGAGGTTGTCGGTGACGATGACGTCGAAGCGCTCCGGCTGGGTGACGAAGAAGATCGTCGCGGCGTCGACGTGCAGATAGTCCGTGGTGACGTCGGGGTACTCCCGGGCGACCCGGTCGAAGATGTTCTTCCACAGGTGGCCGGCGTAGACGAGGACGTTGTTCTTGTGGACCAGCGTCAGCTTCTTGCGGGGGCGGGCGGCGGCCCGCGCGAAGGCGTCGCGGACGACGCGCTCCACGCCGTACGCGGTGTTCAGGCTGACCTCGGTGGCGACCTCGGCGGGCGTACCGGTGCGCAGGGAACCGCCGTTGCCGGTGTACGGACCCTCGGTCCCCTCGCGGACGACGACGAAGTCGATGTCCGGGCGGCCGGCCAGCGGCGTCGTCGTGTTCGGGAAGAGCTTCGACGGCCGCAGGTTGACGTAGTGGTCGAAGGCGAACCGCAGCTTCAGCAGGAGACCGCGCTCGAGCACACCGGACGGCACCGACGGGTCGCCGATGGCGCCCAGCAGGATCGCGTCGTGGTTCTTGAGCGACTCCAGCTCCGCGTCGGGGAGGGTCTCCCCTGTGCGGTGCCATCGCTGGGCGCCGAGGTCGTACTCCTTGGTCTCCAGCTTCACGTCCTGGGGAAGGACGGCGGACAGGACTTTCAGGCCCTGGGCCACGACTTCCTGGCCGATGCCGTCACCGGGGATCACTGCGAGATTGATGCTGCGAGACATGTCGGCACCCTACTCGCCGTCCCAGCACATGACACATGACGTCCACCATCTGGACGATGGTGGAGTCATGGCGGAGCGGGAGAGCTCAGTGGCCGGTGGAGCCACCGTTGTCGCGGCGGTCCAGGGCCCGCTGCAGCGCGGCGGCTGCGTTCTTGCGGTCGGACTCGCTGGTGCGGGAGGTGTGACGGACTCGGCGGGCGGTCGCAGCGCGCATGATGATCGACTCCTTGAGATCGGAAAGATTTCGAGGCGCCGGAGGGCGGGGAGCGTGCCGCAGGGGTTACCTGCCGGGGGCACGAGCTCACTGCCGCCATTCGCTGGATCGAGCGAGACGTTCGGCTTCTACAAAGCTAGGACAGGTACGCGCTCCTGTCTCTACAAGTAGTCGGACTTCCTACTATATGAGACGGCGATCATGGAACGAGTCCTCCGGAGGCATCGCCAAAAGCGCGCACCGCACGGTGTTTCACCTGGTCAGGAGCGTCCGCCCGGGCCTTTGACGGTCCGCCGCACGTGCACGGCCCGACGGCCGAAGATCACCACACATGGCAGCTTCCAGGAGCGGAGAAGTGCTCGGCCGGGGACACCGGGTCCGGGTCCCCCCTCGCCCCGGAGACCGCACCGCCCACGGGATCCCCCGGCGGATACTCAGGGCGATTTGAGTACGCGGCTCGTGGTGAAGGCCCGGCTCCGGGACGACAGTTGGCCCCATGAACGGCCTCTACGCTCTCAAGCCCTGGTACGCGGCCCGGCTCTCCGGGGTCCGTGGCGCGCTCGCCCGTCGTGAGGTGTCGCCGGACACCCTGACGGCGGCCGGTGTGCTGTGCGCCGCCGGCGCGGCCGGGGCGCTCGCCTGGCTGCCCGCACCTCTCGCCGTCCTTCCGGTCGCCGTGCTCCTCGCGGCCCGGCTCGGCTTCGCCAACCTCGACGGTGCACTGGCCCGGGACACCGGCCGTACCACCCGGCGCGGCGCGGTCATCAACGAACTCGGCGACCGGGCAGCCGACTTGGTGCTCCTCGCCGGATTCCTCACCCTGGCGCCGCTGTGGCTGGTGGCCGTGGCCGCGCTGGCCGCGACGCTGCCGTCCTGGGTGTCTCTGGCGGGCGCGGCCGCGGGTGCTCCGCGCCGCAACGGCGGCCCGGTCGGCAAGACCGAACGCTGCCTCCTGGTGGCCGTCGCCGCCGCGACGGGCTGGGCGACGCCCGTACTGATCGTCATCGCCGCCGGTTCCGCGCTCACCGCGCTGATCCGGCTCGGGTGGCTCCGGAAGGAACTCGCATGAGCGCGGTCGTAGTGGCGGGAGAAGCGGTGGGCCGGGCGGTGCCGTTGGTCGCGGGTGCTCTCGGGGCCGGTGGCCTGGCGGTCGCCGCTCTGCCGTCCCGGGTGCGGATGCGGGCCGAACTGCGGCGGCGCTGGCGGACCTGGGCCCTTGCCGCGCCCGTATTCCTGGGCGCGCTGTTCCTCGGCGCGGCCGGGGCGTTCGCGCTGGCCGCCGCGCTCGGCGTGATCGCGGCCGGCGAGTACGTACGGATGGCGGGGCTGAGGCGCGCCGATCACGCGGTGCTCGTGGCCGCCTCCGTCGTCCTGCCCGGGCTCGCCTGGCTGCTGCCGCGGGCGCTCGATCTCCGGTCCGCCGCGCTGCTGCTGGTGGTGGCCGCGCTGCCGCCGCTGCTCGCCGGGGACCACGCCGCGGGCTTCACCCGCGCCTCACGGACCGTGTTCGGACTTCTGTGGATTCCGGTCGCCCTGACCGGTCTGGTGACGCTCGGCGAGACGGCGGTGGCGGTGGGCCTGGCCGTGGCGCTCGGCGACGTGGGGGCCTGGTGCGGCGGTACGGCGCTGGGGCGGCGCGGCCCGCTCGCCGCACCCCTGTCCCCCCTCTCCCCCAACAAGACCTGGGCGGGCGTCCTGGGTGCCGGTGCGGCGACCGCCCTCGCCCTGCTGGCGGTCGGGTCGTTCTCGGCCCTGCTGTGGGCGGCGGTGCTGACGGGGTGCGTACTCGGCGATCTTCTGGAGTCCATGGTCAAGCGGGAGGCGGGGGTGAAGGACGCCGGCAGCTGGCTCCCGGGGTTCGGCGGACTGCTGGACCGGATCGACTCGCTGCTCCCGGCGCTCCTGCTCGCGATGGTGGTGACGGCGTGACGGCAAGGGCTCGTGCCGCAGGGCACGCGACAGCCTCGCCCGCGGCGCTGCGGGCCCGGGTCCGGCCGCGGCGCGGCCACAGGGGTGCCGTGCGACGGCTCCCCCGGACCAGCCGGCGGACCCCCGTCGTACACGACAGCGCTCGCCCCGGCGCCCCGGCGTCTCACCCCGCACCGGCCACCTCCCGTGCGGCCGCACTGCTCCGACGCGCCCTGTGGCGGTGCGTCCTGACGCTGACGGGCGGGGTGGAGCGCCGCGGCCACCTGCCGCGCGGCGGCTGTGTCGTCGTCGCCAACCACTCCTCGCACGCCGACACGGCAGCTCTGCTGGCCGTGCTCGACTCCCGGCACAGGCCCGCCATCGGCGCCGCGGCCGACTACTGGTTCGCCTCGCCGTGGCGGAGCAGGGTCTGCCGCCGCCTCGCGGCCGGCTTCCCGGTCCGCCGCACCGGCGGCGGTATGGACGATCTCCTCGCGACGGCCGGCGCGTTGCGGGCCGGACGCGCGGTCGTCCTCTTCCCCGAGGGCACCCGCGGCGACGGCGGCGTCGGTTCCTTCCACCGCGGAGCGCTGGTGCTCGCCGAGAGCGCGGGTGTGCCGGTGGTGCCGGTCGGCATCGCGGGCACGGACCGGCTGCTGCCCAAACACGGGCGGCTGCGTTCGTCGCTGGTGCGCGTGCGGATCGGGGCGCCCCTGCCGTCCCGGGTCACCCCGGAGGAGGCACGGGCGGCGGTGGCCGCGCTGCACGGGCGGACGAACGCCGAGTCGCTGCGGGACTCCCGTTCGCGCAGGCGGGTGGCGGCCCAGATGACCTCGCGCTGGGGGCTGCCGATCGCGTTCCTGTGGGCCTTCGCCGAAGCGCTGAGCTGGCCGCTGATGCCGGAACTGCTGCTGGCGGTCGCCTGCGTGGCGGTCCCGCGGGCGGCCCTCCGTCTCTCGGTGGGCGCGCTCGCCGGCAGCCTGGCGGGCTCGCTGCTGGCGCTCCAACTGGCGGGCGCGGGGGTGCAGATGCCCACACCTCTGACGACGGAACGGATGCGGGCGCAGGTGCGCCAGGAGCTCTCGCTCGAATCCGCGGACGCGGTGCGGCACCAGCCGTGGAACGGCATCCCGTTCAAGGTGTACGCCGCGGAGGGCGGGCGCGCGGACGTACCGCCCGGCTCGTGGCTGACGTCGGCGGCTGCGGCCCGCGGCTCGCGCACGCTGACGGTGGGCCTGGTCTGCGCCGCGCTGGGGCTGCTGCTGCGCCGGTACCGGCGGTTCTACGGCTCGTATCTGGTGGTGCTGGGCGGCGGGTTCACCCTCGCCCTGTCCCTGATCGTCTCCGGCTGGCGGTGATCCGGTCAGCGGGCGTCCGACGGCGACGAAGCGGCGGAACCGCGGGATCGGGTGCGGACATCGCGATGCGAGGCATGCCGCTTCCCGAAGCACCCACCCGGCACCGCCGAGGCGACGCGCAACCGATGGGTTGCACCATCCACCATGACGTGCAACCATTGAGTAGCACGTCATGGATGAACCGGAGGTGGAAGCCATGACCGAGAACCGGATCGAACGAGAGATCAGCATCGCGGCGCCCGTCGAGCGGGTATGGGCGGTACTCACGGAGCCGGAGCACGTCGGCAGCTGGTTCGGGCAGGGCAGTCCGACGCCCGTCGACCTGCGCCCGGGCGGCACCATGCACCTGGACCACGGCGAATGGGGACAGTTCCCGACGACCATCGTCACGGTCGACCCGCCGAACCACTTCTCCTACCGGTGGGCGAGCGCGTACCCGGGCGAGCAGGCGGTGGAGGGCAACTCCACGCTCGTCGAGTTCACTCTCACCCCCGAGGGCGACGGCACCCATCTGCGCGTGGTGGAGACCGGCTTCGCCGAGCTGGTCATCCCCGAGGACAGGAAGGAAGGGGCGTCGTACGAGAGCCACTCGCAGGGCTGGAGCGAGCAGGTCGTGAACGTCCAGAAGTACGCGGAGCAGCTCGCGGCATGACGGAGGCCGACCAGGATGCCGTGACGGAGGTCCTGTCCGCGCTGGCGGACCCGACCCGCCGCCGGATACTCGACGCGATCGCCGCCCACGGCGAGGCGACCGCCACCGTCCTGGCCCGGGAGCTGCCGGTCAGCCGGCAGGCGATCGTCAAGCACCTCGCGGTCCTCACCCGGGCCGGCCTCGTCGCCGGCCACCGGGAGGGCCGCGAGGCGCGCTACACGGTCCTGCCCGCGCGGCTGAACGTCACGGCCCGCTGGATGAACCGGGTGGCGTCCGAGTGGGACTCCCGGCTGGCGGCGATCAAGCGGCTGGCGGAGGACGCCGAAGGGAACACCGCCTCGGGCGCATAGGGTCCGTCGTTCGGATCAGGCCGGCGAACGACGGACCCTGGCCGGCTCCGGTGAACCCACCGCCCCGTGCGGTGGGTTCACGGAACGGCCGGGCCGGGGCGGTCTCAGAACACCGACGCGCGGCACGCCACGCGTGTGCTCGGCCTCCCCTCGCGTCACGCAACACCCCCTCCCGACGGGCCGCCTGGTGACCTCCCGGTTTTCACGCAGGTCCGCAGGGCACCCGCGTACGGGAGGTTCACTGATGAACGCACGTGCGTTGACGCTTCGTGGACACATGACGGCCCGTCGGGCGGCGAACAGCTCTGCCATGGACGTGGCAGCCCGCTGGGGTTTCGTCGCCCGCGGGGTGATCTATCTGCTCGTGGGCATTCTCGCCCTGCAGATCGCCTTCGGTGACGGGGGGAAGCAGGCCGACCGCGGCGGCGCGCTCGCCGAGTTGTCGGAGAAGCCCATGGGGTCCGTGATGCTGTGGGCGGTGGGGATCGGGCTGGTCGGGATGGCGCTCTGGCGTCTGTCGGAGGCGCTGTTCGGAGCCGCCGGGCCCGACGGCCACAAGGCGCACAAGCGGCTGCTGTCGGCGGGCCGTTTCCTCTTCTACGGCTTCGTCGCCTACTCCGTACTGGCGTTCGCCGCGGGCGACCGCAGCAGCGGCGGAGGCGGTGGGTCCTCGGACCAGCAGTCGCAGGACATCACCGCGCGGGCGCTCGAACTGCCCGCGGGCCAGTGGCTCGTGGGCATCGGCGGAGTCGGCATAGCCGTCGCCGGTATCTGGGTCGGCGCCCGGGCCGCCATGCGGAAGTACCACAAGCATCTCAAGCTCGGCGAGATGTCCCGCAGGACCCGTCAGCTCGTCGATGTCACCGGCGTGGGCGGCGGCGCCGCGCGCGGCGCCCTCTTCACGGCGATCGGTGTGTTCGTCGTACGGGCCGCCGTCGACTACGAACCGGACAAGGCCAAGGGCTTCGACGACGCTCTCCGCTCCTTCGCCGACACCCCGGTGGGGCCGTGGCTGCTGGCCGTGATCGCCATCGGACTGGCACTGTTCGGCGTCTTCTCGTTCGCGATGGCCCGCTGGCGGAAGGTCTGAGGTTCGCCGATTCCAGGCCCGGACCGGGTCCTCGGACCCGGTCTTCCGACCCGGTCTTCCGATCCGGTCCTACCCGGTCTTCGAGCAAGTCCCAGAACCGAGGGCGCACATTGAAGCCGCCCCCGTGCCGGCGTGGGGGCCGGGACGGGGGCGGAGTGCTGGGGGCGACGGAAACCGTCAGCCCATGTGCGGGTAGCCGTACTCGGTCGGCGCGACCAGCGTCTCCTTGATGGCGCGGGTCAGCGTCCAGCGCATCAGGTTCTGCGGGGCACCGGCCTTGTCGTTGGTGCCGGAGGCCCGGCCGCCGCCGAAGGGCTGCTGGCCGACGACCGCGCCGGTCGACTTGTCGTTGATGTAGAAGTTGCCCGCGGCGTACCGCAGCTTCTCCATCGCGTGAGCGGCGGCCGCGCGGTCGTTGGCGATGACCGCACCCGTCAGCGCGTAGGCCGACACCGACTCCATCTGCTCCAGCATGGCCTCGTACTGGTCGTCCTCGTAGACGTGGACCGCGAGGAACGGACCGAAGTACTCGGTGGTGAAGACCTCGCTCGCGGGGTCCGAGCACTCGACGACTGTCGGGCGGACGAAGTAGCCCACCGAGTCGTCGTAGGTGCCGCCGGCGACGATGGTGCAGCTGTCGTCGGCCTTGGCCCGGTCGATCGCGGCCTTGTTCTTGGCGAAAGCACGCTCGTCGATGACGGCGCCGATGAAGTTCGTCAGATCGGTGACGTCACCCATCTTGATGCCGTCGACCTCGGCCGCGAACTCCTCCTTGAAGCCGGAGTTCCAGATGGAGGCGGGGATGTACGCACGCGAGGAGGCCGAGCACTTCTGGCCCTGGAACTCGAAGGAGCCACGGGTCAGCGCGGTCTTCAGCACGGCGCGGTCGGCGCTCGGGTGGGCGACGACGAAGTCCTTGCCGCCCGTCTCACCGACGATGCGCGGGTAGGAACGGTACTTCTCGATGTTGTTGCCGACCGTCTTCCACAGGTGCTGGAAGGTCTTGGTCGAGCCGGTGAAGTGGATGCCGGCCAGCTCGGGGTGGTTCAGCGCCACCTCGGAGACGGCGGTGCCGTCGCCGGTCACCAGGTTGATGACGCCCTTGGGCAGGCCCGCCTCCTCCAGCAGCTGCATCAGCAGCACGGCGGCGTGGGTCTGCGTCGGGGACGGCTTCCACACGACCACATTGCCCATCAGCGCGGGGGCGGTGGGCAGGTTGCCGGCGATCGCGGTGAAGTTGAAGGGCGTGATCGCGTAGACGAAGCCCTCGAGCGGCCGGTGGTCCAGCCGGTTCCACACGCCCGGAGAGTTGGCGGGCGGCTGCTCGGCCAGCAGGTCACGGGCGTAGGAGACGTTGAAGCGCCAGAAGTCGACGAGCTCACAGGGGGTGTCGATCTCCGCCTGCTGCGCCGTCTTGGACTGGCCCAGCATCGTGGAGGCGGCGAGCGTCTCGCGCCACGGGCCGGCCAGCAGCTCGGCGGCGCGCAGGATGATCGCGGCACGGTCGTCGAAGGACATCGCGCGCCACGCCGGCGCGGCCGCGAGCGCGGCGTCCACGGCGTCCTGCGCGTCCTGCTGGGTGGCGGCGGCGAAGGTGCCGATGACCGCCTTGTGGTTGTGCGGCTGGACGACGTCGACCCGCTCGCCACCGCCCATCCGACGCACACCGCCGATGGTCATCGGCAGGTCGATCGGGTTCTCGGCCAGCTCCTTGAGCTTGGCCTCCAGGCGGGAGCGCTCGGGGGTGCCCGGCGCATAGGAGTGGACCGGCTCGTTGACCGGCGCGGGGACCTTGGTCACAGCGTCCATGGGTGCCGAATCTCCTTAATCAGTAGGTCAGTTGGGGGGTTCAGCCGCGGCTGACCAGCGAACGCAGGAAGAACGCCAGGTTGGCGGGGCGCTCCGCGAGGCGGCGCATGAAGTATCCGTACCAGTCGGTGCCGTAGGCGATGTAGACACGCATCCGGTGACCCTCGGCGGCCAGCCGGTGCTGCTCCGCCTCCCGGATGCCGAACAGCATCTGGAACTCGTAGTCGTCGAGCTTGCGGCCGGCCCGGCGGGCGAGCTCCTGGCTGATGGAGATGATCCGCGGGTCGTGGGACCCGACCATCGGATAGCCCTCACCCTCCATCAGGATCTTCAGGCAGCGGATGTACGCCTTGTCGACCTCGGCCTTGTCCTGGTACGCGACGGACGCGGGCTCCTTGTAGGCGCCCTTGACCAGCCGCACGCGCGAGCCCGCATCCGCGAGGGCCCGGCAGTCGTCCTCCGTACGGAAGAGGTACGACTGGACGACCGCACCGGTTCCCGGGAAGCGCTCCCGCAGATCGGCGTGGATGGCCAGGGTCGAGTCGACGGTGGTGTGGTCCTCCATGTCGAGCGTCACCGTGGTGCCGATCTCGGCGGCGGCCTCGACGACGGGGGTGACGTTCTTCAGGGCGAGGTCGTGGCCCCCGGGGAGCGCCTGGCCGAAGGAGGACAGCTTCACCGACATCTCGGCGCGGGTGCCGAGGCCGAGCGGCTTCAGCGCCTCGATGAGCTCCAGGTAGGCGTCCCGGGCGCGCAGCGCCTCGGTCGGGTCGGTGATGTCCTCGCCGAGGACGTCCAGCGTGACCTCGAGACCGCGGTCGGCCGTGTCCTGGACGACGGGGATCGTCTCGCGGACCGACTCGCCGGCGATGAAGCGGTTCACCACGGGCTTGGTGACCGGGGCGGCCGAAACGACGCGGCGCATCTTGTCGCTGCGCGACGCGGCGAGGATCACGGGACCCAGCACGGGGACCTCCACGGAGAGTACGGACAGGGCCGGCTCGGCCCGCGGTGAACGGATCCGGAACGGCACGAAGAACCACCGTGAAACCTAAGGATCGCTCCGATCGTCTGCCATCGACAGCTGTCACGCATCCGTGTCCGCGATCTCATACATATGTCTGAAGGGCGTGCCAGAATATCGGCATGAAGGGCGACTACCAGGAACTCGTGGACGAGATCTCGGCGCTGCTGGCCGTTCCGGCGACGCTGGAGAACCGCGATTTCGGGCTGATCGCCTTCGGTGCGCACGACAGCGACGACGACACCGCGATGGACCCGGTCAGGACCCGTTCGATCCTCACCCGCAAGTCGACACCCGCTGTCCGCGCCTGGTTCGAGGGCTTCGGCATCACCCGGGCGACCGGTCCGGTCCGCATCCCGGCCTCCCCCGATGCGGGGGTGTTCCGGGACAGGATCTGCCTGCCCGTACGCCATCGGGGCATCGTGCTGGGTTACGTCTGGCTGCTCGACGCCACGCCGGGCCCGACCCCCGCGCAGCTGTCGGCGGCCATGGAGGTCACCGAACGCATCGGCACCCTGCTGGCGGACGAGGAGCGTGCGGGCGCGGACCTGTCGCGGGAGTTCCGTGCGGTGCTGACGGCGGAGCGCGACTGGCACTACGACATGGCGGTCGCGGACCTGCGCACGGCGCTCGGGAGCGGTCCGGGCCCGGAGGGCCCGCACGCGGTGGTGTGCGTGTCGCCCTGGCCGGCCGAGGACGCGCCCGCGCCGCGCTCCCTGCCGGGGGTGGCGGCCGTGTCCACGGTGCCCCGGTCCGGCGCGCTCCCGGCCCCGGCGTCCGCCGAGGCGGGCGCCCGGCTCGCCGCCCTGGTGCGACTGCGGACCGCCGAGTCGCCCGCCCCCGCACTCGCCGTTGCCGAACGGCTGCTCGCGGCGGCCGGTACCGCGACCGTCGGGATCGCTCGTGCCCGCCAGGGGCTCACCGGCCTCAACGCGGCCTGGCAGGAGGCGACTTCGGCCGCCCGGGCCGCCCGGGCCCAACCCCGTCTCGGGCCGGTCGCGCAGTGGTCGGAGATCGGCCCGTACCGCATGCTGACGGCGCTGCCCGCGGAGACGGCCCACGACCCCGTGGTCGCCGCCCTGTTGACCGGCTCCCACACCGAACTGGCCCATACCGCAGAGGAGTTCCTCGACTGCGCGGGCCAGGCGAGCCGCACGGCGTCCGCGCTCGGCATCCACCGGCAGACGCTCTACTACCGTCTCTCCCGCGTCGAACAGCTCACCGGCCTCGACCTCTCACAGGGCGAGGACCGCCTGCTGCTCCACATGGCGCTCAAGGCGGCGCGGCTCCAGGGAGGTCCGGGATCCGCAGTTTCGTGAGCACTTCCGCGTGATCATGGGCACCGTTCGAGCACTTCCGCGTGCGGGCTCGCCCGATCCATCAGCCAAGTCCCAGGCGTCGACAAGGCAGTTGGCTTCTTGGCTTCCAGATCACCGACGCTCCGGGCCAAGGGACCGTCCGCCGATGACGTGGATAACCTGCTGCCATGGTTGCGGGCGAGGAGATGGTGCACACCGGCGCAGATCCTGATGGCCAGGGCTGGGGCGCGACGCGCGCTTGGGTGGAGAAGAGGCTGTCCGGGTCGGAGCACATCGCAGGGGTTGTGAGACTGCGTGGCGGTTGGACGTCGGAGATGCGCCGTCTGGACATCTGTGGGCCGAGCGGCAGACGCTCGCTGGCTCTGCGGTCGTTCGTCAAGCCCTTCTTCGTCCGCCATGCGGAGGGGTTGCTCACCCGCAAGGCAGCTGTTCTGCGCCTGCTGGGCGGAACGAATGTGCCTGCGGCCACGCTGATTGCCGTGGATGCGACGGCGCAGTTCTGCGACCACCCCTCCTTGCTGATGTCCTTGCTGCCCGGCAGCGTCCGCCTGGGAGACGCGGGGGCCGGCCGGCGCGCCGAACTTCTGGCCGGCCAGTTGCAGCGCATCCACCGGCTGTCGGTGACCGAAGAGGACCGGCCTCGCACCTACCAGGCGTGGACTGCTCCTGACCGGGTGACCGTGCCCGAAGACACGCAGCAGCCCGACCTGTGGCAATGGGCTGCGGACGTGATCCGCCGCGAGCCCCCGGACTACCAGGCCTGCTTTCTGCACCGAGACTTCCATCCCGGCAATGTCCTCTTCGCGGGCGACGGCAACAGTCTGCGGATCAGCGGTGTCGTCGACTGGGTGGAAACCTCTTGGGGACCGGCCGACCTGGACGTGGCCCACTGTTCGACGGCCCTCGCGTTGCTGCACGGGGTGCCCGAGGGCATGCGCTTCGCCGACCTGTACGCAGCGGCAGGAGGCAGGCTGTCCGAAGACCGCGCCGCCCATCTCTACTGGCGACTGCTGGACGCCCTGGCCTACGCTCCGGACGCCGAGAAGCTTGCTGCCCCCTGGCGGGAGCTGGGCCGTGCCGATCTGACCTCCACGGTGCTGACCAGACGGCTGGAGGGGTACCTTCAGGCTCTTTTCGACCGCTACGCCTGAACCCCGCGTCGGCGGCGCACACTTTCGCGGAACCTGCAGGAGTCCCGGCCGCCCGCCCCCTGACCGCTGGTGAAACGCCGTCAGCCGCGGTCCTCCATCACGGCCCGCAGCCCGTTCGTCAGGTCGTCGGCGGACGAGGCGGTGTCCGGGTCCACCAGCCACTGGATCATCACGCCGGCCAGTGGCGCCTGGTAGAACAGGCCCGCCACCCGGGCCTTCTCGGGATCCGCCACCGGGTGGACGCGGTCCGCGAGACGCTGGGCGGGGCGGCCGCCGTCGCCGGTCAACTGCCGGGCAGGCTCGGCGAATCGGTGCTGGCGGTGGCCCGCGACGCCTTCGTCCACGGCATGCAGCTCGCGGCCGTCGGCGCGGCCGTCGTGCTGGTCGCGGCCGCGGTCCTGGCCGCCACCCTGCTGCGGAACGCCACTCCCCCGCAGACGGTGCGAGCGGCACACGACCCGGGACGGGACGGCCCGGCCGGCGCCCGCTGACACGGAGCAACGCGAAGGGCCCGGCTCACTCCGGTGAGCCGGGCCCTTCGGCGTACAACGACAGGCGGTCAGTCGGTGAGGTTCACCGAACGGGCCGAGACAGCGCCGATCTCGTCCGCGATCTCGGTCAGCACCTGCTGCGGCACGGTGTCGTCCACGGTGAGCACGACGAGCGCCTCGCCGCCCTCCTCCGCACGCGACACCTGCATGCCCGCGATGTTCAGTCCGGCCTCGCCGAGGATCCGGCCGACGGTGCCGACGACACCGGGGCGGTCGTCGTAGCGCAGGACGACCATGTGGTCGGCGAGCGCCAGGTCGATGTCGTGGTCACCGATCGCGACGATCTTCTGGAGGTGCTTGGGACCGGCCAGCGTGCCGGAGACCGCGACCTCCTCGCCGCCCGACAGGGTGCCGCGGACGGTGACGACGTTGCGGTGGTCCGGCGACTCGGAGCTGGTCGTCAGGCGCACCTCGACACCGCGCTCCTGCGCGAACAGCGGGGCGTTGACGTAGCTGACGGTCTCGTCGACGACGTCCTCGAAGACACCCTTGAGCGCGGACAGTTCCAGCACCTTGACGTCGTGCTGGGTGATCTCGCCGTAGACCTCGACGTCGAGACGGACCGCGACCTCGCCCGCGAGCGCGGTGAAGATCCGGCCGAGGCGCTCGGCCAGCGGCAGACCGGGCTTGACGTCCTCGGCGATCACGCCGCCCTGGACGTTGACCGCGTCCGGGACGAGTTCACCGGCGAGCGCGAGACGCACGGAGCGGGCGACCGAGACGCCGGCCTTCTCCTGTGCCTCGTCGGTGGAGGCGCCGAGGTGCGGGGTGCAGACGACCTCGTCCAGCTCGAAGAGCGGGGAGTCGGTGCAGGGCTCCTTGGCGTACACATCGAGGCCGGCACCGGCGACGCGGCCCTCCTTGAGCGCCGAGTACAGCGCCTCCTCGTCGACGATCCCGCCGCGCGCGGCATTGACGATGCGGACGGTCGGCTTGACCTTGTGCAGCGCCTCGTCACCGATGAGACCGAGGGTCTCGGGGGTCTTCGGCAGGTGGACGGTGATGAAGTCCGAGACCTCGAGCAGCTCGTCGAGCGAGAGGAGCTTGACACCCATCTGCGCGGCCCGCGCGGGCTGGACGTAGGGGTCGTACGCGACGATCTTCATGCCGAAGGCGGACATCCGCTGCGCGACCAGCACGCCGATGCGGCCGAGGCCGACGACGCCGAGGGTCTTCTCGCTGAGCTCGACACCTGTGTACTTGGACCGCTTCCACTCGCCGTTCTTCAGGGCGGTGTTGGCCTGCGGGATGTTGCGGGCCGTGGCGACCAGCAGACCGCAGGCGAGCTCTGCCGCGGTGACGATGTTGGACGTCGGCGCGTTGACGACCATCACGCCGGCCTTGGTGGCGGCGGAGACGTCGACGTTGTCCAGTCCGACGCCGGCGCGCGCGACGACGCGCAGCTTCCGGGCCGCGGCGATGGCCTCGGCGTCCACCTTGGTGGCGGAACGGACGAGAATCGCGTCCACATCGGCGATGGCGGGGATCAGCTCCGCGCGGTCGGCGCCGTTGCAGTGCCGGATCTCGAAGTCCGGGCCCAGCGCGTCGACGGTGGCGGGCGACAGCTCTTCAGCGATGAGTACGACAGGTTTCGAGCTCACGTGTGTCCTCACAAGTCCATGGGGCCCCCGCCCGTGCGCCACGCGCTACGGGGGAGAGCGGCCGTCCCGACGGCCGCAGGCGGTGGAGGGGCAAGCCGCGTGGAAGACGCACGACACTGTGGGCCTGACGCGTATGTGTTGAGAAGTGTAGTGGTGCTTCGGCGCAGGTCTTACGCCTCCGAGGCAGGATCACCCGTCCGTGGTCAGCCGGAATGGAGCAGCGGCCGGACCGCGGCGGGGTGTGCGACGGGGGCCGGGACTCTGTTGTCCCGGCCCCCGTCCGCGGCTCACGCCTCGTCGTTGTCGACCCAGCTCATGAGCTTGCGCAGCTCCTTGCCGGTGGTCTCCAGCAGCGACTCGCTGTCGGCCTTCTTGTACTCGTTGTACTTCTTCAGACCGCCGTGGTACTCGTCCATCCAGTTCTTGGCGAAGGTGCCGTCCTGGATCTCGGCGAGAACCTTCTTCATCTCGGCCTTGGTCTGGTCGTTGATGATCCGCGGGCCGGTGATGTAGTCGCCCCACTCGGCGGTCTCGGAGACCGACCAGCGCATCTTCTCCAGGCCGCCCTCGTACATGAGGTCCACGATCAGCTTCAGCTCGTGGAGGCACTCGAAGTACGCGATCTCCGGCTGGTAGCCCGCCTCGGTCAGGGTCTCGAAGCCCGCCTTGACGAGCGCGGACGCACCGCCGCAGAGAACGGCCTGCTCGCCGAAGAGGTCGGTCTCGGTCTCCTCGGTGAAGGTCGTCTTGATGACACCGGCGCGGGTGCCGCCGATGCCCTTGGCGTACGACAGCGCCAGCTCGAAGCCCTTGCCCGTGGCGTCCTGCTCGACGGCGGCGATACACGGAACGCCGCGGCCCTCCTCGTACTGACGGCGGACCAGGTGACCCGGGCCCTTCGGGGCGACCATGGCGACGTCGACACCGGCCGGCGGCTTGATGAAGCCGTAGCGGATGTTCAGGCCGTGGCCGAAGAAGAGCGCGTCGCCGTCCTTGAGGTTGTCCTTGATGGACTCCTCGTAGACCTGGGCCTGGATGGGGTCCGGGACGAGGATCATGATGACGTCGGCCTCGGCGGCGGCCTCGGCCGGCGTCACCACGCGCAGGCCCTGCTCCTCGGCCTTGGCCTTGGACTTGGAGCCCTCGTGCAGACCGACGCGGACGTCGACGCCCGAGTCACGGAGCGACAGCGCGTGGGCGTGGCCCTGGCTGCCGTAGCCGATGACCGCGACCTTGCGGTTCTGGATGATGGACAGGTCGGCATCGTCGTCGTAGAACAGCTCGGCCACTGGAATATCTCCTTGGTGTGCAGGTGTGCGTCCCACCGTACGGCGGGGTCGGGGGCGGAAGTGCGACGGTCTCGCGATGCGAGCAGAGCGCGGGGCGGGCGCTGTCAGGCGCTGCGGTCCAGAGCACGCAGGGACCGGTCGGTGATGGACCGGGCACCGCGCCCTATGGCGATCGTGCCGGACTGGACGAGCTCCTTGATGCCGAACTGCTCCAGCATCTTCAGCATCGCCTCGAGCTTGTCACTCGAACCGGTGGCCTCGATGGTGACCGCCTCGGGTGAGACGTCCACGGTCTTGGCGCGGAACAGCTGGACGATCTCGACGATCTGCGAGCGCGTCTCGTTGTCGGCGCGGACCTTCACCAGCACGAGTTCGCGCTGGATCGCGCCGCCCGGTTCGAGCTCGACGATCTTCAGGACGTTGACCAGCTTGTTGAGCTGCTTGGTCACCTGCTCCAGCGGCAGGTCCTCGACATTGACCACGATGGTGATGCGGGAGATGTCGGGGTGCTCGGTGACGCCCACGGCGAGCGAGTCGATGTTGAAGCCGCGGCGGGAGAACAGGGCGGCGATCCGGGCGAGGATGCCGGGCGTGTTCTCGACCAGAACGGAGAGCGTGTGCTTGGACATGGTCGGTTTCTCTCTACTCGTTCTCTGGGCGCGCTCAGTCGTCTTCGTTGTCGCCGAAGTCGGGGCGGACCCCGCGGGCGGCCATGACCTCGTCGTTGGAGGTGCCGGCGGCGACCATCGGCCACACCATGGCGTCCTCGTGGACGATGAAGTCGATCACGACCGGGCGGTCGTTGATCGCGTTCGCCTCGGCGATGACCTTGTCCAGATCGTCCGGGGACTCGCAGCGGATCGCGTGACAGCCCATGGCCTCGGACAGCTTGACGAAGTCCGGGACGCGGGTGCCGCCGCTGGACTGGCCCGCGACGGCGATGCCGTTCTCGGGGCCGGAGTGCAGCACGGTGTTGGAGTAGCGCTGGTTGTAGAACAGGGTCTGCCACTGGCGGACCATCCCCAGGGCGCCGTTGTTGATGATGGCGACCTTGATCGGGATGTTGTTGAGCGCGCAGGTGGTCAGTTCCTGATTGGTCATCTGGAAGCAGCCGTCGCCGTCGATCGCCCAGACGGTGCGGTCCGGCATGCCGGCCTTGGCACCCATCGCGGCCGGGACCGCGTACCCCATGGTTCCGGCGCCGCCGGAGTTGAGCCAGGTGGCGGGCTTCTCGTAGTCGATGAAGTGCGCGGCCCACATCTGGTGCTGGCCGACGCCGGCGGCAAAGATCGTGCCCTCGGGCGCGAGTTGTCCGACGCGCTGGATGACCTGCTGCGGGGACAGACTGCCGTCGTCCGGCTGGTCGTAGCCGAGCGGGTAGGTGTCGCGCCAGCGGCTGAGGTCCTTCCACCAGGCGCTGTAGTCGCCGGTGCGGCCCTCGCTGTGCTCGGCCTGGACGGCCAGCACCAGGTCGGCGATGACCTCGCGGGCGTCGCCGACGATCGGGACGTCGGCTGTGCGGTTCTTGCCGATCTCGGCCGGGTCGATGTCCGCGTGCACGATCTTGGCGAACGGGGCGAAGCTGTCCAGCTTGCCGGTGACACGGTCGTCGAAACGGGCTCCGAGGGCGACGATCAGGTCGGCCTTCTGCAGCGCGGTGACGGCGGTGACCGCTCCGTGCATGCCCGGCATTCCCACGTGCAGCGGGTGGCTGTCGGGGAACGCGCCCAGCGCCATCAGGGTGGTGGTGACGGGGGCTTCGGTGAGCTCGGCGAGAACCTTCAGCTCGGCGGTGGCGTTGGCCTTCAGAACGCCGCCGCCGACGTACAGGACGGGCCGCTTGGCCTGGGTGATGAGCTTGGCGGCCTCACGGATCTGCTTGGCGTGCGGCTTGGTCACCGGACGGTAGCCGGGCAGGTCGGTCTGCGGCGGCCAGCTGAAGGTGGTCCGCGCCTGCAGGGCGTCCTTGGCGATGTCGACGAGGACGGGACCCGGGCGGCCGGTGGAGGCGATGTGGAAGGCCTCGGCGATGGTGCGCGGGATCTCGTCGGCGTTGGTGACCAGGAAGTTGTGCTTGGTGATCGGCATCGTGATGCCGCAGATGTCCGCCTCCTGGAAGGCGTCCGTGCCGATGGCCTTGGAGGCGACCTGGCCGGTGATCGCGACCATGGGGACGGAGTCCATGTGCGCGTCGGCGATCGGGGTGACCAGGTTGGTGGCGCCGGGGCCCGAGGTGGCCATGCAGACGCCGACCTTGCCGGTGGCCTGCGCGTATCCGGTGGCGGCGTGCCCCGCGCCCTGCTCGTGGCGGACCAGGACGTGGCGCACCCGCTGCGAGTCCATCATCGGGTCGTACGCGGGGAGGATGGCGCCGCCGGGGATGCCGAACACCGTGTCGGCCCCCACTTCCTCGAGAGAGCGGATGAGGGACTGCGCGCCCGTGACGTGCTCAACTGCAGCGGTCTGGTGTCCGCCGGTACGGGCCCGCGGCTGCGGATGGTGGGCCCCGGTGGCCTGCTCGGTCATCGGCATTCTCTTCTCGAAGCTGAGGGTTTATGCGAGGACTGCTCGTTTTGTGCGGTATGACGGTGGTGCCGGTGCAACAAAAAACCCCTCGTGCCATGAGGCAAGCGAGGGGAGCGCGTCGGGAGGGGTCTGCGGGCCGTCATGGCCCACTCAGCCGACGCGCTTTCCAAGTACGAGAATTCGGGTGCGCATGGCACAGACCCTCCCCCCGACGCGGGGGGAGTGTCAAGTGGGTGGGACGCGCGTCTCACCATGTGATCCGCTCTGAGCCGGTAGAGCGCCACCCGTCAGCACCGGCAGAGCGATGCCGCCGGGCACCGGGAACTCGTCGCGGACCAGCGCTCTGCGCAGCCGGTACTCGTCCAGCGCGCCGGAGAAGGCCATGCCCTGACCGTGTGTGCATCCCATGGCGCGCAGCGCGAGAACCTGCTCCGGCACATCCACCCCGTCGGCCACGGACTGCATCCCGAGGTCGCAGGCGATGCGCAGCAGACCGCTGGTGATCTTGTGCAGACGCGCCGACTCGACGACGCCCTCGACCAGTCCTCTGTCCAGCTTCAAGACGTCCACCGGCAGTCTGCGAAGGGCGTTGATGGCGGCATAGCCGCTGCCGAAGCCGTCGAGGGCGATCCGCACGCCCAGCCGGCGCAGCGAGACGAGGCGCTGCTCCAGCTCGTCGAACGAGATCCGTGGATCGCTGTCGGCCAGTTCGATGATCAGCGCGCCCGACGCCAGTCCGTGCCGGGTCAGCAGCGCCTCGATGGAGCCGAGCGGCATCGATCTGTCCAGCAGTCCCCGCGCGGAGATACGGACGGAGACCGGTACCCGGTGGCCGATTCTGCTGCGCTCGGCGGCCTGCTCCACCGCTTCCTCCAGCAGCCAGCGGCCGAGCTCCGCGGTGCGGTCGCCGTCGTCGGCGACCCGCAGGAACTCCGCGGGCGTGAACAGGATGCCCTGGGTGGAGCGCCAGCGGGCCTGCGCCGCGACGGCCTCGATCCGGCCGGTGGCCAGGCTCACCACCGGCTGGTGGAGCAGCGCGAACTCGCCCTCGTGCAGCGCGCTGCGCAGCCGGGCGGCGAGTTCGGAGCGGCGGACCACCTCGGCCTGCATCTGGGGTGCGTACAGCTCGACGCGGTCCTTGCCGCCGGCCTTCGCGCGGTACATGGCGAGGTCGGCGTTGCGCATCAGGTCGGTGGGGGTGATCGAGGGCTCGGCGAAGGCCACCCCGATGGAGGCGGCCACCCGCACTTCGCTGCCGTCGATGCGGTACGGCTGCGAGAGCGTGAGACGCAGCCGGTC
The DNA here is from genome assembly GCF_036169555.1 of Streptomyces sp. NBC_00306. Lineage (GTDB taxonomy): Bacteria > Actinomycetota > Actinomycetes > Streptomycetales > Streptomycetaceae > Streptomyces > Streptomyces achmelvichensis. Next base: position 5,732,787 of record NZ_CP108032.1, on the reverse strand, counting down.
GGCGATCTCCCGGACCTGGGACTCGCGGGCCGACTCGTCGCGGGTGCCGTCACCGAGGATCAGGGCGGCGAACTCGTCCCCGCCGAGCCGCGCGGCGGTGTCCCCCGCGCGGACGGACTCGGCCAGCCGGCGGGCCGCCTGGATCAGCAGCTCGTCGCCCGCTTGGTGGCCGAGGCGGTCGTTGACCCCCTTGAAGCCGTCGAGGTCGATGAAGAGCACGGCGGTGCCCGGGTCCCCGGACCGCCGGCCGGTGAGGGACTGCCGGACGCGCTCGGTGAACAGCGCCCGGTTCGGCAGGTCGGTGAGGGGGTCGTGTTCGGCGTTGTGCTGCAACTGGGCCTGGAGTCTCACCCGTTCGGTGACATCGCGGCTGTTGAAGATCAGGCCGCCCTGGTGCCGGTTGACCGTGGACTCCACGTTGAGCCAGTCGCCGGTGCCGGAGCGGAAACGGCACTCGATCCGGGTGGTGGGCTCCTCCGCCGGAGGAGCGGCGAGAAATCGCCGCACCTCGTGGACGACACGTCCGAAGTCCTCGGGATGGATGAGCGAGGCCAGTTCCGAACCGATGAGCTCGTCCGCCTCCCGGCCGTACACACCGGCGGCGGCGGGGCTCACATAGCGCAGGATGCCGGTGGAGGCCGCGATCATGATGACGTCGCTGGAGCCCTGTACCAGGGAGCGGAAGTGGTTCTCCTTCTGCGCCAGTTCATGGGTGAGCGCGATGTTGTCGAGGAGCATGATGCCCTGCCGGACCACCAGGGCGAGCACCACCGTGCAGCCGGTCAGGACGACGACACGGTCGACCCGCCGGCCCTCGACAACGTTGTAGAGGATGCCGAGGGTGCACACCGCGGCAGCGAGGTAGGGCGTGAGCGCGGCCAGGGAGCCCGCGACCGGGCGGCTGGGCAGACGGGGGCCTCGCGGTCCTCCGGGCGCTTCTGCGGTACGCCGCGCGCCCCAGGGCGCGTAGGCCAGCAGCAGTGAGCCGGCGAACCAGCCGGCGTCGAGGATCTGGCCCGAGCGGTAGCTCTCCCGCAGCAGCGGCGAGGTGAACAGCGCGTCGCACAGGACGGTCAGGGCGAGCGCGGCGATGGCGGTGTTGACGGCGGAGCGGTTGGTGGCCGAGCGCCGGAAGTGCAGTGCGAGCACCATGCTGACCAACACGATGTCCAGCAGCGGATAGGCCAGGGACAGCGCGGCGGGCGCCACGCTCGCCTCCTGGACCTGCGTGGAGTGGGCGAGCGCGAGGCTCCAGGAAAGGGTCAGCAGCGAGCCGCCGATCAGCCAGGCGTCGAGGGCGAGGCAGACCCAGCCGGCCCGGGTGACGGGGCGCTTGGCGAGGACCAGGAGCCCGACGATGGCGGGCGGCGCGAAGCAGAGGAAGAACAGATCGGCGATGGACGGGCTCGGTACCTCACGGTCGAGCACGACCTCGTACCAGCCCCACACGGCGTTCCCCGCGGATGCCATGGCGGAGGAGACCGCGAACAGCACCCAGGCGGGACGAAAGCGGCTCTGCCCGCTGCGCGCATAGAGGAAGCAGGAGACCGCGGCGATCAGGGCGGCGGCACTGAGGCCGAAGTCGCCCATGATCAGCGCCAGTTCGCGGGAGCCCCAGCCGAAGGCCGCGCCCACGCCGTATGCCGCGCAGACGCCGGCCAGCACCAGTTGCGGGACCAGCCCCGAGCCCTTGCCGGGGACCGCCCGGCGGGCCATGAGCGCTCCCGGCGCGCTCACCGCGCCACTCCTCGCGGAGCCGGCGTCGCACCGCCGCCCGGAGGAGGGTGCAAGGGTGGTCGTCGGCGGCCCTGCCGCGTCGGATCGTTCGTCCATTGGCCGTACATCGCCCGTCGCCCCCCTCGAAGTCTGCTCGGCAGTCAGGTCGCGTCACTGCGCCGCCCCTCGCCCGGCACAGCCCCCGAGTCCGGACGATACACCAGGATCGTCACTCTGGGATATAGCCCCTCTACTCTCCGTGACCGTCGCTCGTGTCACCGGCACGCGCTGCAACCGAGTGACTTCACAGAGTTTCCGCATGTGGCGGAGTGTTCGTTCATTCAGTTGTGAGCACGACGTTGCGTACGGGGTCCCCTGCCGCGAATCGGGTGACTTGTCCGGCCAGCAGCCGCTTGGCACGCGGCATGAACGCCGAAGTGGAGCCGCCGACATGGGGGCTGATGAGTACGCCGGGAGCGTGCCACAGCGGATGCCCGGACGGCAGCGGCTCCGGGTCGGTGACGTCCAGGGCGGCCGTCAGCCGGCCGCTGCCGAGCTCCGCGAGGAGGGCCTCGGTGTCGACGACCGGGCCGCGCGCGACATTGACCAGAAGGGCGCCGTCCTTCATCTCGGCGAGGAAGCCCGCGTTCACCAGGCCCTTCGTCGACTCGGTCAGGGGCGTGGACAGAATGACCACGTCCGCTTGCGGCAGCAGGGCCGGCAGATCGGTCAGTGCGTGCACCTCGCCGCGCTCCGAAGCGCGTGCGGAGCGCGCGACGCGCGCCACCCGCGCGCATTCGAATGGCACGAGCCGGTCCTCGATTGCCGCTCCGATCGAGCCGTACCCGACGATGAGCACCGACTTGTCGGCCAGCGCCGGATAGAAGCCCGCCCGCCATTCCTCCTTGTCCTGACCGTGGACGAAACCGGGGAAGCCGCGCAGGGAGGCGAGGATCAGGGCGAGCGTGAGCTCGGCGGTCGACGCCTCGTGGACGCCCTGGGCATTGCACAGCCGTACACCCGGCGGCAGCGAGCCCACGCCCGGCTCCACATGGTCGATACCGGCGGAGAGCGTCTGCACGACCCGTACGGAGGTCATGGCGGGCAGCGGACGCACCGCGACCTCCATGCCCTTCATGTAGGGCACCGCGTAGAAGACGCAGTCCGCCGGGTCGGCGGGGAAGTCCGGACCACCGTCCCAGAAACGGTAGTTCAGACCGGACCCGGCGGGGTCCGGGAGCCCGTCGATCTCGCCGGCCGGAATGGGGAGCCACACGTCTGAAGTCATGGTCAGGAGGCTAATGGTCGTGAGGCTGCGCGCAGGGCGGGCCGGCGCATTGGTTAGTTTGGGGTCGGCCGACGGAGGGATACGGGCAGTTGGAGCGCAGGACAATCGGTGCGGCGGCTCTCGAGACGGGTGCCGTCGGACTCGGCTGTATGCCGATGAGCTGGGCGTACAGCACCTCCCAGCAACGCGGCGACCGCTCGCTGCGGACGGTGCACGCCGCGCTGGACGCCGGCTCCACGCTGCTGGACACGGCCGACATGTACGGGCCGTTCACCAATGAACTGCTGGTCGGCCGGGTGCTGAAGGAGCGCCGCCGCGACGCGTTCGTCTCGACCAAGGTCGGCCTGCTCGTCGGTGATCAGCACGTGGTCGCCAACGGCCGTGCGGGCTATGTGAAGCGGGCCTGCGATGCATCGTTGCGCCGGCTCCAGACCGATGTGATCGACCTCTACCAACTGCACCGCGCCGACCCCGAGGTCCCCGTCGAGGAGACCTGGGGAGCGATGGCGGAACTGGTGGGCGCCGGGAAGGTGCGCGCGCTGGGACTGTGCGCGGTCGGGGCCCGTGCGTCGCGGCGCTCCGGCGCGCATCTGTACGAGGGAACGATCCGCCAGCTGGAACGCGTCCAGCAGGTCTTCCCGGTCAGCGCCGTGCAGGCGGAACTGTCGGTGTGGTCCCCGGACGCGCTGGAGCGGCTGCTGCCGTGGTGCGAGGCGCGCGGAGTGGGCTTCCTGGCGGCCATGCCGCTGGGGAACGGGTTTCTGAGCGGGACGCTCACGCCGGGGCAGGGCTTCGAGCCGGACGACGTACGGGCACGGCATCCGCGGTTCACGGCCGAGATGATGGCGGCGAACCAGCCCGTCGTCGCCGGCCTGCGGCGGATCGCGGAGCGGCACGGCCCGGACACCACTCCCGCGCAGGTGGCACTGGCCTGGGTGCTGGGCCGGGGGCGGCATGTGGTGGCCGTTCCGGGGGCGAAGCGGGAGCGATGGGCGGTGGAGAACGCGGACGCGGTGCGGCTGGCGCTGTCGGCCCGGGACGTGGCGGAGGTCGCGGGACTGCCGCCGGCACGCGGATCTTGGGACTGACGGCAACTCGTGCGGTCCGGTCGGGAAGATCGGGAACCTCGGGGGCCCGGGCGGTGTAGGAAGGGTAGTCAGGCAGCTTCCGCAGCCGTCGAAAGGATCAGTCCTGTGCCACGTCCCGCAGTGACGGCCGTGCTGGCCGCTGCCCTCCTGGTGTTCACCGCCGGGTGCTCGTCCGATGACGGCACGCCCCCGGGCGACCGGTCGGGGGCGACCGCGAAACCGGCCCCGACCGGGTCCGCGTCCGGCGGTGCGGCGAGTCCCTCCGCGCCTCCGGCGAAGGGCTCGGCGAAGGTGGTGTCCACGCTCACCGAGAACCTCAAGTCCCCCTGGGGCGTGGCCGCGCTGGCGGACGGCGACCTGCTGGTGGGCTCGCGCGACGAGGGGACGGTCACCCGCGTCGACGTGGAGACCGGGAAGCAGACGGAGATCGGCTCGGTGCCGGGTGTCTCCCCGGAGGGCGAGGGCGGGCTGCTGGGCCTCGCCGTCTCCCCGAGCTTCGCCTCCGACCACCAGGTGTACGCGTACTTCACCACCGCGTCGGACAACCGCATCGCCCGCATGCTGTACGACGAGCGGAAGCCGCCCGGCCAGCAGCTCGGGGCCCCGGACACGGTGCTGCGCGACATTCCCAAGGGCTCCATCCACAACGGCGGACGGATCGCGTTCGGCCCCGACAAGATGCTCTACGCGGGCACGGGCGAGACGGGTGAGACGGGGCTCGCGCAGGACAAGAAGTCGCTGGGCGGCAAGATCCTGCGGATGACCCCGGACGGGCAGCCGGTGCACGGCAATCCGGACGCCGACTCGGTCGTCTACTCGTGGGGGCACCGCAATGTGCAAGGGCTGGCCTGGGACTCCGAGAAGCGGCTGTGGGCATCGGAGTTCGGGCAGAACACCTGGGACGAGCTGAATCTGATCGAGCCGGGAAAGAACTACGGCTGGCCGGAGGTCGAGGGCAAGGGCGGCGGGTCCGGCTTCGTGCAGCCGGTGGCGGTCTGGAAGACGTCCGAGGCGTCCCCGAGCGGTATCGCGTACGCGCGGGGCTCGATCTGGATGGCGGGGCTGCGGGGCGAGCGGCTCTGGCGGATCCCGCTGGCGGGCACCAAAGCCTCGGCGGACCCGCAGTCGTTCCTGGAGGAGGAACACGGCCGGCTGCGCACCGTGCTCGCGGTGGGCGGCTCCGATCTCTGGCTGGTGACGAGCGAGACGGACAACAGGGGCACGCCCGCGGCGGGCGACGACAAGATCCTCAAGGTGGACGTCACATAGGCGCCACGTAGCGGCGTCCTGGGGGCGCCCCACCACCCGCCCCGGGCGCGGGCACCCCCGGGCGGCCGCCGGGCGCCTCGACGGCCCGCCCCGTGCAAGCCGAGCCTTGCCGTTCAGGCCGAGCCTTGACCGTTCAGGCCGAGCCCTACGGCCCGTTCAGGCCGAGCCCTACGGCCCGTTCAGGCCGAGCGCCACGGCCCGCTCAGGCCGAGGCCGGTTGGTCCTCGTCCGGCGTCGGGAACAGGCGCAGGCGGTGTGCCAGCGCCGCCGCCTCGCCGCGGCCCGAGACGCCCAGCTTGGCCAGGATGTTGGAGACGTGCACGCTCGCCGTCTTCGGCGAGATATAGAGCTCCTCCGCGATCTGGCGATTGCTCCGTCCCGCCGCCACGAGCCGCAGGACGTCCTCCTCGCGGCGGGTCAGACCGAACACCGGGCCAGGGGCGGCCGGAGTCGCGGCCGGGGCGGTGGGCGGGGCGTCGGCCAGGGAGATCCGGGCACGCTGGGCGAGCAGCGCGATGTCCTCGGAGAGCTGACGGGCGCACAGCCCCCGCGCCGTCTCCGCAGCCTCGCGCAGCAGTGTCGCCGCGCGGGTGCGGTCCGAGGGCAGCAGGGACTCCGCCCAGCGCACGCGGACCTGTGCCAGGTCGTAGGGGAAGTCCACGGCCTCGAAGGCGACGCCGGCCTCTTCCCAGTCGGCGGCCGTGTCCTGGCCGCCCGCGCGCAGCAGTTCGGCCCGTACCCACCGCTCGTGGGCCGTCCAGACGGGGACGGCGGTGACCAGGGTGCGGGCCGCCTTGCGGATGCGGTCCAGGGCCTCGGCGCGGCCCGGTGCCGCCGCGGGCAGGCCACGGGTGTCGGCCTCCAGCGTGGCCGCCGCGCGCAGCAGAGGCCAGGCATACCTCTGGGTGCCCGGCGGGAAGCCGGCCTTTGCCGCCCGCTCGAACTCCGTCCGCGCCTCCGTGACCCGTCCCTGCGCCGCCGCGATGCCCAGTGCGATCACGTCCAGCGGGAGTGAGCTCTGCGGCATGGGGTCGTGCGGCCCGAAGTGGGCGCGCGCCGCCTCCAGATGCTCCGTGGCCCTCCCCGTGTCACCGCGGGCCAGGGCCAGGGTCGCGAGCCGGGTGGCCGCGTAGCCCCGGGGTTTGGGGCTGAGCCCGATCCGCAGGGCCCGTTCCGCAGCCTCCAGCGTCTCGTCCCAGCGGCCGAGCGACTGGTACGACTCGGCCAGGTTGCCGAGCATCCACGCCTCGGTGTCGCACAGACCGTACTTGCGGGAGAGCGTGACGCCTTCGGTGAGCACGTCCACCGCCTCCGCCGAGCGGCCGATGCCCTCCAGTACGGACGGGAGGTTCACATGGGTGCGGCCGATGAGCGAGGGCAGATCGAGACGCACGGCACGCTCCTTGACGAGGTACATCTCCGCCAGCCCCTCGTCGACATGACCGGCGTCGACCAGCAGACTGCCGTGCGTCAGACGGGCCCGGAGTTCGTTGTCCTCCTCGCCGACCATGCGGGCGTACTCGACGGCGCGCTCGGCGGTCGCCAGACTCCCCGGGCCGGGGGCGTGCACCATGCCCCAACTGGCCGCCTCGGCGAGCACCTCCGCGTGCACCGGGGACGGCGGCAGTCCGCGCACCAGTTCCTGGGCGTCGGCGAGTTCGGCCCAGCCGTCGCCGCGGCCCAGCGAGGAGACCAGCAGGGAGCGCTGGAGGGAGAACCAGGCGCCGCGCAGGGGGTCGTCATCGGCCTCCGCGAGCCGCTGCCCCCGTTTGGTGATCTTCAGGGCTCGCTCGCGTTCGCCGCACAGGCGCCCGGCGACCGCGGCCTCCGCCATCAGATCGAGGAAGCGCAGTGGTGTGGTCTGCGGGTCGCCGCCGCACGGAGGGTAGGCCTCCGCGTAGTCCAGGGGCCGCAGCGCCGCCCGTACATCGGCGGGGGCGCTGTCCCACAGCTCCATCGCCCGCTCCAGCAGCCGCAGTTGCTCGGAGTAGGCATGGCGGCGGCGGGCCTCGACCGAGGCGGCGAGCACCGCGGGTAGGGCCTTGGCGGCGTCGTGCGCGTGGTACCAGTAGCTGGCCAGCCGCATGACGCGCTCCTCGTCGCGTACGAGCGTGGGATCGGCCTCCAGCGCCTCGGCGTAGCGCCGGTTGAGCCGGGAGCGCTCGCCGGGCAGCAGGTCGTCGCTGACGGCCTCGCGGGCCAGGGAGTGCCGGAAGCGGTAGCCGTCGCCGTCCGGTGTGGCCAGCAGGATGTTGGCACCGACGGCGGCTCGCAGGGCCTCGATCAGGTCGTCCTCGGAGAGCCTGGCGACGGCGAACAGCAGCCCGTACTCCACGGTCGAGCCGCCCTCGGCGACGATGCGCGCGACCCGCTGGGCGTCCTCGGGCAGCGCTTCGATGCGCACGAGCAGGATGTCCCGCAGCGAGTCGGGCAGACTCGGGCAGCGGTCGGCCATGCTGCGCGCCAGTTCCTCGACGAAGAACGCGTTGCCGTCGGAGCGCTCGAACACCCGGTCCACCATGGCCGGTTCGGGTTCCGCAGCAAGGATTCCGGCGAGCTGGCGGTGCACCTCACCGCGGTTGAACCGGGTCAGCTCGACGCGCTGCACGGTCCGCATACGGTCGAGCTCGGCGAGGAAGGGCCGCAGCGGATGGCGGCGGTGCACATCGTCGGAGCGATAGGTCGCGATCACGACCAGCCGGCCGCGCCGCAGCGTGCGGAAGAGATAAGCGAGCAGATGACGGGTCGACGCGTCGGCCCAGTGCATGTCCTCCAGCACCAGGACGACCGTGCGGTCCGCGGCGATCCGCTCCAGCAGCCGGGCGGTCAGCTCGAAGAGACGCGCCATGCCCTCCTCGTCGTGCCGGCTCCGCTCGTGACGCTCCCCCAATTCGGGGAGCAGCCGCGCCAGTTCGTGCTCCTGGCCCGCGGCCGCGGCGGCCAGCTCCTCGGGCAGCTGCCGGTGCAGGGCGCGCAGCGCCGTCGAGAACGGCGCGAACGGCAGCCCGTCCGCGCCGATCTCGACGCATCCCCCGACCGCCACGACGGCGTCGCGACGGCACGCCTCGGCGAGCACTTCCTCGACGAGACGGGTCTTGCCCACCCCGGCCTCACCGCCGACGAGCAAAGCCTGCGGCTCGCCCGCGGGGCTCCCCGAGGCACCGCCGCCGGCCGCGCGGGCGAGCGCGTCGGTGAGCACCGACAACTCCCCCGCACGCCCCACGAACACCGGACTCACGGACATGGTCTCCACGGTGCCGAGCATCGCACAGGGCTCCGACAACGCGGCGGGATCCCTGTCTGCGGCCCTGCCCTCGGCCCTGATCGGTACGACGGTCACGGTCGGACGGCCCGGCCGGTTCAGGCGGCCCGGACGAAGTGTTCCCTGAGCCGGCTCACCGGCCCCTCCCCGTCCTTGGCCGACCGCCTCGCGGCACGGCGGGCCAGTCGCACCTGGCGCACCAGGCGCTCGGTCTCGGCCTCCCGGATGAGCTCGGCCCGGCGGATCGATGCGATCTCGTACTCGAACATCTCGTACTCCCTGGTCGGATTCTTCGGTGGTCCTGCCGGCTTTCCGCCGTGCCACCAATCTCGTCCCCCAGGGGGGTCGCTCACATCGGGAGAGTGCCGCATCTTCGCCGGGGCGGGGGCCTTAGACGGGCCGTACGGCCGTCGGGTAAGGCCTAAGGCCCGCTCGCGTACCGCCTCAGGGCGCGCTGCGAGGGGCCTCAGACGGCCGGTCGCGACGGGTGGACGCGCTGCTCGTAGAGGTAGGGCGTCGTGGTGGTGAGGACGGCGAATCCGAGCCGCTCAAGAATGGGGCGGCTCTGGTCCGAGGCATCGACCTGGAGGTAGCGGTAGCCCTTCGCCGCGGCGAGGCGGGCGCGGTGGGCGACCAGCGCACGGTAGATGCCGCGGCCCCGCCAGGCCTCGAGGGTGCCGCCGCCCCACAGGCTCGCGAACCCGGTGCCGGGGTGCAGTTCCATCCGGGCCGCGCAGACCGGCACGTCACCGGCCATGGCCAGGGTCATCAGGACGGTGTCGGGTGTCCGCGAGAGCTGTGCGAGGAGCTGGTCGCGCAGTTTCGCCGCACTGGTGCCGAAGGCCTGCTCGTGCACCTCGGCCATCAGCTCCACACCCGCGGGGTCGGTGACCTCCACGAGCCGGATGCCGTCGGGGAGCGTGGTGGGGGCCGGAAGAGCGGCGGTCTCGGCGACCATCAGCGTCTCCTCGGGCTCGGGCGTGAAGCCCGCGGCCCGCAGCCGGGCACCGAGGTCGCCGGGCCGGTCGTAGGCGTACAGCTTCCACTCGAAGTCGCGTCCGAGCGCGGTGAAGTACGCGATCTGTGCGGCGATGGCCGCGTCGGCGGTGGCGGCGTCGAGACCCGACCAGACGACGCCGTGCCAGTCGTCGTCGGAGCCGCTCTCCCGGATCACGTCGCCGGCCCGCCGCAGCCGGGCCTGTGGCCCGTCGGCGCCGGTGCGCCGACGGAGCCTGCGGTCGAACAGCCGGAGTGCTTCCTCATGGTCCATCCGCACAGGGGAACACCCGGCAGGGGTTCGGGGCACCGGATTTACCGGTGCCCGGTGCCCCGGGGTGGCTGCCCTGGGCTCAGGACCCGGCGCTGGGCAGGGCCAGGATGATGTCGAAGTACATGCCGATGGACACGATCAGTCCGAGGGCGCCGAGTGCGGCTCCGGCCACGGCGACGGCGGGTACCCAGCCGGACTTCCGGGGCCGGGTGAGGACGACGAGCCCGATGATCAGCGCGAGCAGCGCGAAGACGCCGTTGCTGAGGGCGGTGGTGTGCCAGGCGTCGCCGTAGATCGCGGAGATCTGGTCGGCCGGGGAGCCGCCCTGGGACGTCTTGATCTGGCCGATCAGGGTCTGCCGCTCGGCGGCGACCCGGCCGATCCAGCTGCCGCTGAGGCCGACGACGCCCAGTCCCGCCGCGAAGACGGCTCCGGCGGACGCGACGAGGCCGGAGGACGCACGCGGCGTCGGTCCGTCGTCGTCCGCATCCGGCCGCTCGTCGTCGATGTCGTCCAAGACCGCGGTGTCGTGCTCGTCCCCCACGGTCTCCGCGGTCGTACCTGCGGTCTTCCCCGACGTCCCGGGGGCCGCGACGGCCGTGTCCTCGGCCTTCGTGTCGACAGCGCCGGTACCGGCCGCCGCCGGCTGCGTCGTCTTGTCGGTGGTCTTGTCGGTTTCGGTGGGGTTCATGGGGCGCACGCTAGGCGGCTTGTCTGAGAGTCCCCTTAACGAGCGCGGCCGGGCGGGAAGGCACGGCCGGTCAGCGGCTCCGCAGCTCCCGCCACTCCGGCGCCAGGACCGACCAGACCTCCATGTCGTGCCGTACTCCCCGGTAGGGGAACGCGTCCCGCAGCACGCCCTCCCGCGTCATCCCGAGCCGTTTGGCGACATTGACGCTCGCGGTGTTCCCGGAGGCCGCCATCCACTCGACGCGGTGGATTCCCCGCTCGACCACGGCCCAGTCGATCAGCAACCGGACCGCCCGGGTGACGAGCCCCTTGCCGACGGCCGCCGGTTCGAGCCAGCAGCCGACCTCGCAGTACTCCAGGGCGGCGTCGAAGACCCGGAAGAGCACACCGCCGACCAGCGTCCCGTCCAGCCAGATGCCGTAGATCCGTCCGCCGTCCGCCGCCTGCTTCTCCGCGTAGGAGTGCAGGAAGGCCCGGGCCGAATCGAGGTCCGTGGCCGCGGCGGCGAGGGCGATGAACTCACCGATGAACTCACGCCCGCGGTCCATGTGGGCGAGGAACTCCTCGGCCTGCCACGGCTCCAGGGGGCGCAGTTCCGCCGCCTCGTCGCCCAGGGATATCGCGAACATCGGAGCTCCTTCGGCCCGTCATGGCACGAGCTGCCCGTCATGGCACGAGCTGCCCGTCCTCGCTCGTGCGCTGCCCTGGGATCCTCGCATGCGAACGGATGTCGGGGGCTTCGATACTGATCCTCGGCAGCCGGCGGTCGAGCCAGCCGGGGAGCCACCAGTTGGCACCGCCGAGCAGGTGCATGAGGGCGGGCACCAGCAGCGTGCGCAGGACGAAGGCGTCCAGGGCGACGGCCGCCGCGAGCGCGATGCCGAACATCGCGATGACCCGGTCGCCGCTGAGGACGAAGGCGAGGAAGACGGAGATCATGATGACGGCCGCGGAGTTGATCACCCGGCCGGTCTCGGCGAGCCCGACGCGCACGGCCCGGCAGTTGTCGCCGGTCTCCAGCCACTCCTCGTACATCCGGCTGACCAGGAAGACCTGGTAGTCCATCGAGAGTCCGAAGAGCACCGAGACCATGATGACCGGCAGGAAGGGCTCGATGGGGCCCGCCCGGCCGAGTCCCAGGAGCTCACTGCCCCAGCCCCACTGGAAGACGGCGACGACGATGCCGAAGGACGAGGCGACGGCGGCCACATTCATCACGGCGGCCTTCAAGGGGATGCCGACCGAGCGGAACGCCAGCAGCAGAAGCAGACAGCCGAGGGCGATGACCACGCCCACGAAGAGGGGCAGTTTGCCGACGATGATGTCGGCGAAGTCGTCGTAGCTCGCGGTGACTCCGCCGACGTACACGGCGAGCGACGTGCCGTCGGTGGCGGCCGGCAGGACGTCGTCGCGCAGCCGGTCCACGAGTTCGCTGGTGGCCTTCGACTGGGGCGCGGACTCCGGTACGACGGGGAGCAGGGCCGTGTCGCCGCTGCCGTTGTACGTCACGGGACCGGCCGACGCGACGCCTTCCGTGCCGCGCAGGGTGCCCGCCAGGGTGTTCATCGCGAGCCGGTCGTCGGCGCTGTCGAGGCGGGCGACGAGGGTGAGGGGTCCGTTGACGCCTGCGCCGAACCCGTCGGCGAGCAGGTCGTACGCCTGCCGGGTGGTCGCGGTGGAGGCGTTGTTGCCCTGGTCCGAGGTGCCGAGGTGGAGCGAGAGGGTCGGAACCGCGAGGACCAGCATGACGACGGCCGCGACGCCTCCCAGCAGCTTCGGCCGGCGTTCCACGAACGCGGACCAGCGGGCGGCGAACCCGGAGGGCAGTTCTCGCCGGGGGCCGCGCCTGGCCAGTCGGCGCCGTTCGCGTGCGCCGAGCGCGCGCATGCCGATGAAGGACAGCAGGGCGGGCAGCAGGGTCACCGAGGCGGCCACCGTCAGAACGACGGTGAGGCATGCGGCGATCGCCACGCCGTTGAGGAAGTCGAGCCGCAGGATGAGCATGCCGAGCAGGGCGATGCAGACGGTGGCGCCGGCGAAGACCACTGCTCGCCCGGTGGTGGCGACGGCGTTGTGGGCTGCCTCCGCGACCGGCAGCCCGCGGCGCAGGCCCGTGCGGTGTCTGGTGACGATGAACAGCGCGTAGTCGATACCGACGCCCAGCCCGATCAGCAGCCCGAGCATCGGCGCGAAGTCGGCGACGGTCATCACATGGCCGAGCAGGACGATGCCCGCGTACGCCGTGCCGACGGAGACCAGGGCGGTGGCGATCGGCAGCAGACTGGCCGCGAGGGAGCCGAAGGCGAGGAACAGGACGACGGCCGCGACGGCCACCCCGACGACCTCGGCGGCATGCCCCGGCGACGCCGATTCCGTGCGGACGACCGCACTGCCGCCGAGCGCGACCTGGACCGTGTCCGTCTCGGCGGCTTCGGCGGCGTTGACGACCGCTTCGATCTGCGGCAGCGGAATGCCGTCGGCCTTCTGCGTGAAGACGACGGTGGCGAAGGCGGTGCGTCCGTCCTCGCTGATCTGCCCCACGCCCTCGGAGCCGTACGGGCCGGTGACGGCGGCGACTCCGTCGAGCCCGGCGACCTCACCGAGCATCCGGGACATGCGCTGCCGGACCTCGGCGGCCCGGACGCTGCCGTCCTCGGTGTGCCAGACGACGGTGTCGGAGTCGCCGCCCCGGCCGGGGAAGCCGGCGTCGAGCAGCGCCGTGGCGCGGCCCGACTCGGTGCCGGGGACGTCGTAGTCGGTGGAGTACGCGGAGCCCGCGAACCCCGCGGCGGCGGCGGCGCCCCCGAGGGTGAACAGCCAGAGGAGTACGGCGACGAGCCGGTGCGCGACGCACCAACGGGCAATGGCTGCCAACGGACTGCTCCCCGGATGGTTCGTGGATCTTTGTCCGGGAACAGCCCGCAAAGAACTCATGACCTACAAGGCAACACTCTGACAGCCGATCGTGATCCTTTGCCCCTTTCGTGGGCTTACTCACAGGCGTGTGCGCTCACCCCGACACGCTGGCACGGCCGTTCTCGACATGACCCGTCAACCGGCGGCGGAACGCGGGCTCGCGGTCGGCCGTCACCTCGATGTCGTACCAGCCGTGCGCGTCGGCCGCCGAGTGGACGACGGTGCGGCTGCGGCCGGGCTTGACCGTGAGGGAGCGGGTCCAGTCGTCGAGGTCGGCCTCGTCGACGTAGGCCAGCGGCCGGACGGTGAAGGTGACCGGCCTGCTGCCCGCGTTGCGCAGCACGAGGTGGAGATCCCGGTCGTGGTGGTCGACCTGCGTGGTGAGCGCGGCGGAACCTTCGGCGGTGCCCGCGAACTCACGGCGGAAGCCGTTGGGTCCGGTGATCGTGAAGCGGTAGGCGTCCCCGGCGAGGGGGACCGTCCAGCGCGCCGTGCCCCGGACGTCCTTGTGCTGCGGGACGGGGAACTCACCCGCGTACGGGTAGAGCGCGAAGTGCGCGCTCGACCGGCCGCTGTTGCTGAGCGCGACCGTGAACGAGCCGCCGGTGACCCGGCCGTGGGCATCGGGCTGGTACGGCAGCGGCCGCGCGGGCCGGCTGCCCGGCTCCTGCTCCGGCATCCGCTGGACCTGCGGGGGCTTCGGCTGCCAGCGGCCGCTGAACGCCGGAATGGCGCCGGGCTGTTCGACGTCCGGCTGCGGCCTGCCCCGGCGGAAGTCGAACGCGGAGGTGAGGTCCCCGGTGACCGTGCGACGCCAGGCGCCGATGTTGGGCTCCCGTACGCCCGTCCATTCCTCCAGGAAGCGGATCACGGAGGTGTGGTCGAAGACCTCGGAGCAGACGTAGCCGCCGACGGACCACGGCGAGACGACGAGCATCGGCACCCGGATGCCGAGGCCGGTGGGCTTGCCCTGCCACTGCTCCTCGGTGATCTCGGGGGGAGCGACGGGCGGCGGCACATGGTCGAAGAAGCCGTCGTTCTCGTCGTAGTTGATGAGCAGGGCGGTGTGCCGCCACACCTCGGGATGCCTGCCGAGAGCGTCCAGGATCTTGTAGACGATCGTGGCGCTGTGGATGGGCGAGGAGACGCTCGGGTGCTCGGAGTCGACCGCGGAGGGGACGAGATAGGACACGTCGGGCAGCGTGCCCGCGGCAACGTCCCGTGCGAACTCCTCGGCGAGGGTGCCGGTCGGCACGCGCCGCAGCCCGCGCTCGAAGAGCCGGCGCTCGGTGCGGGAGAGCGCGGCGACGCCTTCCTCCAGCAGGCCCAGCAGCCGTTCGCGTTCGGCGGTGTCGTCGGTGTTCTCGGTCTCGCGGACGGCCGCGTAGAACGACTCCATGAAGGTGTGGCCGCCGGTCCGGGCGAGCGCCTTGCGGGCCACGGCCTTGAAGGTGGTGAAGAACTCCAGCTGGTTGTCGGTGAAGTTCTCCCACTCGGTGTACGTCTTCCAGCTGCGCCCGGCCCGCTCCAGACGTTCGGCGTACGTGCCCCAGTCGTAGCCGGGGTGGGTGCCCTCGTCGTAGGCGTCGTTGTCGACGGCACGCGTCCCGTCCGCCTCGAAGCCGGTCCTCCCGCTCCACAGGTGGTTGCGGTTGGGGCTGGTGGAGGTGTGGATCGAGGAGTGGTAGGCGTCGCAGACGGTGAAGGTGTCGGCGAGTTCGTAGTGCAGCGGGATGTCACGCCGGTCGTAGTACGCCATCGTGGCGGCCGACTTGGCGGAGACCCAGTTGTTCATCCAGCCGCCGCCCCAGGCCTTGGCGCCGCCGCTCCAGGAGTGGTCGAGTGCGCCGATGTACTGGAGGTCCTTCTGCTGTGCCTCGGCGGCCTCGCGTACCGGGAAGGGCAGCACGGCGCTGCCGTTCGGTCCCGGCTGCTCGAAGACGGACCCTCCGGTGGGCAGCTCGACAGCGTTGCGGTCGCCGAAGCCGCGGACACCGCGGAGCGCGCCGAAGTAGTGGTCGAAGGACCGGTTCTCCTGCATCAGCACGACGACATGCCTGATCGCCCGCATCCCGCCGGAAGGAGGCTCGGCGGCCAGTGCCGCCTGCAGGGACGGAGGCAGCAACGACCCGGCCGCCGCGGCGCCGATGGCGCCTCCGCCGAGGGCGAGCAGACGCCGCCGTGACATGTCAGTGGTCACGTGATCCTCCTGATTCCGGTGCTGCCGGGGACCGTAATCGGGCCGGATGACCTGGGGAAGACCCACGGACGGCGCCGTGGTGAACGGTCCCGTGCCGGCCCTCCCCCTGCCGACGGGCCGTGCCCGTCCCCTCGGCACCGCGAATTCTCGCCAGGTCCGCGGGACTCCGATCCCGCTGCGTGGGCTGTGCGGCGCTTCCCGGCCGGACGGGAGAGGGCCGTGACCTGTACGCCCGCGTCCGGCCGGTGTCCCGGGGGCGAATCCGCGCCGTCCGGAAACCGTAAATCCGCCTGCGCACCCCCGGTGTTGTCTGCGGCGACTGGCACGATGGACGGCATGGAGACCACGGGGACCAATCAGCCGATCCTTAACCCCTGCGAAGCCGCGGACTTCGCGCTGGCGCTGCACGACGCGCCCGCGGGGTACATCGGCCGCGTTCCCGTGCCCGTGCTCGCCTACGACCCGAGCGCCTCGCTGCGGGAGCGGCGGGAGACGTTCCGGGAGGTGTACGACACGATCGTCGCCCGGATCGGTGAGCCCACGCTCTACGGCGGTTCGGCCGACGGGCCCAATGTCCGCTGGCGGGACGCCGCGAGGACCGTCCTCCTCTCGGCGACCCGGCACCACGCCGAGCTGTCGGTCCACCCCACGGAATACCTGGAGAGCGAGGAGCGCCGCACCTTCGAGTGGGGCGGCGCCTGGTCGGCGGACGAGCAGCACGACTTCGACCTGCTGCCGTACGTCTGGCAGCTGGATCGCAGTGGTCCCGGCGAGCGTCCGGTGGAGCGGCCCGGCGGGCGGATGGCCTCCAGCCTCGAACACTTCGAGAGCGCCCTGAGGCTGCTGCTGACCGCCTGGATCGAGCAGCTCTCCGTACAGGTCGGAGGCGACTGGGCCGGGTTCTCCCTGACCAGCGGCGCCGACCGCGGCCGCCAGCTCCAGATCTCCTACTCGCTGCAGGACGGGCTGCATGTCTCGGTCGACGACCGGGACGGGGAGGACAGCCCGGAGCGGGCCCGGCTGATGTTCTCCCGCGGCTGGCACTCCCGCGACCGAGGCTGGTGGCAGGCGGAGTTCCCGCAGCCCGAGCGGCCCGAGGCGGCGGAGGCCGCGCGGCTGGCGCTGGCGGAGCTGAGAGCCCGGGGCACGAAACTGCCGAACGAACTGCGGGCCCGGGACGCCAGCTGCAAGGACCGCGGCGAGCTGCTGCTGCCGGGCCTGGGCATACGCAACTGACCCGGGGCAGCTGCCGACCGCGGGCCTCCGTGCCGGCGACGGAGACGCCGAGGCGGCCCGCACCGTTCGGTGCGGGCCGCCTGGGATGGTGCAGGAGGGTGTCGATCAGCCCTCGGTGACGCCGAGCTTCTCCAGGATGAGCTCCTTGACGCGAGCCGCGTCCGCCTGGCCTCGGGTGGCCTTCATGACCGCGCCGACCAGCGCGCCCACCGCGGCCACCTTGCCACCGCGGATCTTGTCCGCGACGGCCGCGTTGCCGGCGATCGCCTCGTCGACGGCCGTGCCCAGCGCGCCCTCGTCGGAGACGACCTTCAGGCCGCGCTTCTCGACCACGGTGTCCGGGTCGCCCTCGCCCGCGAGAACGCCCTCGATGACCTGGCGGGCCAGCTTGTCGTTCAGATCGCCGGAAGCGACGAGCGCGGTGACGCGCGCGACCTGCTCCGGAGTGATCGGCAGCTGGTCCAGCGCACGGCCGGACTCGTTGGCGTTACGGGCCAGTTCGCCCATCCACCACTTACGGGCCTGGTCGGCCGGGGCGCCCGCGTCGGCGGTGGCGACGATCAGATCGAGCGCACCGGCGTTGAGGATCGACTGCATGTCGTGCTCGGAGACACCCCACTCCTCGCGCAGCCGGTTGCGGCGCAGCCGCGGCAGCTCGGGCAGGGACCCCCGCAGCTCCTCGACCCACTCACGCGGCGGAGCGATCGGGACGAGGTCGGGCTCCGGGAAGTACCGGTAGTCCTCGGCCTCCTCCTTCACACGGCCGGACGTCGTGGAGCCGTCCTCCTCGTGGAAGTGGCGGGTCTCCTGGACGATGGTGCCGCCGGAGCCGAGCACCGCGGCGTGCCGCTGGATCTCGAAGCGGGCCGCGCGCTCGACGGAACGCAGGGAGTTGACGTTCTTCGTCTCCGAGCGCGTGCCGAACTTCTCCCGGCCGTGCGGGCGCAGCGACAGGTTCACGTCGCAGCGCATCTGGCCCATCTCCATCCGGGCCTCGGAGACACCGAGCGCCTTGATGAGCTCGCGCAGTTCGGCGACGTACGCCTTGGCGACCTCGGGCGCGCGCTCGCCGGCTCCCTCGATCGGCTTGGTGACGATCTCGATCAGCGGGATGCCGGCACGGTTGTAGTCCAGCAGGGAGTGGGACGCGCCGTGGATACGGCCGGTGGCACCGCCGACGTGCGTCGACTTGCCGGTGTCCTCCTCCATGTGGGCGCGCTCGATCTCGACGCGGAAGATCTCCCCGTCCTCGAGCTGGACGTCCAGATAGCCGTTGAAGGCGATCGGCTCGTCGTACTGCGAGGTCTGGAAGTTCTTCGGCATGTCCGGATAGAAGTAGTTCTTCCGGGCGAAACGGCACCATTCGGCGATCTCGCAGTTGAGCGCGAGGCCGATCTTGATGGCCGACTCGACGCCGATCGCGTTGACGACCGGGAGGGAGCCGGGCATACCGAGGCACGTGGGGCAGGTCTGCGAGTTGGGCGCGGCGCCCAGCTCGGTCGAACAGCCGCAGAACATCTTGGTCTTGGTGCCGAGTTCGACATGGACCTCGAGGCCCATGACGGGGTCGTACTCGGCGAGGGCCGATTCGTACGACACCAGTTCAGTGACGGTCACGGTGAAACATTCCCTCTCAGCCCAGCAGGACGTCGTCGTCGCCGAGCCGCTTCAGCTCGCGATACAGGATCGCCAGGCCGGTCACGATGGCCGCGGCGGAGATGGCGGCATCGATGAGCCGGAGCGTGTCGTTGTCCTGGCGGGCGAGCCTGGCCTGCTTGGCGACGCTGAGCGCACCGAACGCGGTGGTGCCGAGCGACACGTAGAGACCGGACTTGGACTTCTTGAAGTTCTTGGCTTTCTTGGCCATGGCACTCATAGCGACGGAGCCTCCTCAAGCAGCGGGTGTCCCCACTTTTCCACGAAGGCGGCCTCGACGGCGGCGCCGACCTTGTACAGCCGGTCGTCCTTCATGGCGGGGGCGATGATCTGCAGTCCGACCGGGAGATTGTCCTCCGGGGCCAGGCCGACGGGCAGCGACATCGCCGCGTTGCCGGCCAGGTTGGTCGGGATGGTGCACAGGTCGGCAAGGTACATCGCCATCGGGTCGTCGGCGCGCTCACCGATCGGGAAGGCGGTGGTCGGGGTCGTCGGCGAAACGATGACGTCGACCTGCTCGAACGACCTGTCGAAGTCCTGCTTGATGAGCGTGCGGACCTTCTGGGCGCTGCCGTAGTACGCGTCGTAGTAGCCGGAGCTGAGCGCGTACGTGCCGAGCATGATGCGGCGCTTGACCTCGTCGCCGAAGCCGGCCTCACGCGTGAGGGCGGTGACCTCCTCGGCGGACTTCGTGCCGTCGTCGCCGACCCGCAGGCCGTAGCGCATGGCGTCGAAGCGGGCGAGGTTCGAGGAGCACTCGGACGGCGCGATCAGGTAGTACGCGGACAGGCCGAGGTCGAAGGACGGGCAGTCCAGCTCGATGATCTCGGCGCCCAGCTCCTTGAGCACCGCGACGGCCTCGTCGAAGCGCTGCATGACGCCGGCCTGGTAGTGCTCGCCGCGGAACTGCTGGACGACACCGACGCGCATGCCGGTGACGGAGCCGTTGCGCGCGGCCTCGACGACCGCCGGGACCGGGGCGTCGATGGACGTCGAGTCCAGCGGGTCGTGGCCGGCGATGACCTCGTGCAGCAGAGCCGCGTCCAGGACCGTGCGGGCACAGGGGCCGCCCTGGTCGAGGGAGGAGGAGAACGCCACCATGCCGTAGCGGGAGACGCCGCCGTAGGTGGGCTTGACGCCGACCGTGCCGGTGACGGCCGCGGGCTGGCGGATGGAACCGCCGGTGTCCGTGCCGATGGCGAGCGGGGCCTGGTGCGAGGCCAGCGCGGCGCTGGAGCCGCCGCCGGAACCGCCCGGGATACGGGTCAGGTCCCACGGGTTGCCCGTCGGGCCGTACGCGCTGTTCTCGGTGGAGGACCCCATGGCGAACTCGTCCATGTTGGTCTTGCCGAGGATGACGACGTCGGCCTCCTTGAGCTTGCGCGTAAGGGTGGCGTCGTACGGCGGGATCCAGCCTTCGAGGATCTTGGAGCCGACGGTGGTCGGGATGCCCTCGGTGGTGAAGATGTCCTTCAGCGCGAGCGGCACACCGGCCAGCGGGCCGAGCTTCTCGCCCGCGGCGCGCTTGGCGTCGACGGCACGGGCCTGCGCGAGCGCGCCCTCGCGGTCGACGTGCAGGAAGGCGTGCACCTTCTCGTCGACGGCTTCGATACGGGCCAGGTGGGCCTCGGTGACCTCCACGGCGGTCAGTTCGCCGGCGGCGATCTTCCCGGCGATCTCGGCCGCGGTGAGCTTGATGATGTCCGTCATGATGATCAGTCCTCCCCCAGGATCTGCGGCACCTTGAAACGCTGCTGCTCCTGGGCCGGGGCGCCGGAGAGCGCCTGCTCGGGGGTGAGCGACGGACGGACCTCGTCCGCGCGCATGACATTGGTCAGCGGCAGCGGGTGGGAGGTCGGGGGTACGTCTTGGTCGGCGACCTCGGAGACGCGGGCGACCGCGCCGATGATGTCGTCGAGCTGTCCGGCGAAGTGATCGAGCTCTTCGCCCTTCAGCTCCAGACGCGCCAGCCGGGCGAGGTGGGCGACCTCCTCGCGCGTAATGCCAGGCATGCAGCGATCCTCAGGGGTGAGTGTGTGTGGTTTGGCCCAATCCTATGGGGCCCGGGGCGCTGCCCACGATTCGGTTTCGCGTCCGGGCCGCTCCACGGGCTCCGGGCGGCCCATCCTGACAGCTGCCGGGGACGCGTCTGCGGGCGCGGGGGCCGAGGCGGGGGCGGCGCGGGGGAGGTGGCGCGGCGAGGCGGCGAGGCGAGGCGAGGCGGGGGCGGGCACCACCCTCCGGAGGGTGTCCGGCTCCGGGCACGGCTCATGGCCGTCGCACGGTACCGGCGAGGAGCGGCCACAGCGGTACGGCAGGCCCTCCCGGTGCCGTCGGACAGATCAGGGCCGGGGGGCGGCTGAGCGCCCGTCGAGGCCGGTGTACGGCCCTTCAGGGCACCACTTGGCCGGATGGTTCGTCGGCGTCCGAGGACTCGACCTCCGCATGGCGGTGCCAGCCGCGCTCACCCCTGGCCCGCAGCCAGGCCGTCGTCTCCTGGGGCGGCATGGCGGCGGCGACCAGCCATCCCTGCACGGCGTCGCAGCCCAGATCGCGCAGCCGCTCCCAGGTCTCGTCGTCCTCGACGCCCTCGGCGACGACCAGCAGGCCCAGCGAGTGGGCGAGGTCGACGGTGCAGCGGACGATCTCCGCGTCCTCGTTGTCCACGGCGAGCCTGGCCACGAAGGAGCGGTCGATCTTCAGTTCGCTGACGGGGAGCCTGCGCAGATGGACGAGCGAGGAGTAGCCGGTGCCGAAGTCGTCCAGAGACATCTTCACGCCGTGGTCGGTGAGCCCGGCGAGGGTGTCGGCGGCGCGCTGCGGGTCCTCCAGCAGCACGTGCTCGGTGATCTCCAGCTGGAGGGCTCCCGGCGGGACGCCGTGCCGGGCGAGGCGGGCGGCGACGGATCCGGCGAAGCCGGGGGTGTGGACATCACGCGGCGAGACATTGACGGCGACCGGGACGAACAGTCCCTGCGAGCGCCACTTGGCGACCTGCGCGAGGGCGGTGTCGAGCACGTACTCCGTGAGGTGGGGCATCAGGCCGGAGGACTCGGCGATGGCGATGAACTCGTCCGGCGGCACCCGCCCGCGGTCCGGGTGCACCCAGCGCACCAGGGCCTCCAGGCCCGCCACATGGCCGTCGAAGCGGACCTTGGGCTGGTAGTGCAGCTCCACGTCACCGGCGTCCAGCGCGCGGCGCAGATCGCCGAGCAGGCCGAGCCGGTCGGGGGTGTTGCTGTCGCGCTTGGATTCGTAGACCTCGACGCCCGTACGGTCCCGCTTGGCCTGGTACATGGCGACGTCCGCGCGGCGCAGCAGTCCTTCGGCGTCCAGCGCGTGGTCGGGGAAGACGGCGACCCCGGCGCTCGCCTCCAGGACGAGGGTGAGCCCGTCCAGGTCGAGCGGTGAGGACAGTTCGGCGACCAGGAGGCGGGCGACGCGCTGGGCACTGGTGGTGGAGTCGGCGACCGGCAGCAGCACGGCGAACTCGTCGCCGCCGAGCCTGGCCGCCTCGGCGCCGCGCGGCAGAGCGAGCCGCAGCCGCTCGGCTATCTGCAGCAGCAGCCGGTCGCCGGCGAGATGGCCGAGGGTGTCGTTGACGGAACGGAACCGGTCGAGGTCGATGAGGACGAGCGCGGACCGCGCGCCGCTGCCCTCCGCGTCCTCCAGGGCGGCCCAGGTCCGCTCCAGCAGCCACTGCCGGTTGGGCAGCCCGGTGAGCGGGTCGCGCAACTGCTCCTCCGCCCGGGCCCGGGCGATCCACAGGGTGGAGTCCAGCGCGATCAGCGGCACCGCGAACAGCGGCAGCATCAGCGGCATGGCGACGGCGACGACGCAGATCAGCGGGGCGATGCCGAGCAGGGCGACCGCGACAAGGCCCTGCCGCATCAGGGCCGTACGGGCGATGGTGGGCAGCCCGCTGCCCTGGGGCGAGAGCACGTACCACAACAGGACGCGGGTGACGGTGAGATAGACGGTGGCCGCCAGCATCACTTCGGGCAGGGCAGCGATACCCCAGTCGAGTGGTTCCCAGGGCTGCTCGACGCTCGGAGTCACCCCGAAGAGGGCGAGCACGAGAGCCGCGGCACCGATGCCGAGGATGTCGACGGAGCCGTGCAGCAGACCTTGCCGCCGGCGGTGGGTGCGGGCCGCGCCGACGAGGGCGACGACGGCCAGGCTGACCAGTCCGGCCGGAACCCAGCCGAACAGCAGCAGGACGGCGAGGGTCAGGGCGGAGCCGGAGCCGGTGCCGCCCCACCAGCGGTCGCGGCCGAGGGCGACGAGGTGGCCCACGATGATTCCGGTGAGGACGGCGAGCGACCAGCCGGCCGTGGAGCCCGGGAACAGAGCACGGCCTTCGCGGACGGTGTCGAGGACGCCGGCGACGAGCACCAACGCGGCGCCGGTGACGACGGTGACGGGCAGTCCCGGCGTCATGCCGGCCAGGGCCGCGAATCCCCGCGGCCGTGAGACCGGGGCGGCGCTCTCGGTCGGTTTCATTCCCGTCCCTCTCACAGCCGGCGGTGCCGATGCCTCGCGATGGCTCCCGTTGTCATGCCACCACGACTGACATCCCACCACGCAGCCGTGCACGACAGGCGCACGTCTCAACAGTAGGCCGCAGTTGGCTTCGACGGGCAGCGCTCTACAGGTCTTGCCCGAATGCGACCCGGCCACCCTTATCCATCTGCTATGCGCTGAACGGGTGACCTGTACCGGTCGTCGGAACCCCTCACGGGGCGTCTCATTCCCGCCCCGCGCGCCCCCTTCGGCTCCTCGAACGAGCCCCCTCCAAGACCCGCGCACGCCCCCTCCGTCACGCCTCTGGGGGCACAGCGGCCTCACGAGCCGCATCCGGCCCCTGTTCGAGCAGAATCACCAGCCCCTGTTCGTCCAGGACGGGCACCTTCAACTGCATCGCCTTGTCGTACTTGGAGCCGGGGTTGTCCCCGACCACCACGAACGCCGTTTTCTTCGAAACAGAACCGGCCACTTTCGCCCCGAGGCCCTGGAGGGCCTCTTTTGCGCCATCCCGCGTGTAGTTCTCCAGTGTCCCGGTGACGACGACCGTGAGTCCTTCGAGCGGGCGGGGGCCCTGGTCCTCCCCCGCTCCCTCTTCCTCCGTCCGGACGCCGGCCGCGGCCCACTTGCGCAGGATCTCCTCGTGCCACGGCTCCGCGAACCACTGCTTGAGGGAGGCGGCGATGATGCCGCCGACGCCGTCGGTGGCGGCCAGTTCCTCCTCGGTCGCCTGGCGGATCCGCTCGATGGACCGGAATTCACGGGCCAGCGCCTCCGCGGCGACCGGCCCCACATGCCGGATGGACAGGCCGGTGAGGACCCGGGCGAGCGGGCGCTCCTTGGCGGCGGCGATGTTCTCCAGCATCGCCACGGCGTTCTTCTTCGCCTCGCCCTGCTGGTTGGCGAAGACCGTCACGATCTTCTCCTCGCCGGTCTTCGGGTCGCGCTTGGGCAGTCCGCTGTCCTGGTCGAGAACATAGGCCTTGATGGGCAGCAACTGCTCGATGGTCAGGTCGAAGAGGTCGCCCTCGTCCCGCAGCGGCGGCTCCGCCGGCTCCAGCGGTCTGGTCAGCGCGGCGGCGGCCACATAGCCGAAGTGCTCGATGTCCAGGGACTTGCGGCCCGCGAGATAGAAGAGGCGCTCGCGCAACTGGGCCGGGCAGGAACGGGCATTGGGGCAGCGCAGATCGACATCGCCCTCCTTCGAGGGCCGCAGGGCCGTCCCGCACTCGGGGCACTCGGCCGGCATCACGAACTCCCGCTCGCTGCCGTCCCTGAGGTCCACGACCGGACCGAGGATCTCGGGGATGACGTCACCGGCCTTGCGCAGCACCACGGTGTCCCCGATGAGCACGCCCTTGGACTTGACCACGTCCTGGTTGTGCAGGGTGGCGAACTCGACCTCGGAGCCCGCCACGGTGACCGGCTCCACCTGGGCATACGGCGTGACGCGTCCCGTACGGCCCACGCCGACCCGGATGTTGACCAACTTGGTGTTGACCTCCTCCGGGGCGTACTTCCAGGCGATGGCCCAGCGCGGCGCCCGCGCGGTGGAGCCGAGGCGGCCCTGGAGCGGGATCTCGTCGAGCTTGACGACCACCCCGTCGATCTCGTGCTCCATCGAGTGGCGGTTCTCGCCGAAGTGGGCGATGAACTCCCGCACGCCCTCCAGGGAATCCACGACCTTGTTGTGCCGTGCGGTGGGCAGGCCCCACTCGCGCAGCAGGTCGTACCCCTGGGAGAGGCGGTCGATGTCGAAGCCCTGCCGGGCGCCGATGCCGTGCACCACCATGTGCAGCGGGAGGGTCGCGGTGACCTTGGGATCCTTCTGCCGCAGCGAGCCCGACGCGGAGTTGCGCGGGTTGGCGTACGGCTGCTCGCCGGCCTCCACGCGCCGGGCGTTGAGCTCCTGGAACTTGGCCATCGGGAAGAAGACCTCGCCGCGGATCTCCACCAGGTCCGGGATGCGGTCGCCCCGCAGCCGGTTGGGGATGTCGGCGATCGTGCGGACGTTGGGCGTGATGTCCTCGCCGACCCGGCCGTCGCCGCGCGTGGCCGCCCGGGTCAGCCTGCCCTTCTCGTACGTGAGGTTCACGGCGAGGCCGTCGACCTTGAGCTCGCACAGGAAGTGGAAGTCCGAGGTGCCGACGTCACGGGCGACGCGCTCGGCCCACGCGGACAGTTCGCCCTCGTCGAAGGCGTTGTCCAGGGAGAGCATGCGCTCGCGGTGCTCGACCTTCGCCAGGTCGGTCTCGTACTGCCCGGAGACCTTCTGTGTCGGGGACTCGGGTGTGCGCAGCTCCGGGTACTGCTCCTCGAGCTCCTCCAGCGAGCGCATCAGCCTGTCGAACTCGCCGTCGCTGACGACCGGCTGATCCTTCACGTAGTAACGGAAGCGGTGCTCCTCGACCTGCTCGGCGATGAGGGCATGCTGCTCCCGTGCCTCTGCGGGCAGTCCCGTCTGCTGTTCGCCAGCCACCGTTTCGTCCTCCCGATTCCCCGGCACCCTTACTCAGGGTTGTCTGCGAGCGATCTCGCGGCCCGGACGCCGTGGGCGAGCGCCGCCCGCGCGTACGCCGGTGAGGCACCCGCCAGTCCACAGGTGGGAGTGATCACGACGGACTCGGCGAGAGTCCCCGGATTCAGCCCCAGCCTGCGCCACAGCGTCCTGACACCCATGACGCTACCCGCAGGGTCGGACAATGCCGTGTCAGTGGACGGCACGACTCCCGCGAACAGCTTCGTGCCGCCCTCGACCGCCTCACCGATCTCGTCGTCGTCACGCTCGGTGAGCAGACCGAAGTCGAACGAGATGCCCGCGGCGCCGGCCCGGCGCAGCAGGGCGAACGGCACGTCCGGCGCGCAGGAGTGGACGGTCACGGGGCCTTCGCTCACGCCCATGACGTCCCGCAGCGCGGACTCCACGACCTGCCGGTCCACCGCTCGGTGCGTGCGGTAGCCGCTGGCCGAGGCGACCTGCCCGCGCAGCACCGCGATCAGCGAGGGCTCGTCGAGCTGGAGCGTCACGGAGGCGCCCGGCACCCGGCGGCGTACATCCGCCAGATGCGTACGCAGTCCTTCCGCCAGCGACGCGGCGAGGTCCCGGCAGGCACCGGCGTCGGACAGGGCCGCCTCGCCGTTGCGCAGCTCCAGGGCGGCGGCGAGCGTCCACGGCCCGACCGCCTGGATCTTCAGCGGCCCCTCGTATCCCTGGGTGAACTCCTCCAGCGCGTCGAGGTCTTCGCCGAGCCAGGAGCGGGCACGCCGGGTGTCGCGGCCCGGACGGTCACTGATGCGCCATCCGCTGGGCTCGACATGCGCGTACATCTCGACCAGCAGCCCGATGGTCCGCCCGATCATGTCGGCGCCCGGCCCGCGGGCGGGCAGCTCGGGCAGATACGGGAACTCCTCGACGGACCCGGCGACCGTCTTCGCGGCCTCGCGTGCGTCCGTGCCGGGCATGGAGCCCACTCCGGTCGCGGGTCCGAACAGCACGTCGCTCACCGGCCCGGCCGCACGGTCACGTCGTTGATCTCCGCGTCGCGCGGCAGGTCCAGTGCGGTCAGGATGACCGTCGCGACGGACTCGGGGTCGATCCAGCGCGCGGCGTCGTACTCCTTGCCCTCCTGCGAGTGCACCTTGGCCTGCATGGGGCTTGCCGTGCGGCCGGGGTAGACCGAGGTGACCCGTACGCCGTTGCCGCTCTCCTCGTGGCGCAGCGAGTCGGCGAGCGCCTTCAGTCCGTGCTTGGAGGCCGCGTACGCGGACCAGTCGGCGTGCGCGTTGAGGCCGGCGCCCGAGTTGACGAACAGCACCTGGCCCCGGGAGGCGCGCAGTTGCGGAAGCATCAGCCGGGTCAGCTCGGCGGGCGAGATCAGGTTGGCGTTGAGCTGCTGGTGCCAGGTCGTCGGCCGCAGCTCGGCCACCGGGCCGAGGTCGACGATGCCCGCGATGTGCAGGAGCGAGTCGAGCCGGTCCGGCATGGGCTGCATGCCGAACGACTTGGAGATGCGGTCCGGGTCGGCCAGGTCGGCGACGAGCGTACGGGCGCCCTCGTACCGGGCGGCGAGTTCCTTCGCGCGGCCGGCGTCGCGGGCCAGCAGGACGAGTGTGTCGCCGCGCTCGTGGAGCCGGCGGGCGACCGCCGCGCCGATGCCGGAGCCCGCCCCGGTGATCAGATGTGTTGGCATACCGCCCATGCTCGCACTGCCGCGACCGGCTACTGCACCCCGGCGGCCTCCTCCAGGTAGGCGAGGGCCGCGACACCGTCCTCGGCGAAGAACACCAGGTCGGTCAGGGGCAGGGGCAGGAAGCCCTCCTCGTCCATGCGCCGGAACTGCTGCTTGAGGCCGTCGTAGAACCCGGCGGTGTTCAGCAGGACGACCGGCTTGGTGTGCTTGCCGTGCTTCTTCAGCTCCAGGATCTCGGTCGCCTCGTCCAGGGTGCCCGTGCCGCCGACCATGATCACGACGGCGTCGGAGCGGGAGAGCAGCAGCGCCTTCCGCTCGGACAGGTCCTTGGCGATCACCATCTCGTCGGCGTCGGCGCGGGCGAGTGTGTGGAGGAAGTCGACGGAGACGCCCACGAGGCGTCCGCCCGCCGCCTGCACCCCGTCGGCGACGACCTTCATCAGCCCGCTCTCCGAGCCGCCCCACACGAGCGTGTGCCCGCCCTTGCCGAGGAGCTCGGCGAACTCGCGGGCCGGGCGGGTGTATCGGTCGTCGAGGTCGGCGGCGGAGAGGAAGACGCAGATGTTCATGACGCCACCGTACGACCGGGTCACCCGGCGTCGGACCCCCGGAGAGGGGCCGGGCGGGAAGAAGCCGGCCGCCGCCGGTGCTGTACGTGTCATGACGAAGGCACACACCGGACATCGCATCACGGTCGAGCAGGGCTCGGTCCATGTCATCGCCCGCCATGGCGGGGTGCTGCTCGCGGAGAGCCGCAGGCCCCTGATCCTGCGCGAGACAGGCTGTCCCGACCGCTACTACCTTCCGCCCGGGGACGTGCGCAGTGATCTGCTCACCGCCTCCGGCACCCACACCCACTGTCCCTTCAAGGGCGACGCCGACTACTGGTCGCTGCCGGACGCACCGGACCTGGTCTGGTCGTATCCGGAGCCGAAGACCCAAGTCGCCGAGATCAAGGGCCACTTCTGCTTCTACGACACCGAGGTCGTCGAGGACTGACCGCCGCCCGCGCCGGGTGAGCGGAAAAGAATCTCGCGCGCGACCGATGAGTTCCCGAGCGGGCCCCGGTCAGCCTTCTCATGGACAACATGAGCAGGACGCTCAGCAAGGCGGAGTCGGAGGACGGCACCCTCATCGCGTACGAGCAGCGGGGCGACGGCCCGCCGGTGGTTCTGGTCAGCGGGGCGCTGTGCACGTCCGCGGTGGAGGCACCGCTCGCGGGGCTGCTCGCGTCGCGGTTCAGCGTGTTCACGTACGACCGGCGCGGCCGTGGCGCGAGCGGTGACACCGCTCCGTACGCCGTGGAGCGGGAGATCGAGGACCTGGCCGCGGTGATCGGCGAGGCGGGCGGAGCCGCGTCCGTGCACGGGACGTCGTCGGGTGCGGCACTGGCGCTGCGGGCGGCGGCAGCGGGACTTCCGATCACACAGCTGTCCGCCTACGAGCCTCCGTACGACCCGGACGAGGCGCCGGGAGCCCCGCCACCGACCTACGAACACCGGATGCGGGCACTCCTCGCCGAGGACCGGCGCGGGGAGGCGCTGGCGGTCTTCCTGGGCGAGATGGGGGTGCCGCCCGAGGGCCTGGACGCGATGCGCGGGACGCCGATGTGGGCGGACATGGAGGCGGTCGCCCCCACGCTCGTGTACGACCACGAGGTCATGGCGGGCGGCGGGGTGCCGACCGCGATGCTGAGCGGCATCGGGACCCGGGTGATGGTCGTGGACGGGGGGATGAGCCCGCCCTTCATGCGGGAGGCCGCACGCCTGGCCGCCCAGGCCCTCCCGCGCGGTCGGCACCGAACCCTGACGGGCCAGACGCACGAGGTGGCCCCGCATGTGCTGGCGCCGCTGCTGCTGGAGTTCTTCTCCGCCTAGGCCAGTCCGGCGATCTTGTCGGGCCTGTGACGACAGCTACGGCACTCCCCCGTAGCCCTTCGGGCACGGGAGGTGCACCCACGCTGTGTTGTCCCAGTCGCCCGAGTACGCCCAGTACGAGGACGATCTCCCCCAGCCTCCGGCCGGGGGTGCCCCCACCGCCGTGCGATGCACCGCATCCGACGCCACAGGCCGATCCTCGAAGATCGCCCCGACCGGACCTAGAGGCGGCCTCGGACACGGGACGTCAGGCGACCGATGCCGTCACGCGCCGCGTGGAGGCGATCGTCGCCGAGCCGACCACCCGCGTGCCGTCGTACAGCACGACCGCCTGGCCCGGAGCCACTCCCCGCACCGGCTCGGTGAAGGTCACCCGCAGCTCGCCGTCGACCAGTTCCGCGCTCACCTCGGTCTCGCCGCCGTGGGCCCGCAGCTGTGCGGTGTACGTCCCCGGGCCCGTCGGCGCAGCCCCGCACCAGCGGGGCTTGATCGCGGTCAGGGCGGTGACGTCCAGCGCCTCCACCGGGCCGACCGTGACCGTGTTGTTCACCGGGGAGATGTCGAGGACGTAGCGCGGCTTGCCGTCCGCCGCCGGGTGCCCGATCCGCAGGCCCTTGCGCTGGCCGATCGTGAAGCCGAACGCCCCGTCGTGGGTGCCCAGCTTCGCACCGCCCTCGTCGACGATGTCGCCCTCCGCCGTGCCGAGGCGGTTCGCCAGGAAGCCCTGGGTGTCGCCGTCGGCGATGAAGCAGATGTCGTGGCTGTCCGGCTTCTTCGCGACCGCCAGCCCCCGCTCCTCGGCCTCGGCCCGGATCTCGTCCTTGGTGGTGAGGGTGTCACCGAGCGGGAACATCGCGTGCGCGAGCTGGCGCTCGTCGAGCACACCGAGGACGTACGACTGGTCCTTGGCCATGTCACTGGCACGGTGCAGCTCGCGGCTGCCGTCCTCACGCTCGATGACGGTGGCGTAGTGGCCGGTGCAGACGGCGTCGAAGCCCAGCGCGATCGCCTTGTCGAGCAGCGCCGCGAACTTGATCTTCTCGTTGCAGCGAAGACAGGGGTTGGGCGTGCGGCCCGCCTCGTACTCCGCGATGAAGTCCTCGACGACGTCCTCGCGGAAGCGCTCGGCAAGATCCCAGACGTAGAAGGGGATGCCGATGACGTCGGCCGCGCGGCGGGCGTCGCGGGAGTCCTCGATGGTGCAGCAGCCGCGCGCACCCGTGCGGAAGGACTGCGGATTCGCGGAGAGCGCCAGATGGACACCGGTCACGTCGTGGCCGGCCTCGGCGGCACGTGCGGCGGCGACGGCGGAGTCCACGCCGCCCGACATGGCGGCGAGCACACGGAGGGGACGCTGGGAAGTCTGAGTCATAGCGATACCAGGGTAAGGGGCCCGGGGAACCAGAGGCTCGCGAGTATGCGTTGAACAGCGCATGGGAAGCGATGAGAAGCGCGGCGGACAGCGGCGGATCAGCAGGCGTGCCGCGCTGATCGGCGGCACGGCCGCCGTGGTGGGGGCGGGTGCGCTGGCCCACGACGAGCTGCGACGGGTCTGGTGGCGGGTGCCCGGCGTGGAGAAGAAGCGGGTGGAGGGTGAGCTGGACCACGTCGGCGCGGTCTGGACGGCAGCGGCCCGGGCGAACTGGCGCCGCGCGGACCGGCCCGACGACTACGGCATCGACCGGGTGGTCATCCATGTCGTGCAGGGCAGCTATCCGACCGCGCTGAAGGTCTTCAAGAACCCGGGGCACGGCGCGGCCACGCATTACGTGGTGGGCAAGGACGGCCGCGTCGCCCAGATGATCCGCGAGCTCGACGTCGCTTTCCACGCGGGGAACCGCGAGATGAACGAACGAAGCATCGGCATCGAGCACGAGGGCTTCGTCGACCGGCGCCGGGACTTCACCGACGCCATGTATCTGTCCTCGGCGAAGCTCACGGCGGGGATCTGCGTGCGGTACGGGATACCGGTGGACCGCGAGCACATCATCGGCCATGTGGAGGTGCCGGGGACGGACCACACGGACCCGGGACCGTACTGGAACTGGAACCGCTATCTGAAACTGGTGCGCGGCCAGATGCCGTCGGCCCGGCAGGTGGCGGAGAAGAAGGCCTGAGCCCGGTCCGGGGCGACGGGCCCAGGGGTGCCGCCCGGTCCGGGGCGACGGGCCCAGGGACGCCACCCGGCCCCGGGGACAGCCCTCAGCTGAGGCCCGCGGTGCGCGCCCGCTGCACCACCGGTCCGATCGCCTCCGCCACCGCCTTCACATCCGCCCTGGTGGAGGTGTGGCCGAGACTGAAGCGGAGCGTGCCGCGCGCGAGGTCGGGGTCCGAGCCCGTCGCCAGCAGGACATGGCTGGGCTGGGCGACACCGGCCGTGCATGCCGACCCGGTGGAGCACTCGATGCCCTGGGCGTCGAGCAGCAGGAGCAGTGAGTCCCCCTCGCAGCCGGGGAAGCTGAAGTGCGCGTTGGCGGGGAGCCGGTCGGCCGGGTCGCCGCCGAGGACCGCGTCGGGCACCGCCGTACGGACGGCGTCGACCAGTTCGTCGCGCAGGGCGCCGATCTCGCGGGCGAACTCCTCGCGGCGCTCGGCGGCGAGCCGGCCCGCGACCGCGAAGGCTGCGATCGCGGGGGTGTCGAGGGTGCCGGAGCGCACATGCCGCTCCTGGCCGCCGCCGTGCAGGACGGGGACCGGGGTGTACTCCCGGCCGAGGAGCAGCGCCCCGATGCCGTAGGGGCCGCCGATCTTGTGGCCGGAGACGGTCATCGCGGCGAGCCCGGAGTCGGCGAACCCGACGTCGAGCTGGCCGAAGGCCTGGACCGCGTCGGAGTGCAGCGGAACCCCGAATTCCCGTGCCACCGCGGACAGTTCCGCCACCTCCATGACGGTGCCGATCTCGTTGTTCGCCCACATGACGGTGGCGAGGGCCACGTCGTCGGGGTTCCGCTCGATGGCCTCGCGCAGGGCTTCGGGGTGCACCCGCCCGTACGCGTCGACCGGCAGATACTCCACGGTCGCGCCCTCGTGCTCGCCGAGCCAGTGGACGGCGTCGAGCACGGCGTGGTGCTCCACGGGGCTGGTGAGGATCCGGGTACGGGCGGGCTCCGCGTCCCGCCGCTGCCAGTACAGGCCCTTGACGGCGAGGTTGTCCGCCTCGGTGCCGCCGGCGGTGAACACCACCTCGCTCGGGCGCGCGCCGAGAGCCTCGGCGAGGGTCTCGCGGGCCTCCTCGACGGCGCGGCGGGCCCGGCGCCCGGCGGCATGCAGTGCAGAGGCGTTGCCGGTGACGGTGAGCTGCGCGGTCATCGCCTCGACGGCCTCCGGCAGCATCGGAGTGGTCGCAGCGTGGTCCAGGTAAGCCATGGTGGCCCCGATTCTACGAGGCGTGGCGGGGGCGCGGACGCGGCGCAGGGGGGCACGGGCGCGCGGGGCCCGCCACGCCCGGCCACGGGGGCAGGGCGAGCGGGCGCCGCGGTCAACGCGGTTGGCGCAGTCCCGCGATGAGGAGGCCGACCAGTCGGCGTGCGTCGTAGCGTGCGTCGCTGCCGGAACCGATGCAGAGATTCCCGACTCCGCGCATGAGCTCGTAGGGCTCCACGTCGGACCGGATCTCGCCGGATGCGGCGGCGGCGTCGAGCAGCTCGCCGCACACGGGCACGAGGCGGTCGAGGAAGGAGCTGTGCAGCGCCTCGAAACCGGCGCTGTCCGCCTGGAGCACGGCGGCGAGTCCGTGCTTGGTGACCAGGAAGTCGACGAAGAGGTCGATCCATCGCCCCAGGGCGGCGTGCGGAGTTGCGCCGGCCGCCAGCAGGGCGGGGCCGGCTTCGGCGCAGGCGTCCACCTGGTGCCGGTAGACGGCGATGATGAGATCCGCCCGCGTCGGGAAGTGGCGGTAGATCGTGCCCATCCCGACGCCCGCCTCGGCCGCGATGTCGCGCACCGGCGCCTCCACGCCGGATCTGACGAAGACCGTCGCGGCCGCCTCCAGCAGGGTCTGCTGGTTGCGCCGTGCGTCCTTGCGCCGGGATCCGGCCGAGCTTCCCGCGCTGGGGCCGCCTTCGTTCACCGCGGCACTCCTCCCCTGTCCTCCGCGACTCTCCTGCGAGTCTCCTGCGCACCTTGCAAAGCGGAACAACGCTCCGTATCGTTTGCGGAGCAGGGTTCCGTTTTTCTCATGATGTCAGAACCGGGGCCGGACGGCCACGCCGCACGGCGCCGCCCTGCCTCCTGCCCGGCACCGCGGCCGCCGGGCCCGTCACACCCCTCCACCGCGCACGGCAACCGAACGGAAGCACCTCCATGCCCGAATCCACGCCCGCATCCATGCCCGAAACCACGCCCGCATCGAACAACCCGACCGCGCTGCGGATCGCGCCCGCCCCCACGACGATCGTGTCCGCGAAGCCCGTGGTCCTGCCCGCCCCCGGCCGCGGCGAGGATCTCCAGGTCCGCGTCTCCGCGCCCGCGACCGGCGGCGACCTGCCCGTCGTCGTCCTCTCGCACGGTTTCGGCTGGTCGATGGACGGCTACGCACCGCTCGCCGACTTCTGGGCCGCCCGCGGCTTCGTGGTCGTCCAGCCCACCCATCTCGACTCGAGAACGCTCGGCCTGCCCGCCGACGACCCCCGTACGCCGCGGATCTGGCGCATACGCGTCGAGGACCTGGTGCGCGTTCTCGACGGGCTCGATGTCCTGGAGGCCGCCGTGCCGGGCCTCGGCGGACGCCTCGACCGCGGCCGTACCGCCGTGGCCGGTCACTCCTGGGGCGCCCAGACCGCGAGCACACTGCTGGGCGCGCGGGTCCTCGACCCCGACGGCGCTCCCGGGGAGGACCTGTCCGACCCGCGCGTGAAGGCGGGCGTGCTGCTGACCCCGCCCGGCCGGGGCGGCGACGACCTGACCCCGTTCGCCGTCGAGAACCTGCCCTTCATGAACCCGTCCTTCGACGACATGACCACGCCGGCTCTGATCGTCGCCGGCGACCGGGACCAGTCCGCGCTCACGACCCGCGGGCCGGACTGGTTCACCGACCCCTACCACCTCAGCCCGGGAAGCAAGAGCCTGCTCACGCTGTTCGGGGCGGAGCACTCGCTCGGCGGCATCCCGGGGTACGAGGTCGCGGAGACGACGGACGAGAGCCCCGAACGCGTCGCTCTGGTCCAGCAGTTGACCTGGGCGTATCTGCGCAGCGCGCTCGACCCCGCCGACACCGGCTGGAAGGCGGCACAGGCCGCGCTGGAGGAGGCCCCTCATCCGCTGGGGTCGCTGCAGAGCAAGTAGCCCCCGCACAACGCCGACCGCCTCCCGCAGCGCTGCGGGAGGCGGTGGGTGCGGCGCGGCGGGGAACCCCTCGCGGCGCGCCGGGAGTCGCGGGGCGGTCAGCCGCCGAAGCCCCAGACCACGGTGCCGTTCATGGCCACGAGCACGCCGAGGACGACCAGGTCGGCGACGCCGAGCGCGAGTCCGAGGAGGGCGCGGCCACGGCGTGCGGTGCCCCGCCACAGGGCGAGGGAGGCGAGTACGACGGCGATCGGGCCGAGCACGATGTTCATCACGAGCAGGCCGACGAGTCCGAGCACGAAGGCGGCGACAGCCATGCCGTCCGCGTCGCGGCGGCCTGTCGGACGGGTGTGCGCGGCGGAGTCCGGGGTGCTCGGGGTACCGGAGTCCGGCGTGTCCGGGTTCGGCACGGCGGAGTTGGGGGTGCCGGCGTTCGGAGCATCGGCGCTCCGGGCGATGGTGCGTTCCCGCTCGGCGGTCCCCCGGGCGGCGCTGCGGCCGCGCGGGGTGCGATCGGTGTGCTTGGTGCGGTCGCTGTGCTTGACGGCGGAGAGCTGCATGGCCGGTTCGGCTCCTTCCGGGTCAGTGCTGACGGGCGCGACGCTCGCGCACGGCGAAGACGAGAAGCCAGACGCCGATGACGGCGCAGGCCACGAAGGTGGCGGAAAGGGGGAGTTGGGCCACGGCGCCCAGCAGGATCCCCAGAAGGAGCAGTGCTGCGACGAGGGCGATCATCGTCATCCTTTCGACATTTCGGTGAACACTTGTCGGTACGACTGTTCACTGACTGGCGAGTCTACACTTCCCTTATCCGGAGAACGGTTGTTTACTCAGTTCCATGAGTCACACCGCCGGAATCCGCCAGGCCCAGAAGCAGAAAACCCGTCAGGCCCTCCTGGACGCAGCGCTGCAGCTGCTCGAGGAGCAGAGTCTGAGCAGTCTCGGGCTGCGCGAGGTGACCCGGGCCGTGGGTGTGGCGCCGACGGCTTTCTACCGCCACTTCCGCGACACGGCGGACCTCGGTGTCGCCCTGGTCGAGGAGGCGCTCGGCAGTCTGCACGCCACGATCGGCGAAGCGCTCACGGAAGAGGCGGACGATGCCCGCATCGACCGGACGGTGTCCCTGATCATGGATCTCGTCCGCACCTCCCCCGCTCATGTCCGCTTCATCGCGCGGGAGCGGCACGGCGGAGTGCAGTCGGTACGCGAGGCGATCGCCGAGCAGTTGCGGCAGTTCGGCGACGAGGTCGCGGCGGCCTTCGCCGACGAACCCGAATCGGAGGGCTGGAGCGCCGCGGATCTGCGGATGCTCGCCGGCGTCTATGTGGACCACATGGTCATGACGGCGTCCGCGTTC
This sequence comes from Streptomyces sp. NBC_00306, assembly GCF_036169555.1. Lineage (GTDB taxonomy): Bacteria > Actinomycetota > Actinomycetes > Streptomycetales > Streptomycetaceae > Streptomyces > Streptomyces achmelvichensis. The sequence continues at coordinate 5,696,965 of NZ_CP108032.1, read as the reverse complement.
CTGGAGGCCGGGCCCGCGGGGCTCGACCGGACCGCCTCCCTGGCCCGCCGTCAGCTGCGGCTGATCAGTCTCGGCCGCCGGCACTGGCTGGACTGACGGCGCCCGTCCCGTAGAGCGCGACGATCTCCGCCGCGGCGCGCGCCAGTTCCGCACGCGCCTGCGGCGGGGAGAGCACCTCGACGCTCTCGCCGAAGGCGAGCAGCACGCGGACCGCCGTCAGGGAGCCGAGGGCGAGCTCCACCCGGGTCCAGCGCGGCGTCTCCGCGCCCGCCTGCTGCCCGGCCGCGTCCGGCTCCTCCGGCACGGGCTCGCCGGTCAGCCGGCTGCCGTGCATACGCAGAAACAGATCCAGCCGCTCCTGGCTCACCCGCGCCGTCACGCACACCTCCGCGGGCCGGTCCTCGACCTGACGGCGCAGCACCTCCCAGACGTCGGCCAACTCCTGGCCGGCACGCCGCCGCACGGGGTCGTCGGTGACCGCGGCCGAGAGGACCCGGTCCGCCCGGAAGAGGCGGGGCGCGCCGCGGTGGTCGGCGACCAGGTACCAGATCCCGGCCTTCACCACGAGGCCGTACGGGTCGAGGGTGTACGTCCGCGGTTCGGTGGTGCCGCTGTGGCGGTAGCGCAGCCGCACCCGGCGATCCGTGAAGACGGCCGAGTTGAGCGCGTCCAGATCGACGGCCGGACCCGGTGCCTTCATCCAGCGGGCGGGGTCCACCAGGATGCGGCGGCTGGTCAACTCGGCTCCGGGCCGGTGGGGTTCGGGCAGCGCCGCCATCACCTTGCGCAGCGCGGAGCCCAGTGCCTCGTCGAGGCCCAGCGCGCTGTGGGCGCCCTGGGCGGCCAGCACGAACAGCGCGCGGGACTCGTCCGCCGTCAGCCCCGTGACATCCGTGCGGAAACCCGGCAGCAGGGCGATCCCGCCGTGCCGGCCGCGCTCGGCGTAGACGGGGACGCCGGCGGCGGACAGGGCCTCGACGTCGCGGTAGATGGTGCGGACGGACACCTCCAGGCGCTCGGCGAGATCGGCGGCGGGCACGAGACCGCGGGTCTGGAGCAGCAGGAGGATCGACAGCAGCCGGTCGGATTTCACGTGGCGAGCGTCTCCGGAAAACATGACGGGAGATGTCAGGTTATCCCGGAACAGTGCGTGTGGCCGGCGAGCAGCGAGCCCGCGGGCCTTCGGAGTTCGAGGAGATGGACGACATGAACGATCCCCGCCCCCTGTACGAGCGCGCGGCCGAGCAGTTCGCCGGCCTGGTGAAGGCGGTGACACCGGACCGGCTGGACGCTCCGACGCCCTGTCCCGAGTTCGACGTACGGGCGCTGCTCTCCCATGTCGTGGGCGGCACGCACCGGATCGCGCTCGTCGGCGAGGGAGGTGACGGTCTGTCGGTGGCCGCCCGCGCGGACGGCATCGCGGACGACGGCTGGAGCGCGGCGTACGACGTGGCGCGCGGCCGCTTCGGCGAGGCCTGGGCGGACGACGCGAAGCTGGTGCGACCGGTGACGGTGCCGTGGGGCGCCGAGATCCCCGGCGCGGCCGCGGTGGGCGGCTACGTCATGGAGACCCTGGCCCACACCTGGGACCTGTCCCAGGCGCTGGGGCATCCTCTCCCGCTGGAGCAGGAACTGGCGGAGATCATCCTGCCGCTGGCCCGGGAGGTCCTCCCGGTCGAACCCCGCGGCGGACCCGTCCCGTTCGGGTCGGTGCAGGAGGCGCCGGAGGGCTCCGACGCGTACACGCAGCTGGCGGCGTGGCTCGGCCGGGCCGTGTGACGGCACGCCCCGGCCAGGGCCCCGGGAGCGGACGTCAGCGCTCCTGGAGCCGGGCCGCCAGGTGCTCGATGCGCTGGCGCCAGGAGTCCAGCGCGGCCCGGGTGTCCAGGTCCGCCGGGCCCGTCTGCGTCAGGACGAGACGCGGGCCGTGGCCGGTGCCCTGGCCCAGTTCCCAGCGGACCTCGCCCTCGGAATGCCAGGCGTAGACGAGCAGTTCGGGGGCGCGGACCTCGACGACCGGTCCCGCGGGGGCGACGGCCGCGGTGAAACCCTCGGGCACCTGGTCGCCGGCCTCGGGAGCAGCGCCGCCGGTCAGGAGGTCCCACACCGTCCCTGCGGGACGGACGAGCTGCCGCTCGAAGCGGATCCGCGGGCCGTCGGCCGTGTCCTCGACCGTGCCGGCGGCGAGGCCGAACCGCTCGACGTACGCCTCGTGCAGGGTGCCCGCCGCGTCCCCTTCGACGTCGGGCACCCGGCCGTCGAGCAGTTGCGCCAGCGCGGTGATGCAGACGTGCCAGCCGGAGGCGAAGCTCGCCGCACCGAACCGGTCGCCGAAGGTGTGCACCAGGGTCAGCAGCGAGCCGTCGCCGTCCGGTGTGATCTCCCAGCGCAGATGGTCCTCGCCCCAGGTGAAGGCGAACACGTGCGGCTCGTCCGCGTCGGTCACGGTGCCGGTCATGCCGGGCCCGGAATCACCGGGAAAGAGAAACCCGATGGCGCCGCCGGGACGCAGCTCCACGGTCACCTCGGAGGGGAACCACCGGGCGAGGTGTTCGGGCGTGGTGATCGCGGCCCAGACCTTCTTCGGCGGGTGCGCGAGACGGCGCTCCATCCGCAGGGCGTTGCGCCCGTCCTCGGTGGTGAGGGTGTCGGGGTGCGGGGTCATGAGGAGTCGTCCTCCATCGCGTCGAGATGACGTTCGAGCGCATCGAGGCTCCCCGCCCAGAGATGGCGGTAGTGCGCGAGCCAGGCGTCGAGCTCCGCGAGGGGCTCGGGACTCAGCTCGTACCAGCGGCGCTGCGCGTCCTGCCGGACCCGGACCAGCCCGGCCTCGCGGAGCACCCGCAGGTGCTTGGAGGTACCGGGCTGGCTGAGGCCGAGCCGGTCGGTGAGCTCACCGACCAGATGCGGACGTTCCAGGAGCAGATCCAGGATTCTGCGCCTGCTGGGCTCCGCGAGCACGTCGAACGGTATGGGCATACCGCGAACATACTCACTGGGTTATATAACCGCAAGAGAATGAATAGGAGGGCCGGCGCGAGGCCTGCACCCGCCGCTCGGCTAACGCGGGGCCTTCGCCAGCTGCCGGGACTGTGCGACGAGCCGGTCGCGGCTGTCCCAGACCTCGGCGTCCTCCTCCAGGAATCCGCCCGCGAGATTGCGGGTGACGATGGAGACCCGCAGCGGGCCGGGAGCCGGACGGCAGCGGATGTGCGTGGTGAGCTCCACCGTGGGCGTCCAGCCCGTCAGCCCGAGCTCGAACGAGGTCGGCGGCAGGGCGTCGACCGTCAGGAGCAGCGAGAACGGGTCCGCGTCACGGCCGTCCGCGAGCGAGAACCAGCCGCGCATCTCCCCCTTGCCCGAGGGAGCTCCGACGGCCCAGCCGACGGTCGCCGGGTCGAGCCGGATGTTCAGCCGCTCGGTGATGGCGGAGCTGCCGGGGATCGCCACCGGACCGTCCGCGGGGCCGAGACACTGCTCGTACGGGGCCATGACCGGCGGGGCCGCGGAGGTGCGGACCTCGTCGGAGAGCGTGTCGAGATCGCCGTAGGTGGCGAGCACGCGGATGCGCTCGACCTCGGTGCCGTCCTCCTCGAACTGGACGAGGGAGGCCTGGCCCGTGGAGAGGGTGCGGCCGGTGCGGACGATCTCGGTACGGATCAGCGCGGGACCCGGCTGCGACGCGGTGAGGTAGTGCGCCGAGACGGTGAAGGGGTCCGGGTGCGGCAGGGCCTCGCCGAGGGCGCGGCCGAGAAGTGCCAGCAGGTACCCGCCGTTGACGGCGCGGACGATCGTCCAGCCCGCCGAGAGCTCCGCGTCGTAGACGCCCGGTGCGCGCAGGGACACAGCGGTGTCGCGGTCGAACTCGCTGTCCCCGATCGATGCCTGAACTGCCTGTGCCATACCGGTACGGTACAACAGGTCATTACTGAGCGGTAGCTTTTTTGTGCTGTGACGCTTCCCTCCGGGCGACCGTCAGGACGCGGGCCCGCGGAGAGGGGTCATGCCTCCTCCGCGGCGGACGAGCGCCGGTTCCAGGCGCGGGGTGCGCGCCAGTTGAACCGCATCGCCGCCAGCCGGAGCAGGAAGGCGGTGATGACCGCGGTCCCGCTGGTGAACGCGTTCAGCACGTCGAAGCGGATGCACAGGACGACCATGGTCGCGCCCACGATGGCCGGGACGGCGTAGAGGTCGCGGTCCCAGCGCAGCAGTGACGGGACCTCGTTGGCGAGGACGTCCCTCAGCACACCGCCGCCGACCGCGGTCGCGAGGCCGAGCACCGCCGACGAGGTCAGGCTGAGCCCGTACTCGTACGCCTTGGTCGTGCCCGTGACGCAGAACAGGCCGAGGCCGGCGGCGTCGAAGACGTTCACCCCGGACTGGATGCGCTCGACCTGCGGATGCAGGAAGAAGATCAGTGCGGCGGCGACCAGGGGCATGAGGAAGTAGCCCAGGTCCGTGAAGGCGGCCGGGACGACCCCGATGACCAGGTCACGGAACAGCCCTCCGCCCAGCGCGGTGACCTCGGCGAGCACCGCGATGCCGAAGACGTCGAAGTTCTTGCGCACGGCGAGCAGTGCACCGGAGATCGCGAAGACGAAGATTCCGGCGAGGTCGAGCGAATGCTGGACGGAGGGCGTGAACAGTTCTTGGAGCACCGGACGATTGTGCCGGTTCTACTCCTTGGCGGTGCCCCCCGGGCCCTTGGCCTCGTCCGCGTCGGCGGCATCGGCCTCCGGCGTCTCGGACACGGCGGTCGTGGCAACAGGGGCGTCGGGCTCGGCAGCCTTCGTCACCGGCGCCTCGACCACGGCGGCCTCGGGCTCGGCGGCCTTCGTCACCGGCGTCTCGACCACGGCCGGCTCGGCAACCAAGGCGTCGGCCGCGGCGGCCTCCGCCGTCTCCTCCGACTTCGGCTTCGCGTCGACGATGTCGATCGCCTCCCGCGCCGACGCGATCACCACGTCCTGCGGGACCTGGTCCGGCGCGTTCTCCGGGTGGTGGCAGGCCACCTGCTGCCCCGGCTTGAGGGCGATCAGCGGCGGCTCCTGCGTGGTGCAGATCTCCGTCGCCTTCCAGCACCTGGTGTGGAAGCGGCAGCCCGTCGGCGGCGAGATCGGCGAGGGCACGTCGCCCTTGAGCAGGATGCGCTCGCTCTTGACGCCGCGACGACGCGGGTCGGGCACCGGCACCGCCGACATCAGCGCCTTCGTGTACGGGTGCATCGGCGCCTCGTACAGCGACTTGCGGTCCGCCAGCTCCACGATCTTGCCCAGGTACATGACCGCGATGCGGTCCGAGACGTGCCGGATCACCGACAGGTCGTGGGCGATGATCACATAGGTGAGGCCCAGCTCTTCCTGGAGATCGTCGAGCAGGTTCACCACCTGCGCCTGGATGGAGACGTCCAGCGCGGAGACCGGCTCGTCGGCCACGACCAGCTTCGGCTTCAGGGCGAGCGCGCGGGCGATGCCGATGCGCTGGCGCTGACCGCCGGAGAACTCGTGCGGATAGCGGTTGTAGTGCTCGGGGTTGAGACCGACCAGGCCCAGCAGGCGCTGGACCTCCTTCTTGATCCCGCCCTCGGGCGTGACGCCCTGGAGCTTGAACGGCGCGCTGACGATCGAACCGACCGTGTGACGCGGGTTCAGCGAACCGTAGGGGTCCTGGAAGATCATCTGGACGTCCCGGCGCATCGGACGCATGGCGCCCACGCCGAGGTGCGTGATGTCGGTGCCCTCGAACTCGATGGAACCGCCGGTCGGTTCGAGGAGCCGGGTGATGAGCCGGCCCATCGTCGACTTGCCGCAGCCGGACTCGCCCACGACGCCGAGCGTCTCGCCGGGAAGCACGTCGAAGCTGATGCCGTCGACCGCCTGGACGGCGCCGGCCTGCCGGCGCAGCAGCCCCTTGGTGATCGGGAAGTGCTTGACCAGTCCGGTGACCTTGAGCAGCGGCTCGGGCGAGGAGGTGGCCTGCTCCGGGATCGTCATCTCGGAATCCTTTGTCTCACTCACAGCTTCGGCGCAATCTCTTCGGTCCAGATCCGCGTGCGGTCCTCCTGCGACATGTGGCAGGCCGAGTGGTGCCGGCTGCCCACCTCACGCAGGTTCGGCCGCTCGGTGCGGGTGATGCCGCCCTTGGGCACATCGGCGTACGGGCACCGCGGGTGGAAGGCACAGCCACTGGGGATGTTGATCAGGCTGGGCGGGGAGCCCTTGACCGGGATGAGGCGTTCGGTCTGGTCGCGGTCGATGCGGGGCATCGAACCCAGCAGGCCCCAGGTGTAGGGGTGCTGCGGCTCGTAGAAGACCTTCTCGGCCGGACCGCGCTCGACGCAGCGGCCGCCGTACATCACCAGGATGTCGTCGGCCAGCTCGGCGACCACGCCCAGGTCGTGGGTGATGATGATGACCGCGGAGCCGAACTCCTTCTGCAGATCCCGGATCAGGTCGAGGATCTGCGCCTGGACGGTGACGTCGAGGGCGGTGGTCGGCTCGTCGGCGATGAGCAGCTCGGGGTTGTTGACGAGCGCCATCGCGATCATCGCGCGCTGACGCATACCGCCCGAGAACTCGTGCGGGTAGCTGTCCACGCGCTTGTGGGGCTCCGGGATGCCCACCCGGTCCAGCAGCTGGACGGCGCGCTTCATCGCCGTCTTCTTGTCCACCTTGTTGTGGACCTGGTACGCCTCACTGATCTGCTTGCCGATGGTGTAGTACGGGTGCATCGCGGACAGCGGATCCTGGAAGATCATCGCCATGTCGCGGCCGCGCAGGCGGCGCACCTCGTCCGGATCGGCGGACAGCAGTTCCTTGCCGTTCAGCCAGATCTCGCCGGACAGGTGGGCCTTCTGCCGGCCGTACTGGCCGACGCGGTGCAGGCCCATGATGCCGAGTGAGGTCACCGACTTGCCGGAGCCGGACTCGCCGACGATGCCGAGGGTCTTGCCCTTCTCCAGCTGGAAGGAGAGTCCGTCGACGGACTTCACCAGACCGTCGTCGGTGGGGAAGTGCACCTCGAGATCGCGGACTTCGAGGAAGGCCGTCGAGGGGGCCGATCCCGCGGAGACGGGCTCGCCGACGGCGCCGGTCTTCGTCAGTTCGGTCATGAGAGCCTCACTCGGGGGTCGATCACTGCGTACATGAGGTCCACGACAAGGTTCGCGAGGACCACGAAGAAGGCCGAGATGAGGGTGACCCCGAGGATCACCGGCAGGTCGTGGTCGCTGATGGCCTTCACCGCGTTGTACCCGAGGCCGTGCAGCGAGAAGGTGCTCTCGGTGAGCACCGCGCCGCCGACCAGCGCTCCGAGGTCGAGGCCGAGGACCGTGAGGATCGGGGTCATCGTCGAGCGCATCGCGTGCTTGCCGATGACCACGGGTTCGGTGAGGCCCTTGGCCCGGGCGGTACGGATGTAGTCCTCGTTCAGGACCTCCAGCATGGTGGCCCGGGTGAGCCGCGCGTACATCGCGGCGTACAGGAAGGCGAGGGTGACCCACGGCAGGATCATGCCGTTGAACCAGGTCGCCGGATCCTCACCGAATTCCGTGTCCGGGCGCCCGAACCAGCCGAGCTGGTCGGAGAAGAGCGCCAGGGACAGGATGCCGGTGAAGTAGATGGGCAGGGAGACACCGCCGAGGGCGATGCCCATCGCCGAACGGTCCAGCGGGGTACCGCGCTTGAGGGCGGAGACGATGCCGGTGGCGACACCGCCGATGACCCAGAGCACGACGGCACCGAGGGCGAGCGAGAGGGTGACCGGCAGCCACTCGAGGAGCAGCGGCCAGACCTCCTGCTCGGTCTTGAACGAGTACCCGAAGCAGGGCGCGGCGCACTGCGTCACGTCGGAACCGTTGGAGTACGTACGTCCGGCCACCAGCCCGACCACGAACTTGCCGAACTGGACCAGGATCGGGTCGTCCAGGCCCATCTTCTGCCGGATGCCCTCGATGGCGGCCGGGTCGGACTGCTTGCCGACGAAGTAAAGCGCCGGGTCCGTCCCGATCATCTTGGGGAACAGGAAGAAGATTCCGAAGGTCACCAGAGTGATGACCATCAGCATGACGATGACGGCGAAGATTCGCCGGATGAGATATGCAAGCACTGCGCTCGGCCCGACGGCGACCCGGGGGCCCTCTCTTCTGGAGAGGGCCCCGGGCCACCGCTCGCGGCCATCACCTGCCCTTCGTGCCTAGCGGGTGTGGCACTGGAACGTGAACTGACTGGGTTTTACTTGACGACGCCGAGCGAGGCGTAGTCGTAGCGGCCGTTGTAGGCGTCCGCGGTGTAGGCGTTGGTGAGGCGGGTGCTGCGCCAGGTGATCGTCTTGTCGTAGACGAAGGGCAGGTAGACAGCGGCCTCGGAGACCTTCTGGTTCATCTGCTTGTAGATCTCGCCGGCCTTGTCCGGGTCGGTCTCCGCGATGGCCTGGTCGAAGAGCTTGTTGATCGCCGGGTCGTTCAGCTCCGAGAAGTTGTTGTTACCGCTCTGGAGGATGAAACGGCCGTCGACCAGCGGCTGGGAGAAGCCCTGTCCGGACGGGAAGTCCGCACCCCAGCCCATGATGATGATGCCGTAGCCCTTGTCCTTGACGACCTTCGGCGAACCGATGATGCCGGATGTCTGGGCGCCGTCGAACTGGTCGACCTGGGCGTCGATGCCGACCTGCTTCAGCGCGTTCTGCAGCGAGACGGCCGTGGCGACCTCGACCGGCTTGTTGTTGCGCACCGCGATGGTGGTCTTGAAGCCGTTCGGCTTGCCACAGGCTTTCAGCGCGGCCTTGGCCTTCTCGACGTTCGGCTTGCTGTCGTTCTTCAGGACCTCGTACGGGTCGTACGACGGGTCGGCGCCCTTGATGCCCGCGGGGAGCATGTTCGGGGCGATGTCGCCACCGGCCTGCGGGCCGCCACGGGCGGTCTGCAGGGACTTCTTGTCGGCGGCGTAGATGACGGCCTTGCGGCACTCGATGTTGTCGAACGGCGCCACCGTCTGCGGGAAGACCGCGTAACGGATGAAGCCGGTCTGGCCGTTGTCGAGGTTGCCCTTGTGCTCGCGGATCGCGGTGGTGCGGGCCGCCTGGCCGATGCCCGTCGCGTTGATGTCGATGTCGAAGTCACCCTTGAGCAGGCGCTTGTCCATGTCGTCCGCGTTGGTCATGAAGGTGACCGAGATCTTGTCCGGGAGCGCCTTGCGGATCGTGTCCGACGAGGCCTTCCAGTTGGCGTTGCGCGACAGCTTCATCGACTTGTTCGGCGCGTACGAGTCGATCTTGTACGGGCCGTTGGAGAAGGGCTTCAGGCCGTACTTGGCGGCGGTGTCCTTCTCCTTCTTGACCGGAGAGGCGGCCGGCATGGCGAGCATCTGCTCGAAGTCGCCGTTCGGCTTCGGAAGCTTGAAGATGATGGTCTTCGCGTCCGGCGTCTCGATGGCCTTCAGGCCGAGCTTGTCCGCGGACTTGTCCTTGTACGGCCCCTTGTACTCGGTCTTCGGGTCGAGGACCTGCATCAGGTAGACCGGGCCGCCGGAGATGACGTCCTGGGCCCAGGTGCGCTCGATGCCGTACTTGATGTCCTGCGAGGTGACGGGCGTGCCGTCCTCCCACGTGACGTCGTCCTTCAGCGTGTACTTGTAGGTCTTGCCGTCGGGCGAGATCTCGGCCTTCGCGGTCGCGAGGTCCGGCACGAGCTCGGTGCTGCCCGCACCCGGCGCCGGCTTGAAGCTGACCAGCTGGCGGGTGTAGTAGCGGGCGAAGTCCCACATGAAGCCGTAGTAACCGCGCTGCGGGTCCCACGAGTCGGCGTCCTGCGTGCCGACGAACTTGAGCTCACCGCCCTTGGCGGTGGACGCGTTGGCGACCTTGCCGATGCCGGCGTTGAAGCCGGGCGTCTTGCCGGCTCCGTCCTTGTCGTCGTCCTTGTTGCCGCCACAGGCCGTGGTGGTGAGCAGGGCCGCGAGCACGACAGCCGTGCCTGCGGCAAGCCTGCGCTTCGACGTGCGATGGGTTGTCACGATGCTCGCAACCTCCGTAGTAGTCACGGCCCTTGAGGGCCGCGGGTTCTGGGCTATCGCTCCTGACTGGTGGCAGGGGCTGTGGATCCGCAGGGCTTGCGGTGGTTCAGCGGGATCCCTTGGGATCCAGCGCGTCCCGTACGCCGTCACCGAAGAGGTTGAAGGCGAGCACGGTGATGAAGATCGCCAGACCCGGGATGATCATGAACACCGGGTCGTCCTCGTAGGTGCGCACGGCCGTCTGGAGCATCTCGCCCCAGGACGGGGTGGGCGGCTTCACTCCGACGCCCAGGAAGCTCAGCGCGGCCTCCGTGAGGATGTTGGTCGGGATCATCAGCGTCGTGTAGACGGTGATCGGCGCGACCAGGTTCGGCAGCAGCTCGCGGAAGAGGATGTAGGACCGGCCGGCTCCCAGGCTGCGCGCCGCCTCGACGTACTCGCGTTCGCGCAGCGACAGGGTCTGGCCGCGCACGATGCGGCCGATGTAGGGCCAGCCGAAGAAGCCGATCACCAGGACCAGGACGGCGATGCGCAGTCCGGAGCCGGAGAACCCGAACAGCTCGTTCGGGGTGACGGAGATCAGGGCGATGATGAAGAGCAGCTGCGGGAAGGCGAGCAGAAGGTCCATGACCCGGCTGATCGCCGCGTCCACCCAGCCGCCGAAGTAGCCCGCGATGACACCGAAGAGGGTGCCGAGGGAGACGGCCACGAAGGCGGACAGGAAGGCGACCAGGAGCGAGATGCGGGCGCCGTAGATGATCCGGCTGAAGACGTCACGGCCGTTGACCGGCTCGACTCCGAGCAGGAAGTCGGAGCTGATGCCGCCCCAGCTGCCGATCGGGGTGCCGAGGAGCGGGTCGATCTGGTCCTCGTGCAGCTCCTCCGGCGGGTGGCCGAACGCGTCCACGATCAGCGGAGCGAGGAGCGCGACCAGGACCAGCAGGAGCACCACGACCCCACCGGCCAGCGCGACCTTGTCCCGCTTGAGGCGGACCCAGGCGATCTTCCAGGGTGAACGCCCCTCGATGGCCTTTTGCGGGACATCGGCGGCGACATCGACGGCCGCGGTCTCGGCCGCGCTCGTGTCGTGCAGTGGTGCCGTCATCGTGGTGGGGACCCCTCTCGGCCGGTGGTGACCGACCCATGCCCGCCGCTGTAGCGGCTTCGTTCACATCAGTGGTGCAGTTGTGTGTGGTGCGAGGAAAGCTTGAAGAAGCAGGTCGTACACGGGACCGAAGGGTCCTTGTTGCGGGAGTCTTCAACGCTGCCGCGATCACCCGCCAGACCCCTCGGGGAATGTTTGCGTAAACGTGATGAGGGAAGCAGGTTTCCGTTATACGGACGGGACCGCCGACTGAGCGGAACGCCAAATAGCCCATATGGGACGGAAGTTCACCGATGCACCGCCCGTCACGCAGAGGCGCCTCATTCGAATACAAGGCGCTTCACGGGTTGCGCACACACAATCCGACCAGAACATCCGCGCAGGGCATGGAAAGAGGACGAATTCGCCCTCTGGAGCGGTGTGGTGGGAAAGCGGCCGAGGCCGGTCGGTTCAGCGGCCGTGAGGCGGCGGATAGCCGTAACCGCCGCCCTGGGGGGCGCCGTGCGCATCACGGTCGTAGAACGGCCGGGAGTTGGCCCGCAGCCACATCGTGACGGGGTCGTACTCGTCGGACATCGCGACGGTGGACACCGGCAGTCCCTCCGGGACGGCCGCGATCGACTGCTGCATCATCGCGCGGACCGCGTCCACCGACTGCCGCCCCGTGTCGTACAGATCGAGCCCGATCGCCAGATAGGGAGCGCCGAGCGCGGGCTGCACCCAGGCGCGGCGCAACGAGCGGACGGCCGGGGTGCGGTGGGCGTTCTGCGAGAGCAGGGCGTAGAACTGCGGGATCTCGATGGCCGGCTCGGACAGCCGCAGCGGTCCCGCGGGCATCCGGTCGAGACCGGTGGCGATCCTGCGGAGGTCGGGCCAGGGGATGCCCACACCGCCGCCGGGGGCGTGCGGATTGAGCCAGATGCCCCAGCGGTCGGGGTAGAGGGCGCGGGCGATGTCGAGGCCGCCGACGACCTCGTGCGCGCGGTTCCAGCCGGAGACGGCGAGCTCCTGGGCGGAGGTGACACAGGGGGCGTAGCCGACGCCGTCGACCTCCATGTTCCCGTACTGGGCCTCGGGCGAGCCCGCCCGGCCGTGCCAGAGCAGCATCCAGACCTGGCCGCTCGCCGGGTCGGCCAGCGCCTTCAGCAGCGCCTCGTACGCGTCGTAGCGTCCGGGAGTCACCTGGCGCAGCATGTGCTCGACCTGCCCGGCCGCCGCGGTGCCTGACGCACTCACTCTGGGTTCCGCCCCTCTTCGCATCACGATTCAGCAGGCCATGAAACCAGCTTAATCGGCCGTTTCGACACCGACTTGACGACTACACGTGCTCTCGTTGGTAGAACGGCCGCACCCGCGCCAGCATCCAGTCGGCGACGGGGTCCTGGGCGACGTCCAGCAGGACGAGGCTGACCGGCCAGCCGACCTGGACCCGGCCGAGCGCCCGACCGAGGGCGTCCATGGGCGCGTTGCTGCCGACCGCGTCCCAGCCGGACAGCTGCACACCGATGAACAGGGTGGGCGGATCGCCCTCGATGGACGCGAGCGCCCGCCGGGCGGTGACGACGACGCCGGACTCCTGGAACTCACCGGCCGCGGCGGCCAGGAAGTCGACGGGCTCCTCCTGCCAGTCCGGCTCGAACAGCCGCACCCGCCCGCCGCTCGGCCCCCCGGCGCCGGCCTGCGCGTCGCCCGGTTCGTGCCGTCCGGCCCGGCAGAGCTCCGCCACGGCGGACGGCGGCAGCGGTGCGCCGACGACACCGCCCGGGTTGACGGCGATGCCGAGCTGCGGGGGCAGCCCGCGGGCGAACTCGCGCGCGGGCGCCACGGTGAAGGGCATATGGCTGCCCACACAGGTCAGGAACTGGTGCTCGGAGCTGAAGACCGGCACATACGCCTGTCCCTCGATCTCGGTGGTGGGCAGATCGAGGTTCGGACTGTCCGGGCCGCCGCCGTTGGGGAGCGGGACCCAGAGGAAGCTGCGGCCGAGGACCTCCACGAGCCGGCCCCCGGCGGCCGGGTTGCCGAGCGAGGCGCCGAGCACCTCTTCGAGCTCGTTCGCCGGCCAGCCGCCGGACGGATGCGGATGCGCCTGTCCCGGAATGGTCATGTGCTGGTCTCTCCCCCGGCTCTCCTCTGTGCTTCCCCCGACCCTAATGCGCGCGCCCGCCGGGCCGGGGACGGGGCCGGGCGATCACTCCTCGCCGAAACCGACCCGTGACAGCACGGTCGCCGCGTCCCGGTCGAGCAGCACCGCCGAGGCACAGCCGGCGGGCAGCTTCCCGGCCTCCGCGTCACCGATCAGCCGGCCCACGGCACGCTGGTGCCGGGCGAAGGCGTACCCGGACACCCCACGGCCCCGCTCGCGCTGTCCCTGCCGGGCGATCCCCGGGGAGACGTCGAGGAGGACGAGGTGGAGCGCGCTGCCGCGGCGCCGCGCCTCCCGGCCCAGCCAGCGCCGCACCCAGGTCTGGGTGCCGCAGTCGTGCACGACCACGCTCTCGCCGGAGCGCAGGGCCCGGCGCAGGCCCGCGTAGTGCGCGAGGCGCACGAAGGGCCGGTAGACGGCGTACGGGAGGAGCCTCGGCATCCTCGCGTCCCACCGGTCCCGGGTGTCCTGGGAGTCGATCCGCCGGCCGCTCGCCGCGCGCCTGATCAGCGTGGACTTCCCGCTGCCGGGCAGGCCGGACACCACCACGACGTCGCCCGCGGCGAACCCCAGGCTGTGCGGGCTGCGTCCCGCGCGGTCCCGCAGGTCACGCAGCACGGGCGCCGCCCTCAGGACGTCGCCGGCCTCTCGGGCGGGTGCCTGCGGCGGCGCAGGCACTCCCGCGGCGGTCGCATATGCACCGGACTGCTGCAAAGTCATCACCCTCCCCCTGTCGGGTCACCCCACACACTTGCCCATGGAGCGTAAAGAAATGGTAATGCGACGAGGTCGATTTGCCGCTGAGGAGCGCCGCGCCGTCCCGAGAAAGCTTCGGAGCCGTCCGCTCCGTCCCCGTGGCCTCCGGCCTGGGGGGAAGCCGTTCGGCGCGATGCGTGCAATGATGTGCCCGCCAACTGCATACCGGCCGCTTGAATCCACGCGGGAGAGTCCTGGCCACAGTGTGCGCCGGGCGCCGAAGGAGCAAGTCCCTCCCTTGAATCTCTCAGGCCCCGTACCGCGTGTGATGAGGCAGATCTGAAAAGCGAGCCGCGTTCGAGTGGCTCCACCCAAGGTGCAAGTCACGTCCACCAGTACGCGTGGTCGGGACGAACCTCTCAGGTTCCGATGACAGATGGGGAGGATTGTCCTCGCCGGCCATGCCCTGGGAGTCACATCCATGACCAGTTCCCCCCGTCTCACCGCCCTCGATGCCCTGCATCGCTCGCTGGGCGCGACCATGACCGACTTCGCGGGCTGGGACATGCCCCTGCGGTACGCCAGTGAGCGCGACGAGCACACCGCGGTCCGCACCCGCGCCGGCCTCTTCGATCTCTCCCACATGGGCGAGATCACCGTCACCGGCCCGCAGGCCGTGGACCTGCTGAACTACGCGCTCGTCGGCAACATCGGCACCGTGGGCACCGGCCGTGCCCGCTACACGATGATCTGCCAGGAGGACGGCGGCATCGTCGACGACCTGATCGTCTACCGCCTCGCCGACACCGAGTACATGGTCGTCGCCAACGCGGGCAACGCCCAGATCGTGCTGGACGCGCTGACCGAGCGCGCCGCGGGCTTCGACGCCGAGGTTCGTGACGACCGCGACGCCTACGCGCTGATCGCGGTCCAGGGCCCTCAGTCGCCCGGCATCCTGCAGTCGCTCACCGACGCCGACCTCGACGGGCTGAAGTACTACGCGGGCCTGCCCGGCACCGTCGCCGGCGTCCCGGCGCTGATCGCCCGTACCGGCTACACCGGCGAGGACGGCTTCGAGCTCTTCGTCCAGCCGCAGTACGCGGAGAAGCTGTGGCAGGCGCTGACCGAGGCGGGCGCCCCGGCCGGACTGATCCCGTGCGGGCTCTCCTGCCGTGACACGCTGCGCCTGGAGGCGGGCATGCCGCTGTACGGGCACGAGCTGACCACGGCGCTCACCCCCTTCGACGCCGGCCTCGGCCGGGTCGTGAAGTTCGAGAAGGACGGCGACTTCGTCGGCCGTCAGGCGCTGCAGGCCGCCGCCGAGCGGGCCGAGACCGCGCCGCCGCGCAAGCTCGTCGGCCTGATCGCCGAGGGCCGCCGGGTACCGCGCGCCGGGATGTCCGTGGTCGCCGGCGGCCAGGTCGTCGGCGAGGTCACCTCGGGCGCCCCGAGCCCCACGCTCGGCAAGCCGATCGCGATGGCCTATGTAGACGCGGCCCACGCCGCGCCGGGCACGGAGGGTGTCGGGGTCGACATCCGCGGTACCCATGAGCCGTACGAGGTCGTCGCGCTGCCGTTCTACAAGCGCCAGAAGTGATCGTCCGCACTCCCCCCTCGTTCCCCAGCACTCCCCCGCGTACAGGAGAATTCAGGCCATGAGCAACCCCCAGCAGCTGCGCTACAGCAAGGAGCACGAGTGGCTGACGGCCGCCGAGAACGGCGTGTCGGCGGTCGGCATCACGGAGCACGCGGCCAACGCGCTCGGCGACGTGGTGTACGTACAGCTCCCGGACGTCGGCGACACGGTGACCGCGGGCGAGACCTGCGGTGAGCTGGAGTCGACCAAGTCCGTCAGCGACCTGTACTCCCCGGTCAGCGGTGAGGTCACGGAGACCAACGAGGACGTCGTCAACGACCCGTCGCTGGTGAACACGGCCCCCTTCGAGGGCGGCTGGCTCTTCAAGGTGCGTGTCTCGGAGGAGCCGAAGGATCTGCTCTCCGCGGACGAGTACACCGAGTTCTCCGGCAACTGACCACCCTCACGACAGGGACTGTGATTCCGCGATGTCGATTCTGAACACCCCTCTTCACGAACTGGACCCGGACGTCGCCGCTGCTGTCGACGCCGAGCTCCACCGTCAGCAGTCCACCCTCGAGATGATCGCCTCGGAGAACTTCGCTCCGGTCGCGGTCATGGAGGCCCAGGGCTCGGTCCTCACCAACAAGTACGCCGAGGGCTACCCCGGCCGCCGCTACTACGGCGGCTGTGAGCACGTCGACGTGGTCGAGCAGATCGCCATCGACCGCATCAAGGCGCTCTTCGGCGCAGAGCACGCCAACGTCCAGCCCCACTCGGGCGCCCAGGCGAACGCGGCCGCGATGTTCGCGCTGCTGAAGCCGGGCGACACGATCATGGGTCTGAACCTCGCGCACGGCGGGCACCTGACCCACGGTATGAAGATCAACTTCTCCGGCAAGCTCTACAACGTGGTCCCGTACCACGTCGACGCCACCGGCCAGGTCGACATGGCCGAGGTCGAGAAGCTCGCCAAGGAGTCCAAGCCGCAGCTGATCGTGGCCGGCTGGTCCGCGTACCCGCGTCAGCTGGACTTCGCCGCCTTCCGCCGCATCGCGGACGAGGTCGGCGCCTACCTGATGGTCGACATGGCGCACTTCGCGGGCCTCGTCGCCGCCGGGCTGCACCCCAACCCGGTGCCGCACGCCCATGTGGTCACCACCACCACGCACAAGACGCTGGGCGGACCCCGCGGCGGTGTGATCCTGTCGACGCAGGAACTCGCCAAGAAGATCAACTCCGCGGTCTTCCCCGGCCAGCAGGGCGGCCCGCTGGAGCACGTCATCGCGGCGAAGGCGGTCTCCTTCAAGGTCGCGGCCGGTGAGGAGTTCAAGGAGCGCCAGCAGCGCACCCTGGACGGCGCCCGCATCCTGGCCGAGCGTCTCGTCCAGGCCGATGTGACCGAGCACGGTGTCTCGGTCCTGTCCGGCGGCACGGACGTGCACCTGGTCCTGGTGGACCTGCGCAATTCCGAGCTCGACGGCCAGCAGGCCGAGGACCGGCTCCACGAGCTGGGCATCACGGTCAACCGCAACGCGATCCCGAACGACCCGCGGCCGCCGATGGTGACCTCGGGTCTGCGGATCGGCACCCCGGCGCTGGCCACCCGCGGCTTCCAGGACGACGACTTCCGCGAGGTGGCGGACATCATCGCCGAGGCGCTGAAGCCGTCGTACGACAGCGACGCCCTGCGTGCCCGGGTCTCCGAGCTGGCCGCGAAGCACCCGCTGTACCCCGGTCTGAAGTAGTTTCGTACTCTTTTTGACAGGAAACTCGGGGCACCGCGCACACTGGGCTGTGAGCGCGGTGCCCTCCCCCTTGTTCCGCCTTGTTCCGCGCCTGCTCGCACCACCCCCGGCAGACAACGGCGTCTACCAACGTTCTAGGAGTCACCCCGTGGCCATCTCGGTCTTCGACCTGTTCTCGATCGGCATCGGCCCGTCCAGCTCCCACACGGTCGGCCCGATGCGCGCGGCCCGTATGTTCGCCCACCGTCTGAAGAACGAGGGCGTACTGGACCGGACCGCCACCGTCCGGGCGGAGCTGTTCGGCTCGCTCGGCGCCACCGGCCACGGCCACGGCACCCCCAAGGCCGTCCTGCTCGGCCTGGAGGGCCACTCGCCCCGCACCGTCGACGTCGAGTCGGCTGACGGCGAGGTGGAGCGCATCCGCACCGAGAGCCGGCTCCGGCTGCTCGGCGTGCAGGAGATCGACTTCGACTTCGACGAGCACCTGGTGCTGCACCGCCGCAAGACGCTGCCGTACCACGCCAACGGCATGACGGTCTTCGCGTACGACAGCGAGGGCGCGAGCCTGCTGGAGAAGACGTACTACTCCGTGGGCGGCGGCTTCGTCGTGGACGAGGACGCCGTCGGCGAGGACCGGATCAAGCTCGACGACACCGTGCTGAAGTACCCCTTCCGCACCGGGGACGAGCTGCTGCGGCTCACCCAGGAGACCGGCCTGTCCATCTCCGCCCTGATGCTGGAGAACGAGAAGGCCTGGCGCACCGAGGAGGAGATCCGCGAGGGTCTGCTGGAGATCTGGCGGGTCATGCAGGCCTGCGTCTCGCGCGGCATGTCCCGCGAGGGCATTCTGCCGGGCGGCCTCAAGGTCCGCCGCCGCGCCGCCAACTCCGCCCGCCAGCTGCGGGCCGAGGGTGACCCGCTGGCCCGCGCGATGGAGTGGATCACTCTGTACGCGATGGCCGTGAACGAGGAGAACGCGGCGGGCGGCCGGGTCGTCACCGCGCCCACCAACGGCGCCGCGGGCATCATCCCCGCCGTGCTGCACTACTACATGAACTTCGTGCCCGGCGCGGACGAGGAGGGCATCGTCCGCTTCATGCTCTCCGCCGGCGCGATCGGCATGCTGTTCAAGGAGAACGCCTCCATCTCCGGCGCCGAGGTCGGCTGCCAGGGCGAGGTCGGCTCCGCCTGCTCGATGGCCGCGGGCGCGCTCGCGGAGGTGCTCGGCGGCAGCCCCGAGCAGGTCGAGAACGCCGCGGAGATCGGTATGGAGCACAACCTCGGTCTGACCTGCGACCCGGTCGGCGGCCTGGTGCAGATCCCGTGCATCGAGCGCAACGGCATGGCCGCGGTGAAGGCCGTGACGGCGGCCAAGATGGCGATGCGCGGCGACGGCAGCCACAAGGTGTCCCTCGACAAGGTCATCAAGACCATGAAGGAGACCGGCGCGGACATGTCGGTGAAATATAAGGAGACCGCGCGCGGCGGACTCGCGGTGAACATCATCGAGTGCTGAGAGCCGCGACCGCGGCACCACAGTGCGGCCCCCGGCGCTCCGCCGGGGGCCGCGCGTGTGTCCGCTGCGTCAGGCCTTGTTCAGGTGGGCCCAGAACTCGTCGAACGACAGGAGCTTGTCCTTGTCGGTGTCCTGCGCGGCGATCACGGCCTCGGCCACCGGCTCGGTGACGTTCCAGTCACCCATCTGTGCCATGGCCGACTTGTACTCGGCCGCAGTGATGAAGCCGTCGCCGTCCGCGTCGTAGCGATCGAACGCCTTGCGTGCTTCCTCGATGTCCGCCACCGGTCCACCCCTTCTTGGTGCATTACTGACGTGGGTCAGATTATCCGCAGGGCGCCTCACCGGTTCCGGCGGCCGTACCCGACCATGGACGCATGAGCGACGAGCTGGCACGGATACTGGCCGCGGCCGCGCGGGGGGACTTCCCTCCGCAGGACGGAGAGACCCGCGTGATACGGCAGCCGAGCGTGCGGGACGCCGGGGTGATGGCGTTCACCGCGCATTCGGTGGTCTTCACCGACGAGGATCCGGCGTGGGTGCGGGCCGAGTTGGCGGCCACCGACGCCGACCGGCTGGCGGCCGCGATGAACCCGTCGTTCCTGGCCGCCCTGATGGCCCGGACGGGCCGCTCCACGAACACGATCGACCTGGTGACGGTGGCGGGCGCACTGCCGGGCGGGCCGGACGTCCGGTTGCGGGAGATCGAGGATCCGGACCACCCGCGGGTGGCGCGGGCCCTGAAGGTCCGCGACGGCGTACGGGTGTGGGCCACGGACGGCGGGGTGCTGGTGCTCGGCCGGGGGGTCGCCGGCCGCTGGGAGTGCGCCGTCGAGGTGGACGAGGAGGCCCGCGGACGGGGTCTGGGCGTCGCGCTGGCGCGAGCCGCCCGCCATCTGGTGCCGGACTCGCTGGTGTGGTCCCAGCAGTCGCCCGGCAACGCCCGCAGCGTGCGGACGTTCCAGACGGCCGGCTTCCGCCCGGTCGGCTCCGAGGCGCTGCTGACCGCCAACTGACAGGGCGTCACACGGCATTCCGCAGAGCGGAAGATGTTTTTCGGTCCCGTGCTGAGCGGATCCCGCCAAACCCATGGCCCTCTTCGTCACTCTCCGCCGACGGGGGCTAACTTCATGGCGTCGCCGCCACACCAGGAGCACAGGGCTCCCAGGGACAAGCGGCGCAAGGGTGATGTCATCAGTGACGATCACAACCGAATCCTTCACGGCCCGCCCCTTCACCCCCAACTGCCGTCTCCTCATGGACGAGGGCGACCATGTCCTGATCGGGGTCTCCCCCGGCAACAGCTACTTCTCCGCCCGGCGCATCACCGAGCTCGCCCGCTGGGCGGCCCCGCGCTTCACCGCGGTGGACTTCGTCTACGCCGATCTGCATGTGGCCTCCGTCTTCGCCGCTCTCGGCCACGCCCCCGAGCAGGCCGTCCGGCGCGCGTCCAAGGAACTCAAGGCGGTACGCCGGCGGATCCTCGGCGGCGTGGAGGCAGCGGGCCCCCCGGGGCGGCGGACCGGCGTGCGGGCGCTCTCGGAGTTCTCCGGCGATCCGGTGTACGCGCTGCTGCACCGGCGGGTGCGCCACTTCCTCGCCACCGACGAGGAGTTCCGCAAGAGCTGTGACCGTATGGTGCGGCAGTTCCTGGCCTCCCGGATCGGCGAGGGCGGGGCCGTCACACCCGAGCAGCGCTCCGCGTGCCTGGACTACATCGCCGCCGAGCTCCCCTTCTTCCTCGACACCCCGGGGATTCTCGGCGTCCCCTCCTCCGTCTCCTGCTACCACGCGCTGATGCCGCTCACCGAGCTGCTCTTCGGCAAGGGCGGCGGTCTGCGCGCCGCCCGCAACCAGGGCTACGCCGTCGTACGGCCGGACGGACCCGAGAGGAGCGCGGACGATGGACACCGGACAGCTGCAGCTTGAATTCCCGCTCTCCCGGCGGGGCGACGTGCTTCCCGCGGAGTGTGCCGCACTGCGGAAAGGGGCGCCGGTGGCCCGGGTGCGGACCCTCACCGGCGACCACGCCTGGCTGGTGAGCAGCCACGGGCTGGCCCGCCAGGTTCTGGAGGACGACCGCTTCGGCCTGAAGGAGACGGCGTCGCCGGACGCTCCGCGGCAGTACGCCCTCACCATCCCGCCCGAAGTCGTCAACAACATGGGGAACATCAACAGCGCCGGGCTGCGCGGCGCGGTGATGCGGTCGCTCAACCCGCGGTCGGACGACGGGCTGCGCGGCTGGCTGCGCACCCGGGCCGACGAACTGATCGAGGGGCTGCTCGCCGAGGGGCCGCCGGTCGATCTGCGGGCCGCCTTCGCCGACCCGTTCTCGGCGGCGCTGCACTGCAAGGTGATCGGGGTCCCGTTCCGCGACTGGCGGCGGCTGATGTCCGGGCTCGACATCGCGTTCATGACCAGCGCCCGGCCTTTCGACGGGGCCGGACTGAACTGGTACAAGGACCTCGACTACATGGTCGAGCGGCTCAATGTGCCGGAGGCGGAACGCGCCGGTCTGCTCGGCCGGTTGGCGGCGCTGCGGGAGGACGAGGAGTCGGCGCATCTGACCGACGAGATGCTCGCCACCGTCGCCGTGTCACTCTTCGGCGCGGGCGCCGTCTCCACCTCCGCCTTTCTGCTGCTCGCGGTCGTCGCGCTGATGCAGCGGCCGGAGCTGATCGAGTACTTGCGGGACCATCCGGAGCGGATGGGGCCCGCCGTCGACGAACTGCTGCGGTGGAACCTCTCCATCGGCGACGGACTGCCGCGGCTCGCCCTGGAGGACGTGACGCTCGGCGATGTCCTCGTCCGCAAGGGAGAGCTGGTGCTCGTCCTGGTGGAAGGGGCCAACTTCGACCCGGAGGTCTTCGAGGACCCGGACCGGCTGGACCTGGAGCGCACGCCCAACCCGCATCTCTCCTTCGGCGGCGGACGGCACTTCTGCC
Source organism: Streptomyces sp. NBC_00306 (assembly GCF_036169555.1). Classification (GTDB taxonomy): domain Bacteria; phylum Actinomycetota; class Actinomycetes; order Streptomycetales; family Streptomycetaceae; genus Streptomyces; species Streptomyces achmelvichensis. The sequence continues at coordinate 5,675,223 of NZ_CP108032.1, read as the reverse complement.
CCGCATCCGCGCTGGGCCGGCTGCACGCGGAGACCGCGCTGACCGCACTCGTGACCCGGCTGCCGCGGATGCGGCTCGCCGTACCCGAGGAGCAGTTGGTGTGGCGTACGGGCTTCATCAAGCGGCTGCCGGAGAGGCTGCCCGTGCTGTGGTGACACGCGCGCGTTCCGGTGCCCGGCGCGATGCCGGGACCGGGGCGCGGCGGCGCCGGGCAACGGCGTCAGCGGAAGACGCCGGTGTGGCCGAGCGAGTAGCGGCCGGGCTGCGGGTAGACGGCGAGCCCGTGCGGCCCGCTGCCGACGGGGATACGGGCGAGCTGCTTGCCGCTCGTGGTGTCGATCGCGTACACCTCGGCGTCGTAACGGCCGGACAGCCACAGAACCTTGCCGTCCGCCGAGACACCGCCCATGTCGGGGCTGCCGCCGCCGGGCAGCCGCCACTTCTTCGTCAGCCGGTTCCGCGCGAAGTCGAAGACCGAGACGGAGCCCTCGCCGCGGTTGGGGATGTACATCTCGCGGGAGTCGCGGCTGATGTAGAGACCGTGGGCGCCCTTGCCGGTGGGCAGCAGCACCGGCGTGGTGAACTTCTCTCCGTCCAGCACCCAGACGCCGTGCGCCACCATGTCGGCGATGTAGAAGGTCTCGCCGTCCGGGGAGATCTTCACGTCCTGCGGCATCGCGCCGGTGAACGGCAGCTTCTGCCGGCCGATGACCTCCATCCTCTCCGTGTCCACCTTGAGCAGCTCGGCCGAGAACTCGCACGAGACGATGAAGTAGCGGCCGTCGGCGGAGAAGTCGGCGTGGTTGACGCCGTAGCAGGGGACGGGCGTGGTCTTCAGCGGGGCCATGGTGTGCGGATCGCGGAAGACGAGCTGACGGTCCAGCGAGGCCATCACGACGGCGTACTTGCCGTTGGGCGTGAAGTAGAGGTTGTACGGGTCGTGCACCTCCACCGGCTTGCCCGCCGCGCCGGTGGCCGGGTCGATCGGGGTGAGCGTGTGGCCGCGGTTGTTGTTGACCCACAGCGTCTTCAGGTCCCAGGACGGGACGACGTGCTGCGGCTGGTTGCCGACGGGGATGGTGTCGACGACCCTGTAGGTCCTCGGGTCGATGACCGAGACGGTGTTGGAGTTGGTGTTGGGGACGTAGATCCGTGAGGGGAAGCCCTTGACCGCCGGCGAGAACATGCCCGGCCGGTCCGCGGCGTAGACGTCCTTCGGGTTCAGCACCGGCGGCATACCGGGCAGGGCGGCCGGGACGGCTTTCCTCGGCGGCGCGGGGGGCGGCGGCGCGCTGGTGCTGCTGTCGGCCCGCGTCGGGCCGGCGGGCGAGCCGCAGCCGGCGAGGAGGGCGAGGAGGGCGCCGGCGGCGACCGCGCCGGCCCGTCGGGTGGCAGGGAGTCTCGGGTGCATCAGCTCAGCAGCTCCGTGGTGGTGACCGCGTGCAGGCCGCGGCGGTCGAGTTCGGCGAGCAGGGCGGGGAGGGCGGCGACCGTGTCCGGGTAGCCCAGGTGCAGGCTGACCACCGAGCCGGGCCGGATCTGCCCGGTGACATTGCGGGTCACGGCCGCCGCACCCGGCGAGGTGAAGTCGAGTGAGTCGACGTCGTACGAGAGGACGTGCGGGTAGCCGGCCCTGCGCGCGAGGCGGACGAGCAGAGGGGTGGCGTACTGGGCCCGGGAGGGGCGGAACCAGGTGCCGATCGATCCGGTGAGTCTGCGCAGCCGCTGTGCACAGCCGGTGATCTCGGCGTAGGCGTCGGCCTCGGACATCTCCGAGATGCTCAGATGGCGCTGGGTGTGGTTGCCGAGGTCGTGCCCGCCGTCGAGAATCCGGCGGGCCAGGTCCGGGTACCGGTCGAGCCAGCTGCCGACGGCGAGCACCGTGAGCCGGGCCCCGGCCCGCTCGGCCTCGGCGAGCACCGCCCGGGTGACGGTCGGCTCGCCCTGGCCGTGGAAGGTGAGGGCGACCCGGTCACGGTCGCGGGGGCCGTTGCGGATCTGCGCGGGCTGCCCGGGGAAACGGCGGGCGGCCGGGACGGGACGCGTGCCGGGTGACGACGGGGCGGGGGCGGCGGGCGGTTCGGGCTTCCCGGCTCCCCCCGGCCGCACCGGACTCTCGGGCTTCCCCGGCTGAGCCGTGGGAGGACCGCCGTCGGCGCAGCCCGTGGCGAGGGCGCCGGCCACGGCCGCTCCCGCTCCTGCGCGCAGCGCGCCGCGACGGTCGATCAAGGTCACGAATAAGCACAGTAGGTGCTCATCGGACAAAAGATAACGATTGCATCAGAAAGGCTCACCCGTCCGGCCCGCCCTCAAGGGAGGAACGGGCCGGAGTGACCGGCGAAACACCTGATCCAGCTCTCATTCACTCGATATTTACCAGGCTGGTGGCCCACCTCACCTATGATTCACTTCTTGTTCGTCCGCATTTGACTGGTTATGCCGGAGTAGGAGTTTTTGGCATCGAGTCGCCCATCTGCCATAGTCGGGAACACGACCCCCATTGACCCGGGCCAGGTCGTCTTCGGACGCCGTGGAAACACCCCCTCCGTTCCACGGCGCCGTGCAGAAGCCCCCGACGCGCCGCATCCCGGCCGTACGGGGGTTTCTGCGTGGTGGCACGAAAAAAGGGGGCCGCGCCGATGGGCGGCCCCGCGTCAGGGGGTGAGGCGGTCCGTCACCCGCATCTCGAACCAGGTGGTCTTGCCCCGCGGCAGCAGATCGACGCCCCAGCGGTCGGAGAGCTTGTCGACCAGGAAGAGGCCGCGTCCGCTGGTGTCCAGCTCCTGGACCGGCATCAGACAGGGCAGCCCGCGCGAGGGGTCACGCACCTCGATCCGGATCCAGCCGCGGCGGCGCAGCATCCGCAGACCGAAGACCCGTGCGCCGGTGTGCCGCACGGCGTTCCCCACGAGCTCCGAGACCAGTAAAACGGCGTGCTCCGCGGTCTGGGCGGAGAGCGCCCACTGGCGCAGCACGACGCACTGGGTCAGCCGGCGCGCGGTGGCGGCGGACTCGGGGCGCGAGGGGAGCCGGACCTCTTCCTCGGTGGGGTCACCGAACAACTCGATGACTTCGAGGGTCTGTTCGCCCTCACTCACAGGCATCCAACGCGCTGCGGTGGCGCTGCCGCGCTGCCGCATGTGTTCCACACCTTCGAGGCCCGCCATGCTCCCATCATGGCCGCAACAGGCGGCCCGCGTGGCTGTTCCCGCGGAATGGAACCCCAGGAACGAGGCATTCCGAAAAGACCACATGGCATATGACTCCGGCGACATACGGGTGCATTCACCCTGCCTGAGCTGCACTGACGCACGGTCGGCGAATGATCACCGAGCGCAGCGGGCGGACGCCACTTAAGTCTGCCTTAAGGTCCGGTTAAGACCCACACATGGTTGACGGGGCACTCGAAGGTGTCAACTGACCAGAATTCAGAGGAACTTGGCCTTGCCCGGCCCTTCCTCCACAAAGCTCCGCATACCGCGCTCGCGGTCCTCCGTCGCGAACAGGCCTGCGAACCAGTTCCGTTCGATCGCGAGGCCCGTCTCGATGTCCGTCTCCAGACCGGCGTCGACGCACTCCTTGGCGGCCCGCAGCGCCAGGGCGGGTCCCTGGGCGAGCTTCGCGGCCCAGGCGTGCGCCTGCTCGTAGACCTCGGCGGCGGGGACCACGCGGTCGACGAGCCCGATCGCGAGCGCCTCCTCGGCCTTCACCTGGCGGCCGGTGAAAATGAGGTCCTTGGCCCGGGACGGGCCGACCAGCCGGGACAGCCGCTGGGTGCCGCCGGCGCCCGGGATCAGACCGAGCAGGATCTCCGGCTGGCCGAGCTTGGCGTTGTCCGCCGCGATCCGGAAGTCGGCGCAGAGCGCCAGCTCGCAGCCGCCGCCGAGCGCATAGCCGGTGACGGCCGCGACGACGGGCTTGGGGATGCGGGCGACCGCGGTGAACGACTCCTGGAGCGCACGGGACCGCACGACCATCGCCGCGTGATCCATGACCTGCATCTCCTTGATGTCCGCGCCGGCCGCGAACACCTTCTCGCCGCCGTAGAGGACGACGGCGCGCACGTCGTCCCTGCAGCCCGCCTCCTCGGCGAGCTCGCGCAAACGGTTCTGGATGGCGATGTCCAGCGCGTTCATCGGCGGGCGGTCCAGCCGGATCGTGCCGACACCTTCGGAGACCTCGAGATTCACAGTCGTCATGCAGGCAGGTTAACCGGCGCTAACGACAACGGACCCGGTGCTGTCGGTCACAGCACCGGGTCCGCCGCACGGCGTCGAGGAGGTCCGGCCTCCCCCGAGGGGAGCGTTACTTCGTCCAGTCCGCCCAGGACATGTTCCAGCCGTTCAGGCCGTTCTCCGGGGCGATCTGCTTGTCCTTGGAGTTCTTCACGATCACGACGTCGCCGATGATCGAGTTGTTGAAGAACCAGGCGGCCGGTGTGCCCTTGTCGTAGCCGCCGCGCACATCGCGCAGACCGACGCAGCCGTGGCTGACGTTGGCGGAGCCGAAGGTGCCCGACGAGGCCCAGTAGTTGCCGTGGACGAAGGTGCCGGAGGTCGACAGGCGCATCGCGTTCGGCACGTCCTTGATGTCGTACTCACCGCCGAAGCCGACGGTGGCGCCGTTCATCCGGGTCACCTTGTACTTCTCGCTGATGACCATCTGGCCGTTGTAGGTCGTCGTCGACGGCGCGCCCGCGGTGATCGCGACGTTCTTGATCTGCTTGCCGTCCCGGACCACCGTCATCCGGTGCGACTTGGCGTCGACCGTGGAGACCTGGCTGCGGCCGATGGTGAACTTCACCGTCTTGACCTGCTTGCCGTACACGCCCGGCCGTCCCTCGACGCCGTCCAGGTTGAGCTTCACCGTCACCTTGGTGCCGGCGGCCCAGTACTTCTCCGGCCGGAAGTCGAGCCGGTCGTTGCCGAACCAGTGGCCCTCGATCGGCACCGACGGCTCCGCGGTCACCTTGATGGCCTTCTCGACGGCCTCCGGGCTGGTGATGCCCCGGGTGAAGTTGATGGAGACCGGCATGCCGACACCGACCGTGGAACCGTCCTCGGGGGTGTACTGGCCGATGAAGGTGTTCTTCGGTACGAGCGTGGTGAAGGTGGTGTCCTTCGCGGACTCACGGCCGTCCGAGTCCTTGGCCACGGCGTGCACCTTGTACTTGGTGGAGCCGGCCAGGTGCTGGAGCGGCTGCCAGGAGGCGCCGTCCGCCGCGACCTTGCCCTCGATCGGGGTGCCCTTGTCGTCCTGCACGGTGACCGTGGTCAGCTTGCCCTCGGCAGCGGTGACCTTCAGCGCTCCGCTGGTGGCGACCGATGTGGCGCCGTCCTTGGGCGCGATGGTCACGACCGCCTGGGAGGCGGAGTTCCCGACCTTCCCCCCGTCCTTCTTCCCCTTGTCGCCGTCGCCCTTGCCGGAGCCCCCGCCCCCGCAGGCCGTCACGAGCACCAGCAGTGCTCCGACGACAAGAGCCAGCAGCGCGGAGCCCCCACGCCCACGCCCGGCACCGACCGATGCCCCCGATATCGGCTGCCCGTTCACCACGGTCTCTCCCCTCGCACGGCCTGGCCCCGCCACGGCCCGCACCCCCGCGCGCCTCACGCACGCACTTCGCTAGATAATCACACCGCGGGTTGTTGAATCTTCCCGCGATTGTCACCGTTCAGTCCCAACGTGTTGGCCGGGCTCGGGGGATGGGGTGCAGGCCGTGCGGGGTGCGGGCCGCGCACACCGTGAAGGCTGTGCGGGGCCGCGGGGGCGCGAGCCGTGGGGGCTGTGCCCGGGCCGCAGGGGTCAGCGCAGCGCGGAACCTGCCTTCCACTGCTTCCAGTCGAGGTTCCAGCCGCTGAGCCCGTTGCCGGGATCGACCTGCTTGTCGGACGAGTTCACCACCTCGACCACGTCGCCGATCAGCGTCCGGTCGAAGAACCAGCCGGCCGGGGTGTCCGAGCTGCCGCCCTTCACGTCCCGCAGACCGACACAGCCGTGGCTGACGTTGGTCGAGCCGAACGTCTCCGGCGCGGCCCAGTAGTTGCCGTGCAGGAAGGTGCCGGAGTCGGTCAGCCGCATCGCGTGCGGCACGTCCTTGATGTCGTACTCGCCGCCGTAGCCGACGGTCCTGCCGTCCATCCGCGTCACGTCGTGGAGCTCGCTGACGACCATCTTCCCGTTGTACGTCGTGGACTTGGGCGCCCCCGCGGTGATCGGCACGGTCGCGAGGACCTGGTCGTCCCGCCGTACCTCCATCGTCTTGGCCTCCGCGTCGACCACGGAGACCTGGGAGCGGCCGATGGTGAAGGAGACCTTCTTCTGCTGGATGCCGTAGGAGTGCGGCGCCGCCTGGACATCGCGCAGCCGCAGATCGACCGTGACCTTCGTGCCCGGCTTCCAGTACTCGCGCGGCCGGAAGTCGAGCCGGTCCTTGCCGAACCAGTGGCCCGCGATCTCGACCGGCGGCTCGGAGGTGATCCGGATGGCCCGCTCCACGGCCTCCCGGTTGCGGATCTCCTTGTTGAAGTCGAAGGAGACGATCATGCCGGTGCCCACCGTCGCCCGGTTCTCCGGTTTGAAGTAGCCGATGAAACGGCGGTCGGGGACCTCGGTGGTGAAGGTGGTGTGCCGGGCCGAGCGCCGGCCGTGGCCGTCGAGGGCCAGGACGTCGACGCTGTACTTGGCCGCGAGGCCGAGCCGGGCGCCGTCGTCGGGCTTCCACCGCAGACCGTCGTCCGAGATCCGGCCGGGGACCTCGGTCGGCGCCTCGTCCTCGATCTGCGTCACGGTGACCCGTTCGAGCCGTCCGCTGCGCAGTTTCACTTCGAGCGGCCCCTTCGGATCCACCCCCTTGGCGCCGTCCTCGGGAATCACCCGAATGGCCTCCCCGGGAGATCGCGGCTTGCTGCTGATGTCGAACGCCCCGCCGGTGCAGCCGGAGAGCCCGGCCATCAGTCCTGCGCATGTCAGGGCAACGGCCATGCCTCGCCCGGCCCGCTTCAGTACGTGTCTCACGACCACCCAACGACCGCGCCCCTCCAGGGGAAACGTGGGCGGGGGTCATGTTGGGACATCAGCAGCGAGGGAAGAACAGGTGGGAGGACCACGCGCGGGGCGTCACGGCCGGGACTCCGTGACCGCCGGGGGACGTGGCCCGACGAGCCGCGGGAGGCCGGCAGGTGACGAGCGCAGCCGAGCAGGAGACAGCGCAGCAGGAGGGGGTGCGGGCCGACGGGCCCGTCCCCCTCCGGGCAGCCGGCGTCAACGGCCGCCGGGCGGACTCCGATATGCCGGGGCTGCCCGGGCCGTCGGTGTGGCCGGGGGCACCGACGCCGCTCGGTGCCCGCTTCCGGGTGGGGCCGGACGGGGTCGCGGGATGCAACTTCGCGCTCTGGGCAGGCGGGGCGGAGGCGGTGGAGCTGTGCCTGTTCGACGAGGACGGTGTCGAGACCCGGGCGCCGCTGACCGAGCTGACCCATGAGATATGGCACGGCTTCCTCCCGGGGATCCGCCCGGGCCAGCGGTACGGCTACCGGGTCCACGGCCGCTGGGACCCGTGGACCGGAGCGCGCTGGAACCCGGCGAAGCTGCTCCTCGACCCCTACGCCCGTGCGGTGGACGCGGGCCGGGGGAACGACTGGGGTGCGCTGCCGCCCGAGGTGTACGGACACGTCCGCGACTGGCCGCAGCAGCATGTCGCCGACACCGTGCGCGACGACCGGGACTCGGCGCCGTACGTCCCCAAGGGTGTCGTGGTGCACGACGACGACGACTGGGCCGACGACCGCAGGCCCAAGACCCCGTGGGCCGACACGGTCATCTACGAACTGCACGTGAAGGGCTTCACCAAGCTCCACCCGGACATCCCCGAGGAGCTGCGGGGCACCTACGCGGGCCTCGCGCATCCGGCGGCCGTCGACCATCTGGTGCGGCTCGGGGTCACCGCCGTCGAACTGCTGCCGGTGCACCAGTTCGCCCACGAGGACCATCTGCTCAAGCGCGACCTGCGCAACTACTGGGGCTACAACTCCATCGGCTACTTCGCCCCCCATGCCGCGTACTCCTCCAGCGGGACCCGCGGCGAGCAGGTCGGCGAGTTCAAACGGATGGTGCGGGCCCTGCACGCCGCCGGGATCGAGGTCATCCTCGACGTCGTCTACAACCACACGGCGGAGGCGGGCGAGCTCGGCCCGACGCTGTCGCTGCGCGGCATCGACAACCGCGGCTACTACCGGCTGCATTCGGACCCGCGTGCCTACACGGACTACACCGGCTGCGGCAACACCCTGCACGTGGTGCAGCCCCATGTGCTGCGGCTCATCACCGACTCGCTGCGCTACTGGGTGACGGAGATGGGCGTCGACGGGTTCCGCTTCGATCTGGCCGCGGCGCTGGCCCGGTCGATGCACGACGTCGACATGCTCTCCCCCTTCCTCGCCGTCATCGCCCAGGACCCGGTGCTGCGCCGGGTGAAGCTGATCGCCGAGCCGTGGGACGTCGGCAGCGGCGGCTATCAGGTGGGGGCCTTCCCGCCGCTGTGGACGGAGTGGAACGACCGCTACCGGGACGCGGTGCGCGACTTCTGGCGCGGCTCGGTGCCGGACGTGCGCGACCTCGGGTACCGGCTGTCCGGCTCCAGCGATCTGTACGCCTGGGGCGGCCGGCGGCCGTACGCCTCGGTCAACTTCGTCACGGCGCACGACGGATTCACCCTGCGCGACCTGGTGACGTACGAGCACAAGCGCAACGAGGCCAACGGTGAGGGCAACCGCGACGGCACCAACGACAACCGGGCCTGGAACTGCGGCGCCGAGGGCGAGACCGACGATCCGCTCGTCAACGCGCTGCGCAGACGGCAGATCCGCAATCTGCTCACCACCCTCCTCGTCTCCACCGGTGTGCCGATGCTGGTCGCTGGTGACGAGATGGGGCGTACGCAGGGCGGCAGCAACAACGCGTACTGCCAGGACAACGAGGTCAGCTGGGTGGACTGGTCCCTCGCCGGACAGCCCGGACCGAAGAGCCTGCTGGACCTCACCACCCGGCTGCTGGCGCTGCGCCACGCCCATCCGGTGCTGCGCCGGCGCGCCTTCTTCTCGGGCCGGGCCCATGCCGTGGACGGGCTGCGGGACCTGGCCTGGTTCACGGCGAAGGGCACGGAGATGACCGAAGGCGACTGGTACGCCCCGGCGTCCACGCTGGCGCTCTATCTCTCGGGCCGTGACATCCCCGGTCGTGACGCCCGGGGCGCGGAGGTGACGGACGACAGCTTCCTGGCGATCCTGCACGGCGCGGACCGCCCGACGGACTTCCGGCTGCCGGGCGCGCCCTGGGCGCAGTCCTACGAGGTGGTCGTCGACACCTCCTGGGAGGAGCAGGAGTCGGCGCCGGGAGTCGTGTACCGGGGCGGGGAGACGGTGAGTGTGGGGGCGCGGTCGGTGCTGCTGCTGCGAGCGAGGATGTGAGGGGGCCGCGGCGGGGCGTCCTGGAGATGGGTGCACGGGGCACCGGCCGTCGGTGCGTGGCCGGTAATTCGGGTGAGCGCTGTCAGTGGTGAACCGTAGGCTCACCCCTGATGTCGACACCACATGCAGCCACCGAGGACCGGTCAGCCGTGCGTTCGCTGCTGCGGTTGTGGCCCTACGTACGACCGGTGCGAACGCGTCTGTTCAGCGCGGCTTTCATCGCCGTCGTCGCCTCCTGTCTCGGCCTGGTCATCCCGCTCGTCCTGAAGTGGATCGTGGACGGCCCGGTGGCGGACCGCGATCCCGGCGGGGTGTGGCTCGGGGCGTTCGCCCTGCTGCTGCTCGGGATCGCCGAGGCCGTGCTGTTCGGCTTCCGGCGGTGGCTGGTGGCCCGGCCGCTGGCCGGGGTCGAGGCGTCGATGCGCGCCGATCTCTACCGGCATCTCCAGCGGCTGCCGGTGGCCTTCCACGACCGCTGGGCGTCGGGGCAGTTGCTCTCCCGGGGCACCACCGACCTGATGCTGCTGCGGATGTTCCTCGCCTTCCCGCTGACCTTCCTGCTCGTCAACGCGACGACGATCCTGGTCGGCTATGTGATCCTGCTGGGCCAGGACTGGACCCTCGGGCTGGTGCTGACGGCGCCGATCGTGCCGCTGGTCGTGCTCTGTTCGTACTTCGAGTCGCGCTACGCCGTCGTCGCCCGACGGGCACAGGACCAGGTCGGCGATCTGACGACGGTGGTCGAGGAGAGCGTCCTCGGCATCCGCATCATCAAGGGCTTCGGCCGCCACCGCAGCCAGGCGCTCGCCTTCCGCGAGCTCTCGCAGCGACTGCGCGGGACCGAGCTGGGCAAGGCCCGGCTGCTGGCCGGGATCTGGGCCCTGATCACCACCATCCCCGAGATCACCATCGGCGCCGCGCTGGTGCTCGGCACGGTCCAGGTCGCGGACGGCGGTCTGTCGGCGGGCACCCTGGTGGCGTTCCTGTCGACGGCGCTGGCGCTGCGCTGGCCCGTGGAGTCGATCGGTTTCCTGCTGGCGATGAGCCAGGAGGCGGCCACGGCGACCGAGCGGTTCTTCGAGGTGATGGACGCCGAGAGCGAGTCGGAGGTGCTCACCGAGTCGGGTCCGCCGGCCGCCGGCGGGGAGGGACTGTGTTTCGAGGGCGTCGAGTTCCGCTACCCGGACGCGGCGGCCGACGCCCCACCGGTGCTCGCGCGTATCGATCTGCGGGTGCGGCCCGGCGAGACGATGGCCCTGGTCGGCGGGACCGGCAGCGGGAAGACCACGCTGACCGCGCTCGTCCCCCGGCTGCACGAGGTCACGGGCGGCCGGATCACGCTCGACGGCGAGGACGTCGCCGCGATGCCGCGCGAACGGCTGCGGGAGCTGGTGTCGGTGGCCTTCGAGGAGCCGACCCTCTTCTCGGCGAGCGTCGGCGAGAACGTCCTGATGGGCACGGACGGCGCGGGCGCACCGGAGCTGGAGCGGGCACTGGAGGTGGCACAGGCCGGCTTCGTGGCGTCCCTCCCGCACGGCTGGGACACCCAGGTCGGGGAACAGGGGCTGAGCCTGTCGGGCGGTCAGCGCCAGCGGCTCGCCCTGGCCCGTGCGGTGGTCGGCCGCCCCCGCTTCCTGGTGCTGGACGACCCGCTGTCGGCGCTGGACGTCCACACGGAGGCACTGGTGGAGGCCGCGCTGCGGCGGGTTCTCCAGGACACGACGGCCCTGGTGGTCGCCCACCGGCCCTCCACGGTGCTGCTGGCCGACCGGGTGGCGCTGCTGTCGGGGGGACGGATCGCCGCGGTGGGCACGCACCACGAACTGCTGCGTACGAACGCGGAGTACGCCTGGCTGATGTCGGGGGGCGACAGCGCGGCTCCCGGCACCGACGGCGCGCAGTCCTCCCACGAGGCCCACGCCTTCGACGACCGGCTCAGTGAGGAGAGCGCACGATGACCGCGACCACGACGACGACCGCCGCCGGGGCCGGGACCGGTCCCGCCGGCGGAAGCGGCGCCTCCGCCGAGGGCGATCCCTTCGACCGGGACGACCTTCCGACGGCCAGGGGCGCGACCGGCGCCCTGCTGCGGTCGCTGCTCGCGCCGCACCGGGCGCGCGTCGTGCGGGTCGCCCTGCTCCTGCTGCTCCAGCAGGCCGCCGTGCAGGCCGGGCCGCTGCTCGTGGCGTACGCGATCGACCGCGGTGTGCCGGCCTTCCGGCGCGACGACTACGGCCCGCTGATCCTGGTGGCCGTCGGCTACGCGGTCTGCTCGTTCGGCGCGGGGCTGCTCCAGTACTCCTTCATCCGGGCGTCCGCCCGGGTCAACCAGGACGTCCTGCTGGATCTGCGCGGCCGTATCTTCCGGCATGCGCAGGCCCTCAGCGTCGACTTCCACGAGCGCTACACCTCGGGGCGGCTGATCTCCCGGTCGACCACCGATGTCGAGTCGCTGCGCGAACTGCTCGGCGAGGGGCTCCAGGAGCTCATCAACGTCATCCTCGCCTTCGTCTTCATCTCCGTGATGCTGCTGTGGCTGGACCTCGGGCTCGGCGGGGTGGCCGTCGCCTCGTTCTTCCCGCTGTATCTGCTGGTACGGCTCTACCAGCGCCGGGCCAGGGCCATCTTCGCCCGCCGCTCCACCGCGATCGCCGCCGTCATCGTGAAGTTCGCCGAGACGATGAACGGCATCAGGCCGGTACGGGCGTTCCGGCGCGAGCAGGCCAACGACGCCGCCTTCCGGCAGCTCAACGACCGCCACGGCCGGATCAACGGCGACTCGCTCCTGGAGATGGCGCGCTATGTCGTCGGCTCGCGGCTCGTCGCCAACACCGCTGTCGCCGGGATCGTGCTGTGGGGTGCGTACCGGGTCGCGGACGGGACGCTCGCACTCGGTGTACTGGCGGCGGCCGTGCTGTATCTGCGGCGGCTCTACGACCCGATCGACCGCCTGGGCATGTTCCTCAACTCGTACCAGTCCGCGGCCGCTTCGCTCCAGAAGATCGCGGGCCTGCTCGCCCAGACCCCGTCGGTCCCGCAGGCCGCGGCACCCCGCCCGCTGCCCGCCCTCGCCGGTGACCGGCCGGGCCGTGAGGTCGTGTTCGACGAGGTGCGCTTCGCCTATCGCACGGGCGGCGAGGTACTGCCCCGCTTCGACCTGACGATCCCCGCGGGCCAGACCGTCGCGGTCGTGGGCACGACGGGTGCCGGAAAGTCCACGCTGGCCAAGCTGCTGGCCCGGTTCTACGACCCGACGGACGGCAGAGTCCTCCTCGACGGCGTCGATCTGCGCGACCTGGCGACGCCCGACCTGCGGCGGGGTGTCGTGATGGTCACCCAGGAGGCGTTCCTCTTCTCCGGCACGGTCGCCGAGAACATCGCCGTGGGGCGTCCCGATGCCACCCGCGAGGAGATCGAGCGCGCGGCCCGGGCGATCGGCGCGCACGACTTCATCAGCAGCCTGCCGGACGGCTACGACACGGACGTCCGCAAGCGGGGCGGCCGCATCTCGGCCGGCCAGCGGCAGCTGGTGGCCTTCGCCCGGGCGCTGCTCGCCGACCCGTCGGTACTGATCCTCGACGAGGCGACGAGCTCGCTGGACATCCCGGGCGAACGCGCGGTGCAGCGGGCGATGGACACCGTGCTGCACGGGCGTACGGCCGTGGTGATCGCCCACCGGCTGTCCACGGTGGAGATCGCGGACCGGGTGCTCGTGATGGAGCACGGCCGGATCGTCGAGGACGGCGCTCCGGCCGATCTCGTCGCGGGCACGGGCCGGTTCGCGGACCTCCACCGGGCGTGGCGGGACAGCCTGGTCTGAGGCGGTGTGGTCACGGTGGTATCCGGTGGATGCCGCCGTGGACGGACGCCGCCGCAGTCGGTCAGGGAAGCAGTTTGTTGACGGCCGCGGTGCCTTCTTCGGCCATCTTGCGCTCCGCCCACTTCAGGTTCGCGGGGGTGACGTCCCGTCCCGAAGCCAGCACCAGGTCCTCGGGGGTCACCTCGCCCTCGGCGCCGGTGCGCAGTCTCGCGTCGGGCGTCACGTCGCCGGGTGACGGCCGCTGCGACTCGGGTTGTGTGCTCATGTGCTGCCTCCTTGTGTGCTCCATGGGGCTCGCGGCCCCCTGGGGCGTCCCCTCTCGGGGCGCCGGCCGTCAGCGGCGGCCGGCGATGGTCTCCTCGACCCAGGTGCGCAGGGTCGCGGCGGGTGCCGCGCCGGCCTGGCGGGCGATCATCTCTCCGTTGTCGAGCAGGAGCAGGGTGGGTACGGCCTGCACCTGGAACCGTTGGGCGATGCGGGGGGCCTGGTCGACGTCGACCTTGACGAGTTTGATCCGGCCGGCGAGTTCGTGGGCGACCTGCTCCAGAGCGGGGCTGACCATGCGGCACGGTCCGCACCAGGTGGCCCACAGATCCACCAGGACGAACGGCGTGGCCTTCTCCGCGACCTCGGCGAAGTCCTCGTCGCCGGCGTCGGTGATCCAGGGGAGCGGTGAGCGGCAGTTGCCGCAGCGGGGGGTTCCCTGCGCGGCTGCCGGCAACCGGTTCTTGTGGCCGCAGGCGGTGCAGTTGACCGTCGCGGTCCTGGTCGCGGTCCCTTGGCCGGCCATCGGATTCACGCGGCTTTCTGCACGTCGGCGGGGTCGGCCGCGCCGTAGGTGACCATCAGTTCGCCGTTGTGGGCGTCGACCCGGATCTCCGATCCGTCCTGCACGTCACCGCGGATCAGGGCGCGGCCGATGAGTGTCTCGACCTCGTGGGAGATGTACCGGCGCAGCGGCCGGGCTCCGTAGACGGGGTCGAAGCCCTGCTGGGCGATGAGTTCGACGGCGGGCCCGGTGAGGTGGACGGTGATCTGCCGTTCGGCCAGGCGCCGGCGCAGATCGGCGAACTGGAGCTCGACGATGTGTTTGATCTGGTCCATGCCCAGGGGCCTGAACAGGACGACGTCGTCGATACGGTTGAGGAATTCAGGGCGGAAGTGGCTCTGCAGTTCGCCCATCACCAGGGCCCGCGCCTCGGGTTTGATCTCACCGTCGGCGCTCACCCCGTCCAGCAGATAGGCCGAGCCGAGGTTGGACGTCATGATGACGACCGTGTTGCGGAAGTCGACGGTGCGGCCCTGGGCGTCGGTGATGCGGCCGTCGTCGAGGACCTGGAGCAGGGTGTTGAACACATCGGCGTGCGCCTTCTCCACCTCGTCGAACAGGACCACGGAGTACGGCTTGCGGCGCACCGCCTCGGTGAGCTGACCACCCTCCTCGTAGCCGACGTATCCGGGCGGCGCTCCGACCAGCCGGCTCACCGTGTGGCGTTCCTGGTACTCGCTCATGTCCAGGCGGATCAGGCTCTCCTCACTGTCGAACAGGGCGGCGGCGAGTGTCTTGGCCAGCTCGGTCTTTCCGACGCCGGTGGGGCCGAGGAAGACGAACGAGCCGATGGGCCGCCGCGGGTCGCGGATGCCGGCGCGCGCGCGGATGATGGCGTCGGTGACAAGTTTGACGGCCTCGTCCTGGCCCACCACGCGCTCGCCGAGGATCTCGTCCAGTCGCAGCAGCTTGTCGCGCTCGCCTTCCTGGAGGCGGGTGACGGGGATGCCCGTCCAGGCGGCGACGATCTCGGCGATCTCGTCCTCGGTGACGACCTCGCGCAGCAGCCGGCTCTCGCCCTGCTTGGCCGCGAGTGCCTCCTCCTCGGCCGCCAGCCGCCGTTCCAGTTCGGTGAGTCGGCCGTAGCGCAGTTCGGCCGCGCGGTTGAGGTCGTAGGTGCGTTCGGCTTCCTCGGCGTCCTGGCGGACCTGTTCCAGTTCCTGCCGCAGTTCCTGCACGCGCCGGATGGCCTGGCGTTCGGCCTCCCACTGGGCGTGCATCGCGTCCGCCTCGGAGCGCAGGTCGGACAGTTCGCGGCGCAGTTCGTCCAGGCGTTTGGCGCTCGCGGTATCGCTCTCCTTCTCCAGTGCCGCCGCCTCGATCTCCAGCCGGGTCACCCGGCGGGTGATCGAGTCGAGTTCGGCCGGCATGGAGTCGATCTCGGTCCGCAGCCGGGCGCAGGCCTCGTCGACCAGGTCGATGGCCTTGTCGGGAAGGAAACGGTCGGAGATGTAGCGGTGGCTGAGGGTCGCGGCGGCGACCAGCGCGGTGTCCTGGATCTTCACGCCGTGGAAGACCTCCAGGCGTTCACGCAGTCCGCGCAGGATGGAGACGGTGTCCTCGACGCTCGGCTCGTCCACCACGACCTGCTGGAAGCGGCGTTCGAGAGCCGCGTCGGACTCGACGTACTTGCGGTACTCCTCCAGCGTGGTGGCGCCGATCATGTGCAGCTCACCGCGGGCCAGCATGGGCTTGAGCATGTTGCCCGCGTCCATGGCGCCCTCCGCGCCGCCTCCCGCGCCGACCACGGTGTGGAGTTCGTCGATGAACAGCAGGATCCGCCCCTCCCCGCCCTTGACCTCACTCAACACCGCCTGGAGACGTTCCTCGAACTCACCCCGGTACTTCGCACCGGCCACCAGCGAACTCATGTCAAGGGCGAAGATCGTCCTGTCGCGCAGCCCGTCGGGCACATCGCCGCGGACGATCCGCTGCGCCAGACCCTCCACGATCGCGGTCTTGCCCACCCCCGGGTCGCCGATCAGGACGGGGTTGTTCTTCGTCTTACGGCTGAGGATCTGGATCACACGCCGGATCTCCTCGTCACGGCCGATCACCGGATCCATCCTCCCCGTCCGCGCCTCCGCCACCAGGTCACGGCCGTACTTCTCCAGCGCCTCGTAAGAGCCCTCGGGCGTCGCCGACGTCACCCGCTGATTCCCGCGGATACGGGTCAGCGCGGACAGGAAACCGTCCTTCGTCACACCGTTCTCGGCAAGCAGACGCCCCGCACCGGTCGCGGACCCCTCATCGACCAACGCCAGCACGAGATGCTCGACCGACACATACTCGTCCTTCAGCCGCTTGGCCTCCTCCTCCGCCGCGTCCAGCAGCTTCGCCAGCCGCTGCGTGACAAACACCTGACCCGGACTCGCACCCGGACCGGTCACTTTCGGCCGACGCGCCAACTCCGCGGACACCGCCGAACGCAACGCCCGGGTATCGGCGCCCGCCTGATCGAACAGCCGTGGAATCAACCCGTCCGGCTGATCGAGAAGAGCGAGCAGCAGATGCTCGCCGTCGACCTCGGTCTGGTTCAGCCGGCCGGCGATCGTCTGAGCCTCCTGCAAAGCCTCCTGCGACTTCTGGGTGAGCCGGTTCATATCCACGATTCGTCCCTCCTCGAACTGGTGTTGCTGCGCCGCAGCGCGTCCTCGAGTTCGGCGATCCGGTCGAGCAGATCGAGCACCAGGCCGATGGACGCATAGTTGAGAGGAAGCCCCGCCCGCAACCGCTGAATACGCGCCAGGGTCGCGGGAGCGGTCGGCGCGAACCGGAGCTCTCCACGGGCGTCGCGGGTCGCCTCGACGAGGCCGAGGCTGACGAACCGCCGTACGAGGTCGGGGTGGAGACCCGAGCGCCGGGCGACGGTGTCGAGGTCGAGCCGGCGCGCGGGCACCATCGCGTAGCTGCGGACCCGTACATCGAGGTGCTGTGCCGGGGCCGCTTCCGTGCGGCTCGCGCCCCCGGGTGCCGGGGCGGCTGCGGATCGCGGATCGTTGCTCATCCTGGCTTCCTCGGGTCGAAGGTGGACACGGCCGCCAGCTTCTCGAAGAGCTCGCGCTCCTCGTCGTCGAGCTCGGGCGGCACCATGATGCGGATCTCCGCGTAGAGGTCTCCGTCGACGCCACGGGGATGGGGCATGCCCTCGCCGCGCAGCCGCAGCCGCCGGCCGCTGGAGGAACCGGCGGGCACCGTGACCCTGGCCGAGCCGGTGGGGGTGGGGACCGGCACGGTCGCGCCGAGGGCCGCCTCCCAGGGGGTCACCGGTACCGCGACATGAATGTCCCGGCCCTCCAGCCGGAACCGGGCATCGGGCTTGATCCGGACCCGCAGGAGCAGGTCGCCCGCGGGTCCGTCCCCGCTCCCCCGTCCGCCCTCCCCGGCGAGCCGGATGCGCTGTCCGTCGACCACTCCGCGCGGGATGTTCACGTCATAGGTCCGCTGCCCGTCCGGGCCGGCGAGGGTGATACTCCGGTGACCGCCCCGGTAGGCCTCCGCGACGCTGAGCTCGATCTCCGCCTCCTGGTCGGCGCCGGGGACCGGCCCGAAGCCCCCGCCGCCGGCACCGCGCCCGAACATCCCGCCGAACAGGTCCTCGAAGTTGATGCCCGAGTCGTCGAACCCCTGACCGCCGCCCGTGCTGTAGCGAACCCGGCCACCCCCGCCCGGCCGGCCGTACGGGCCGCCGCGCGCACCCGCACCCGCGGCCACCCGCTCGTCGTAGTCCTCCGGGACCTGCCGGAAATTCTCGCCGAAACGGTCGTAGCGCTGCCGCGTCTTGGGGTCGGAGAGCACGCTGTACGCCTCGTTGATCTCCTTGAAGCGCTCCTCGGACTGCGGGTCCTTGCTGATGTCGGGGTGATGCTTGCGCGCCAGTTTGCGAAACGCCTGCTGGATCTCCTCGGAGTCCGCATCACGCCGCACCCCGAGCACGTCGTAGTAGTCACGGGCCATGGAGGGCCTCACTCCTGCCGTTTGGCGACGATCACGGAGGCCGGCCGCAGTTGGCTGTCACCCGCGCCGTAGCCGGGGCGTACGACCTCGACGACCGTGTTCGGCTCGGCGCCCTCCGCCTCGACCACGCCGACGACCTCATGCTCGGCCGGGTCGAACGGCACCCCCGTCCGGTCGTTACGGGGATAACCGAGGCGGGCCAGGACATCAACAGCCTGATCCCGTACGGCTTTGACACCCTCCAGCACGGGAGAGGAGTCGGACCCGGCGTGGGCGAGGGCCAGTTCCAGATTGTCGAGAACCGGCAGCCAGGCCGCCGCGGTACGGGCGCGCTCGGCGCCCCGTTCGCGCTCCAGCTCCCTGGCATGACGTTTGCGGAGGTTGTCCAGATCAGCGAGGGCCCGGTGCCAGCGGTCCCGGAGGTCGGCCAGCTCGGCGGTGCGGTCGTCCGCCTCGGGCACCTGCCCGGACTCCGCGGACTCCGCCGAGTCCGGCCGGCCGGCGGACCGCTCCGGCGGGGTGTCGCCCAGCTCGTCCGGGGGCGTCACCGGCCCCTGTTCGGTGGACATGACCGCACCTCAGCTCTTGTCGAATTCGGCGTCGATCACGTCGTCCTCGGATCCGCCGGGACTCGCGGCACCGGCGCCGGCGCCGGCCCGGTCCTGCCCGGATGCCCCCGCGCCCGCCGGCTGCGAGGCCAGCGCGGCGTAGATCTGCTGGAGTTCGGAGGTCAGCGGCCTGACCTTGTCCACCGGCGCTGCCTGTTGCACGGCCTCGCGCGCTTCGGTGACGAGCATCTCGGCCCGCGCCCTCTCGTGGGCCGCCGCGGCGTCGCCCATCTCACCGAGGCGTCGTTCGACCTGGTACGCCACGGCGTCCAGCTCGTTGCGGGCGTCCACGGCCTCGCGCAGTGCCTGGTCCTCCCCGCGGTGCCGGTCGGCCTCCTGGACCATCCGCTCGACCTCGCTCTGGTCGAGGTTGGATCCCTCGCTGATGGTGATGCTCTGTTCCCTGCCGGTGTCCTTGTCGCGGGCGGTGACGTTCAGGATGCCGTTGGCGTCGACGTCGAAGATGACCTCGATCTGCGGCTCGCCGCGCGGTGCGGGGCGGATGTCGGTGAGCTGGAAACGTCCGAGGACACGGTTGTCCGCGGCGAGTTCACGCTCGCCCTGGAGGACGACGATGTCGACCGCGGCCTGGTTGTCCTCGGCCGTGGAGAAGGTCTCCGTACGGCGGACGGGGATCGTGGTGTTCCGTTCGATGACCTTGGTCATGACTCCGCCGCGGGTCTCCACACCCAGGGACAGCGGGATGACGTCGAGCAGCAGGACGTCCTGGACCTCGCCCTTGAGCACACCGGCCTGGATCGCGGCGCCGAGCGCCACGACCTCGTCCGGGTTGACGCTCATGTTCGGGTCCTTGCCGCCGGTGAGGCGGCGGACCAGCTTCTGCACGGCCGGGATACGCGTCGATCCGCCGACCAGGATGACCTCGTCGATGTCGTTCTCGCTGATCTTGGCGTCGGCCATCGCCTGCTTGACGGGTTCCAGGGTCCGCTCGACCAGGTCCGCCGTGATCTGCTCGAACGTGGAGCGCATGACCGTCTCGGTGAGGTGCTTGGGGCCCTCGGCGTCCGCCGTGATGAACGGCAGGTTGACCTGGGTCTGGGTCACCGAGCTCAGTTCCGTCTTGGCCTTCTCCGCGGCTTCGAAGAGCCGCTGGAGTGCCTGCGGGTCCTTGCGCAGATCGATGCCGTTGGACTGCTGGAAGTTGTCGGCCAGGTAGTCGACGAGGCGGCGGTCGAAGTCGTCGCCTCCGAGGTGGCTGTCGCCGGAGGTGGAGCGCACTTCCACCACGCCGTCGCCGACGTCCAGGATGCTCACGTCGAAGGTGCCGCCGCCGAGGTCGAAGACGAGCACGGTCTCGTGCCCCTTCTTCTCCATCCCGTAGGCGAGGGCGGCCGCGGTCGGCTCGTTGATGATCCTCAGGACATCGAGGCCCGCGATGCGGCCGGCGTCCTTGGTGGCGGTGCGCTGCGCGTCGTTGAAGTAGGCGGGCACCGTGATGACGGCCTCGGTGATCTTCTCGCCGAGCTGCTTGCTCGCGTCGTCGACGAGCTTGCGCAGGACCAGCGCGCTGATCTCCTCGGGCGCGTACAGCTTGTCGCGCACCTCGAAGCGGGCGACGCCGCCCTCGCCCTCGACGACGTCGTAGGCGACGGCCTTGGCCTCGTCGGAGATCTCGTCGTAGTGGCGGCCGATGAACCGCTTGGCCGAGTAGATCGTGCCCTTGGGATTGAGGATCGCCTGGCGGCGGGCGAGCTGTCCCACCAGCCGCTCGCCGCTGTCGGAGAAGGCGACGATGGAAGGTGTCGTGCGGGTGCCTTCGGCGTTCGGTACGACGGTCGGTTCGCCCCCTTCCCACACGGCTATCACCGAGTTGGTGGTGCCCAGATCGATTCCGACTGCCTTACCCATGAGGAACTCCTTCGCCTGGCACTTCCCGACGTCCGCCCGTACCTGGGGGGCGTTTCTGTTGGGGGTGGGGCTGTGGGACGGCGTTCCGCGCGATCCTGCTCTCACGCGACGCGGGCACGCGCCGACCCGGCTCGTGGTCACCTGCGCAGGCGGACGGCATCGGTCCGTGCACCCACCGGCGCGACGAACAGCGCCGGAGCATCCCCTCGGAGGGCATCACCGCTCGGTACCTGCCCGCTCCCTTATCGTACCGAAAATGCCTAAATCGGATGGAATGCACAATTGCTGGCATGCCCGGTGTGGGGGACGGTATGCCCGGTGCCGCGAACGAGTTGGACGGAGCGATCTGCCCGGCGGCGCCGGGGACGAGCTACGGCGGGCCCGAGCCGTTCAGCCAGAAGGCTCCGTAGACGGCGCCCGCCGCGGTCATCGTGGTCAGCGTCGCCCAGAGGTACGCGGGGCGTGACCGGGCGAGCACCACCGCGAGCGGCAGCAGCAGCGGAAAGGCCGGCATCAGGAGGCGCGGCTTCGAGCCGAAGTAGCCCGAGGCACCCAGCGCAAGCAGCGTGACGACGGCCGAGTACACCACCAGAGCCACCGGCTGCCCCTGCCGCAGGCCGATCCGGTGCGGCCACGCGGCCAGCAGGAACAGCAGACCGACCACGACGGCGGTCACGACGCCCGAGTGGGCGAAGGACGAGAGGAAGCGGGCGAAGGCGATACCACCGTCGAAACCGTTGCCCCACCCCGCCTGCACGTCGAGGTATCCGAGCAGATGACCCTGCCGGTGCCCGACCCACAGGACGAAGCCCGCGGCGCCGAGCGGCGCGATCGCGCATCCCACGGCCATGGCGGCCACCGAGTCCGGGAGCCGGCGCCGGGTGCGCAGACTGTCCGCCGTCACCAGCAGCGCGGCGACGAGGAGGGCGGCGCACACGGCCAGCCCTATGGGTCGCGTGAGGCCCGCGAGAAAGGACAGCAGTCCCGCGGTGATCCATCGTCCGGTGAGGACGGAGTACAGGGACCAGGCCGCGAGGGCGACGAAGAGGGACTCGCTGTACGCCATGGACTGGACGATGCCGACGGGCAGGGCCGCCCAGAGGCCCACCAGGACGAGTCCGGCCCGGTGGCCGTGGACATGGCTCGCCACGGCGTGGATCCCCCACGCGGCCACCAGCGAGGCCAGCGCGCTGACCACGAGTCCCGCGTCGGGCAGGCTCAGCGGGCTGACCGCCGACAGGCCCTCCTCCAGCCAGGGCAGCAGGGGGAAGAAGGCCATGCCGGACAGGCTCCGCCCGTCGGGCGCCTGGAGGGTGAAGCCGTAGCCGTGCTCGGCGACGCGGGTGTACCAGAGCGAGTCCCAGCGCCTGCTCAGCAGGACGTGGGCGCTCTTGCCGGTGGACGCCGACCAGAGGACGAGGACGACGAGGCCGAGGAAGCGGATCGCGAGGTAGAGCGCGAGCGAGGGGCGGGCGGCGCGAAAGCTGTTCCGTAGCGCCGTCAGGCGGGCGGCGACGAGGTCGCCGGGTGCGCGGAGCGACGGACGGGACGAAGTGATCGACATACAGCCTTCTGGGAGACGCCGTGGAGCGGGCAGGACGGACCATTGAACCGTGGCCCGCGGCGGAGACCTATTCGACGGTGCGCGGACCCTCGCTCCCGCGGTGCGCGGACCGCCCGCTCGCGTCGTACGTGCACCGCTCTACGTACACGGCTGTACG
Organism: Streptomyces sp. NBC_00306; assembly: GCF_036169555.1. Classification (GTDB taxonomy): domain Bacteria; phylum Actinomycetota; class Actinomycetes; order Streptomycetales; family Streptomycetaceae; genus Streptomyces; species Streptomyces achmelvichensis. The sequence goes on along the minus strand of NZ_CP108032.1, from coordinate 5,652,955 downwards.
TGCACAGCCGTACGTGCACCGCTGTATGCGCACCATCCGCCTCCGGCCCCCGCGCACCGTCCGCCTCCGCCCTGCACGGACCCGCCCGCCTCCGCCGTACGAGCGCCGTCCACGCACGTGACCCCCCGGGCAAGCACGCGAACACGGCCGCCGCCCCGGTACCCAGCCACCGCGACCCGCGCCCACCCGCGTATGTGATCGTGGTCGGCATGACGAGTGAGGTGACTCCGGACCCGGCTCCGGAGACGGTGGTGGTGCCGGAGCTCTACGTCGGCTACCCGGGCGTGGCCTTCGGGGGCTTCGTGGCGGGGCTCCTCGCCGAACGATCCGGCGCGGGCACCGTACGGGTCGACTTCCGCGGGCCCGTGCCCGTCGGAGTGCCGGTGCCGATCGCCGGGACGGGCGGGGGCTGGGCCCTGGGCCCCGCGGACATGCCACTGGCGACGGCACGGCCCGCCGCACCCGACGACCGCCGGCCCGATGCGCCGCCGGCGCCCGGGTGGGACGAGGCGGTCGCCGCCACCGAGGCCTTCCGGGCGGCGCCGCCCGCGGGAATGGTCGACTGCTTCGGCTGCGGGCTGGACCGTACGCCCGACCGCGGGCTGCGCCAGCACTGCACACCGGTCCCGGGCCGCGACGTCGTCGCCTGCGGCTGGATCCCCGACCCGGCGCTCGCGGACTCCGACGGGCTGCTGCCGCCCGAACTGGTGTGGGGCGCGCTGGACTGCCCGGGGAACTGGGCGGGACGGCTGCTCGGCACCCAGCAGGCCGGGGCGGTGACGGCGTCCCTGACCGCGACGCTGCTACGGCCGGTGGCCGCGGCGGCGCCGCACGTCTCGTACGCCTGGCTGCGCGAGGAGTCGGGCCGCAAGCACACGATGGGGGTGGCCCTGGCGACCGCCGGGGGCGAGCTGTGCGCGGTCGCCGAGGCCCTGTGGCTGGATCCGCGACCGCGGGCCGCGTGACCCCGCGCGCCCGCTGACCGTCTCCGGGCCGTGCGGGTCCGAAAGGACGCGACGAGGGGCGCGGAACGCGCCACACTTCGGGGCGCTCGCCGCGGGCGGCGCGTACCCTCCGCCGGCCTGTCCGTTCGAACGGAACGCACACAGGTTTGATACCGGGATTATCGGCGGCTCAGGGCTTGTACCCCCGCCGGCCGGCGACCTGGTGATGATCGACGAAACGTTCGCTTAACGAACATGACCAAACGGGCACCGGACGAAATCCGGCCAACTTGTTGACGCGGTCCTGACAGGACCCGTTCACCCCTGCGACTCTTCCCCCGTTCCACGCACCACATGCTCCGCAGGCTCTGCCCGGACGACCCCACCCAGTCGTCCGGTACCCCCCTCGCAGAAGGAGTTCGCGTGAGACCCACGCCTCGCCGGCGCACCACAGCGACCGGAGCGCTCATAGCCACCGCGGCCCTCCTTGCCGTCGGATTCCAGGCCGGACCCTCGTCGGCCGATCCGGCGGCATCCGCCGTTCCGGCATCCGCGCAAGCAGGGAAGGCCGACCCCGGCGCCCTGCCGCTGAGCCTGAGCCCCGCCCAGCGCGCGGAGCTCATCCGCAAGCAGAGCGCCACCACGGCGGCCACGGCGGCCGAACTGGGCCTGACCGCCCAGGAGAAGCTCGTGGTCCGGGATGTCACCCAGGACCGCGACGGCACCACCCACACCCGCTACGAGCGCACCTACGCGGGCCTGCCGGTCCTCGGCGGCGACCTCGTGGTCGCCGAGAGCAAGGCCGGTGCCACCGAGTCGGTGACCAAGGCCTCGAAGACGGTGCTCAAGGACGTCGACACCAGCGCCGACGTGACGCCGGCCGCCGCGGAGAAGCAGGCACTCGGTCTCGCCAAGGCCGACGGCTCCACCAAGGCCGACGCGGACCGCGCGCCGCGCAAGGTGGTCTGGCTGGCGCAGGGCAACAAGCCGGTCCTCGCGTACGAGACCGTCGTCGGCGGCCTCCAGCACGACGGCACTCCGAACGAGTTGCACGTCGTCACCGACGCCACCACGGGCAAGAAGCTCTACGAGTGGCAGGCCGTCGAGAACGGCACCGGCAACACGCAGTACAGCGGCCAGGTGACCCTCGGCAGCACGCAGTCCGGGTCCACGTACAACCTCACGGACGCCGGACGCGGCAGCCACAAGACGTACAACCTCAACCGGGGTACGTCGGGCACCGGCACGCTGTTCTCGGGTCCGGACGACGTCTGGGGCAACGGGCAGGCCTCCAACCTGGAGACCGCCGGCGCCGACGCCGCCTACGGCGCGGGCCTCACCTGGGACTACTACAAGAACGTGCACGGCCGTTCCGGCATCCGGGGTGACGGTGTCGGCGCGTACTCCCGCGTGCACTACGGCAACAACTACATCAACGCCTTCTGGCAGGACAGCTGCTTCTGCATGACGTACGGCGACGGCGCGGGCAACGCCAAGCCGCTCACGTCGATCGACGTCGCCGCGCACGAGATGACGCACGGCGTCACGGCGGCCACCGCGAAGCTCGTCTACAGCGGTGAGTCCGGCGGCCTCAACGAGGCGACGTCCGACATCTTCGCGGCGGCCGTGGAGTTCCACGGCAACAACGCCCAGGACAAGGGCGACTACCTCGTCGGCGAGAAGATCGACATCAACGGCGACGGCACCCCGCTGCGCTACATGGACAAGCCGAGCAAGGACGGCGCGTCCAAGGACGCCTGGTACTCGGGCATCGGCGGCATCGACGTGCACTACTCCTCGGGTCCGGCGAACCACTGGTTCTACCTGCTCTCCGAGGGCAGCGGCGCGAAGACCGTCAACGACGTGAACTACGACTCCCCGACCTCGGACGGGCTGCCGGTCACCGGCATCGGCCGGGAGAAGGCCGCGCTGATCTGGTACAAGGCGCTCACCACGAAGTTCAACTCGACGACGAACTACGCGGCGGCCCGTACCGGCACGCTCGCGGTCGCGACCGAGCTCTACGGTGCCACCAGCGCCGAGGTCAAGTCCGTGACCGACGCCTGGGCCGGCATCAACGTCGGCGCCCGTCCCGGCGGCGGCGACCCCGACCCGGGCGGCGTCTTCGAGAACAGTGCCGACGTCGCGATCCCGGACAACGGTGCCGCGGTCACCTCGACGGTCAACGTCACCGGCCGCACCGGCAACGCCCCGGCCGCGCTGAAGGTCGGCGTGGACATCATCCACACCTGGCGCGGCGACCTGGTCGTCGACCTGGTGGCGCCGGACGGCACGGTGTACCCGCTGAAGCCGTTCAGCTCCTCCGACTCGGCGGACAACGTCCAGACCACGTACACGGTCAACGCCTCCTCCGAGGTGGCGAACGGCGCCTGGAAGCTGCGGGTCCAGGACCGGGCGCGGCTGGACACCGGCTACATCAACAGTTTCAAGCTGACCTTCTGATCCTTCGGGATCATCGGTCGCACAGCCGCCCGGGGTGGATGTCCACCCCGGGCGGTTTCGCGTGTCCGGCGCCTGATGTTCGGTCAGCTGGGGTTGCCGGCGTGGGTGAGCGTCTCCCAGCCGACGAACAGGTTGTTGGACCCGGCGGGCCGCTGCTGCTCGGTGAGCCTCTGGGTGTTGCTCATGTCGATGCCCATGCGGGTGTGCAGGGCGTTGAACCCGACCTCGGTGACCGGCCCCAGCTTGTCCTTGAGGCTGCCCTTGCAGAGGTTTCCGGGTACCGGGGTGCCGAGCTGGTACTTGGCGTGCAGCCCGAGCGCGTGCCGCAGCCGGTCGGCGATCTCCGGATAGAGGTCCTGACCCTGGATGCGGGTGGTCTCGGCGAAGTGTGAGATGGCGGAGAGCCCGTAGCCGGTGTGGGTCAGATCGCGGCAGGTCTCCTGGCTGAGTCCGTCCATGAAGGTCGACTGGCCCTGCCAGTAGCCGATGATCTTGTCCCGGGTGTCGAGGCCGGACCCCGGCGCGGTCTTGGGCAGTGCGCCGTCGGAGGCGACGTAGATGTACGCGGGCACCCGGCCGCGGAACTTGGTGACGGCCCTGTCGTATGCCGTGCGGTCCTCCAGGAAGACCGCGATGCCGATCGCGGCCTCCATCATGCTCAGCTCCCAGTTGCCGTTGGAGTGCGAGCCGTTGATGACCTCGGGCAGATAGACATTGCGCAGCATGGTGCCGAAGCGCCCGGAGTTGGGCCACGAGCTGTAGGTGTACTTGATGATCTCGGCGGCCCGCGGCCAGGAGGAGCCTGCCCAGCCGGTCTGCAGCGGGGCGTTGCTGTTCGTGTGGTCCTTGATCACCGCGGACCAGGCGTCCATGATCTGGACGGCCTTGGCGGCGTAGCGGCTGTCACCGCTGATGTACCAGGCGAGCGAGAGAGTGTACGCGGCGATCGCGTCCTCGCGCTCGTCCGTGCAGCCGTTGTTGGGGTTGGAGTACGAGCCGCACTCGACGACCGCGCGGGGCTTGGCGGTACGCGAGAGCGAGGCGTACTTGCTGCCCATCATCTGGTCGTAGGCGCCCTTCCAGGGCTGGGCGTTCGCCTGGACCTTGGCCTTGACGAAGTCCAGCTGGGGGCGGCTGACGAGCACGCCGGGGTGGGTGAAGGCGGCCGGGGCCGCGGCCGCGGCGGCCGCCTTCGCGGTGGCCCCGGGGGCCTCCTTCACGGCGGAGGCCGGGGATATGAGGGTGGCGGCGAGCACGCCGGCCAGCACGGTGGACAGAGCGAGCGCGAGCGTTCGCGGCCCGCGCAGGGCATGGGAGGTGGATCCGGTGCGCATGGGGATGCCTTCCGGGTGGGGGGCTGCGGTCCCAACTCGGTTCACTCATATGAACGTTGAGCGTGAGAGTGAACGCGATGGTGGACCAGGAAACTAAAGGCATCGCATGTGCACGTCAAGACGCTGAGTTCACGTCATGAAGAAGGCGTGCCCGGCCGCGAACGCGGCCGGGCACACAGGACTAGCGCTCCCGAAGAAGCACGGGGGTCAGCGCATCAGCACGCCCGCGCCCTCCCCCGTCGCCTCCGTCGGGAGGGCAACCAGACCCAGATCCGCACTCGCCGCGAGCAACCGGTGGGCGGGCAGGATGCGGACCGTGTAGCCGAACGGGCCGGTGCGGTCCAGCGCGAGCGGACCCTCGTACACCCAGCGGCCCTCCAGGTCCGGGCCGCTCGCCGGCTTCAGCGGGAAGGTCTGGGCGTCGGCGATCGCGTCGTCGGAGTCCACCCGGCCCGCAACCGCCTGTACCTCCACGTCGTCCGGCTCCAGGTCGCCGAGGGCGACCCGCACCCGCAGCCCGAGCGTGGCTCCCAGCTCCGCCGTGCCCTCGGACGCCGGCTGCTCCGACGCCTCCACATGGTCCAGGGCGACCCGCGGCCACGAGGTCCGCACCCGCCGCTTCCAGGAGGCCAGTTCGCGTGCGCTCTCCGCGCCCAGCGCCCGATGGGCCCGGGCCGCCGGTGCGTACAGCCGCTCCACGTACTCGCGCACCATGCGCCCCGCCAGCACCTTGGGGCCGAGGGTGGTCAGCGTGCGCCGGACCATCTCGATCCACCGCGAGGGCAGGCCCTGGTCGCCGCGGTCGTAGAAGCGCGGGGCGACCCGGTTCTCGATCAGCTCGTAGAGGGCCGCGGCCTCCAGGTCGTCACGGCGGTCGTCGTCGGTGGCCGCGCCGTCCGCGGTGGGGATCGCCCACCCGAAGTCCGGCTCGAACCACTCGTCCCACCAGCCGTCCAGCACCGACAGGTTGAGGCAGCCGTTCAGCGCCGCCTTCATCCCGCTGGTGCCGCAGGCCTCCAGCGGACGCAGCGGGTTGTTCAGCCAGACGTCGCAGCCCGGGTAGAGCTTCTGCGCCATGGCCATGCCGTAGTCGGGCAGGAAGACGATGCGGTGCCGCACCCGCGGGTCGTCCGCGAACCGCACCAGCTCCTGCACCAGCCGCTTGCCGCCGTCGTCCGCGGGATGGGCCTTGCCGGCCACCACGATCTGCACCGGCCGGGTGGGATGCAGCAGCAGCTCCATCAGCCGGTCGCGGTCGCGGAGCATCAGTGTGAGCCGCTTGTACGACGGCACGCGGCGGGCGAATCCGATGGTCAGCACATCCGGGTCGAGGACGTTGTCGACCCAGCCCAGCTCCGCCCCGTCCGCGCCCCGCTGCCGCCAGGAGGCACGCACGCGCCGGCGCACCTCGGTCACCAGCTGCTCGCGCAGTTCGCGGCGGAGCCCCCAGATGTCGGCGTCGGGGATGTCGGCGACGGCGTCCCAGGGCCCGGTGTCGCCGACGGACAGGGCGTCCTCGGCGCGGTCGGCGCCGATCCGGCGTGCGCCGAGCCGGAACACCTCGGGCGCCACCCAGGTGGGCGCGTGCACGCCGTTGGTGACGGAGGTGATCGGCACCTCCTCGGCGTCGAAGCCCGGCCACAGGCCCGCGAACATGCCGCGGCTCACGGCGCCGTGCAGGGTCGAGACCCCGTTGGCGCGCTGGGCGAGCCGCAGTCCCATCACGGCCATGTTGAAGAGGTTGGGCTCGCCGCCCGGGTAGGTCTCCATGCCGAGCTGGAGGATCTTCTCGACCGGGACCTCCGGCAGTTCGGCGTGCTCGCCGAAGTGGCGGGCGACCAGCTCCCGGTCGAAGCGGTCGATGCCGGCCGGCACGGGGGTGTGCGTGGTGAACACGGTCCCGGCCCGCACCGCTTCGAGCGCCGCCTCGAAGTCCAGGTCCCTGCCGCCGTGCTCGGCGGCCCGGCCCAGCTCGCGGATGCGCTCCAGCCCGAGGAAGCCGGCGTGCCCCTCGTTGGTGTGGAACACCTCGGGTTCCGGGTGCCCGGTGAGCCGGCAGTACGTCCGCACCGCCCGCACTCCCCCGATGCCCAGCAGCATCTCCTGGAGCAGCCGGTGTTCGCTGCCGCCGCCGTACAGCCGGTCGGTGACGTCGCGCTCGCCGGGGCCGTTCTCCTCGACGTCCGAGTCGAGCATCAGCAGGGGCACCCGGCCGACGTGGGCGACCCAGATGTGCGCCCGCAGCGCGCGCCCGCCGGGCAGCGCGAGGGACACCCGTGCCGGGGTGCCGTCCTGTTCCCGCATCAGGGTGACCGGCAGTTCGTTGGGATCGAGCACCGGATAGTGCTCCAGCTGCCAGCCGTCGCGGGAGAGGGACTGGCGGAAGTAGCCGTGGCGGTAGAGCAGTCCGACGCCGATCAGCGGTACGCCGAGGTCGCTCGCGGCCTTGAGATGGTCGCCGGCGAGGATGCCGAGACCGCCGGAGTACTGCGGGAGCGCGGCGGTGACGCCGAACTCCGGCGAGAAGTAGGCGACGGCGGCGGGAAACTCCGGCCCGCCGTCGCCGGAGGTGCCGCTGTGCGTCTGGTACCACCTGCGTCCGTGCAGATAGTCGTCCAGATCGGCGGCCGCGGCGGCCAGCCGGTGCAGAAAGGGTTGGTCCCCGGCCAGCTCCGCCAGCCGGGAGGCGGACACCGAGCCGAGCAGCCGTACGGGATCGCCTCCGGCCGCCCGCCACCCCGCGGGGTCGACGGCCTGGAAGAGGTCTCGGGTCTCGCTGTGCCAGGACCAGCGCAGATTGCGCGCGAGGTCGCTGAGCGGGCGGAGCGGTTCGGGGAGGACGGGGCGGACGGTGAATCGACGAATGGCCTTCACGGGTCCCACCTTCGCAGGGGAGGTACGCATCCGAGGGGACGCACGGCGGTGTGCGTCTCTCCGTCGCACGACGTTAGTCGCACCCCGCCCTCCGCAACCACGGCGCGCGGAGCCCGGTGGATGCCCGCCGGGGCATTCGGCGGCGGGCGCGCACCGTGGGGCCGGAGGGGGAGCCGAGGTCGACCGCGGGACCGGCTGTCGGCCTCGTACGCGGCCGGCGCCACGACCGGATCGGGGCGCGGGTGAGAGCGCGGCCGTCGACGACCGACTGTGTCGCTCCGGGGGAGCCGTTGGGGTACCCGGCGTGGCGGCGCCCCCGATGAGGTCGCACGGTCGCACGGTCGTGCGACCGACGTTCGAACGGTTCGCGGTCGACGCCCGGGTACGCGAACAGACGCGAACACCGCGTACGCGAACGCAACCACCGCCCGTGGAAGCTGTGGCCAGTGGTCAGCGGCTCACCGGTCTCCCGGGAACCGCGCGGCCTCGGTCCCGGAACCGGCGGAGGCTTTCGGCCAGGGTCTGGGCCGTTCGGTGCGGTAGGTGGCCGGAGGAGTCCGGCGTGTTCGAACAGGGCCCCACCCAGATCCTGGGCACCGCGTCGGCTGCCGCGGTCGCCGGGATCCACCACTGCATGGCCTCCGCACGGGAAACCGCTCCGACGAGGGGTGATGACGGTGCGTCGGCAGCCGCCTGTCGCCGAAACCGGCGTTCGCCGACGAGTGGACGGCCCGTCAGCCGCGGCGGACGGGGTCGTGCAGGACACCAGGAACGGGCGGCGCGAACGAGCCGGGGAACCCGGGTCGCCCCCTAGCCGGAATCGAACGGAGCGCGAACGGGGTGCGGGTGGTCACGCGTCGCGTGGGCACCCGCACCCCGTTCCGCCGATTCGTTTCCCTTGTGCAGCCACCTACGTCCTAGTAGTTAACAAACCACCGGATTGCCCACCCGAAAAGCGTGGGAAGGCTCACCCGGTACGTGCGCGACCGCACTCCCTGAGCGACAGGTTTCAGCCCACCCGAGTGAACGCGGACAGGAGCGGCCATGCCCGCAGCACGCCAGCCGTCGACTGACCAGCTACAAAGAACAGGCAAAGCAGGAATTAGTAGACAATCCGCTCAATCTGTCCTGTCCGAACAGCCCTCAGGTGAGCCCATGATCGGTCGCATCCCTGTCCTGGACGTCAGTCCCCAAGTCGACTGCGGGAGGAGGCCCGCCAAAGCGGTCGTCGGCGAGACCTTCCAGGTCGCCGCCACCGTCTTCCGCGAAGGACACGACGCGGTCGCGGCCAATGTCGTGCTGCGAGACCCCAGCGGCCGCCCCGGCCCCTGGACCCCCATGCGGGAGCTCGCGCCCGGCACCGACCGCTGGGGCGCCGACATCACCCCGGACACGGAGGGCCGCTGGAGCTACGCCGTGGAGGCCTGGAGCGACCCGGTGGCCACCTGGCGCCACCAGGCCGGCATCAAGGTCCCCGCAGGCATCGACACCGCGCTCGTGCTGGCGGAGGGCGCCGAGCTGTACGAGCGGGCCGCGGCCGGCGTGCCCAAGGGCGACGGGCGCGAGGCCGTGCTCGCCGCCGTCGACGCCCTCCGCGACACCTCGCGCTCGTCGGCCGCCCGGCTCGCCGCCGCTCTGGCGCCGGACGCCGCCGCCGCGCTCACCCGTCACCCGTTGCGCGAACTGGTCACCATCTCCCGCCCGTTGTCGCTCCTGGTGGAGCGCAAGCGAGCCCTGTTCGGGTCCTGGTACGAGCTGTTCCCGCGCTCCGAGGGGGCCGTCGTCCCCGAGGAGGGCCCGCCCGTGTCCGGCACCTTCCGCACCGCCGCCGAACGGCTGCCCGCCGTTGCCGCCATGGGTTTCGACGTGATCTACCTGCCGCCGGTGCACCCCATCGGGACCACCTTCCGCAAAGGGCCCGACAACACCCTCTCCCCCGGCCCCCACGACGTCGGTGTCCCCTGGGCCATCGGCTCCGCGGACGGCGGCCACGACGCGCTCCACCCCGACCTCGGCACCTTCGAGGACTTCGACCACTTCGTCGAGACGGCACGCGGTCTGCGCATGGAGATCGCCCTCGACTTCGCGCTCCAGTGCTCGCCCGACCACCCCTGGGTGACCGAGCACCCCGAGTGGTTCCACCACCGCGCCGACGGCTCCATCGCGTACGCCGAGAACCCGCCGAAGAAGTACCAGGACATCTACCCGATCGCGTTCGACCGGGACATGCGCGGACTCGTCCAGGAAACGCTCAGAGTGCTGCGTTTCTGGATGGAACACGGTGTACGGATCTTCCGCGTGGACAACCCTCACACCAAGCCCGTCGTCTTCTGGGAAAAGGTGATCGCGGACATCAACCGGACCGATCCGGACGTGATCTTCCTGGCCGAGGCGTTCACCCGGCCGGCGATGATGCACACCCTGGGGGCCATCGGCTTCCAGCAGTCGTACACCTACTTCACCTGGCGTACCGGCAAGCAGGAACTCACCGAGTACCTCACCGAGCTCTCCGGTGACGCCGCCTCGTACATGCGCCCCAATTTCTTCGTGAACACCCCCGACATCCTCCACGCCTACCTCCAGAAGGGCGGCCGTCCGGCCTTCGAGGTGCGTGCGGTGCTCGCGGCGACGCTGTCGCCCAGCTGGGGTGTGTACGCCGGCTACGAGCTCTGCGAGAGCGTGCCGGTGCGGGAGGGCAGCGAGGAGTACCTGCACTCGGAGAAGTACCAACTACGGCCCCGTGACTGGGAGTCGGCCGAGCGCGAGGGGCGCTCCATCGCCCCCCTCATCACCAAGCTCAACCGGATCAGGCGCCGCCACGGCGCCCTCCAGCAGTTGCGCGACATCCACTTCCACCCCGTGGACAACGACGCGGTGATCGCCTACTCGAAGAAGTCCGGTCCGAATCCGGGCGACACCGTGATCGTGGTCGTCAACCTCGACCCCCACCACACCCAGGAGGCAACGGTCTCGTTGGACATGCCGCAACTCGGACTCGGCTGGCACGAGACCGTACCGGTGCGCGACGAGCTCACCGGCGAGACCTATCACTGGGGCAGATCCACCTATGTGCGCCTCGAGCCGGGCAGCACGCCCGCGCACATCGTCGTTCTGCGACCGTCCCCGCCGATCGGAGGGTCACCCACATCATGATCGTCAATGAGCCCGTCCACGACACGTTCGAGGACACTCCCGCCAAGGACCGCGATCCCGACTGGTTCAAACGGGCCGTGTTCTACGAAGTCCTCGTGCGGTCCTTCCAGGACAGCAACGGCGACGGCATCGGCGACCTCAAGGGCATCACCGCCAAACTGGACTATCTGCAATGGCTGGGGGTCGACTGCCTCTGGCTGCCGCCGTTCTTCAAATCCCCTCTGCGGGACGGCGGTTACGACGTCTCCGACTACACGTCGGTCCTCCCCGACTTCGGGGACCTCGCCGACTTCGTCGAGTTCGTGGACGCCGCCCACCAGCGCGGTATGCGGGTCATCATCGACTTCGTCATGAACCACACGAGCGACCAGCACGAGTGGTTCCAGGAGTCCCGCCGCGATCCCGACGGCCCCTACGGCGACTACTACGTCTGGGCCGACGACGACAAGCAGTACCAGGACGCGCGGATCATCTTCGTCGACACCGAGACGTCCAACTGGACCTTCGACCCGGTCCGCAAGCAGTACTACTGGCACCGCTTCTTCTCCCACCAGCCGGATCTCAACTACGAGAACCCGGCGGTGCAGGAGGAGATCATCTCGGCGCTGCGGTTCTGGCTCGACCTGGGGATCGACGGCTTCCGGCTGGACGCCGTGCCGTACCTGTACCAGGAGGAGGGCACCAACTGCGAGAACCTCCCCGCCACGCACACCTTCCTCAAGCGGGTGCGCAAGGAGATCGACGCGCACTACCCGGACACGGTGCTCCTGGCGGAGGCCAACCAATGGCCGGAGGACGTCGTCGACTACTTCGGCGACTTCCCCGCGGGCGGCGACGAATGCCACATGGCGTTCCACTTCCCGGTGATGCCGCGGATCTTCATGGCGGTACGGCGCGAGTCCCGCTACCCGGTCTCGGAAATCCTGGCCAAGACGCCGGCGATCCCGCAGAACTGCCAGTGGGGCATCTTCCTGCGCAACCACGACGAGCTCACGCTCGAGATGGTCACGGACGAAGAACGCGACTACATGTACGCCGAGTACGCCAAGGACCCGCGGATGCGGGCCAACATCGGCATCCGGCGGCGACTCGCGCCGCTCCTGGACAACGACCGCAACCAGATCGAACTCTTCACCGCCCTGCTGCTGTCGCTGCCGGGCTCGCCGATCCTGTACTACGGCGACGAGATCGGGATGGGCGACAACATCTGGCTCGGCGACCGGGACGCGGTGCGCACGCCGATGCAGTGGACCCCCGACCGGAACGCGGGCTTCTCCTCCTGCGACCCCGGACGGCTCTATCTGCCGACCATCATGGACCCGGTCTACGGCTACCAGGTCACCAATGTCGAGGCGTCGATGAGCAGCCCGTCCTCGCTGCTCCACTGGACCCGACGCATGATCGAGATCCGCAAGCAGAACCCCGCCTTCGGACTCGGCGTCTACACCGAACTGCCCTCGTCGAATCCGGCGGTGCTCGCCTTCACCCGCGAGTACAAGGACGACCTCGTGCTGTGCGTGCACAACTTCTCGCGGTTCGCGCAGCCCACCGAGCTCGACCTGCGGCAGTTCGGCGGACGGCATCCCGTGGAGCTCATCGGCGGAGTGCGGTTCCCGGCCATCGGCCAGTGGCCGTATCTGCTCACTCTCGCCGGCCACGGCTTCTACTGGTTCAGGCTCAGGAAGGACGCGGCGGCAGCCTGATGCCCAGGTAACGAGAGGTACCTCCTGCGGGGCGGTTTCCCCCGTCCCGCACCGGGCACTCTCCCCTTCATCCCCGCGCGCCGCCGGACAGCCACTGCTGTAATCCGGGACACTCTGCGCACATGTGGTGTACCCGGGGAAAGGACGCGAAGCCATGTCGGAGGCTGCATCCACCCGGACTCAGATCGCTCTTCTCCCGTCCCTCGCCCCCCTGCTGTACGCCTGGCTGCCACGGCAGCGCTGGTTCGCCGGAAAGGGCCATCCGGTCACCGGGTTCTCGCTCGTCTCGGCGACCGAGCTGCTGCCCCTGGACGGCACGGGACCCGGGCTGCTGCATCTGCTGGTGGACGTGGAGCAGCCGGGCCTGCCGGCCGACGCACCACAGGACTGCTACCAACTGCTCCTCGGCGTACGCGAGACCCTGCCCCCGCATCTCGCGCCCGCGCTGATCGGGCACCCGACGGACGGCCCGCTGGCGGGCCGGACGGTCTACGAGGGCCTGCGCGACCGGCGGCTGGCCGAGATCGTCCTGGAACGGCTGCGCCGGCCCGGACAGCTCGGACCGCTGCGCTTCGCCCGGTTCGAGGGTGCGCCGACGATCCCCGGATCGCTGGTCGCCCGCCCCCTGGAGGCCGAGCAGTCCAACTCGTCGCTCGTGTACGGCGACGCGTACATCCTCAAGTTCTTCCGCCGGGTCCAGCCCGGTCCCAACCCGGACCTGGAGCTGCCGCTGGCGCTCGCCCGCGCCGGGTGCGACCGGGTTCCGGCGCCCGTGGCCTGGTACGAGGCACGGCCCCACAGCGGTTCGGCGCCCTACACCCTCGGTGTGCTCCAGCCCTTCCTGCGCGGTTCCCAGGACGGCTGGCAGCTGGCGCTCGACGCGTTGAACAAAGGTTCCTCCTTCACCGCGGAGGCCCGCTCGCTGGGCCGCGTCACCGCCGAGGTGCACACCGCGCTGGCGGACGAACTGCCCACCGTCATGCTGCGCCGTGCGCAGACGGAGCACCTGGCGGCCGCGATGAACCGGCGCCTGGAGGAGGCCGCGCAGGCGGTGCCGGCCCTGCTGCCGTACGTGCCCCGGCTGCGGACCGCCTTCGACGCCCTGGCCGAGCTCGGCCGCGACGGCCGCGCCTGGCGGGCCCAGCGGGTCCACGGCGACCTGCATCTGGGCCAGACCCTGTACGGCGGCTCGAAGACCGAGAACGAGTGGTCGGTCATCGACTTCGAGGGTGAACCGGCCCGGCCGCTCGCCGAGCGCCGCAAACCCCAGCCCCCGGTGCGCGACATCGCCGGAATACTCCGCTCCTTCGACTACGCGGCCCGCACCCACCGCCCCTGGAACCCGGCCTGGGCCGAGCTCTGCCGGGCCGCGTACTGCGAGGGCTACGCCGAGGCCGCCGGCACCGATCCGCGCACCGAGCCCGAACTGCTGCGGGCGTACGAGACGGACAAGGCCGTGTACGAGGCCCTCTACGAGGCACGGCACCGCCCCGACTGGCTGCCGGTGCCCATGGCGGCGATCGACCGCCTGGCCGCCACCCCCTGAACCCACCGTGCCCAAGGAGGCCGCCCCCGTGACCGCCCGACCCCCGTCCCGAAATTCCTCCGGATCCGATGCGACCAAGAAGCCGGCCGCCGCCGGCACGGCCGACCCCCGCGCGAAGAAGGCCGCCACGCCACCGCCGCGGGCCGGCGGCAGTCACGGCGTGCGGGCGGCCCAGCCGCTCGCGGAGGGCGACAGGGAGCGGCTGCTGAGCGGCGGGCACCACGACCCGCACGGGCTGCTCGGCGCGCACCCGGTGCGGGGCGGCGTCGAACTGCGCGTCCTGCGCCCCTTCGCCAGGACCGTGACCGTGCTCGCCAAGGGTCTGCGGGCCGAGCTGCACGAGGACGGCGACGGCCTGTTCTCCGGCGTCCTGCCGCTGCGCGAGGCCCCCGAGTACCAGCTGCTCGTCTCCTACGACGGCGAGGGGGGCGTGGGTTCGCACGAGGTCGAGGCCCACGACCCGTACCGCTTCCTGCCCTCGCTCGGCGATCTCGATCTGCATCTGATCGGCGAGGGCCGGCACGAGGAACTGTGGCGGGCGCTCGGCGCGCAGCCGATGACCCACCAGGGCGTCACCGGCACCCGGTTCACCGTGTGGGCCCCGAACGCCCGCGGTGTGCGGGTCGTCGGCGACTTCAACTACTGGGACGGCACCGGCTTCCCGATGCGCTCGCTCGGCTCGACCGGTGTGTGGGAGCTGTTCCTGCCGGGGGTGGGCGAGGGCGCTCTCTACAAGTTCCAGATCATGCGCCCCGACGGTTCGCACACCATGCGGGCCGACCCGATGGCGCGCCGCGCCGAGGTGCCGCCCGACACCGCCTCGATCGTGACCGAGTCCCACCATGTGTGGCGGGACGAGGAGTGGATGGCCCGCCGTGCGGGCCGGCCGGTGCACGAGGCGCCGTTCTCGGTCTACGAGGTGCATCTGCCGTCCTGGCGGCCGGGTCTGACGTACCGCCAGCTGGCGCTCCAGCTCCCCGCCTATGTGAAGGACCTCGGGTTCACCCATGTCGAGCTGATGCCGGTGGCGGAGCATCCGTTCGGCGGCTCCTGGGGCTACCAGGTCACCGGCTTCTACGCCCCGACCTCCCGGATGGGCACCCCCGACGACTTCCGCTATCTGGTCGACGCCCTGCACCGGGCGGGCATCGGTGTGCTGATGGACTGGGTGCCGGCGCACTTCCCGCGCGACGACTGGGCGCTCGCGGAGTTCGACGGCCGCCCGCTGTACGAGCACGAGGACCCGGCACGCGCCGCGCACCCCGACTGGGGCACCCTCGAGTTCGACTACGGCCGCAAGGAGGTCCGCAACTTCCTGGTCTCCAACGCCGTGTACTGGTGCGAGGAGTTCCACATCGACGGGCTGCGGGTGGACGCCGTCGCCTCGATGCTCTACCTCGACTACTCCCGTGAGCACGGCGAGTGGTCGCCCAACGAGCACGGCGGGCGGGAGAACCTGGACGCGGTCGCCTTCCTCCAGGAGATGAACGCCACGGTCTACCGGCGCTGCCCCGGCGTCGTCACGGTCGCCGAGGAGTCCACGGCCTGGGACGGCGTCACCCGGGCGACCCACCATGTGGGCCCGGGCGGCTTCGGCGGGCTCGGCTTCGGCCTGAAGTGGAACATGGGCTGGATGCACGACTCGCTCGACTACGTCTCGCACGAGCCGGTGCACCGCAAGTTCCACCACCACGAGATGACCTTCTCGATGGTGTACGCCTACAGCGAGAACTATGTGCTGCCGATCTCGCACGACGAGGTCGTGCACGGCAAACAGTCACTGGTGAGCAAGATGCCCGGCGACTGGTGGCAGCAGCGGGCCAACCACCGCGCCTATCTGGGCTTCATGTGGGCCCACCCGGGCAAGCAGCTTCTGTTCATGGGGCAGGAGTTCGCCCAGGGTGCGGAGTGGTCCGAGAGCCACGGTCCGGACTGGTGGCTGCTCGATCCGTCGTACGCCGCCGAGGCGGACCACCACGGGGTGCGGAAACTGGTCCGCGATCTGAACGGCGTGTACGGCGCGACGCCCGCCCTGTGGCAGCGCGACACCGACCCCGAGGGCTTCTCCTGGGTGGACGGTGACGCGGCCGAGGACAACGTCTTCGCCTTCCTGCGCTTCGACACCTCGGGCACGCCGCTGCTCGCGATCAGCCACTTCTCCCCGGTGGTCCGCCACGAGTACCGCCTCGGAGTGCCGGACTCGGTGACCGCCTGGACGGAGGTCCTGAACACGGACGCGGCTCGGTACGGCGGCTCGGACATCCTCAACCCCGATCCGCTGAAGCCGGAGTCGACGCCGTCGCACGGCCGTCCCTCCAGCCTCCTGCTCACGCTGCCACCGCTCGCGACGGTGTGGCTGCGGCCCGCCGAGGACATGTAGGACGGAACGAGGGGCGGCCGGGCGCGTTCCGCGCCCGGCCGCCCCTTTCCCACGCCGTCCCCCGCCGCTCAGCTTCCGGACGTCAGCGCCGCCGGCAGCTCGCCCCGGTGGACGATGCCGAGCCGCTGGGTGGCGCGGGTCATCGCCACATACAGATCGCTCTCGCCGAAGAGCCGGGGCTCGACCACGATCACCGAGTCGAACTCCAGGCCCTTGGCCTCGCGCGGGTCGAGCAGCACGACGGACCGGGTGAGATCGACCGGGCCGCTGCCGAGCGCGGACAGTTCGCCGTGCAGTTCGCGCGGGGCGATGACCGCGAGCCGGCCCTCCTTCGGCGTCTCCCGGCCCACGGCGGCGAGGACCGTGGGCCCGAGGTCTCCCTCGGCCGCCCGCTCGGTCCACGGCCCCTCGCCGGTCGAGCGCACCGAGCGCGGCGGCTCGAAGCCGGGGTACGTCTCCCGGCGCACCTGTGCCGCGAGCTCCATGATCTCGGCCGGCGTACGGTAGTTGACCCCGAGCCGGGTGTGCTGCCACCGGTCGCCGACGTACGGACCGAGGATCTTCTCCCACGAGCCGAGGCCCGCCACGTCGCCGGTCTGGGCCGGGTCGCCGACCAGGGTCATCGACCGGGTGGGGCAGCGGCGCATCAGCAGCCGCCAGGCCATCGCGGAGAGCTCCTGCGCCTCGTCCACGATGATGTGCCCGAAGGCCCAGGTGCGGTCGGCGGCGGCACGGGCGGCGGCGCTGCGGTCGTCGCTCTCCTCCTGGCGTTCGGCCAGTTCCTCCGCGCCGATGACGTCGTGCGCGGCCAGCACCTCGGACTCCTCGTCCTCGAACTCGTAGGTCCGGGAGCCCTGGGAGAGCTCCAGCACGCCCTGCGCATAGGCGACCCGCCGCATTCGGTCGGCCTCGGCCTTCGCGCGCTCGGCGCTGTCGTCGGCGCCGAGCAGCTCGGCGGCCTCGTCCAGCAGCGGCACATCGGCGGGTGTCCAGGGGCCGGTCGCGCGCCGGATCAGGTCGGCGTCCTCGTCCGGGAGCTGCTCCTCGGGCCGGGCGAGGAGGTCCGCGACGAGCTGCTCCGGGGTGAGTACCGGCCACAACTCGTCGATCGCGGCGTGCACCTCGGCGCTCGCGGCGATCTCCTTGGCGAGCTGCGCGACGTCGTCGGGCCCGAGGAGGTTGGGGCCGCCGAACGGGTCCGCGCCGAGCCGGTCCACCAGTTGCTCGGTCAGCAGGTCGATGATCCGGAAGGCGAAGTAGGGCCGGGCGGGATTGTGCGGCAGCCGGGTGGAGCGGGCGCGGTCGCGTGCCTCGTAGGCCATCTCCCGGTCGAGCCGCAGGACGCCGTACTCCTCGTGGTCGATCTCCAGCGCCGGCCCGGGCAGGGTGCCCTCGTCCTCGTGGTCGACGTCCGGCACCGTCTCGGGGAGCGACTGCCGGTCGCGTACGGCGCGGGCGAGCACATCGGCCATCTCCGCGCGGCCCTTCACCTCCGCGGCCGCGGCACTGTCCGTGCCGGTGGCGTGCACACCGGGGTAGAGCTCGGCCATGGTCGACAGCAGCACGCCGGTCTCACCGAGCGAAGGCAGCACTTCGCCGATGTAGCCGAGGAACGCCGGGTTCGGCCCGACGATCAGCACGGCGCGGCGGGCGAGCTGCTCGCGGTGGGCGTAGAGGAGATAGGCGGCGCGGTGCAGCGCGACGGCGGTCTTGCCGGTGCCGGGCCCGCCCTCCACGACGAGAACGCCGTGCCGCGGGGCCCGGATGATCCGGTCCTGCTCGGCCTGGATGGTCTGCACGATGTCGGCCATCCGCCCGGTGCGGGCCGCGCCGAGCGCCGCGAGCAGGACGGCGTCGCCGTCGGGGTCCTCGTAGCCGGTACGGGTCGCGTCGGCGAGATCGAGGATCTCGTCGTGCAGCGCGGTGACGGTCCGCGCCTCGGTGGTGATGTGCCGGCGGCGTCGGAGCCCCATCGGTTCATAGCCGGTCGCGAGGTAAAAGGGACGGGCGACGGGAGCACGCCAGTCCACGAGCATCGGTGTGTGTTCCGGGTCGTCCCGGCGGATTCCGATACGGCCGATGTGATGGAGGCTGCCGTCCTGAAGATCGAGACGGCCGAAACAGAGCCCGGCGTCCACGGCATTCAGGGCGGAGAGCCGTGCGGAATGCTCGGCAACACTGACATCGCGCTCCAGCTTGGCCTGGAGACCCGTACTGACCTGCCCGATCGTGGACCGGACCGCGGCCTCGGCCTCGTCGCGGAGCACATCGAGGCGGTCGTAGAGCAGAGAGACGAATTGCTGCTCATTATGCATTTCCTCGGTTGACAATTCCGCTCCCGACGCGATATGGTGTCCCTACTTGAGTGCCCGCATCGGTTTATGAAACCGAGCATGCAAACACTCAATATACGCAGCGAAACACCCCGGCCGTCAATTCGGTACCGGGGTATTTTTGTGCGCCGGTGAGCTCCTCCGCCGGACGGTCGTCCCGCTTCCTGCCTCAGCCGCCGGGGCGGATCACATCCTCGAGCTCCTGGAGGAGCCGGCGCTTGGGCCGCGCACCGACCATCGACTTCACCGGCTCCCCCGCGCGGAACACCATCAGCGTCGGCATCGACAGCACGGCGTACCGGGCCGTGATCTCCGGATTGGCGTCCACATCGAGCTGCACCACCTTGAGCCGGCCCGCCTCCTGGGCCGCCGTCGCACTCAGCACCGGCGCGAGCTGCCGGCACGGCCCGCACCAGTCCGCCGTGAACTCCACCAGCACCGGGAGATCCGCCCCCAGGACCTCGGCGTCGAAGTCCGCGTCGGTCACTTCCGCGACACCCTCTGCCCGCATCATGCGTGTCCTCCGAATTCGCATCGTGGTTCCGGACCCTCGGCGAAGTCCGCCTCGGCCTTCGCGAGTTGTGCGCCCACCTGAGCGCGTACCGACTGGAGCTGCCCGATGAGCGCGTCCAGTTCACCGAGCTTGGCCCGGTAGACGGCGAGCGAGGCGGGGCAGGAATCGCCCGCCGGATGCCCGGCCCGCAGGCACTCGACGAACGGCCGTGTCTCCTCCAGCTCGAAGCCGAAGTCCTGGAGGGTCCTGATCTGCTGGACGAGCCGCAGATCGCCCTCGTCGTACGTGCGGTAGCCGTTCCCCGCGCGCCGCGCGGGCAGGAGCCCCCGTGTCTCGTAGTAGCGCAGGGTCCGTGTGGTGGTCCCGGTTCGCTCCGCCAGCTCGCCGATTCGCATGCCGTCGACGGTAATCCTTGACGTCGGGGTGAAGGAAAGCCCCGCAGGGGAGGCCGACGGCGGGCCGCTGTACGCCGGTCGGCGCGGCCCTGGCTCCTTTGGTCGGCCGCTCATGGACCGAAGACGGATGCCGCCGACCCACCCGGCCTTCCTAGCGTGACGGCATGACCGTCGAAACCGAGGCACCGCCCGCGCGGCGGGGCGCCGTGCGACCTCAGGAGCGGGCGCTCGCACCCGATCTCGCGCGCGGCATCATGCTCCTGCTCATCGCCGCGTCCAACACCGCGTTCCATCTCTGGGCCGCACGCCGCGGCCCCTCGGGCTGGCAGCCCGTGGACGGCTCGTGGCTCGACCACGCCGTCCAGTTCACGATGATCACCGTGCTCGATCTGCGCGTGTACCCCCTCTTCGCCTTCCTCTTCGGGTACGGCATGACGCAGCTCTATCTGCGCCAACGGGCCGCGGGAAGCTCCGAGAAGGACGCGGTCGGGATTCTGCGCCGCCGCAGTCTGTGGCTGATCGTCATCGGACTGGCGCACGCGACCCTGCTGATGGCCGGCGACATCCTGGGCTTCTACGGGCTGATGAGCCTCGTGCTCGGATGGCTCGTGCTGCGGCGCAGCGACCGCGCGCTGGGGTGGTGGATCGCCGTCGCGACCGTACAGCTCGTGCTGCTGACCGTCGGACCGGTCCTGCCCGCCCTGTTCCAGGGCGAGTTGGGATCGTACGGGGACGCCTCGGCGGAGCCGGGCAACGAGGCCTACGCGGCCGGCGAGGAGAGCTGGCTCGCCGCCGCCGGCACCCGGCTGACCACCGGGCTGTTCGTCACCTTCGCCGCAGCGCCGCTCTCGCTGCTCGCCGGCGCCTACGTCATCTTCCTGATCGGCTTCTGGGCCGCGCGCCGCCGTGTCCTGGAGGACAGCGGCCGTCACCTTCCGCTGCTGCGCCGGACCGCCGTCATCGGCATCACGGTCGGCTGGCTCGGCGGACTGCCCGCCGCGCTCGCGCACATCGGCGTCCTGCGGGTCCCCGACGCGGCACAGAGCGAGTCGGGGGCGCTCACCCTGCTCCGGGACGTCACCGGCAACGCGGCCGGGCTCGGCTATGTGGCCGCGGTGGCCCTCTTCGCCCACTGGTGGACCGGACGCCCGGAACGGCGGGGTGCGCGCGCCGTGACGGCGGTGGCCGCCGTCGGCAAACGGTCGCTGTCCTGCTATCTGGCGCACTCGCTGGTCTTCGCACCGGTGCTCGCCGCCTGGGGGCTCGGCCTCGGGGAGCATCTGACCAGCTCCACCATGGTCCTGTTCGCGACCGGCGTCTGGCTGCTCACGGTGGCCGGGGCGTACGCCCTGGAACGCGCCGGCCGCCGCGGCCCCGCCGAGGCGGTGCTGCGACGGCTGATGTACGGCGGCGACGGCCGACGACGTGAGGCGCGCACGCACTCGGATCCGGTCAGGAAGCGGACCGCACCGCCTCCACCGTGCTCGCCCAGTCGTCCGAGCAATGACCCCGCGCGATCGCCCGGTCCGCCACCGCCTTGACCGACTCCAACTGCGAGACGTCGAGCCCCCGGGCCCGCGCCGCGTGCAGGATGTGGCTCACGCCGGACGCCATCATGGCGAGGCCCGCCTCCTGGCCCGGGTAGCTGCCCGCGTCGATGTTCTCGGCCGTGTACTGGGCGATGGGCGGCAGGATCCGGACGATGGAGTCGAGATACGGGGCGATGTCCGCCGCCTTGACGCCGTCGGCGGTGGCCAGCGCGTAGGCGTGCACCAGACCCGAGATGCTGCCGTAGAAGAAGTCGAGCAGCGCCAGGTCGTACAGCGCGGCGAGTCCGGCGTCCGTACCGACGAAGGCAGTGCGTCCACCGAGGACTTTGAGGGTGGACTCGTGCCGTTCGTACGACTCCCGGGAGCCCGCGTAGAAGAGCAGTGCGTCGGGTGAGCCGACGAGCGGGGTGGGCACCATCACGGCGCCGTCGAGATAGTCGACGCCGTGCGAGGCCGCCCAGGCCGCGGCCTGACGCGAGCGCTCCGGGATGTCGGAGGTGACATTGAGAAGCACCCGTCCGCGGAGGGCCTCACCGAGCGGTTCGAGGATCGCGTCCGAGGCGTCGTGGTCGACGACGCAGACGATGATCAACTCGGCCGCCCGGACGGCCTCCTCGGCGCTCGCGGCTTCGACGGCGCCGCGGGCGACGAGGTCGTCCCCCTTGCCCGGAGAGCGGTTCCAGACGGTGGTGGGACGGCCCGCGTCGAGAAGCGCGCCGGCGAGTGCGCGGCCCATGGCGCCGAGGCCGATGACGGTGACAGGGGTGAGGGAGTTCTGCGTGGTGGACATGCAGACCATGCTTCTTCGCCACGAACTGCCCCACAAGTACCGACTCTTAAGTGGGATACTCACCAAAAGGTGAGCATCCAGGTCAGGGCGGTGCTCGATGCGGTACCTCGCGGTGCCGCATCGCGGTGCTTGCGGCCGGACTCACTCGCGGTGCTCACAACGGTGGCAGCAGCGGCTTCCGCTCCAGCGGCGAGGTGAGCACGATCGACGTGGTCGTCCGCCCCAGCGCCGACACCAGTTCCAGCACCTCTTCGAGGTGGACCGTGTCCGTCACGGCGACCTTGATGATCCAGCAGTCCTCGCCGACCACATGGTGCGCCTCGGTCACCTCGGGGCGCTCCAGCAGCTCGCGCGTCCGCGGGTGCCTCAGCGTGTAGCCGCCGTGCGGATCGACACGGATGAAGGCCTGGATCCCGTGGCCGAGCCGGGCCGGGGAGACATGCGCGCCGTATCCGGTGATGGCGCCGCAGGCTTCGAGCCGGCGGACCCGTTCCGTGACGGCCGCGGGGCTCAGCCGTACCCGGCGGCCCAGCTCGCTGAGCGTGATCCGGCCGTCCGTCTGAAGGAGCTCCAGGATCTGCCGGTCGATACGGTCGAAACGGCCGAAACCAGACGCCGAGGTTTCGACGGCGGCAGGACGCGAATGCCGAGGTTCTTTCGGCGAAGAGGCCGAATCTCCCATGACTCCCCCTTCAGGCTGCGGCCCGACAACGTAACACTTGCCGTACAGCGAGAGGGAGTTGAGGAATGCGCGAGATATGCGTCATCGGGGGAAGCCGCTATATCGGAAAGCGGCTGATCGCCCGGCTGCTGGAATCAAAGGACCGGGTCACCGTCGTCAACCGCGGTTCGTCCGCGCCGCCCGCCGGAGTGCGGCATCTGGTCGCGGACCGGGACGACGGGAATTCCCTGCGGGCCGCGATCGGTTCACGCTCCTTCGACGTGGTCGTCGACCAGGTCTGCTACACACCGCGCCAGGTGGAGATCGCGGTGCGGGTGTTCTCGGGACGGACCCGCCGCTATGTGATGACGTCCACCGTCGAGGTCTACGAGTACGAGGACTCCGCCGAGCCGGTGCGCGAGGAGGCCGTCGACCCGCTGACGGTGAGCATCGACACGGCCCTGCCCTGGGACGACCCCATCTTCCGGGAGGAGCAGTACGGCGAGGGAAAGCGGCAGGCGGAGGCGGTGTTCGCGGCCGCGGCCGGCTTCCCGTCCGTGGCGGTGCGCGTCGCCCATGTCCTCGGCGGACACGACGACTTCACCGCGCGCGTGGACCACTACGCGGAACGCATCAGGGCCGGCGAGCCGATCGCCGTTCCGGAGAAGAACCATCCCGCCACCTATGTGTATGTCGAGGAGATCGCGGACTTTCTCGCCTGGACGACGGGGCAGGAATTCACCGGACCGGTGAATGCGCATGCGAACGGTCCGCTGACGACGCAGGACATCTGCGCCGCGATCGAGCGGGAGACGGGCGGCCGGGTGGAATTCGCCCCGGTACACGTGGGTGAGACATCGCCGTTCTCCTTCGCCCGCGCCTACGCCATGGACAACTCCCGTGCCACAGCCCTCGGATACACCTTCCGGCATACGTCGGAATGGCTTCAGCAGGCTGTGTCGGAGACTCTCGCGACGCGCCAGGAGGTGCGGTGATGCGGTACCGCACAGTCGGCGGACTGCGGGTGGGCGCCGTCGGACTGGGCGCGATGCCGCTGTCCATCGAGGGGCGCCCCGACGAGCGGCAGGCCGTCGCCACCGTGCACGCCGCGCTGGACGCGGGCGTGACGCTGATCGACACGGCCGACTCCTACTACGCGCCCGGCGGCGAACCGGGGGCGGGCGAGCTGCTGGTCGCCCGGGCGCTCGCCTCGTACGGAGGGAACACCGACGCGGTGCTCGTCGCCACGAAGGGCGGGCGTGGCCGGACGGACGACGGCGGCTGGACAGTGGACGCGGCACCGGAGCGCCTCCGACGGGCGGCCCATGCCTCACTGGCCCGCATCGGCGGTGCGGCGATCGGCCTCTACCAGCTGCACAAGCCCGATCCGGCCGTCCCGTTCGCCGAGTCGGTGGGCGCGCTGCGGGAGCTGCTGGACGAGGGCACGATCCGGTTCGCCGGGATCTCCAACGTGGATACGGACCAGATCAGGCTGGCACGGGAGATGCTGGGCGACCGGCTCGTCTCCGTGCAGAACCGGTTCTCGCCCGTGGTGCGCGACGGGGAGGCCGAGTTGCGGCTCTGCGCGGAGCTGGGACTGGCGTATCTGCCGTGGAGCCCGCTCGGGGGGATCTCCCGCAGTGCGCTGGACGGCCCGGCGGGCGGACCGCAGGCGCCGGGTCCATACGAGGCGTTCCACCGGGTGGCTCGGGCGCGCGGGATGAGCCCTCAACAGGTGGCACTGGCCTGGCTGTCGGCGCAGTCGCCGACGGTGATCCCGATCCCGGGCGCGAGCCGTCCGGAGAGCATCCGCGACTCGGCGGCGGCGGCCGGCCTCGTGCTGAGCGCGGAGGAGGTGGCCGCACTGGACGCGAGCGGCTCGCGCGCGGCGTCCGGATCGGACGCGACCGGTACCGGACAGGACACCGCCGGATCCCCCGCGTCCCCCGCCGCCACCGGACAGGACACCGCCGGATCCCCCGCGTCCCCCGCCGCCACCGGACAGGACACCGCCGGATCCCCCGCGTCCCCCGCCGCCACCGGACAGGACACCGCCGGGTCGCTCGCCGCCACCGGACAGGACACCGCCGGGTCGCTCGCCGCCACCGGACAGGACACCGCCGGGTCGCTCGCCGCCACCGGACAGGGCACCATGCCGAGGTGACGAACTACGAGACGGACGGCGAGCGTCCGCGGCGCTCGGTCGACCGGGGCGCCAGGATCGAGGCCTACGCCGATCTGATCCATGTGGTCTGCCCGGGGTGCGGCGGGCGGGCCGACGTGATGCCCCGGCCGGGCCTGCCGGAGCTGAAGTACCACACCGAACTGCTGTTCCGCCCGCGCCGGCTGGCGTGCGGTCGCTGCGCCACGGTGCGGGACTGGGAGGCCGAACGCCGTGGAGGCGCGCTGATCGCCGCCACACTCGGCGGACCCGACGAACCCTTCTTCGGGCAGCCGCTCTGGCTCCGTACTCCGTGCCGCGGCAAGGTCCTGTGGGCGTACAACGAACACCACATCGACGCGCTGGAGCACTATCTCGCCGCCGGCCTCCGGGAGCGCGACGGTCATCCGCACATGAGCATGCTGACGCGGCTGCCCGCTTGGATGAAGGCCGCCGGCCACCGGGAGGACGTATTGCGCGGGCTCTCACGGATGCGGGAACTGCTCCATGCCGACGCGCCCGCCGACCGCCCGTCCTCGGCCGTCGCATCGGGGCCGGGGCGGCTCGCGCGGCCTGTCCGGGCCAGCTGGTCGCCGCCGTACTGACCCGGCCGCAGGGCCTGCGGACGTACGGACTCCGCGGCCCGGGCACCCGACCAGCCACATCGGTCAACTGCCCTGTCCCTTCAGGAAGTCGACGATGCCGAGCCATTGACGCCTCCACCGGCTCCAACTACAAAACTATCTGAGAGCGCTCTCACACACCCTTGGCACCATCCTCCCGGAGGTGTTCCGTGAGTACGAGCCGCATCAGACGCACCCCCCTGCTCACCGTCGTCGTGGCCCTCGCCGTCGCGCTCGCCGGCTTCGTCGGCGTCACCGGCGCCGGACAGGCGCGCGGTGACGTTCCCCCCACGCCCGGCTGGAATCTCCAGTGGAGCGACGACTTCAACGGCGCCAACCGCACGCTGCCCTCGTCCGCCGACTGGCAGATCGACCTCGGCCACGGCTACCCCGGCGGCCCCGGCAACTGGGGCACCGGCGAGATCCAGAACTACACCGCCAACCCGGACAACCTCAGTCTCGACGGCAGCGGAAACCTGCGGATCACCCCGCTCAAGGACGGCGCCGGCAACTGGACGTCCGGCCGCATCGAGACCAGGCGCGCCGACTTCAAGGCCCCGGCCGGCGGCACCCTGCGCATCGAGGGCCGTATCCAGATGCCGAACGTCACCGGCCAGGCCGCGCTCGGTTACTGGCCCGCCTTCTGGGCCCTCGGCGCCCCCTACCGGGGCAACTACTGGAACTGGCCGGCCATCGGTGAGTTCGACATCATGGAGAACGTCAACGGCATCAACTCGGTGTGGGCCGTGCTGCACTGCGGTGTGAACCCCGGCGGCCCCTGCAACGAGACCAACGGCATCGGCGCCAGCCGCGCCTGCCCCGGCGCCTCCTGCCAGTCGGCCTTCCACACCTACCGCTTCGAGTGGGACCGGTCCGTCTCCCCCAACCAACTGCGCTGGTACGTGGACGGCCAGCTCTTCCACAGCATCAGCCAGGACCGTTTCGACGCGGGCACCTGGGCCAATATGACCGACCACGCCGGGTACTTCATCCTGCTCAACGTCGCCATGGGCGGCGCCTTCCCCAACGGTGTCGCGGGCACCGGGACCCCGACGGCAGCCACCGTGCCCGGCCGCCCCATGCTCGTCGACTACGTCGCGGTCTGGACCCGCGGCGGCGGCACGACGCCCCCGCCCACCACCCCGCCGCCGTCCGGTTCCTCGCAGTTGTATCTGCGGACGGGAGGCGGCGCGGGCGACGCCACCGCATCGGCCGGCTCGGTGAGCGTCTCCTCGGCGGGCGGCGCCAACTACGACGGCACCCCGCACAATCCGCAGGTCTTCACCTCGTCCGGCATCACCCGCCGATACAACGGCGGAGCCACCCAGTTCGACCTGTTCACCGACTCCGGATCGACGGTCGCCAACGGGCAGCAGGTCAGGGTGAGTTACGACCGGACGGGCGACGGCAGCTGGGACCGGACGGAGACGTACCACTACTTCGCCACGGACCCCGTGCCGGGTTACGAGCACTACACCCAGGCGAAGGGCCTCAAGTCGGCGACGGGCGCACTCGGCGATCTGAGCAACGGACGGGTCCGCGTCGAGGTCTGGAACGCCATCGGCAACGGCGCGAGCACGGTGGGCGTCGGCAACCAGTCCGTCGTCCGCATCCCGTTCGACTGACACGGCGGCTCGAGAAGACGACAGGAGGGACCCCATGCTCCGCCGACTGCTCGCGAGCACGGCCGCCGTGATCTTCCTGATCACAGCGGGCTGGGTCACCGCGGGCAACCACTCACCGGCGTCCGGCTCCGCGGACGGCCACGGTGCGCCGGGCCACGCGCGCGCCGGCCACACAGCACACGACCACACCTTCAGCCCGGCGCAGGCGGCCGCCATCATCGCGCAGGCGGCGGCACCCCTGCGCGGGAGCGAGTTCCGCGCGGAGTGCTTCTCCAGCCATCGCCGGGGTGACGACCCGATCGTCTTCCCCGGCGAGGCGGGCCGCTCGCACATCCACGAGTTCTACGGGAACCGGACGGCAAACGCGTCCTCGACGCTCCAGTCGCTGGCCGCCGGCACCACCAACTGCTCGCCGTCGGTGGACCTCTCCTCGTACTGGACGCCCACCCTCTACAAGAACGGAGCTCCCGTGGCCCCCGAGCGGGTCACCGTCTACTACCAGGGCATCACCGACCACACCCGTGCCGTCGCGCATCCCCGCGGCCTGCGGTACGTGGTCGGCAACGCCACCGCGACCTCGCCCGACCAGAATCCCGCCGCACGCTGGTCGTGCGTGGGCCGGCCGGAGTCCGGCCGGGACTTCGTGAACTGCCCGCCCGGCACGAAGCTGGAGAACTATCTGGACTTCCCCACCTGCTGGGACGGGCGGAACCTGGACAGCACCAACCACCGCGACCACATGGCGTACGCGGCCGGACAGACCTGTCCGGCCTCGCATCCGGTCGTCGTGCCGCGCCTGGAGCTGCTGATCACCTGGCCGGTGAACGGCGGCGGGCTGACACTCGCCGGCACCAGGAACGGGAACAACGTCACGGATCAGCCGGGTTACACCTTCCACGGGGACTTCTTCAACGCGTGGAACGACTCCGAGCTGAAGCGCCGCGTCGCCGACTGCATCGTGGCCGGCTACATCTGCGGGACCGACGGCCATCCGATCCAGCAGTGACAGCAGGGACAGCAGGGACAGCCCGGTGACGGGCGGAAACGCCGGTTCCCCGGGCGCCCTCAGGGGCCCGGGGAACCGGCGGCACGCCGCCAGGTGGAATCACGGGGGAAGTCGGCGTACCGCCGTGGGGAGAGAGGGAGCGTCCCTAAACCTTGGAGACGGCCCCTTCCCCGTCCCGGGGTTCCTGGCCGACGACCGTCGCGCCGGACGCGGAACCCTTGACCAGGCGGACGCCGTCGGCGTCGTCGGCGGGAGCGCCGTGGCCGTCGTCGAGCAGTGTCTGCTCGTCGAACGGGATCCGTCCGGCGAGCACCTCGTCGACCCGCACCTTGTCGATCTCCTTCGTCCAGGTGCCGATGAGCACCGTCGCGACCGCGTTGCCCGCGAAGTTGGTCAGCGCGCGCGCCTCGCTCATGAAGCGGTCGATACCGACGATCAGGCCGACGCCGTCGACCAGCTCCGGCCGGTGCGACTGCAGACCGCCGGCCAGGGTGGCCAGACCGGCGCCGCTGACGCCGGCCGCGCCCTTGGAGGCGACGAACAGGAAGAGGAGAAGCGGGATCTGCTCCCCGATCGACATCGGGTCGCCCATCGTCTCGGCGATGAAGAGCGACGCCATGGTCATGTAGATCATGGTGCCGTCGAGGTTGAAGGAGTAACCGGTCGGGACGGTGATGCCGACGACCGGCTTGCTGATGCCCAGGTGCTCCATCTTGGCGATGAGCCGCGGAAGCGCGGACTCGGAGGAGGAGGTCGAGAGGATCAGCAGGAAC
This sequence comes from Streptomyces sp. NBC_00306, assembly GCF_036169555.1. Classification (GTDB taxonomy): domain Bacteria; phylum Actinomycetota; class Actinomycetes; order Streptomycetales; family Streptomycetaceae; genus Streptomyces; species Streptomyces achmelvichensis. The sequence continues at coordinate 5,624,127 of NZ_CP108032.1, read as the reverse complement.
TCGCGGCCCAGGTACTTCAGCAGCGTGAGGATGTTGAGCCCCGCCACGACACGCAGCAGCGCACCCAGCACCACGAAGATGAACAGGAAACAGGTGACGTAGAAACCGAGCATCAGCACGGCGAGGCTCTTCAGGGCGTCCAGACCGGCCGAGCCGGTGACGGCGGCGATCGCACCGAAGGCGCCGATCGGCGCGGCCCACATCACCATGGCGAGGATGCGGAAGACGAGGCGCTGAATGTGCTCGACACCGCGCAGCACCGGCTCACCGACCGAGCCCATCGCCTGGAGGGCGAACCCTGCCAGCAGCGCGACGAGCAGCGTCTGCAGGACCTCGCCCGAGGTGAAGGCGGAGACGATCGTCGTCGGGATGATCCCGAGCAGGAACTCGACCGTGTCCTTGGCCTCCTCGCCGACCTGGCCCTGGCCGGCCTCCTTGACCGCGTCGGTCACCGCCAGCCCGTCACCCGGGTTGAGGATGTTGCCGACGACCAGGCCGATGGCGAGAGCCACGAGCGACATGACCATGAAATAGCCGAGCGCGATGCCGCCGACGGCACCGACCTTGGCGGCTTTGCGTACCGAACCGATGCCCAGCACGATCGTGCAGAAGATGATCGGCGAAATCATCATCTTGATCAGGTTCACGAAACCGGTACCGAGTGGCTTGAGCTCAGTGGCGAACTCGGGGGCGGCCAACCCCACGGCGATACCGAGTACGACCGCGACGATCACGGCGATGTAGAGATAGTGCGTGCGGTCCCGCCTGACGGCTCCAGCAGCCACGGGTTTCCTCCTTGTTACCGGTCCATGTCCCTATGGATTGCCGTGAGCATCCACCACCCTGTGATGCCGGTCACCCTTGCGTTCGTTTCGTTCATACAAATCCGGCCAGGCAATATGGGCCCATGCGCATACCCCGCCCGCGCAGCCTCGCGGGCCAGCTCTTCGCGATGCAGGTCGTCCTGGTGGCCGCGATCGTGGCCGGCTGCGCCCTGTTCACCTACCTCAAGGACAGCTCCCAGGCCGAGGAGACCGCGCGCCTCCAGTCGAGGGCCACGGCGGCCGCGGTGGCGGAATCGCCGTCGGTCATCGCGGCCGCGCGGTCCGCGAACCCGTCCGCGACGCTCCAGCCGTACGCGGAGGGCCTGCGCCGCGACGCCGGTGTGGACTTCATCGTGATCATGGCTCCGAACGGCACGCGGTGGACGCACCCCGAGCCGGGCGAGATCGGCAGGACGTATCTCGGCCACACCGAGCAGGCGCTGCGGGGCGAGATCCACAGCGAGCGGTACGTGGGTGTGCTCGGCTCCTCGATACGGACCGTGGTGCCCGTCATCGACCGCGGGGAGATCGTCGGGCTCGTCAGCGCCGGCATCACCATCCAGAAGATCAGCGAGCAGGTCAGCAAGCAGGTCGTGGCGCTGCTGGCCATGGCGGGCGGGGCACTGGCGCTCGGCGGTCTGGGGACGTATGTGATCACCACCCGGCTGCGGCGGCACACGCACGGGATGAACGCGGCCGAGCTGAGCCGGATGCACGACTACCACGAGGCCGCGCTGCACGCGGTGCGTGAGGGGCTGCTGATGCTCGACGGGCAGCGCCGGATCGCCCTGTGCAACGACGGGGCCCGGGAACTGCTCGGCCTCGACGAGAACGCGGTGGGCCGGCCGGTCGCCGAGCTGGGCCTGCCGACTCCGCTCACCGGCGCGCTGCTGGCGTCCGAGCCCCGCGTCGACGAGGTGCATCTGACGGGCGACCGGGTCGTCGTGGTGAACACCAGCCCGGTCGTCGGCGGCGAACAGCGCGGCACGGTGGTCACCCTGCGCGACCACACCGAGCTCCAGGCCCTGGCCGGCGAGCTGGACTCCGAGCGCGGCTTCACCCAGGCCCTGCGCTCCCAGGCGCACGAGGCGGCCAACCGGCTGCACACCGTCGTCTCGCTCATCGAACTCGGCCGGGTCGACGACGCCGTCGACTTCGCCACCGCCGAACTGGAACTGGCCCAAGTGCTCACCGACCGCGTGGTCGGCGCGGTCGGCGAACCGGTGCTGGCCGCGCTTCTCCTGGGCAAGGCGGCGCAGGCGAACGAGCGGGGCGTGGAGCTGGTGCTGGCCCAGGACAGCCGCATCGACGACGGCGTCCTGCCGCCCTCGCTGCCCTCCCGCGACCTGGTGACGATCCTCGGCAATCTGATCGACAACGCGGTGGACGCGGCGTCCGAGGCAGCCGCCGGCCGCGAGGGCGGACCGCAGCCCGCCGGTCATCCGGGGCGGGCCCGCGTCACCGTCGTCGCCCGGGCCGACCGGGACGAGCTGCTCATCCGTGTGCACGACACGGGCGCGGGAATCGACCCGGCGTCCGCGGACGAGGTGTTCCGCAGCGGCTGGTCCACCCACGGATCGGGACGGGGACTGGGTCTCGCGATCGTCCGGCAGACGGTGCACCGCAGCCGGGGCACGGTGGTCCTGGCGAAGGGCCCGGACGGAGGAGCCGACTTCACCGTACGGCTGCCGCTGGAGGGCGCGGGGGTGCCGGCGTGAGCGGGGATCCCATCAGAGTGCTGGTCGTCGAGGACGACCCGGTGGCCGCCGACGCGCATGCCCTCTATGTGGGCCGCGTCGCCGGTTTCACGGTGTCGGGCGTGGCGCACTCGCGCGCGGAGGCGGTCCGGGCGCTGGAGCGGACCGAGGTCGATCTGCTGCTGCTCGACCTCTATCTGCCCGACGGACACGGCCTCCAGCTCGTACGGTCGCTGCGCGCCGCGGGTCACTCCGCGGACGTCATCGCGGTGACGTCGGCCCGCGACCTCGCGATGGTGCGGGAGGGTGTGTCCCTCGGGGTGGTCCAGTACGTCCTGAAGCCGTTCACCTTCGCGACCCTGCGCGACCGCCTCGGCCGGTACGCGGAGTTCCGCGCGGCGGCCGGTGAGGCGAGCGGCCAGGACGAGGTGGACCGCGCTCTCGGCGCGTTGCGCGCCCCGCAGGGCGGTGGACTGCCCAAAGGGCTGAGCGGCCCGACGCTGGAGGCGGTCACCCGGTCGCTGCGTGACGCGCCGGAAGGGCTGACGGCCGCCGAGGCGGGCACGGCCGTCGGCATCTCCCGGATCACCGCGCGTCGCTATCTGGAACATCTGGTCACCGCGGGACGGGCGGCGCGCAGCCCGCAGTACGGCCAGATCGGCCGGCCGGAACTCCAGTACCGCTGGATCCCCGCCACCCACTGACGGCGGCTCGTGGCCCCGCACGGCGCAGGCCGGTGCGCCGGTCAACGACCGTGCCGGTACACCCCGTAGACCGGCGCGCGGCGCGCCACGCGCGGAGCATCCCAGGTCCGATCCGAGCCGTTTGCACGATTCGTCCCGGACCCCCCGCAGGAGTAGCCTGACGAGGGTCGGCGCGAGTACGCGCAGACCAGGGAGTGAACCGGGGTGGCACGGGCGCGACGCGCTGACGTGAGGGTCGAGGATTTCCGCCGTCAGCACACCGAGGAGCGCCGTCATGTCACTCACGGCCGAATCAACCGACATCCACCCCTTCCGGATCGAGGTTCCGGAGAACCAGATCACCGAGCTGCGACGCCGGATCGAGGCGACGCGCTGGCCTTCGAAAGAGCTCGTCACCGACCGGTCACAGGGAGTGCAGCTGGCGACGCTTCAGGCGCTCGCCCGCTACTGGATGACCGAGTACGACTGGCGCAAGTGCGAGGCGAGGCTGGACTCGCTGCCGCAGTTCATGACGGAGATCGACGGGGTCGAGATCCACTTCCTCCACGTCAGGTCGCCGCACGAGAACGCGCTGCCGCTGATCATGACGCACGGCTGGCCCGGCTCCGTCGTCGAACTGCTGGACACCATCGGTCCGCTGACCGACCCGACCGCGCACGGCGGCTCCCCGGAGGACGCGTTCCATCTGGTGCTGCCGTCCCTGCCCGGCTACGGCTTCTCGGGCGAGCCGGGCGAACTCGGCTGGGGCAACGGGCGCATGGCGCAGGCGTGGGCGGAACTCATGAACCGCCTCGGCTACACGCGCTACGTCGCCCAGGGAGGAGATGTCGGCGCCGCGGTCACCGACGCGATGGGCCGCCAGGGCCCCGCGGGACTGCTCGGCATCCATGTGAACCTGCTCGCCGGAGCGCTCGGCATCAAGGATCACCTGCCGGTGGAGTCCGAGCAGGAACGCACGGCGTTCGACGCGCTCAACACGTTCACGACGGACGGCTTCGCCTACTTCCTGGAGCAGACCACCCGGCCGCAGACGATCGGGTACTCCCTGCTGGATTCACCCATCGGGCTGGCCGCGTGGATGCTCGATCACGACACGGACAGCTACTACAAGATCTCCCGCGCGTTCGTCGACCGAGAGCCCGTGGGCAATCTGACCCGCAAGAACATCGTCGACAACATCACGATGTACTGGCTGACGGGCACCGGTGCCTCATCCGCCCGGTGGTACTGGGAGTTCGGACGGGAGATCGCGGGCGGTGCGGCTCCTCCCCCGGTCACGGTGCCGGTCGGCTTCACGACCTTCCCCGGCGAGATCTGGGCCGCCCCGCGCAGCTGGGTGGAGACCGTCTACCCGGGCGTCGCGTACTTCAACGAGGTCGACAAGGGCGGCCACTTCGCCGCCTGGGAGGAGCCGGAGCTCTTCGCCAGGGAGGTACGGGCCGCGTTCAGCGCGCTGCGCTGACGACACCGTTGCGCACGGCCGCCCGACCCGCCACCCGGTGACGGCGGCCGTACCCACGCAAAGCACACATCGTTGCACCGTTCAACGACCTTGCTCTGCACGGGCATTGACCTTGTCAGCGAGCCGGTCCTACGGTCACGGCAGCCCCCTGGGCCCTCGGCCCGGACTCCGGCTCAGAGGAGGTCGTGCCCGTGCGCCCCAACGCCCCACTGATCCTCGTCACCGCCGTCACCGCTCTCGCCGCGGCGACGCTCACCGCCTGCGGCAACGGTTCGGGCAGCGACCCCGACACCGTGAAGGTCGTCTACAACCGCTCGACGGACAACAAGATCCGCTTCAAGGACCAGCATCTCGAAGCGGCGAAGAAGCAGTTCGAGAAGGAGCACCCGGGCAAGAAGGTCGAACTCGTCCCGATCCAGGCCCCGGACAACGACTACGCCACCAAGGCGCAGCAGATGATGCGTTCCCCCAAGACCGCGCCCGACCTGGTCTACGAGGACACCTTTCGCATCAACTCGGACATCAAGGCCGGGTACTTGAAGCCGCTGGACTCCTATCTGCCTCAGTGGGACCAGTGGGGCCAGTTCGTCGACACGGCGAAGGCTGCGGCCAAGGCCGAGGACGGCAAGACGTACGGTATCCCGGACGGCACCGACACCCGCGGCCTCTGGTTCAACAAGGCGATCTTCGCCAAGGCGGGTCTGCCGGCCGACTGGCAGCCGAAGAACTGGGCCGAGGTCCTGGACGCGGCCCGCACCGTCAAGCAGAAGGTCCCCGGCGTCATCCCGCTGAACGTCTACACCGGCAAGGGGCCCGGCGAGGCGGCCGTGATGCAGGGCTTCGAGATGCTGCTGTACGGCACCGGGGCCGATCCGCTCTACGACGAATCGGCCAAGAAGTGGGTCACCGGCACCAAGGGCTTCCGGGACTCGCTCGACTTCGTCCGCACGGTCTACGCGGAGAAGCTCGGCCCCGACGTCTCCGACGCGCTCGACCCCAACGTCGGCACGCGGGTCGCCACCGAGTGGTTCCCCGAGGGCAAGCTCGCGATCTCGCTCGACGGCTCCTGGATGGGCCAGAACTGGATCAACAAGGGACCCAAGGAGTGGCCGGACTGGAGCAAGGACCTCGCCCAGACCCCGATGCCCACCCAGAACGGACAGGCGCCCGGCAAGGTGTCCATGTCCGGCGGCTGGGCATGGTCGATCCCGCAGAAGGCGGACAACGCCGATCTGGCCTTCGAGTTCATCAAGACGCTCCAGACGGCCGAGAACGCGACGCAGTGGTGCGTGGTGGCCGCGCAGATCGCCGTACGCAAGGACGTGGCGGCCGACCCGAAGTATCTGAAGTCCATGCCGGGCATCGAGTTCTTCACCGGGCTCGTGCAGTACACGCACTACCGTCCGGCGCTGCCCGTCTATCCGCAGGTCTCCACCGCCATCGGTGAGGCCATGGAGAAGGTGACGACGGGTGACGCCTCGGCCGCGGAGGCGGCGAAGGCGTACGACGAGCAGCTGAAGACCGCCGTCGACGGCGCGGTCATCAGCAGGTGAGCACGACGAGAGGAGGGGTGTGGCGGTGGCTGCCCATCGCCCCCGCCACCCTCCTGCTGCTGCTCTTCCTGGCCGGTCCGATCGGCTACTGCGTCTGGATCGCCTTCACCGACACCCAGTTGACCGGTGCCTCGGGTGCCGACTTCGTGGGCCTGGACAACTTCCGCCGGGCCTTCGCGGACGACGACTTCCGCAACGCCGTCTGGCTCACCCTGGTCTTCACCTTCGTCTCGGCGGTGGTGGGGCAGAACACCCTGGGTCTGGCGCTGGCCGGCCTGATGCGGGCCGCGTCGCGCCCGGTCAGAACCGTCACCGGCACGCTGGTGATCACCGCCTGGGTGCTGCCGGAGATCGTCGCCGCGTTCCTGCTGTACACGTTCTTCCGCCGGGAGGGGACGCTGAACGCCCTGCTCGACTGGCTCCATCTGCCGTCCCAGAACTGGCTATTCACCCTGCCCATCCTCGCCGTGTCCTTCGCCAACGTCTGGCGCGGCACCGCGTTCTCGATGCTGATCTACTCGGCGGCGCTCTCCGAGATCCCGCGGGACGTCGTCGAGGCCGCCGAGGTCGACGGGGCGAGCGGGCCGCGGCGGGTCTGGCACATCACCCTGCCGATGATCCGCCGTTCCATCGGCACCAATCTGATGCTGAACACGCTCTCGACGCTCTCCGTCTTCGGGCTGATCTGGGCGATGACCCGGGGCGGGCCGGGCAACCGGAGCCAGACGCTGCCAGTGTTCATGTACGACCAGGCCTTCCTCAAGAGCCTGATCGGCTACGGCACCGCGGTGGCCCTGCTGCTTCTGCTGGTGGGCTCGCTGTTCTCGATCGTTTATCTGCGTCTGATGAAGGTGGAGGTGTGATGCGCCGGTCCACCCGCGCCCGGCTCGCCGCCAACGCCGCACTGCTGGTGACCGCTGCCGCGTTCGCCCTCCCGCTGGTGTGGCTCCTGCTGTCGTCCGTGGACGCGAACGCGGACCTGCGGGTGCGGGTTCCGTCGTCGCTCACCGGGGACAACTTCGACGCGGTGCTCACCGACGAGATCACGTTCACGCCGATGCTGAACAGTCTGCTGCTGTGCGGCGGGGCGACGCTGCTGACGGTGGTGTGCGCGGCGCTCGCGGCGTATCCGCTCTCCCGGCACCGCTCGCGCTTCAACCGCCCGTTCCTGCTGACGATCCTGTTCACCACGTGTCTGCCGATCACCGCGGTGATGGTGCCGGTCTACGGCCTGTTCGTGCAGGTCAATCTGATCGACACGATGTACGGCACGGGGCTGTTCCTCGCCACGTCCCAACTGCCCTTCTCCATCTGGCTGATGAAGAACTTCATGGACGGTGTCCCGATGGTCCTGGAGGAGGCGGCCTGGACGGACGGCGCCTCGAACCTCCAGACACTGTCCCGGGTCGTCCTGCCCCTGATGGGGCCTGGCCTGACCGTGGTGACGATCTACACCTTCATCCAGCTCTGGGGAAACTTCTTCGTTCCGTTCATGCTGATCCTGACGCCGGATCAGATGCCGGCCTCGGTCTCGATCTTCACCTTCTTCGGCAACTACGGTTCGGTGATCTACGGCCAGCTGGCTGCGTTCTCGATCCTGTACTCGGCACCGGTGCTGGTGCTGTACGTCCTGATCTCGCGCCGGCTGGGGGGCGGCTTCGCACTGGGCGGCGCGGTCAAGGGCTGACCGCCGCCACAGCCGTCTTCGCCGGTGGCGATCACTGCACGTTACCAAGTGGTAGCGATCAGCTCGGACGTTCCTACGACAGGTGGCGTTGGGTGAACGCACCGTAGTCGCGACGCCCCACCGGCCTCTAGCGTTGCCGCGTGCACCACGCTCCCACGCCCCCGTTCAACGCCCCCGCCGCCCGACGGCTGCGCGAAGCCCTCGGCATGGCCCCCGGCCATGTCGCGTACGGCCTCCGCGCCCAGTACGGGCTCCAGGTCTCACCGGACACGGTGGTCTCCTGGGAGCGCGGGCTGCTCGCCCCGGATGCCCGCGAACTGGGCGCGCTGGCAGGGGTGTTGTGGTGCGCACCGCACGACCTGCTCACCGAGGCCTCCAGCCTGCGCGAGCACCGGCTGGCGCACGGGTACGCACCGGCCGATCTGGCGCGACGCCTCGGCGTGGACGCGGACAGCTATCTGCGCATGGAGGAGTCGGGCCGCTGGCGCGGCACCGAACGCCAGACGGCCGCGCTCGCCGAGGCCCTGCAACTCGGCCCGCGCGAACTGCTGATCGCGACCGGCCGCGAGGAGGACCTCGCGGAGCTGCTGCGCAGCGCGGTCGCGGCACGCTGGCAGGCGTATGTCCGCCCGGTCTCCAAACTGGTCCCGCTGGAACGGCCCCAGCTCGAAGCGGTACTGGAGGAGCTCCACGCCGCCTACCAGTCGCGGATGGTGGCGACGCTCAGCTGGGGCTCGACGACGGAGGACACGGGCAGCGCGGGCCGCGAGTTCCTGGACCGGATAGCCGACCACTTCTGGGACCTGGCCCGGAGCTGAGCCGTACCCGGTCGTCCGGCCGTCCGGTCGTCCGGTCGTCCGGTCGTCCGGATAGGGAAGCGCCCGGGAGTGGGGTCCCGCCCGCCACCGCAATGACCGACACCCCGCCGGTCAGAACACCGACTCCGCCTCGTGCATCCGGTTCGCCGGGACCGTCTTGAGGCGGGTCACCGCCTCCGCCAGCGGGACCATCTTCACCTCGGTGCCGCGCAGCGCCGTCATCATGCCGTACTCGCCGCGATGTGCCGCCTCCACCGCGTGCCAGCCGAAGCGGGTCGCGAGCACCCGGTCGTACGCCGTCGGGGTTCCGCCGCGCTGGACGTGGCCCAGGATGACCGGCTTGGCCTCCTTGCCGAGCCGGTGCTCCAGCTCCGCGGCGAGGCGGTTGCCGATGCCCTGGAAGCGCTCGTGGCCGTACTGGTCGATCTCGCCCTTGCCGTAGGCCATCGAGCCCTCGGCCGGGTGCGCTCCTTCGGCGACGCAGATGACCGCGAACTTCTTCCCCCGCGAGAACCGCTCCTCGACCATCTTCACCAGGTCCTCGATCTGGAACGGCCGCTCCGGCAGGCAGATGCCGTGGGCGCCGCCCGCCATGCCCGATTCCAGGGCGATCCAGCCGGCGTGCCGGCCCATCACCTCGACGACCATCACCCGCTGGTGCGACTCGGCGGTCGTCTTGAGGCGGTCGATGGCCTCGGTGGCGACCATCACGGCGGTGTCGAAGCCGAACGTGCGGTCGGTGGCGGAGATGTCGTTGTCGATCGTCTTCGGCACACCGACGACGGGCATACCGCCGTCGGCGAGCATCCGGGACGCGGTGAGCGTGCCTTCGCCGCCGATCGGGATGAGCGCGTCGATGCCGTGCTGCCGGGCCAACTCCGGTGCGTTCTCGCAGGCTTCGGCGAGCCGGCCGCGCTCCAGACGGGCGGAGCCGAGGATCGTGCCGCCTCTGGCGAGGATGCCGCTGACCGCGTTGAGGTCGAGCGGCCGGTAGTGGCCGTCCAGGAGCCCCTTGAATCCGTCCTCGAAGCCGATGACTTCGTCGCCGTGGAAGGTGAGGGCACGGTGCACGACCGACCGGATCACAGCGTTCAGTCCGGGGCAGTCGCCCCCTGCGGTGAGCACTCCGATGCGCATCGTGCTGTGTCTCCTGCTCGTCAGTGGTACAGGTGAGCCCACGTTCGATTGTTCCACGGACAGGGGAGAACCCGCGCTCCCGGCTGCTCCGAGGCACGGCGTACGGCCCTCGCCGAGGACGCCTCCGACCGCCCCCGGTCCGCCGGGCGCCCTAACCATCCACGGAGGTATTGTCAAGAGGGAAAGGCCGCCCTCAGCGGTTTTTTTGTACGTACCACCTTCTTCGTACCGACCTTTTCGCACCCCAGAGAGCATGGACGGGAGAGCACGCGTGACGCGCAGCGTGTACGTGACCGGGATCGACCGCGGGGACGGCCGGCAGGTCGTCGAGCTGGGAGTCATGGAACTCCTCACCCGCCAGGTGGACCGGGTGGGTGTATTCCGCCCGCTGCTGCACGACGGCCCGGACCGGCTGTTCGACCTGCTGCGGGCCCGTTACCGGCTGTCGCAGGACCCGGCGACCGTGTACGGCATGGACTATCACGAGGCCTCCGCCCTCCAGGCCGAGCGGGGTACCGACGAGCTGGTCTCCGAGCTCGTCGAGCGCTTCCACCGGGTCGCGCGGGAGTACGAGGTCGTCCTCGTCCTCGGCACCGACTTCGCGGCCACCCAGCTCCCCGACGAGCTCGCCATCAACGCACGGCTCGCCAACGAGTTCGGCGCCTCGGTGATCGCGGTCGTCGGCGGCAAGGGCCAGAGCGCCGAGTCCGTACGGGCCGAGACGCGCAATGCCCACCGCGCGTACGAGGCCCTGGGCTGCGACGTCCTCGCCGTGGCCGTCAACCGGGTCGCCCCGGAAGAGCGCGCGGAGATCGCCGAACGACTGGCGGCCCGCCTGCCCGTCCCCTGCTACGTCCTGCCCGACGAACCGGCGCTCGCCGCGCCGACCGTCGCCCAGATCACCTCCGCGCTCGGCGGCACGGTGCTGCTCGGCGACGACGCGGGGCTCGCGCGCGACGCACTCGACTTCGTCTTCGGCGGCGCGATGCTGCCGAACTTCCTGAACGCCCTGACGCCCGGCTGCATGGTGGTGACCCCCGGAGACCGTGCCGATCTGGTGGTGGGCGCGCTGGCCGCCCACTCCGCCGGTACCCCGCCCATCGCCGGCCTGCTGCTCACCCTCAACGAGCGGCCCAGCGACGCGGTCCTCACCCTCGCCTCCCGGCTCGCGCCCGGCACCCCGGTGGTGTCGGTCGCCGGCAACAGTTTCCCCACCGCCGCCGAACTGTTCGCGCTGGAAGGCAAGTTGAACGCCTCCACGCCCCGCAAGGCGGAGACGGCACTCGGCCTGTTCGAGCGTCATGTCGACACCAGTGAACTGCTGGCCCGGCTCGCGGTGGCGCGCAGCGGCCATGTCACACCGATGATGTTCGAGCACGAACTGCTGGAGCAGGCGCGCGCGGACCGCCGCCGGGTGGTGCTGCCGGAGGGCGCCGAGGAGCGCGTGCTGCGCGCGGCCGACGTCCTGATCCGCCGGGACGTCTGCGACCTGACCCTCCTCGGTGACACGGAGGTGATCCGCAAGAAGGCCGCCGACCTGGGCATCGACCTCAGCTCGACCCAGCTGATCGACCCGGTCACCTCCGAGCTCCGCCAGCCCTTCGCCGAGCGGTACGCCGAACTGCGTGCCCATCGCGGCGTGACGGTGGAGCTGGCGCACGACGTCGTCGCGGACGTGAACTACTTCGGCACGCTGATGGTGCAGGAGGGCCTGGCCGACGGCATGGTCTCGGGCTCGGTGCACTCCACCGCCGCCACCATCCGCCCGGCCTTCGAGATCATCAAGACGAAGCCCGAAGCGTCGATCGTCTCGTCCGTCTTCTTCATGTGCCTCGCCGACCGGGTGCTCGTGTACGGGGACTGCGCGGTCAACCCGGACCCGGACGCCGAACAGCTCGCGGACATCGCGGTCCAGTCGGCGGCGACGGCGGCCCGTTTCGGCGTCGACCCGCGGATCGCGATGCTGTCGTACTCGACGGGCACCTCCGGCTCCGGGGCGGACGTGGACAAGGTGCGCGAGGCGACCAAGCTGGTGCGGGAACGCCGGCCCGAGCTGAGGATCGAGGGCCCGATCCAGTACGACGCGGCCGTCGAGCCGTCCGTCGCGGCGACGAAGCTGCCGGACTCCGAGGTGGCGGGCCAGGCGACGGTGCTGATCTTCCCGGACCTCAACACGGGCAACAACACCTACAAGGCCGTGCAGCGTTCGGCCGGCGCCGTGGCCGTCGGACCGGTGCTCCAGGGTCTGCGCAAGCCCGTCAACGACCTGTCGCGGGGCGCGCTCGTCAGCGACATCGTGAACACGGTGGCCATCACGGCCATCCAGGCCCAGCCCGTGCCGTCCGCGCAGCCCGCCCCGAGCGAGCCGGACGCGCCGGCCGGCCGCCCCGCATCCGTATGACCGCCCCCCGCACAGAAGGCTCCGTGACTGTGACCGCGACCCGCGTCCTCGTCCTCAACTCCGGCTCGTCGTCGGTGAAGTACCAGTTGCTCGACATGCACGACGGTTCGCGGCTGGCCGCCGGACTGGTGGAACGGATCGGCGAGGAGACGTCCCGGCTCGTCCACACCCCGCTCGTCGGCGGCGAGAAGCGCGAGCGCACCGGTCCCATCGCGGATCACGGCGCGGCGCTGAAGGCGGTCGCCGACGAGCTGGCGTCCGACGGTCTCGGGCTCGACTCCCCCGAGCTGGCGGCGATCGGCCACCGCGTGGTGCACGGCGGTCTGCGGTTCACCGAGCCGACGGTGATCGACGACGACGTGCTGGCGGAGGTGGAGCGGCTCGTTCCGGTGGCGCCGCTGCACAATCCGGCGAACATCATCGGCATCCGTACGGCACAGGCGCTGCGTCCCGATCTGCCGCAGGTGGCGGTCTTCGACACGGCCTTCCACACCACGATGCCGGAGGCGGCGGCCCGCTACGCCATCGACGTGGAGACGGCGGACGCCCACCGCATCCGCCGCTACGGCTTCCACGGCACCTCTCACGCGTACGTCTCGCGCAGGACGGCGGAGCTGCTGGGCAAGGAGCCGTCCGAGGTGAACGTCATCGTGCTGCATCTGGGCAACGGCGCGTCCGCCTCGGCGGTCGCCGGCGGCCGGTGCGTGGACACCTCGATGGGGCTGACGCCTTTGGAGGGGCTGGTCATGGGCACCCGCTCCGGTGACATCGACCCCGCGGTCACCTTCCATCTGATGCGAGTCGCGGAGATGTCGGCGGACGAGATCGACGAGCTGCTCAACAAGAAGAGCGGTCTGGTGGGGCTCTGCGGTGACAACGACATGCGGGAGATCCGCCGCCGGATCGACGAGGGGGACGAGCGGGCGCAACTCGCCTTCGACATCTACATCCATCGTCTGAGGAAGTACATCGGCGCGTACTTCGCGGTGCTCGGCCGGGTGGACGCGATCGCGTTCACGGCGGGGGTCGGGGAGAACGCGGCGCCGGTGCGGGAGGCTGCCATGGCAGGTATGGAGGGATTCGGTCTGACGCTCGACCGTGAGCGGAACGCCGTCCGTTCCGACGAGGCACGGATTATTTCGGCGTCCGAGGGGCGGGTCGCGGTGGCCGTGGTCCCGACGGATGAGGAGCTGGAGATCGCGCAGCAGACATTCGCCCTGGTCACGAGCGGTTCCCGGACGGGAAATCCCTGATTCCCCGCCAGGTATCGCCTGAGCGGAGTCCCGCCCATTTGTACTTTCCACCAGACGGAATATTCCGAGTCGAAACAAACCGATAGGATCCGCCTTATGCGCCGTTCCAAAATCGTCTGCACGCTGGGCCCCGCCGTCGACTCGTACGAGCAGCTGAAATTGCTCATCGAGGCCGGTATGAACGTGGCCCGATTCAACATGAGCCACGGGACCCACTCCGAGCACGAGGAGCGGTACCACCGCGTCCGCAAGGCCGCGGAGGACACCGGCCGCGCCGTCGGCGTGCTCGCCGACCTCCAGGGCCCCAAGATCCGTCTGGAGACCTTCGCCGAGGGACCGGTCGAGCTGGTCCGCGGTGACGAATTCGTCATCACCACCGAGGACGTGGCCGGCGACAAGTCCATCTGCGGCACCACGTACAAGGGCCTGCCGGGCGACGTCTCCAAGGGCGACCCGATCCTCATCAACGACGGCAACGTCGAACTGCGCGTGGTCGAGGTGTCCGGCCCGCGGGTGAAGAGCATCGTCGTCGAGGGCGGTGTCATCTCCGACCACAAGGGCATCAACCTCCCCGGCGCGGCGGTCAATGTCCCGGCCCTGTCCGAGAAGGACATCGAGGACCTGCGCTTCGCGCTGCGGATGGGCTGCGACATGGTCGCGCTCTCCTTCGTCCGCGACGCGAGCGACGTCAAGGACGTCCACAAGGTGATGGACGAGGAGGGCCGCCGGGTCCCCGTCATCGCCAAGGTGGAGAAGCCGCAGGCCGTCGAGAACATGGCGGACGTCGTCATGGCGTTCGACGGCGTGATGGTCGCACGCGGCGACCTGGCCGTCGAGTACCCGCTGGAGCGGGTCCCGATGGTGCAGAAGCGGCTCATCGAGCTGTGCCGCCGCAACGCCAAGCCGGTGATCGTGGCGACCCAGATGATGGAGTCGATGATCACCAACTCCCGCCCGACGCGCGCCGAGGCGTCCGACGTGGCGAACGCGATCCTGGACGGCGCGGACGCGGTGATGCTCTCCGCCGAGTCCTCGGTCGGCGCGTACCCGATCGAGACGGTCAAGACGATGTCGAAGATCGTGGTCGCCGCGGAGGAGGAGCTGATCTCCAAGGGCCTCCAGCCGCTTGTCCCGGGCAAGAAGCCGCGCACCCAGGGTGGCTCGGTGGCCCGCGCGGCCTGCGAGATCGCGGACTTCCTGGGCGGCAAGGCCCTGGTCGCCTTCACCAAGTCCGGCGACACGGCCCGCCGTCTGTCGCGCTACCGCGCGGAGCAGCCGATCGTGGCGTTCACGACGGACGAGTCGACGCGCAACCAGCTCGCGCTGAGCTGGGGCGTGGAGTCCTATGTCGCACCGCACGTCGACAACACCGACGCGATGGTGGACCTGGTGGACGCGGAGCTGCTGAAGCTCCAGCGGTACAACGAGGGCGACATCATGATCATCACCGCCGGCTCGCCTCCGGGCGTGCCGGGCACGACGAACATGGTGCGGGTGCACCACCTGGGCGGGGAGTCGAAGGCCTGAGGTCCTTCCCGCACGTCGGGCACGAGCGAGGGCGGCGCGCCGGTTCACGGGAACCGGCGCGCCGCCCTCGCTCGTTCACGTCCCCTTCACCGAAAGCCCCGCCCTCCCCCGTATACGGAGGGTCCTTCCGCTGCTGTGTTCGATATGAAATGATCTCGTGGCCTTCGGGGGGAAGGCTGGGGGATCGAGCGCCCAACAGGGTTGCGCAGAGGGCATGTTGACCGTGTTCGACCGTGCCTGATCAATCGTCGGCACGGGGGGGGTGGCGCCGCCTTCCCGCCCGTTTCCCGTCCGTACTTCCTTCCTGGGCCGACCTTTTGCCGAAAAGACAGGCTGAGAAGAAGTGCGAAGAAGCATGCTGCCCAAACCCGGGCGCGCGAGACGCGCCTGGACGAAGGGGTTCGCGGGGACCGCTCTGGTCACCGCGTCCTCGGTCCTCATGGGCCTGGTGTACGCCGTACCCGCCCAGGCGGACGAACCGGGGGACAATCCGACCGACCCGTGGCTGAGGACGCTGCGGATCAGCCTGGGCGCGGACGCCCGGAAGGACCGCTGCCAGGTGGCCCGGGCCGTCCACTACGGCGGTCCCGAGATGAAGGCCGTGGCGAACGCGGCGCTGTCGGGCACCGACGCCGACGTCAAGGCCGCCTGGAAGGACTGGCACTTCGGCTTCGGTCCTCTCGGTGAGGCACAGACGGCCGACGAGGACGCGGCCAGAGCCCGCCGTGACGCCTTCCGCGTTCGTCAGGAGAAGCTCAACGAGACGAACAAGCCGTACGCGCACGACAACAGCGTCGGCGGGCGGGACTACCACGCACCGGAGTTCGGCGGGGACATCCTCGCCTTCGCCACGAAGGAGCGGGAGTTCTCCTACAAGACGGGCGAGGACCCGACGCCCAAGCCGGGCAAGGCTCCCCTGGACAAGGCCAAGGAGGTCATCGCCGCCTTCGACACCTCCGGTGACACCTGGGAGACGAACTACAAGCCGCTCGCCCGCGACGCGGTGGTGGGACTCAACAACGGTGAGAGCGGACGTCCCGGTTCGGCCAACGACGTCGCGAGTGTGCTCCGCTTCGGCGGCTTCCTGAAGACCGCGCCCGAACCCGGCTCTCTGGAGCACCGGGCGGAGGTCGAGTCCCTGAAGGTGGCCTGGGCCGGCTGCGACAGTGACAACCCCGTCGACCACTACCGCGCGCTCACGGGCGTGGTGGTGGACGCGTACTCCGAGTGGGAGGCGGAGTACGCCGGGCAGACCAAGCAGCGCCAGGAGATCGCCGCCGCTGAGCTCACCACGTCCAAGGAGGTCCGGGTCGCCACCGAGGCGATGCTGGAGTCCATCCGGCAGGCGTGGCAGGCGGACCAGATCCTGTACTTCCAGAAGTACTGGGCGGGTCAGCCCAAGGACAGCATCCTGCGTCCCAAGCCCGCGGTCTTCACCAAGGCCGCGGCCGACCTGACCGCCGCCCGCAAGGCCGCTGCGGCGCAGGTCCCGATCGCCGACAAGGCTGTCGCCACCGCCAAGGCCGCGGCCGACAAGGCGACCGCGTCGCAGAGCGCGGCGTGGGCCATCGCGGACGCGGCCAAGACGCCGCGCGGCCGCGGGCTGATGTACGCCCAGCAGTCGGTGCAGGTCACCAAGGCCTCGTACGCGGCGACCCAGGCGGCGGCGAAGACGGCACTGACCGCGTCCAACGCGGCCAAGGCGACCGTGGCCGACAGCCAGGCGCTGCTGGCGCTCGCCAAGACGCAGTCGCACGCGCTGAACACGGAATTCCGCAAGGCCGCGGCCCTGGAGGCCGCAGCCCAGGCCAAGTCCGCCGCCGCGGCCGCGGACGCGCAGGCCAAGGAAGCCGCGGCGAACGCGGCGAAGGCGAAGACCGCGCAGGGCACGGCCGAGGCCGCGGAGCAGACGGCCAAGGCGGGTGCCGCGGAGGCGAAGAAGCAGCGCGGGATCGCCGAGAAGGAGAAGGGGATCGCGGCGGCGGAGCGCGCCAACGCGACGAAGGAGCGGGAGAAGGCGGCCGCCGCGGAGCAGCGGGCCGGGAGCGAACGGGAAGCCGCGGGACGGGCCCGTACGGCAGCCGAGTCGGCGGGTACGACCGCGGCGGCCAAGCGTGATCAGGCCGAGGAGGCGGAGGCCGAGGCCTACTTGGCTCGCGACGCCGCTGTCGAGGCCGAGCGCGAGAAGAAGGCGACCGCCTCACGCGCCGCGGCGCTGGAAGCGGCCGCCGCGGCAGCGGAAGGCACGGCCGCAGCGGGAGAGGCCCGCGAGGCGGCGACCGAGGCTCGCAGGGCGGCGAACGACGCGGCCGGGGCCGCCACGCGCGCGCGGGCCGCGGCCAACGAGGCCTCGACCGCGGCGGTGAACGCACGCGCGGCCGCCACCCGGGCCCAGGGAGCGGCGTCCCGCTCGCGGGCCGCGGCGGACAACGCCTGGTCGGCATACATGACCACGCACGCGGCCGCCGCGACCGCGCACGCCGCGGCCGCGGAAGCCATCGACGCCGCGGCCGCCGCCCGGACCAACGCCAAGAACGCGGAGGCCGAGGCCAAGAAGGCCCAGGCAGCGGCGGTCAAGGCGCGCAAGGAGGCGACAGCGGCCAAGGCTGAGGCGGACAAGACGGCCGCCTGGGCCGTCAAGACGGCCGGGTTCGCGTTCGCCGCCGGTCAGGCCGCCACCGCCGCGCGTGACGCGGCGACTGCGGTCACCAAGGCGGCGAACGAGGCCATCACGATCGGCACGCCGTATCAGGAGACCGACACGTCCGCGGCGTTCGCGGTACTCGTCGGGCAGACCTCGAAGACGATGGCCGAGCAGCAGGCGGCAGCGGCCAAGGCCAAGTCGGACGAGGCCGCCAGGGCGGCCGCCACGGCGAAGGCCCTGGCCGACAAGGCCGCCGGTGACGCCAAGATCGCGGCGCAGGCTGCCGCGGCGGCGGCTGCCGACGCCGCCAAGGCGCTGGCGTCCGTCGCGGCCGCCCGTGCCTCGGCAGCGGAGGCGGAGAAGTACGCCGCCGCCGCGAAGAAGGCCGACCTCGCCGCCCAGAAGTACGACCAGGAGGCAGGCACCGACGCCGTCTACGCGGGATTCGCCGCCACGGACGCCGAGTCGGAGGCTGCCGCCGCCGACCGCGAGGCCACCGACGCCGAGCGGGACGCCGCGAGCGCCCGCGCCTCGGCCGGTGCGGCGGAGAAGGACGCGGCGAGCGCCGATGCCACGGCCACCAAGGCCGAGAAGGACGCCACCGCGGCCGAGACCGCGGCGAAGAACGCGGACGGCGCGGCCAAGGACGCCGACTCGGCGGCCGACCGGGCCGAGGCCGATGAGCGCAAGCGCCTCGAAGAGGCCCGCAAGGCCGCGATGGAGACCGGTGACACCGGGGCCGATGGCCCCACCGAACCGGGTCTGAGCGCGGACGACGAGGCGATTCTGCGGGCGCAGTGCGGTCAGCAGTGCGTCGACCAGTTCCGCGAGGCTCTCGCGGCGGCCAACAAGTCCGTCATCGACTGGGTGCGGGAGAACGGCGGAGAGATCCTGCTCGAGGTGCTCGGCGTCAACAACGTCAAGCGCTGCTTCGGCGAAGGAGACATCGAGAGCTGCCTCTGGTCGCTCGTCGACGTGGGCAGCCTGGTGCTGGTCGTCGGCAAGCTCCCGGCGGTGACGAAGGCGATCGTGTCCGTGGTCAGCGGTGTCGCCAAGTTCTTCGAGAAGGCCCGCTGGGGCAAGAAGGTGCTGAAGTCCCTCAGGGAGATCATCGAGAAGTACCGCAAGGGCGACCTCGGTGAGTGTGTCCTCGACGCGGCCGACCTGTTCTCGGACGTCGCTCAGAGCCCCGGCGCCAGGAGCGCGAAGGCCGCTCCGGGCAAGGGCGGCGCCAGTGCCAGTGCCAAGGCGAGCGGCAAGAAGAAGCGCTTCTGCGGCATCAAGCACGCCTCCCCCGTGGACGACGACTGGTGCAGCAAGAGGGGTGCGCACATCAACCTGCTGAACGGCGCCGAGGTGGGCATCACCACCACGAACGTCAAGGGCGGGATCATGGGTACCCCGATCCGTTCCGCCAACGGCCAGTTCCCGACCGACGCCGAGATCAGGGCCACCGTCCAGGCGATCATCGACGACGACGCTCTTCGGGAGGACCTCATCTCGAAGACGACCGATGCGATGCACATCTTCAACCAGGACGAGCAAGCCAGGAAGTACAACGAGAACCTGGAGCCGGGCCAGAAGCGGAAGTCCCTGAAGTTCGGCTGTGCGACGAACTTCGCGCCGAAGCTGGCCCGTCTGGTGCAGGCGCTGAAGGCGATCAGCGCGCAGAAGGCCGCCGGCTGACCCCTCTTCCGTGAGCAGCCGGGCGAGAAGCCGGCGGAACGGGCCGGACCGCAACAGCGGTCCGGCCCGTTCCCGTTCGGCAGCCCGTTCGGCGTCGGACTGTTCCCGTACGCGAGGCTCCCGGTCGCCTCAGGGGCACATGTGCTCGGTGTCCCGGGCGATGGCGCTGTGCAGCGTTGCGTCGCTCCTGCCGGCCGCGCCTGCCCCCGCCTCGGTGGCGAAGGTGAAGCGAACCAGGACCGGCTCACGGTCCACGACGACGGAGAACTGGCTCGCGAGCTCCAGGTCCGACTCCCAGGCTACACGGGCGAGATCGAGCGCGGCACGCAGCTGCGCGAACGTGACGGTCGGCGACATACTGACCGTGCCCGCGCCCGTCTTCGTGCCCGTGTCGGTGCGGGTGCCGGTGCACGCGGCGGGGATGTCGACGGAATCCGTCCAGGTGCTGAGGGCGACCCGGTGGATCAGGCCGCAGCGGCACACCTCCAGGCGTACGTCCCCGTACGCGAACGTCCGCGGCCAGGACGGTGCAGCGCCCGGCACGTGGTCCGCCACGGCCGGAGCCCCGAGGACGCCGGACACCTCGTCCAGTGACGCTCCGGGCTTCAGGGCACCCAGCCCGCCCGTCAGCGCCATGTCCGTCAGCACATCCATGATGTTCATACCGGTGATGATCTCAAAGGCCGGTCACCGTCGGATCAGCACGAGGGACGACTGTGGGCCGTACCCCTTGAAGGGGTACGGCCCACAGTCTTCTCGCGGCTCCCGGAGGACTCAGTTCCCGGTGTTCCCACCGGTGAAGTAGTTGTTCAGACCCGGCACCGTCAGCGTCCCGCCGAACTGACCGGCCTGCTTCACCTTGGCGTTGGTGAAGAACGCGAACGGCACGTTCAGCGGCGGCGGGCTCGTCGGGCTGAAGGTGATCGGGATGAGGCCGAAGAGGTTGCCCTTCAGCTCTTCCGTGTACATCGTCACCGTGCCGCTGCGGATGGTCGAGGTGGACCCCTTGTCCGCCTCGACATGCGCGGTCGTCCCGTTCGGGCCCTCCACCAGCTGATGCAGGTCCTTGATGTCCACGCCCGAGGCCGTGAACTTCAGCACCTTCTTGATCTTGCCGCTGCCGGTCTTGACCTCGACGATGCCCTTGTAGTCCAGACCCGTCAGGGTGAGCAGCGAACTCTCCAGCACCCAGGGCTCGTCCGGGAGCAGCGGGATGCCCGGCTCCAGGTCGGCCGCAGCCAGCGCCTTGGGGTCGGCCTCGGGGCACGGGAAGCGCGGCTTGGCGCCCTCGGGGATGTCCGTGTCGCTCTTGGGGTCGAGGCTCTTGACCGCGGCTTCGAGCTCCTCGGTCGTCGCCCCGGCCTTGTCCGCCGCGTCCTTGATGGCGTCCTTGACCTTGTCGGTCTTGTCGTCCGCCTCATCGGCCTTGTCGGCGGGCTTGGACGACGGCTTCTCGTCCTGCGGCTCCGCGGGCTTCGCCGTCGGCTTCTCGCTCGGCTCGTCGGCCGGCTTCTCGCTCGGCTTCGCCGTCTCGCTGGGAGTCGGCGCCGGCGTGGCCGTCGGCTTGTCGGGGCCGTCGAACAGGTCCTTCAGCGCGTCACCCACACCCAGCGGATCCAGCGGGTTCCTGGTCTCCGACTCGGTGGGCGTCGGGGTGGGCGTCGGCTTCGCCTCGTCCGGCTTCTCCTCGTCGGCGCGCCCCGGGTCGGAGGCGGACGGCGTGGTGTCCGGCTTGGGCTCGGCGTTGTCGTCCTTGCCGTCGTTCTCCTCGGCCGGGGCCGTCGAGGACGGGTCGGGCGTCTCGGACGCCTCGTCGGACGGCTTGGCCGACTCGGAGGGCTTGGGCGACTCGGACTCCGCCGGCTCGTCCGAACGTGTCACACACGGACCGGGAGCGAAGGGAATGTCCTTGTCATCGGCGAGCGCCAGCTTGGGGGTGAGGCCCATGCCGACGAAGACGGCGGTGGGCATCGCGGCCAGGGCCATCGCCTTGCCCGCAGGCCTCTGGAGCTTGGTCAGCAGCGACTTCCTCGGGGCCGCGTGCCGCGGACCCTTTCTGACCTGTGCCCCATCGCCCCCAGCCGTGGTCAGCGGTGTGACATCACCCTGCACTGTTCCTCCCGCCGTTGGCTTCGATGGTGGTGTCGTGCGTGTTCGCGCCGTAGGGGCCCCAGGGCTCCGGATCGGCGCCACCCGCCGGCTCGGCCGGTGCGGATGCGGCGGTCTTGTCCTCGGCCGGCTCGGGCTCGGACTTCGCCGGTGCCCAGGCGATCGCCAGCGCGCCGCCCAGCATCGACAGCAGGAACCCGATGATGAAGCCGCCCAGATTGGCGATCGGGATCGAGATCAACGCGAGCAGGATCGAGGCGATTCCCGCGAAGACACGGACGATGCTGTGGAACCACATCGTCAGGCCCAGCGTGACCAGCAGGACGCCGATGATCAGCGAGCCCGCCCCCGCGGTCGTCGCCATGGAGAGCGTCATGTGCCCGAGCTTGAACGTCGCGTACGGGAAATAGGCGATGGGGATGCCGCCGAGCAGGGTGAACAGTCCGGCCCAGAAAGGCCGCTGGCCCCGCCACGTGCGGAAGTTTCGCCGAAGGACGCGGAGGAAGTGCTCGTCCCGTCCCGGTGACACTGCAGACTCGGCGCTCATGGAAAACAGCTCCCTGGAACTGGCATTGCTGTGTGAAGAGTTGGGCGGGCGGGCGCAGCCGTGAGAGCTCTACCCGCCCGCCCGGACGGGATGACCGTCAGTAGCACTCGACCCCGTCGCCGGAGCCCTTGAGCAGACGCATGCTCAGGCCGCTGAGCTCGAAGGTGCCGGCGGTGGTCGCCCAGGCCTTCTGCTCGACGTTGGTGAGCTCGGCACGCTCCGCCTGCTGGGCGAACCCGTTGGGCAGGATCGACTCGTCCTTGACCGCGGGGCCCTTGCCGGTCCCGGGGTTGTCCGTGTCCTTGGCCGCGACGCCGATGTCGATGTTCGTGAACTTGGCGTTCGCGTCCAGCGACGACACGTCCAGGTACAGGTTCTTCGCCTGGACCGGGGTGCCCTTGTCGCCCGCCTTCAGCTTCAGCGTGATCTTGCCCACGAAGGGCACGTCGGTGACGACCGACTGGCACATCTTGGTGATCGACGCGTTCTTGAAGGTCGAGATGGCGACCGGGTGGGCCGTCTTCTCGTCGCCCTTGAGGTCCTTGTACCCCATGTCGACGCCGCCGTACTGGGCGAACCCAGTGCCGTCAAGATAGCCGGCGGTGACCTTGAACTCCTGGCCGGACACAGCGAACGACGCGGCGAGCGCGCCCTGTGCCAGACCGACGCCTATCGCAGCCGTTGCGGCCACGCTGGGCACCATGACAAGGGCGAACCGCTTCCATCTGGTTCCACCCCGAGTCACTGACTCCATGACTTTCCTCCTTCTCGGACGTACATCTCCGGTCCGGACCGTGGGTCCGTCCTGGGATGGGAGAAGTGCTACGTCCTCGGGAAGGAGAGCGCCTGTACTTTCAGGCGCATCCGCGTCCGAAACACCGGCGATCACCCCCGAGCGACAACCACTGGTCGCGCCTGACACGCATCACGCACAACCTGTCGGACAGGCCCCGCCGTTCGGCAGGAACCCCCCTGTCCGCGACCGGCGCCACTGCCGCCGGTCCACCCGGTGGGGACCCAACGACCACAGCACGGCTGGGGGCCGGGCTGGTGCGGTATTGGACCGAGCGTCGCCGATCGTGGTCCATTACCGGCCGCGACACAAGGGGGTTCGTTACTCGCTAGTAACGGCCTGATAACCACGCCACGACGGGCTGATGCCGACCGGCCACGCAGGGTGCAGGAGGCCGTCCGGCCAGAAAGGTGGATTGCCGCCAATAAGCGGACAGAACAAGCCGGTTGATTTACTACGAGTAACAGCTCGCTGAATTACCAAGTTTTGGTAAAGAGCGGCCGCGTTCTGTCACCTTGTCGCCAAAACGGCGGTGGCGCCTCACCAGCGCCACCGCCGCAAACCCCATAGACCTGGCGGAACGGAACGTTCGGCTCAGGCAGCTTCAAACATGGCTCAGAACAGCACCCGGGCGAGCGCGGAACGCGCCGCCGTCACGCGGGGGTCGTCGGGGCCGACGACCTCGAAGAGTTCGAGGAGACGCAGCCGGGCCGCGTCGCGGTCCTCGGCGGTCGTACGCCGCACGGCCTCGACGAGCCGGCCGAAGGCGTCCTCCACATGGCCGCCCACCAGGTCCAGGTCGGCCGCGGCGATCTGCGCGTTCACGTCGGCCGGCTTCTCGGCGGCCTCCTGGCGCACCTGCTGCGGGTCCATGTCCTGGACACGGCCCAGCAGTTCGGCCTGGGCGAGACCGAGCTTCGCCTCCGTGTTGCCCGGGTCGTCGGACAGCACGTTCTTGTACGCCTGGACGGCACCGCCGAAGTCGCCCGCGTCAAGAGCCTGTACGGCCGCTTCCAGCAGAGCGTCGTAGGGGCCGGCGGGCACGGGCGCCGGGGCCGTCTCCTCGCCCTGTGCCGCCGCGTCGACCGCGATACCGGTGAGGCCGAAGCGCTCCTCGGCGACCTGCACCAGCTGGTCCAGCGTCTGACGGATCTGCGCCTCGGGGGCCGCTCCCTGGAAGAGGGGGAGCGCCTGCCCGGCGACGACGGCGAACACGGCCGGGATGCCCTGGATCCCGAACTGCTGCATCAGCATCTGGTTGGCGTCGACGTCGATCTTGGCGAGGAGGAAACGGCCGTTGTACTCCTGCGTCAGCCGCTCCAGCAGCGGGCTCAGCTGCTTGCAGGGCTCGCACCACTCGGCCCAGAAGTCGATGACGACCGGGACCTCGGCGGAACGCTGGAGGACGTCGCGCTCGAAGCCCGCCTCGTCGACGTCGATCACCAGGCTGGAGGGGGCTACGGCACCGCCGCCGCCGGTGCGGGCGGACTCGGCACGGGCCTGCTCCGCCTTGGCCTTGGCCTCTCCGGCCGCCTTCACCGCGGCGAGGTCGACGACGCCGCTCATGGACATGTTCCTAGGCTGCATGAGTACATCCTCCCCCCTCCGCGCACGCATGGGAAAACACGGTCACAGGACCGTCGTACGGGTACTGCTCGAAGAACGCGGCGCGGGGTCCCCACCCGTGCGCCAGTGTGGTTGTCGCGGAGCCGGTCACAGCTTTCGCTACGGGTCGTAGCGTAACTGCACCAGCCCGGCCGCGTGTGAGATTTTTCCGGTGAACTGCCTCACAACGAAACGCCTACCGGCCGGTATGGTCGCCGACATGTGCCGCCACACTTCCCCCAAACCCGTACGTACCGGGCGTACGGGCCGCCCCCGCAGCGCCGAGGCCGACTCCGCGATCCTGGACGCGACCCGGGCCGCGCTCGTCGAACTGGGCTGGTCGAAGCTGACGATGGGCGATGTGGCCACCCGCGCGGGGGTCGCCAAGACGACTCTCTACCGCCGCTGGACGAACAAGAGCGAGCTCGTGGTCGATGCCGTCGCCGTGCTGTTCGACGAACTCGAACTTCCCGACCTCGGCAGCCTGGAGGCCGATGTACGGGGCGTGGTGCTCCAGTTCGCGGCGCTGCTGGAGCGGCCGGAGGCGCGGACCGCGCTGATGGCCGTGGTCGCGGAGTCCACCCGGGACGAGGCGCTGCGGGGCCGTATCCGTACGGCGATCGTCGAGCGCCAGAAGCTGTTGGTCCTGGAGGGGCGGGCGCGGGCACAGGCGCGCGGGGAGCTGCCGTACGAGGCGGACGAGGAGACGGCGGCGCGCAACGCGGACCTGATCTTCGATGTGATCGCGGGCGCGGTGGTCCACCGGCTGCTGGTCAGCGCGGAGCCGGTGGACGAGACCTGGGCGGCCGGCTTCACCCGCCTGCTGTTGTCGGGCCTGGCCTCCCTACAGAACTGACACCGGGCAGGCACGGAGCACGGGGGCACAGAGCACGGCAGGTACAGAGCACACGGGCACGGGCGGCGGGGAGAATCCCGCCGCCCGTGCCCGTGTCAGCAACCGGCCGAGGCCGTGGTGTTCAGAAGCCCGGCGGTTCGGTGTACGTGCCCCACTCGTCCCGCAGCGCGTCGCAGATCTCGCCCAGCGTCGCCTCCGCGCGGACCGCGTCGAGCATCGGTCCGATCATGTTGGAGCCGTCCCTGGCCGCGGCCAGCATCTTCTCCAGCGAGGACCGGACGAGTGCGTCGTCGCGGTGCGCCTTGCGGTCCGCCAGGATGCGCACCTGCTCACGCTCGACCTCGTGGCTGACCCGCAGGATCTCCAGGTCACCGGTGACCGAGCCGTGGTGGACGTTGACGCCGACGACCCTCTTGTCGCCCTTCTCCAGCGACTGCTGGTACTGGAAGGCCGACTCGGCGATCTCGCCGGTGAACCAGCCGTCCTCGATACCGCGCAGGATGCCGGAGGTGATGGGACCGATGGGGTGCTGCCCGTCGGGGTGCGCCCGGCGGCCGCGCTCCTTGATCTGGTCGAAGATCTTCTCGGCGTCCGCCTCGATGCGGTCGGTGAGCTGCTCGACGTACCACGAACCGCCCAGCGGGTCGGCGACGTTGGCGACGCCGGTCTCCTCCATCAGCACCTGCTGGGTGCGCAGCGCGATCTCGGCCGCCTGCTCGCTGGGGAGCGCGAGGGTCTCGTCCAGGGCGTTGGTGTGCAGGGAGTTGGTGCCGCCGAGGACGGCGGAGAGCGCCTCGACCGCGGTGCGTACGACGTTGTTGTAGGGCTGCTGGGCGGTGAGCGAGACGCCGGCGGTCTGGGTGTGGAACCGCAGCCACTGGGCCTTGTCGGTCTTCGCCCCGTACTCCTCCTTCATCCAGCGCGCCCAGATCCTGCGCGCCGCGCGGAACTTGGCGATCTCCTCGAAGAAGTCGAGGTGCGCGTCGAAGAAGAAGGAGAGGCCGGGCGCGAAGGTGTCGACGTCGAGGCCCCGGCTGAGCCCGAGTTCGACGTAGCCGAAGCCGTCGGCGAGGGTGTACGCGAGCTCCTGCGCGGCGGTCGCACCCGCCTCGCGGATGTGGTAGCCGGAGACGGAGAGCGGCTTGTACGCGGGGATGCCCTGCGCGCAGTGCTCCATCAGGTCGCCGATCAGCCGGAGATGGGGCTCGGGCTGGAAGAGCCACTCCTTCTGGGCGATGTACTCCTTGAAGATGTCCGTCTGGAGCGTGCCGTTGAGCACGGCAGGGTCGATGCCCTGGCGCTCGGCGGCGACGAGGTACATGCAGAAGGCGGGCACGGCGGGCCCGCTGATCGTCATGGAGGTGGTGACGTCGCCGAGGGGGATGTCCTTGAACAGGACCTCCATGTCGGCGGCGGAGTCGATGGCGACACCGCAGTGGCCGACCTCACCGAGTGAGCGGGGGTCGTCGGAGTCGCGGCCCATCAGGGTGGGCATGTCGAAGGCCACGGAGAGTCCGCCGCCGCCGTTGGCGAGGATCATCTTGTAGCGCTCGTTCGTCTGCTCGGCGTTGCCGAAGCCCGCGAACTGGCGGATGGTCCAGGTCCGGCCGCGGTAGCCGGTCGGGTAGAGCCCTCGGGTGAAGGGGTACTCCCCCGGCCAGCCGATGCGCTCGAAGCCGTCGTAGTTGTCTCCGGGCCGGGGCCCGTAGACGGGCTCCACCGGATCCCCGGAGAGCGTGGTGAAGTCCGCGTCCCGCTTGCGGGCCTTGTCGTAACGGGCCTGCCAGCGTCGGCGGCCTTCCTCGATGGCGTCAGCGTCCATACCCTCGAATTTACTAGGACGTCCTAGTAAATGTCGATGGGAAGCCCCCGCGAGCCTGCGCGCACGGGGGTGAGGCCGGGGTGGGAGCTAGGCCTTGACTGCCGCGGTGGGGCCGTCCGTGATCAGCGGACGGACCTCGCGGGTGATCTTCGGTTCCACGAAGAAGCTGGCCACAGGGATGCAGCCGGCGGCCAGCACCCACAGCAGCTTGCCGAACGGCCACTTCGCCTTGGAGCCGAGATCGAACGCGAAAATCACGTAGATGATGAACAGCACACCGTGGATCTGGGAGATCAGCATGGTGTCGCCGGTGTCGAACCCGTACTTCAGGATGATCGCGCCGGTGAACACGAGGAGCCACACGGCGGTGATGTAGGCCATCACCCGGTAGCGGGTCAGCACATTCGCTTTCATGGCACCGAGCGTAACCGGGCGCAAGGGGCGATCTTCGGGCGGGTGGGGCGGCAGAGGGCCAGGCCCCGGCGCCGGCCGGCGCACTCGGGACGACCGGCCGCGTCCCGCCGAGGACGCCGCGGGCTACGCGTCGTCGAAGTCGTGCGCCGACAGCCGCAGAGGACGCAGCATCGCGAAGATCTCCCCGCACTCCTCGGAGTCGTACGCCCCGAGCCCGAAGTCCATCTCCATCAGATCGCGCGTGGCCGCTTCCACGACCTCGCGCCCCTTCTCCGTGATGGAGGCGAGGGTGCCGCGGCCGTCGTTGGGGTTGGGGCGCTTGTCGACCAGACCAGACCTGACCAGGCGGTCGACGGTGTTGGTCACCGAGGTGGGGTGGACCATCAGACGCTCGCCGATCTTGGACATGGGCAGCTCGCCGGCCTTGGAGAAGGTCAGCAGCACCAGCGCCTCGTACCGCGCGAAGGTCAGCCCGTACGGCTTGACGACGGAGTCGACCTCGGCGAGCAGGATCTGCTGCGCGCGCATGATCGAGGTGATGGCCGCCATCGAGGGGACGGGACCCCAGCGCTGCTGCCACAGCTCGTCGGCGCGCGCGATGGGGTCGAAGGGGAGGCTGAGGGGCTTCGGCACGGCACCGACCCTACCGACAGGTCATATGGCGGTCAGCCCCGTCTCGCCCTTCGGTCCGCCGGGCTTCGGCGACCAGCAGCAGACAGCAGACGGTGCCGATGACTCCGGCGCCCGTCACGACCGTGCTGACCGCGTAGAACTCCGCCGCGAGACCCGCGAGAGCCATGCCCACACCCTGGATCGTCATCAGCCCGGCCGTCATCAGGGTCATGGCCCGGCCGCGCAGCTCGTCGGGCACCGCCTCGATGAACCACCGGTCCACGCCGAGGGTGTACGCGTTCGTGGCGCCGGCGACGACGAGGACGAGCAGGGCGAGAGCGAGGCCGGGGGTCAGCGCGAACGCGACGAGCGGCAGCAGGGAGACCGCGGCCAGCGGGAGGGCGATACGGGCGCGGGTGCCCGGGCGCAGCGCGGAACCGGCGTACAGCTCCCCCGCGATCGTGCCCGCGGGAAGCGCGCACATCAGCAGCCCGAGACCGGCCGACCCGATGCCGGTGGCGTCGGCGTAGGGGGTGGCGAGGACCTCCGGCGCGACGCTGAACATGGGCGGCACCCAGAACAGCAGCATCAGCACCCGCAGCCTGCGGTCGGCGAAGACCTGGCGTGCTCCGGTGAGCGACGAGCGCAGCAGGGCGCCGCTGTCGCCGTCCCGGGCGGGGCGGCGCTTCGTACCGAACCGGAGCAGGAGCGCGGAACCGAGAAAGGTGCAGCAGGTGACGGCGAGGGCGCCGCGCGGCGGCACCACGGCGAGCAGCAGCCCGCCGAGCCCGAAGCCGGTCAGCACGGCGCTCTGGGACACGATCCGCAGCAGCGACCGGCCGAGGACGAAGAGGTCGCCGTCGCCCAGGATGTCGGCGAGGGTGGCGGTCCGCGTCCCGTTGAACACCGGTGAGACGGCGGCGATGGCGCAGCGGAGGGCGAGCAGGACGGCGACGGGCGTGACGGGCAGCACCATCGCCGCGGCGCATCCGGCGCATACGAGATCGCACAGCACGAGCACCCGTCGCGCGGGGTACTTGTCGGCGACGCCGGCGAGCAGCGTCCCGCCGACGAGGTACGGCAGGAAGCCGAGCGCGAAGGTGAGGGCGCTCAGCAGGGGTGAGCCCGTGAGCCGGTAGATCAGGACGGTGAGGGAGATCTCGCAGACGACGACACCGAGCAGGGACATGAGGTGGGCGACGAACACGGCGCGGAACTCGCGGACACGGAAGACGGCGCCGTAGCCGTGCGGGGCTCCGGTGGCCGGCGGCGCGGGTACGGATGGCGGGGCACCACCGGCGGGGTGCGCACCTGCTGTCTCCGCGAGGCCAGGGTCCACACCGGCATCGTCCGCAAGGCCGAGATCCGCACCCGCATCGTCCGCAAGGCCGGGATCCGCACCCGCCTCGGCCGCGAGGCCAGGGTCCGCACCGACAGCTGCGGCGGTCGCGAGGTGCGCCTCGACCGCCGCATCGGCCGCGCGGCTCGTTCCGACGGACCGCGCACCGCCGGCCTCCACCGTCGCCGGACCTGTATCGACGTGGTGCGCAGCGCCGGCTGCCGCACGTGCAGGGCGCGCGCCGACGGCTTCGGCACCCGCGGGACCGCCGGACCGTGCGTCCGCGGGCACGTTCGCGCCGCCGGCTGCGGAGGGCGGCGGGAGAGAGGGACGAGTCATGGGCGCAGCCTGCCGACCCTCTGCGCCCGGCCCTAGACTTTCGGCAGCAGCCGAATCTTCAGGAGCCGTCATGCCGTCCGCCATGCACTTCCGGGAGGCGGACCTCCTGCGCATCCGGTTCGCCGTGTCACCGCTCTGGGAGACGCACGAGGCCGTACGCACCCTCAAGCGCCCCGACCGGCACGGCTACCACCTGCCCTGGCTCGCCCGGATCCGGCGGGACGCCGCACGGCTCGATCTCTCCGCCCTGTGGCTGCTGATGCCCCGTCGCGGACACGCCCCCGACTTCCTCGGGCCGCCGCCCATCGGCCCCGCCGCGTCCTTCGGCGAGGAGATCGCCGCCGTACGGGCCGCGGATCCCGAGTCCGCCCGCCAGGACATGGCGTGGTCGCTGGCCTGCACCCCCGGCGCAGCCGAGTCGCCCGCGGGCCGGGCGCTGCTCGCCGATCCCGCCCGAGCGGTCCACGAGCTCGCCGACCGCCTGGAGGAGGCGTGGCACGTCCTGGTCGAGCCCGAATGGCCCCGGCTGCGCACGCTGCTGGAGGCCGATGTGGCCTTCCACTCGCGCCGGCTCGCCGACACCGGCATCGAGGGCCTGTTCGCCGATCTGCACCCCCGGCTGCGGTGGGCGGACGGCACGCTGACGCTGGAGAAGAGCTCGGACCATGTGCGCCATCTCGACGGCCAGGGACTGATGCTGCTGCCCAGCGTCTTCTGCTGGCCGGACGTCGTGACCGGCTTCGAACCGCCCTGGCAGCCGACCGTCGCCTACCCGGCACGCGGGATCGGCGCCCTGTGGACGGAGCCCGCGGCGAGCACACCGGACGCGCTGGCCCGGCTGCTCGGCCCCAAGCGGGCGTCCGTGCTCGTGGCCCTGGACGAGCCCGCCGGGACGAGTGCACTCGCGCACCGGCTGGGTCTCGCGCCCTCGTCCGTCTCCGCGCATCTGTCGGTGCTGCGGGACGCGGGCCTGCTGACCTCACGCCGCTACGGCCACCAGGTCCTCTACGAGCGGACCCCGCTCGGCATCGCCCTGACGGCCACGCAGCCCGGCGCCTGAACCCGGGCCGTGCTCAACGGCGGGTGGAGCGCCGCAGCTTGTGCCGGACGGCGCGCTGGGCCACCGGACCGAGCTCGTCGAGGGCGGCCGCCAGGACCGTGAGCTGCTCCAGGGCGGCCAGCGCACGCTCCGCGCCGCCCGGGTCGACGCCCTCGTACAGTTCGAGACCCACGAACGACGCGGCGACCGCGCGCGCGAGGCCCACCGGGTCGGCGAACTCCCCGAGCGGAGATGCCGCGAGGACCCTGACCAGTACCTTCTCGATCTCGGCGATCCACAGCTCCAGGCCCGCGGCGGTGGCGGGCGCGAGGCGCGGCTGGGTCTGTGCTCCGGCGAGCAGCTGGCCGAGGACCGCGACATGGCCTCCGGACCGTTCCTCGGCGTGCATCTCGCGCCCGAACACGAGGAGTTCGGTCAGCGTGCCGATCTCACCGAGCCGTTCGCGGTAGCGGGACACCCGCTGCTCCGCGCCGTGACGGCAGGCCGCGGCGAGCAGGTCGTCGACAGAGCCGAAGTGGTAGAAGACGAGCGCCTGGTTGACTCCGGCGGCGGCGGCGATGGAGCGGGCGGAGGTCTTGGCGATGCCCTGCTCGGTGAGCGTGCGCAGCGCGCCCTCCAGCAGCTTCTCCTTGGTCTCCTGGCTCACGCCCGTATCTCCTCGCGTACCGGGCGCAGCCCGGCGCGCACCCCGTGCGAGCGTACGTCGACGTACTCGGCCGTGAACGAGCCCTCGTAGCCGAAGAGCGGCCCGAAGCGGCGGTTGGTCACCCGCACCCGGATACGGAAGCGGCCGGTGGCGTCGTCGTAGGACTCGCGCACTTCCGCGTCGCCGCCGATCAGTTCGGGAACCCGCAGGTCCACCGGCCCCTCGCGGAAGCGGTGTTCGCCGGAGCGGATGAGCAGTGAGCCGTCGGGCTCGGCGAAGAGGCGCAGATCGCTGGCGAGATGCTGGTGCGTGCCGAGATAGTCGACGATGCGGTCGCCCGACGGGGCGGCGATCATCGTCGCGTCGAAGCGGCGCGGTCCGCCGGGCAGGGCGAAGGTCCGGACGAAGGTGACGGTCTCCCGGCCGTAGCTGTCGGCGTACGGGAAGTTCTCGATGGTGAAGGGGACGCCGCGACCCGTGCGCGGCACCAGGATGTTGCGGCTGCCGCCCAGGGACAGGAACGGTTTGACGAAGCCGCGGCCGTGCCAGATACGGTCCATCACCCCCCGTCCGACGCACGCTTCACCGGACGCGAGTCCGACGGAGAAGCGGCGCTGGAGCTGCGGGTGGAGCCGGCCGAAGTCGTCGCCCATGACGGTGCGGAAGATCGAGCTCATGCGTGCTCCAGGGTGTTCGTCAGCTCCAGGGAGCCGAGGAGGGCGGGAGCGGCCGCCGGTCCCGGCGGGGTGCGCAGACAGCGGCGGGCTGCCGGAGTGCTGGGCGAGGGCGGCAGGACGACTGCCATGACGGCGGCCGCGATTCCCGCGAGGGGGTCCAGCGACAGGGCTATCCCGGCGGCGAGCCCCCGGACGCCGAGGTCGGCGAGTGCGTGGACCAGTGCGCGTTCGGGGGTGATGCCCCGCTCGCACCACAGCCGCAGCCGGTCGAAGGACCAGGCGGTCGCCCATCCCATGAGCGGACGGAAGACGAGGCGGTCCGCGACGCGGCCCAACCGGCCCCAGCGCGGGCGGTAGTCGTAGCCGGTGAGGAAGCGCACGCCGTCGGCCGTCGGGACGTAACGCCAGTAGCCGCTCCCCTCCTTCAGCAGCGAGAGGGGGTGCGGCGAGGCGAACCGGAGTGCGGAGACGCGGTCGCCGGCCCGGTGGCGCTCCCCCGCGGAGACACCGGTGCCGGCGACGGTCAGCCAGGGCAGGACGCGGGTCGCGTACCGGAAGCGCTGCGGCTCTCCCGGACGGCGCGGCAGATGGTCGATCTCGGTGAAGCGCAGGTCCCACCGCTGGTGTTGCGCGGGCTCCTGGGTGCGCTCCCAGAGCGTCTCCAGCTCCACGCGTATGCACGTCTCGATGTACAGCCTCATGCCGAACCCCCGCACCGCCGACCCTTTTGAGCGATCGCTCAAAAGGAAGGTAGCAAGGATTTGAGCAGTCGCTCAACCCTCCCTCGGTCACGAGACCCGCACGGGAACCCGCCCCGGGCACGAGAAAGCCCCCGGCTAGGAGCCGGGGGCTGACGCGAAGAAGAGATGACGCAAAGAGAGAGGGAGGGCGGGGATCAGGCGGACAGATGCCGTTCCACCGTCGCGACCTTGGAGGTGAGACCGTCCTCGACGCCGGGCCGGATGTCGGCCTTGAGGACCAGGGAGACGCGCGGCGCACGGGCCTCGACGGCGGCGACGGCGCGCTTGACCACGTCCATCACCTCGTCCCACTCACCTTCCACCGAGGTGAACATGGCGTCCGTGCGGTGGGGCAGGCCCGATGCGCGGACCACCCGCACGGCGTCGGCGACGTACTCCCCGACGTCCTCACCCACGCCCAGCGGCGTGACGGAGAACGCGACGATCATGCGCTGACCCCGTCCTCGCGGCGGGCGCGAGAGGCGATGACGGCGTCGTCGGCCGCGCGCCGCAGCTTGCGCTCGGCGTAGAAGCCGCCGAAGGGCAATACGGAGAGGACGAAGTAGAGGGCCGCCGTCTTCAGGTCCCACTTGGTGCGGTTCCAGGCGTCCAGCCAGAAGAGCACGTAGAGGATGAAGAGCACACCGTGGATCGCGCCCATGACCGGGACCGCGTTGAACTCCGTCGTGCGCTTGAGAACAGAGCAGACGAGCAGCAGGAGGAAGGAGATGGCCTCCGGCGCGGAGACCAGGCGGAGACGGTGGAGTGACGAGGCGGTCTTGATGTCCACGGGGGCACCTTCGATGGGAGGGGCGGCAGTGATCTTGTGAACGCGCTCACAAGCGCTGCACCATTGTGGCAGCTCACTTTGCCAAGGCTTTGTCCGGGGGTCCGTCCAGGAGTCCGGGATCTTCCCTCGGGCCCTGTTCGTCCAGCCCACGTCCGGTTAACGTCGCTCCGTGGCAATGTTCCGGCTCCAAGGGAGCAAAGTGCTCGCGGTCGACATGACCGGCGACGCCGTCAAAGCGAAGAACGGCTCGATGGTCGCCTACGACGGCCAGATGGCGTTCAAGAAGATGTCCGGCGGCGGTGAGGGCATACGCGGGATGGTCACCCGCCGCCTCACCGGCGAACAGATGGTCGTGATGGAGGTGAGGGGCCAGGGCACCTGCTACTTCGCCGACCGCGCGTCCGAGATCAACCTCGTGAACCTGCACGGCGACAAGCTCTTCGTCGAGTCGAGCAATCTGCTCTGCACGGACGGGGGCCTGCGCACCGGGACCAGCTTCACCGGTCTGCGCGGCGGGGCGACGGGCAACGGCCTGTTCACCACCACCGTCGAGGGCACCGGCCAGGCCGCGATCATGTCGGACGGCCCGGCGGTGGTCCTGCGGGTGACACCGCAGTACCCGCTCGCGGTCGACCCCGGCGCGTACATCGCCCACCAGGGCAACCTCCAGCAGAACTTCCAGTCGGGTGTGACCTTCCGCACCTTTCTCGGCGAGGGCGGCGGCGAGGCCTTCCAGATCCGCTTCGAGGGCGACGGACTCGTCTACGTCCAGCCCAGCGAGCGGAACACCATCGGGGGCGACGTCTGATGCCGTTCCGTGAGATCAACTCCAAGATGGTCGAGGCGACTGTCGCCCCGGGCCAGAAGATGTTCAGCCAGCGCGGCGCGATGCTCGCGTACCGGGGCGAGGTCAGCTTCACGCCGAACATGCAGGGCGGCCAGGGCGGCCTGATGTCGATGATCGGCCGGCGCGTGGCCAACGAGGCGACGCCGCTGATGACGGTCGAGGGCAACGGCACCGTGATGTTCGGCCACGGCGGCCATCACATCCAGGTCATCCAGCTCACCGGCGACACTCTCTACGTCGAGGCCGACCGGCTGCTCGCGTTCGACGGCACCCTCCAGCAGGGCACGATGTTCATGGGCTCACAGGGCGGGGTCATGGGCATGGTCCGCGGCCAGGTGAGCGGTCAGGGTCTGTTCACCACGACGCTCAAGGGCCACGGCGCCGTCGCGGTGATGGCGCACGGCGGCGTGATCGAGCTGCCGATCATCCCCGGGCGGGCGGTCCATGTGGACCCGCAGGCGTATGTGGCTCACCACGGCGACGTACGCAACAAACTCTCCACCGCGCTGGGCTGGCGCGACATGGTGGGGCGCGGCTCGGGCGAGGCGTTCCAGCTGGAACTGAGCGGCAGTGGCGCGGTGTACGTCCAGGCGTCGGAGGAGAAGCTGTGAGCACCCCGGTGGTTTTCGACCCGATGACGCTGCCGAGCGACGACAACGTCAACGCGTACACGTTCTGCGTGGAGCTCAAGGGCAGCCAGTGGTTCCTGCAGAAGGGGAAGATGATCGCCTACTACGGGCGCATCGACTTCAACGGCATCGGTCACGGCCGGCTCGACCGGCTGATGCGGACCTCGTTCCACTCGCCGCTGCACGCGAGCGACTGGGTGGTGGCCGAGGGCAGCGGAAAGATGCTGCTCGCCGACCGCGCCTTCGACGTGAACTCCTTCGACCTGGACAACGGCAATCTGACGATCCGGTCCGGCAATCTGCTCGCCTACGAGCCGACGCTGGCACTGAAGCAGTCGATCGTGCCGGGCTTCCTGACGCTGATCGGAACCGGGAAGTTCGTCGCCGCGTCCAACGGACCCGTGGTCTTCATGGAGCCTCCGCTCCGGGTGGACCCGCAGGCGCTGGTGGGCTGGGCCGACTGCCCCTCCCCCTGCCACCACTACGACCACGGCTATATGACCGGCGTGATGGGAGGCCTGCGCGCGATGACCGGGATCGGCGGTGCCTCCGGTGAGGAGCACCAGTTCGAGTTCATCGGGGCGGGCACGGTGCTGCTCCAGTCGACCGAGATGCTGATGGCGGAGACGGCGACCGGTGGGGTGCCGCACCAGGCGGGGGTGCCGGGCGGCCACGGCGGAGGGACCCCAGGTCAACCGGGGGCCACCCCCCGTCTCCCCGGTCAGCTGGGGGATCTCCAGCGTCGCTTCGGCCTGTGAGCGGTAGTCTGCGGAGTGTGACGTCGAACGTCTGCACCCACCGTGCGCTGCGCCTTTCGTGTACCGGGTGCCCGGCGTCACAGCTCCACAATTCGTCCGTCTTTCAACTTCTTAGGTAGAATCCATATATGGAGACCGAGACGGCCACCCGCTGGCTGACCGATGACGAGCAGTGCGCCTGGCGCACGCACCTGGACGTCAGCCGACTGCTGATGCACCAGCTCGAGAAGGACCTCCAGCCGTTCGGCCTGACCAACAACGACTACGAGATCCTGGTCAACCTCTCCGAGTCACCGGACAGGCGTATGCGGATGAGCGATCTGGCGGCTGCCACGCTCCAGTCCAAGAGCCGCCTCTCCCACCAGATCACGCGTATGGAGAGCGCGGGCCTGGTCCGCCGGGAGAACTGCGAGTCCGACCGCCGCGGGCTGTACGCGGTGCTCACCGACCAGGGCACCGAGACCATGCAGAAGGTCGCGCCGCACCATGTCGCGTCCGTACGCAAGCACTTCATCGATCTACTGACACCGGAGGCGCTCGCGGAGCTGCGGGCGTCCCTCTCGCCGGTGGCCGACCACCTGCGCGGCCGGCGCGGCAAGGCGTAAGCGGGGTACTACGCGGCGGGCAGGCGGAGCTCGAAGAGCGCGCCGCCCGCCGCGGCCCGGCCCAGCTCCAGCGTTCCGCCGTGGCGCACCGCCACATCGCGCGCGATGGCGAGCCCGAGGCCCGCGCCGCCCTCGTCCCTGCTGCGGGCGTCGTCGAGGCGCACGAACCGCTCGAAGATCCGCTCCCGTTCGCTGTCGGGGACCCCGTCGCCGTCGTCCGCGACACTGAGCACCACCTGACGCCCCTGCCGGGTCACCGAGGCGCTGACCGAAGTACGCGCGTGCCGCTGGGCGTTGTCCAGGAGATTGCCCAGCACCCGCGCCAACTGGCCGCGCGATCCGGTCACTTCGAGCCCCTCACCGGCCTCCACCACCACCGCGATCCGGTCACCCGTCCGCTGTGACGTCTCCTCGCGCACCAGCGCGGCCAGGTCCAGCCGGGTGTTCCCGGGCCGCTCCCCCGCGTCCAGCCGGGCCAGCAGCAGCAGATCGGCGGCGAGCTGCTGAAGCCGCACGGTGTCCTCCACCGCGCCCGGCACATCCAGCAACTCCGGGTGCGCCACGCCCACTTCGAGCTGGGTGCGCAGCGAGGCGATGGGGCTGCGCAGCTCGTGCGAGGCGTCCGCGACGAAAGCCCGCTGCCGCTGGACGGAGGCCTCCAGCGCGGCCAGCGTCTCGTTGGTCGTCCGGGCCAGCCGAGCGACCTCGTCCCGCGAGCCGGGCTCCGGCACGCGCCGGGAGAGATCCTCGGACGCCGTGATGGCCGCCATCTCGCTCCGGATGCCCTCGACCGGCTGAAGGGCGCGACGGGTCACCAGCCAGGTCACCCCGCCGACGACGACCAGCAGCAATGGCAGCCCGACCAGCATGGCTTCGCGCACGGTGTTCACGGCGTCCTGCTCGGGAGCCAGCGGTGCGCCCGCGTAGACGGTGAGCGTGAGACCGTCGCCGTTCGCCGCCTCGACCGCGGCGAACCGGTACTCGGCGCTCTCGCCGTCCACCGTGGCGCTGCCCGTGCTGAACCGCGGCTCGGCGCTCGACACCTCTCCCGGGCGCGGATCGTCGTCCTGCTCCTGCCCGTCGTCATCGTCGTCGCCGGGGGGCGGCTGGACGGCACCCTGGGGCTTCACCTGGCCGGTCGCGGTGCCGGAGATGCTCTCCAGCCCTTCGCTCACCGCCCGTACCCGGCCCTTCTCGTCGACGATCTGCACCGGCCGCTCGTCACCGTCGGGCAGGTCGAGCCGGTCGAGCGCCGTGCCCAGGGCGACCTGGGACGCCGTCTCGCGGGCCGCGACCTCGGCCTGGAGATCCGTCTGGTCGATGAGGTTGGTCCGCAGCACGAGGAGGACGGAGACTCCGGCGGCGATCAGGGCGACCGCGACGACCAGCGTGGCGCCCAGAGCGGCCCGCGCCCGCACCGACCTCATGTCGTGGCCACCAGACGGTAGCCCGCGCCGCGCACGGTCTGGATGCGCTCGGCACCGAGCTTGCGGCGCAGCGAACTGATGTAGACCTCGAT
The DNA here is from genome assembly GCF_036169555.1 of Streptomyces sp. NBC_00306. Taxonomy (GTDB): domain Bacteria; phylum Actinomycetota; class Actinomycetes; order Streptomycetales; family Streptomycetaceae; genus Streptomyces; species Streptomyces achmelvichensis. The sequence goes on along the minus strand of NZ_CP108032.1, from coordinate 5,586,027 downwards.
GATGTTGGGATCGCCCTCGTAGGCGAAGTCCCAGACGTGCTCCAGGATCTGCGCCTTGCTCACCACATCCCCCGCGCGCACGGCGAGCTGCTCCAGAACGGCGAACTCCTTGGCGGTGAGCGAGGCTTCCTCCGTACCGCGGAAGACCCGGCGGGCCGCTGTCTCCACCCGCAGATCGCCGACGCTCAGGACGGGCGAACCGGCGGCCGGACCGCGGCGGCGGAGCAGGGCCTTGATCCTCGCGACGAGGACCACGTACGAGAAGGGCTTGGTCAGGTAGTCGTCGGCACCGGTGTCGAGTCCCTCGGCCTCGTCGTACTCACCGTCCTTGGCCGTGAGCATCAGGATCGGGACGTCGTGGCCCGCGGCGCGCAGCGCCCCGCAGACGCGGTAGCCGTTCATGCCGGGCAGCATGATGTCGAGGACGACGAGGTCGTAGTCGCCCTCCGAGGCCCGGTGGAGCCCCTCCAGACCGTCGTGGACCACGTCCACGGCATAGCCCTCGGCCGTCAGTCCCCTGGCCAGGGACAGAGCGAGCCGCTTCTCGTCCTCCACGATCAGCAAACGCATGTCCCCAGGGTCGCGCACCGAAGCTGAAGAACCCTTCAGGTGGCTTCAGCTCGGGTTCAGCATCACCCGAGGAGATTGGTTCCCGTCGCAACCAACCGATCCTAAGGACACCCCATGAAGCGCAAGATCCTGATTTCCGCAGTGGCCGTGGCGGCCCTGGTCGGCGGCGGCACCTACACCGCGGTCGCCGCGTCGGCCGACGACGCCGCGCCCACGTCGAAGGTCACCGTCTCCGAAGCGGTGGACGCGGCGTTGCAGAAGGCCCCGGGCACGGTGGAGTCGGCCGGCACGGACGACGACGCGGGCGTCTGGGAGGTCGACGTGCAGGGCAAGAACGGCGACGACCGCGAGGTGACGGTGGACGCGTCGGGCAAGGCGTCCGCGGCCCAGGACGACAAGGGCGACGACGACCGGTCCGACGACAGCGGGTCCGACGACGCGGCCGAGCGCAAGGCCCTGAGTGCGGCGAAGGTCGATGCCGAGCAGGCGAGCACGGCGGCGCTGGAGTTCCGCCCGGGCACGGTCACGGAGGTCGAGTTCGACGACGGTCACTGGGAGGTCGACGTCCGCGGCAAGGACGGGGCGTCGCACGACGTGACGGTGGACGCGACGACGGGCAAGGCGTCCGCGGCCCAGGACGACAACGCCAAGGACACCGACGACGCCGACTCCAAGAACGACAAGGACGACAAGGACGACAAGGCAAACAGCGCGTCGGACGACGGCACTTCGAAGGACAAGGCCGACGACGGCTCGGACGACTGACCCGGTACGGCCTCCGGTCGTTTCCTCGGTCGCCGGCGGGGCTTGAGCGCGGGGGCCCCGCCGGCGGCCGAGGCACGTCGTCCCACGGCCCCGCACATCGACCCGTCAGGACTCCGTGAGACCCGCGACCAGTTCGTCCGCCGCCGTGTACGGGTCCAGTTCACCCGCCACGATCCGCTCCGCCAGCGCCCCCAGCCGGCGGTCACCGTGCAGATCACCGATCCGCTCGCGCAGGCGGGTGACCGCGATCGTCTCGACCTCGCCCGCCGCACGGCGGGCCCTGCGCTCGGTCAGGACCCCGTGCTCCTCCATCCAGGCGCGGTGCTTCTCCAGCGCCTCGACGACCTCGTCCATGCCTTCGCCCCGGGCCGCGACCGTCTTCACGATCGGCGGGCGCCAGTCGCCCGGCCCCCGGGCCTCACCGAGTCCCAGCATGTGGTTGAGCTCGCGGGCCGTCGCGTCCGCGCCGTCCCGGTCCGCCTTGTTGACGACGTAGACGTCGCCGATCTCCAGGATGCCCGCCTTCGCCGCCTGGATGCCGTCGCCCATCCCGGGCGCGAGCAGCACCACCGAGGTGTCGGCCTGCGAGGCGATCTCGACCTCGGACTGGCCCACACCGACGGTCTCCACCAGGATCACGTCGCAGCCGGCGGCGTCCAGCACCCGGATCGCCTGCGGCGCCGCCCAGGCCAGCCCGCCGAGGTGGCCGCGGGTGGCCATCGAACGGATGTAGACACCGGGGTCGGAGGCGTGGTCCGACATCCGGACCCGGTCACCGAGCAACGCACCGCCGGAGAAGGGCGAGGAGGGGTCGACCGCCAGCACGCCGACCCGCTTCCCCGCCCGCCGGTAGGCGGTCACCAGCGCGGAGGTGGAGGTGGACTTGCCGACGCCGGGCGAGCCCGTCAGGCCGACGACATACGCACCGCCGGCCAGCGGTGCCAGCGCCGCCATCACCTCGCGCAACTGCGGGGACGCCCCCTCCACCAGCGAGATCAGCCGGGCCACCGCCCTCGGCCGGCCCTCCCTCGCCTGGGCGACGAGCTGGGGGACGTCCACCATTGCCGTGCTCCTTCTCTCGACTTGCCCGGCCTACTTCGACGGCACGCGGACGATCAGCGCGTCACCCTGTCCGCCGCCGCCGCACAGCGCGGCCGCACCCACGCCGCCGCCCCGCCGCCGCAGCTCCAGCGCCAGGTGGAGCACCACGCGCGCGCCGGACATGCCGATGGGGTGGCCGAGGGCGATCGCACCGCCGTTGACGTTCACCTTTTCCGGGGATACCCCAAGATCCTTCATTGACTGCACGGCGACCGCGGCGAACGCCTCGTTGATCTCGATGAGGTCCAGGTCGGAGACCTCGAGACCGTCCTTCTTCAGGGCGTGCGCGATCGCGTTGGCGGGCTGCGACTGGAGGGAGTTGTCCGGCCCGGCCACGTTGCCGTGGGCGCCGATCTCCGCGATCCACTCCAGGCCGAGCTCCTCGGCCTTGGCCTTGCTCATCACGACGACCGCCGCCGCACCGTCGGAGATCTGCGAGGAGGTACCGGCCGTGATCGTGCCGTCCTTGGCGAAGGCGGGGCGCAGCTTGCTCAGCGACTCCACCGTCGTCTCGCCGCGGATGCCCTCGTCCTTGGCGAAGACGACCGGCTCGCCCTTGCGCTGCGGGATCTCGACGGGCGTGATCTCCGCCTCGAAGATGCCGTTCTTCTGCGCGGCGGCGGCGCGCTGGTGGGACAGTGCCGCGATCTCGTCCTGCGCCGGGCGCTCGATACCGAGGCGGGTGTTGTGCTTCTCGGTCGACTCACCCATGGCGACGTTCTCGAAGGAGTCGGTCAGACCGTCGTACGCCATGGCGTCGAGCATCTCGACGGCGCCGTACTTGTAGCCCTCGCGGGACTTCGGCAGCAGATGCGGCGCGTTGGTCATGGACTCCTGGCCGCCGGCGACGACGACGTCGAACTCGCCGGCGCGGATCAGCTGGTCCGCCAGCGCGATGGCGTCGAGGCCGGAGAGACAGACCTTGTTGATGGTGAGCGCGGGAACGCTCATCGGGATGCCGGCCTTGACCGCGGCCTGGCGTGCCGGGATCTGCCCCGCGCCGGCCTGCAGCACCTGGCCCATGATCACGTACTGCACCTGGTCACCGCCGATGCCCGCGCGGTCCAGCGCCGCCTTGATGGCGAAGCCGCCGAGGTCGGCACCGGAGAAGGACTTGAGTGAGCCGAGCAGACGCCCCATGGGCGTACGGGCGCCCGCGACGATCACCGAGGTGGTACCGGTCGTTCCAGACATGAGACAGGATCCCCTTTCAGCACGGGGCTGAGGAGTGAACGAGGGTTTACCTCAATGTACTGAGCGGTACTGCTCCGGGTCATCGGCCGACCGGTGTGATCGCGCGCACGTTGCGTAACCACCGCACCTGGCGCTGCACTGGGGGAATGCTGACGCGAATCGACCACATCGGGATTGCCTGCTTCGACCTCGACAAGACCGTCGAGTTCTACCGGGCCACCTACGGCTTCGAGGTCTTCCACACGGAGGTCAACGAGGAGCAGGGCGTGCGGGAAGCCATGCTCAAGATCAACGAGACGTCCGACGGCGGCGCCTCCTACCTCCAGCTCCTGGAGCCCACCCGGGAGGACTCCGCGGTGGGAAAGTGGCTGGCCAAGAACGGTGAGGGGGTGCACCACATCGCCTTCGGCACCGCCGACGTCGACGGGGACGCCCAGGCCGTCCGCGACAAGGGTGTGCGTGTTCTCTACGACGAGCCGCGTATCGGCTCCATGGGCTCCCGTATCACTTTTCTCCACCCCAAGGACTGCCACGGCGTGCTGACCGAACTCGTCACCTCTGCAACGGAGCACTGACCGCTGGATTCCCGGCCCGGTAGAGTGGGCGATTCCGGGCCGGGGCCGGGTCGGGGCCGCGCCGCGTTCCCTCCGTTGATCTGTCACCATTCCCCGGGGGGCCGTTCGCCGGCGAACGGTGCTCGTTTGGAGAGAGTTGCGACCAGGGGACGGATGGGACCGCGCAGTGCGGGGCTACGAACGCCAGGAGAGCCACCGAGCTGACGACGACCACCTCTCGCGGTTCGAAGCCGAGATGGACCGGCTGAAGACCGAGCGGGAGAAGGCCGTCCAGCACGCCGAAGACCTCGGCTACCAGGTCGAGGTGTTGCGCGCCAAGCTCCACGAGGCGCGACGCAGTCTCGCCTCCCGTCCGGCGTACGACAATGCGGACATCGGCTACCAGGCCGAGCAGTTGCTCCGGAACGCGCAGATCCAGGCGGATCAGCTCAGGACGGACGCCGAGCGCGAACTGCGCGACGTCCGCGCCCAGACGCAGCGCATCCTCCAGGAGCACGCCGAGCACCAGGCCCGTCTCCAGGCCGAGCTGCACACCGAGGCGAACCAGCGCCGGCAGCGCCTGGACCAGGAGCTTGCCGAGCGCCGTCAGACCGTCGAGGCGCACGTCAACGAGAACGTCGCCTGGGCCGAGCAGCTGCGCGCCCGCACCGAGGCCCAGGCCCGCCGGCTCCTCGAGGAGTCCCGCGCCGAGGCCGAGAAGTCGCTGGCCGCCGCCCGCGCGGAGGCCGCCCGGGTCGCCGAGGAGGCCGGCCGGCGCCTCGGCTCCGAGGCCGAGTCGGCCCGCTCGGAGGCCGAGGCGATCCTGCTGCGCGCCCGCAAGGACGCCGAACGGCTGCTGAACGCCGCGTCCAACCAGGCGCAGGAGGCCACCAGCCACGCCGAGCAGCTGCGGACCTCCACCACCGCCGAGTCCGACCAGGCTCGCCAGCAGGCCGCCGAGCTGAGCCGCTCCGCGGAACAGCGGATACAGGAGGCCGAGGAGAAGCTGCGCGAGTCCCGCGCGGAGGCCGAGAAGCTGGTCGCCGAGGCCAAGGACGCGGCGGCGAAGCAGCTGGCGTCCGCCGATTCGGTCAACGAGCAGCGCACCCGTACGGCCAAGGCCGAGATCGCCCGGCTGGTCGCCGAGGCCACCACCGAGTCCGAGGCGCTCAAGGCGGACGCCGAGCAGGCACTCGCCGACGCCCGCGCGGAGGCCGAGAAGGTCGTCGCCGCCGCCGCGGAGAAGGCCCGCACATCCGTGGCGGAGGACTCCGCCGCCCAGCTCGCGAAGGCGGCGCGTACCGCCGAGGAGGTCCTGACCAAGGCCTCCGACGACGCCCGGGAGACCACCCGCAAGGCGGGCGAGGAGGCCGAGCGGATCCGCCGCGAGGCCGAGGCCGAGGCGGACCGGCTGCGCGGCGAGGCCGCCGAGCAGGCCGACCAGCTCAAGGGCGCGGCCAAGGACGACACCAAGGAGTACCGCGCCAAGACCGTCGAGCTGCAGGAGGAGGCGCGCCGGCTGCGCGGCGAGGCCGAGCAGCTGCGCGCCGAAGCCGTCGCCGAGGGCGAGCGCATCCGCGGCGAGGCCCGCCGGGAGGCCGTGCAGCAGATCGAGGAGGGGGCCAGTACCGCCGAGGATCTGCTCACCAAGGCCCGCGCGGACGCCGACGAACTGCGCTCCGGCGCGAGCAGCGACAGCGAGCGCGTACGCACCGAGGCCATCGAGCGCGCGACGACGCTGCGCCGGCAGGCCGAGGAGACCCTGGAGCGCACCCGCGCCGAGGCCGAGCGGCTGCGGGTGGAGGCGGAGGAGCAGGCGGACTCCGTCCGGGCCGCGGCCGAGCAGGCCGCCGAGGCCGTGCGCGAGGAGACCGAGCGGGGGGTCGCGGCCCGTCAGGAGGAGGCCGCCGACGAACTGCGGCGTCTGCACACCGAGGCCGAATCCCGCCTGGCTTCCGCCGAGCAGAATCTGACCGACTCGCGTGCCGAGGGCGAGCGCATCCGCCGCGAGGCCGCCGAGGAGACCGAGCGGCTGCGCACCGAGGCCGCCGAGCGGATCCGCACCCTCCAGGCCCAGGCCGAGCAGGAGGCCGAGCGGCTGCGCACCGAAGCCGCGGCCGACGCCTCCACGACCCGTGCCGAGGCCGAGAACATCGCCGTACGGCTGCGCAGCGACGCCGCGAGCGAGGCCGAGCGGCTCAAGAACGAGGCGCAGGACACCGCCGACCGGCTGCGTGCCGAGGCGGCCGCCGCCGCCGACCGGGTGGGCGCCGAGGCCGCCGAGGCACTCGGCGCGGCCCAGGAGGAGGCCGTACGCCGCCGTCGTGAGGCGGAGGAGATCCTCGAGTCCGCGCGCGGCGAGGCGGACCGGGAGCGCGAGCGCGCCCGCGAGCAGAGCGAGGAACTCCTCGCGTCCGCCCGCAAGCGCGTCGAGGAGGCGCAGACCGAGGCGCACCGGCTCGTCGAGGAGGCCGACCGCCGTGCGACCGAGATGGTCGCCGCGGCCGAGCAGACCGCCAAGCAGGTACGCGACTCCGTCCAGGGGCTGCACGAGCAGGCCGAGCAGGAGATCACCGGCCTGCGGTCGGCCGCCGAGCACGCGGCGGAGCGCACCAGGTCCGAGGCGCAGGACGAGGCGGACCGTGTCCGTACCGACGCGCACGCCGAGCGCGAGCGCGCGGCCGAGGACGCGGCCCGGCTGCGGACACGGGCCCAGGAGGAGACCGACGCGGCGAACTCGCTCGCCGAACGGACCGTCACCGAAGCGATCACCGAGTCGGACCGGCTGCGGGCCGACACCCAGGAGTACGTCCAGCGGATGCGGACGGAGGCGTCGGACGCCGTCGCCTCCGCCGAGCAGGACGCGGCCCGCGCACGCGCCGAGGCGCGCGAGGACGCCAACCGCATCCGTTCCGAGGCGGCCGCCCAGGCGGACCGTCTGATCGGCGAGGCGACGAGCGAGTCGGAGCGGGTACGTTCCGAGAGCGACGGCATCCTCGACGAGGCACGGCAGGCCGCCGACAAGCGCCGGGCGGACGCCGCCGAGCAGGCCGACCAGCTCATCAACGAGGCGGCCGGCGAGGCGGAGCGGCTGCGCGCCGAGGCGGCGGAGACGGTGGGCTCGGCCCAGCAGGCCGCCGAGCGCATCCGGGCCGAGGCGCAGAACCTCAAGGCGGAGGCCGAGGCCGAGGCCGAGCGCATGCGCAACGAGGCCCGCGACGAGGCCGACCGGACCGTCGACGAGGCACGCGAGGCTTCGGCGAAGCGCCGGGCGGACGCCGCCGAACAGGCCGACCAGCTCATCAACAAGGCCCAGGAAGAGGCGCTGCGCGCCGCGCTGGAGGCCGAGGAGCAGGCCGACACGATGGTCGGCGCGGCCCGCACCGAGGCCGACCGGCTGGTCGCCGAGGCGACCGTCGAGGGCAACTCCCGGGTGGAGAAGGCCCGGACGGACGCCGACGAACTGCTCGTCGGCGCACGCCGGGACGCCGCCGCCATAAGGGAGCGCGCCGAGGAGCTGCGCACCCGCATCGAGGCCGAGATCGACGAGCTGCACGAGCGGGCGCGGCGTGAGACGTCCGAGCAGATGAAGACGGCGGGCGAGCGCGTCGACCAGCTGGTGAAGGCGGCCACGGAGCAGCAGGCCGAGGCCGAGGCGAAGGCCAAGGAGCTGGTGTCCGAGGCCAATTCGGAGGCCGGCAAGGTCCGTATCGCCGCGGTGAAGAAGGCCGAGGGCCTCCTGAAGGAGGCCGAGCAGAAGAAGGCCGAGCTGACCCGTGAGGCGGAGCGGATCAAGGCGGACGCGGAGGCCGAGGCCGAGCGTCTGGTCGGCGAGGGCCAGCGTGAGCTCGATGTGCTGGTGCGCCGGCGCGAGGACATTCAGGCCGAGATTTCCCGTGTCCAGGACGTACTCGAGGCGTTGGAGTCTTTCGAGGCGCCCGGCGGGGGCAAGGACGGGGGCGTCAAAGCGGGTGCAACAGCGGGGGTTACACGTTCGAGTGGCAAGTCCCACGAGAGCTAGCCACTCAAAAGGCTGGACATTCTCCAGATCAAACGGGCATCCACTCGATGACACGCCGCCTCGGCCCCTAGGATTCCCCCTATCACCTCACCGGTCTCATTCGACAGGAACCCCATGAGCGACACTTCCTCCCCCTTCGGCTTCGAGCTCGTGCGGCGTGGTTACGACCGCGGTCAGGTGGATGACCGCATTACCAAGCTCGTCGCCGACCGTGATAGTGCTCTGGCCCGAATCACCTCACTGGAAAAGCGCATCGAGGAGCTCCACCTCGAGACGCAGAACGCCCAGGCCCAGGTCAGCGACGCAGAGCCGTCGTACGCCGGTCTCGGTGCGCGCGTCGAGAAGATCCTCCGCCTCGCCGAGGAGGAGGCGAAGGACCTGCGCGAGGAGGCCCGTCGCGCGTCCGAACAGCACCGTGAGCTGGCCGAGTCCGCCGCGCAGCAGGTGCGCAACGACGCCGAGTCGTTCGCCTCCGAGCGCAAGGCCAAGGCCGAGGACGAGGGCGTCCGGATCGTCGAGAAGGCGAAGGGCGACGCCTCCACGCTGCGCAGCGAGGCGCAGAAGGACGCGCAGTCCAAGCGCGAGGAGGCCGACGCTCTCTTCGAGGAGACGCGCGCCAAGGCCGCCCAGGCCGCCGCGGACTTCGAGACGAACCTGGCCAAGCGCCGCGAGCAGTCCGAGCGCGACCTGGCCTCGCGTCAGGCGAAGGCCGAGAAGCGTCTGGCGGAGATCGAGCACCGCGCCGAGCAGCTGCGCCTGGAGGCCGAGAAGCTGCGTACGGACGCGGAGCGCCGCGCCCGTCAGACGGTGGAGACGGCGCAGCGCCAGGCCGAGGACATCGTGGCCGACGCGAACGCCAAGGCCGACCGGATCCGCAGCGAATCGGAGCGCGAGCTGGCGGCGCTCACCAACCGCCGCGACTCGATCAACGCGCAGCTGACCAACGTCCGCGAGATGCTGGCCACGCTGACCGGTGCCGCCGTTGCCGCGGCCGGCACCCCCGCCGACGACGAGCCGATCTCCCGCGGCGTCCCGGCGCAGCAGTCCCGCTAGCACAGCCCCGTTTCCTGAGCCCCGCTCAGGGACGTACGCCGTATCGCCGAGTGCCCGGCGCCCTGATGGGTGCCGGGCACTCGCGTGTTCGCCCGTCGTGTGCTCGAAGGCCGCGAGAAAGTCCCTTCCGCCCGGTGGCGCACGCCATCCCCGGCCCTTAGCGTGGCCGCATGATCGAGCTTGAGGGCCTCACCAAGCGCTTCGGCAGCAAGGTCGCCGTCGACCATCTTTCGTTTCAGGTCAGGCCGGGGATGGTGACCGGCTTCCTCGGTCCCAACGGGGCGGGCAAGTCGACGACGATGCGGATGATGCTCGACCTCGACAATCCGACGAGCGGCACCGTACGGATCGACGGCAAGCACTACCGGGATCTCGACGAGCCCCTGAAGTACATCGGCGCGCTGCTGGACGCCAAGGCCATGCACGGCGGCCGGACCGCGTACAACAACCTGCTGTGCCTGGCCCAGGCGAACCGCATCCCGGCCGCGCGTGTCTCTCAGGTCCTCGATGTCGTCGGGCTGAGCGCGGTGGCGAAGAAGAAGTCGAAGGGCTTCTCGCTCGGTATGGGCCAGCGGCTGGGAATCGCGTCGGCCCTGCTCGGTGATCCAGAGATCCTGATGTTCGACGAACCGGTCAATGGTCTGGACCCCGAGGGAATTCACTGGATCCGCAATCTGATGAAGACTCTTGCATCAGAAGGTCGCACGATCTTCGTCTCCTCGCATCTGATGAGCGAAATGGCCCTGACCGCCGATCACTTGATCGTGATCGGGCAGGGCAAGCTGCTGGCCGACACATCGATGGCGGCTTTCATCCAGGAGAACTCCCGGAGTTATGTGCGGATGCGCTCGCCGCAGCAGGAGCGACTTCGCGATGTGCTCCATGAATCGGGTTTCGTCGCGGTCGAATCGGGAAACGGCACGCTGGAGATCGACGGCACCGGTCCCGAGGAGCTCGGTGAACTGGCGGCCCGGCACCAGATCGTTCTGCACGAACTGAGCTCCCAGCGCGCGTCGCTGGAGGAAGCCTTCATGCAGATGACCGCGGGTGCGGTGGAGTACCACGCACACGGCACGTCCGAGGGCCCGCAGCCGCCCGCGGCCCCACCGGGCCCCCAGTGGGGCCAGAGCTACCAGAGCAGCAAGGGAGCCTGACCCATGGCCTCGGTGCCCGCGGTCCTTCAGTCCGAGTGGACCAAGATCCGTACGGTGTCGTCGACGACCTGGACGCTGGTGTGCGCGTTCGCGGTCACCGTCGCGATGGGAGCCGCGCTCAGCGCGCTGCTGGCCTCGACGTTCGACGATCTGTCACCCGAGGAGCAGCTCACATTCGACCCGACCTTCATCAGCTTCTCCGGAATGATCCTGGGGCAGCTGGCGATGGTGGTCTTCGGTGTGCTGGTGGTCGGCACGGAGTACAGCTCCGGCATGATCCGCACCTCGCTCGCCGCCGTACCGCAGCGTGCGACATTCCTCTTCAGCAAGCTGGCGGTGGCCACGGTGCTGGCGCTCGTCGTGGGCCTCGCGACGAGCTTCGTGGCCTTCTTCCTCGGCCAGGCGCTGCTGGGCGAGCACCGCACGACGCTCGGCGCGGACAACGTCCTGCGCGCGGTCGTCGGCGGCGGTCTCTACATGGGCCTCATCGCGCTGTTCTCGATGGCGGTCGCGACGATGCTGCGCAGCTCGATGCTCTCGCTCGGCATCCTGATGCCGTTCTTCTTCCTGGTCTCGCAGATCCTCGCGTCGGTCCCCAAGGCGAAGGACGTCGCCCGCTACTTCCCCGACCAGGCCGGCTCCAAGATCATGCAGGTGGTCCCGGACGCGATGGGCAGCGACAAGGCTCCGTACGGCCCGTGGGCGGGGCTCGGGATCATGGTGCTCTGGGTGGTGGCGGCGCTGATCGGCGGCTATCTGGTACTGAAGAAGAGGGACGCCTGACGGGCGGATCGTCCCCCTCGGGCAGCAGCCGGTCGAAGTCGCGCCAGCCGCGCCAGGTCCAGACGTCCTTCTCGAGGTTCGGCTCCAGCGGCACGAAGCGGCCGGTCTCGAAGTCGTCGCCGTCGAGGTCGAACCAGCGCTCGTCGACGACTTCGGTTCCCATGCCGACGGTCCTGGCGGTCAGCCGCACGAGGAGCTTCGCCCCGTGGGACCGGGAGAGGTCCTTGCCCTGGATCTCGGAGACGGGCAGCTGCGGCACGGGAGCGTCGACCGGGATCCACACCGTGAACGGCGCTCCGCGCTCCACCGCGAGCCAGGAGCGCTCGTCGGCCGGCTCCCCCTTCTCGTCCAGCACCCGGAGCCACTTCTTGTAGATCACCAGACTGCCGTCGTGCGGCGACCGCTCCAGATAGCGCAGATGGACCCGGGCCTTCAGGTCGACGACCGAGAGGTTGTCGAGATGGTTGTAGAAGCGGACCGCGATGATGGCGTCCTCGCTCTCCGCATGCATCCGCGCGTACCCGGGGAAGTCCGCGGCCCAGGCGTGCGAGACGCTCGCCCGCCGCCGCCAGACGAACGGCCGCAGGGCGAACAGCTTGATCAGCACGATGCCGAGCACCACCGCGGGCGCCAGCGCCCCGGTCAACGAGGCGAGCGTCGCCAGCAACTGATGCGCCGAGCTGTCGTGTTCGGGGCTGAGGCTGTCCGTCCCCACACAGGCCCGCAGCGCCTCCAGCCCGAGGTTGAGCAGCCCTTCCCCGTCGCTCAGCCGCTCGGAAACGCTGCGGGGGGACTTCTCGGTCAGTGTCCACACGACGGCGATGGCGGCGGCGAGGAGCGTCAGGGCGCCCAGCGTCATCAGGAACAGCGCGTGGACGGTACGCCCGGCGATCCACCAGCGAACCGACGTCCGATACCGCGGATGCGGTCGGCGGCTCCTCGGCCACACCCGCAACATGTTCAACTCACGCCCCCCGGTGTCCAGTTCAGCAACGGGACCAAGCTATCTGCCCGCTTCCTCTTCGGGTCAACCGTGGCACGACGGGGCGTCCCGTAGGCTCGGCCGGGGTAGATGTGCCGTGGAAGGCTCTGCTCCGTACACGTGATCAATCGCGAAGGGCGTCTCCCGTGAAGGACCGAAGCCTCGAAGCGCTGGGCCTGGACGGCGTGCCGGCCAGGGAACCGCTGACGTACCCGGGCCGCCCCACCCCCGAGCCGTCCCTGCTCAGCGGCGACAAACTGCTCCAGCTGGATGTCCGGCCGCTGCGGCTCGGTGAGTGGTACGTGGAGGAGCAGGCACAGCAGCACCGTCTCGACCAGGCGCTGTCCGACCTCGGCCAGGTGGTGACCGGCCGCCGCCACCCGGTGATCGCGGTGGGGTCCAACGCCTCGCCGGGACAGGTCAGTCACAAGCTCACCCGGCTCGGCATCCCGGCGACGGTGCCCATGGTGCCGGTGCGGGTCGGCGGCATCGGGGTCGGCTGCTCGGGGCACATCAGTCCGGCCGGTTATGTGGCGGGCACGCCGTACGTGGCCCGCGACGCCTCCGCCGTCCTCGTCGTCGCCTGGCTGGATTCCACCCAGCTGAAGGCCGTCGACGACACGGAGTTCCCCGACTACCGGCGGGCCATACTCCCCGGCGACGAGTTCCCCATGACCATGCCGTCCGGCGAGCGTCTGAGCGGTGCCTACATCTACTTCAGCGCGCACGGCGTCCTCGCGGGGCCCGATGGCACCCCCCGGCCCGGTGGGGGCGACCAGTCCGAGCTGCTCGCCGGGCTTCTCGCGCAGTCGGACCGGCTGCGGGAGCTGCTCGGGCCCGACCCGGCGACCTGGGTGAAGAAGGCCGGCGCCGACCCGGCGCTGCGCGAGGAAGGGACCCGGATCTTCGGGTCGGAGGGCTGGGTGCTGCCGCAGACCGACTTCCTGCCCTACCTCGACGACTCCGCAGAGGTGCGGCTGTACGACGATCTGCCACCGCTCGGCGACTCCCTGCCGTCGTAGCCGGAGCGTTACGACGTGGCCGGAACCGTCAAGGCACGGATATCCTCCTAACTCTTACGGGGGCGTGCGGCCTGGCGGCCTATGCCCGACGACCGAAAGTCGATGGGGCTGGAGAATGATCGAGGCAGTCGGCCTGACGAAGCGCTACGGCGCCAAGACGGCCGTGTACAACCTTTCCTTCCAGGTACGGCCCGGCGCCGTCACCGGGTTCCTCGGGCCCAACGGTGCCGGCAAGTCGACGACGATGCGGATGATCCTCGGGCTCGACAACCCGACCGCCGGCACCGTCACGGTCTGCGGCGCCCCCTTCCGGCAGGTGCCGAACGCGCCCCGGCAGGTCGGTGCCCTGCTGGACGCCAAGGCCGTGCACGGCGGGCGCAGCGCGCGCAACCACCTGCTGTCCCTCGCCCAGCTGTCCGGCATCCCGGCCCGCCGCGTGGACGAGGTCCTCGGCGTCGTCGGCCTCCAGGAGGTCGCCAAGAGGCGTTCCAAGGGCTTCTCGCTGGGCATGGGCCAGCGGCTCGGCATCGCGGCCGCGCTGCTCGGCGACCCCCAGGTGCTGCTCTTCGACGAGCCGGTCAACGGTCTCGACCCCGAGGGCATCCTCTGGGTCCGCAACCTGATGAAGCAGCTCGCCGCCGAGGGCCGTACGGTCTTCGTCTCCTCGCACCTGATGAGCGAGATGGCGGTGACCGCCGACCACCTGATCGTGATCGGCCGGGGCCAGCTGCTCTCGGACATGAGCGTCAAGGACTTCATCTCGGCGAACTCCGCCGACTTCGCGCGGGTGCGCACCCCGGACACCGAGCCGCAGCAGCGCGAGAAGCTGTCGGCCGCGCTCACCGAGGCGGGCGGCAGCGTCCTCTCGGAGCCGGACGGGGCGCTGCGGGTCACCGGGCTCCCGCTCCCGCGGATCAGCGATCTGGCGCACTCCTCGGACGTCCGGCTGTGGGAGCTCTCGCCGCACCAGGCCTCCCTGGAGGAGGCGTACATGCGGATGACGCAGGGCGCGGTGGACTACCGGTCGACGGACGACCAGAAGGCCGGCCTGATGCAGCCGCAGCAGTTCGGGTACGCCCCGCCGCCGCAGCAGGTCCCGGACGTGCCGCAGCAGGGCTGGTACGCCCCGCCGCCGCCCGGTGCCCAGCCGGCCGGCCCCGTCGGACCCGTGAGCGACAACCCGTACGCGGCCGCGCCGCCCGCTGCCCCCGGGCAGCCTGCTCCCGCCGCGCCGCACGTCGCTCCCCCGGCCGCCGCTCCCGCCGACCTGACCAAGCCCGAGGACGCCCGATGACCACGCCCTACCAGCAGCAGGCCCCGTACGCCCCGAGCTCGTACGTCTCGCCGATCCCCGTGCGCAAGGCCCACCTCGGCGACGCGCTGGCCTCCGAGTGGACGAAGATCCGCTCCGTGCGCTCCACCCTGTGGACGCTGGGCGTGATGATCCTGCTGATGCTCGGCATCGGCCTCGGCATCGCCGCGATCGTCTCCGCCAACGAGGTCGACCTGGAGGACCAGTCGGCGCTCGGGTTCGGCTTCTTCGGGGTGCTGCTCAGCACGATCTGCGTCATGACGCTGGGTGTGCTGACCATCGCCTCCGAGTACGGCACCGGCATGATCCGTACGACGCTGACGGCCTGCCCCAGCCGGGGCAGGGTGCTCGCCGCGAAGGCGATCGTGTTCTTCCTGCTCGTCTTCACCCTGACGACCGTCCTCGCCACGCTCGTCGCGGCGATCCAGACGTCGATGATCGATTCGGTCGAGGCGACCGGCGCGGAGTGGCTCCGGTCCACCGTCGGCGTTGGCCTGTTCGTCGCTCTGATCGGCCTGCTGTCGCTGGCCGTCGGCGGCATGATCCGGCACTCCGCGGGCGCGATCACGATCATGATCGGCGTGATGCTGCTGCCGCTGGTCGCGGCCATGTTCATGTTCTCGCCGTCGCTCGCCGACGTGCAGGACTTCCTGCTCCAGTACGCGATCCCGAGCCAGCTCATCGGCATCTACGGCGAGGCGGCCTCGGGCAACGGCGACGGCCCGACCGGCTGGCAGCCGGTGTGGATCATGCTCGGTCTGACCACCGCGGCGATGGCCGGCGCGTTCGCCGTGCTGCGCAGCCGCGACGTGTAACCGGCTCAGTATGTCGGCGCGTTGACGTGTAACCGGCTCAGTATTTCGGCGCGTTACGGGACCGCTGCACCCGCGAGGTGCGGCGGTCCTTCGCGTTCCAGCAGGCCTTGTGCCAGTGACGCCGGTCCTCCACGCCGCCGTGCTCCGGCCAGGCGACCACATGCGGCAGGGCGGCGGGGATCTCCTGGTCGCAGCCCGGACACCGGTACCGCTTGCCCGCGGCACTTGCGCCGGCGACGTGGCGGACCGACCAGTCCTCGCCCTGCCATTCCTCGCTGCGACCGAAGCCGCCGTACCTCTCACCCGGCTCACCGGGCGGCGCGGACGGGTTCTCGCCGCCCTTGGGGCGGTTGCGGCGCGGGGACACGTGACACCTCACGGGGCAAGTCCGGACAGTTCCCCTCCAGCCTACGGCCCGAAGTCCGGGGTACTCGTCCCGGCGGTGTGGGACGGTGGCAGCCACCGGAGGGCAGTTACCGGAAAATCGCAACAACTTCACTCCTGGCCGTGCCTATGGCACGTGTCAGACGTTAATGCCACTGGGGGGAGTGACGCGTCGGCCGCAAGGAGGCACAAGGCGATGCGCGTGGGAACTTTCGTTCTGGCGGCCCAATTCCCGGGCCAGGGACAGGGGGAGGCACTGCACCGGGCGGTGCGGTCCGCCGAGGTCGCGGAGGAGTCCGGGCTGGATTCCGTCTGGCTGGCCGAGCACCACTTCGTGCCCTACGGAGTGTGCCCCTCGGCCGTGACGCTCGCCGCGCTGCTGCTCGGGCGTACGGAGAGAATCCGCGTGGGCACGGCGGTCACCGTGCTCCCCAGCGTGCACCCCGTGGCGCTCGGCGAGCAGGCCGCGCTGCTGCATCTGACCAGCGGCGGCCGCTTCTCCCTCGGTGTGGGACGCGGCGGGCCCTGGATCGACCTGGAGGTCTTCGGCTCGGGCCTCGACGCGTACGAGAGGGACTTCCCCGAATCGCTGGATCTGTTGATGCGTTGGCTGCGCGAGCCCAGCGTCGGCACCCGCGGGGACCGGTTCAGCTTCCGGGAGGTACCGGTGGTGCCCCGGCCCGACGAGCTGTTCGGCGGACCGCCGGAGGGCCCCGAGGTGGTGGTCGCCTGTACGTCCCCGAGCAGCGTGACCCTCGCCGCCGAGCGCGGACTGCCGATGCTGCTCGGAATGCACTGCGGGGACGAGGAGAAGGCGGACATGGTCGCCATGTGGCGCCGGCTGGCTCTTGCCGCGGGCCACGCGCCCGAGGAGGTCACTCAGGCCGGCCATGTGTCCGCGGGCGTGGCGCAGATCGCGGACCGCGGCCCGGAGGCCAGGGAGACGCTGCTCAAGGCGATGCCGGGCTGGCTCAAGCAGGGCCTGGAGGCTCATGTCACGGTCGATGGGAGGCACCGCTCGATGCGGGACCCCGTCGCGTACACGGAATTGCTGTGCGGGCTGCACCCGGTGGGCCCGCCCCGGCTCGCCGCGGACCGGCTCGCGGCCACCGCCGAGCGCACCGGAATCCGGCGGTTCGCCCTGCTCGTCGAGGGCTCGGGCGATCTGGCGGCCACGGAGGAGAACGTACGACGGCTGGGCGAGGAGGTCCTGCCCCTGGTGTCGTGAGCCGGGACGCACCGCGCGTCCCCGGCGTGCTGCCGCTCCGGCACCAGTTGCACCTCCTGCGATGCGGAGCGGCAGCAAAGGAGATCAGCAGTCGCGCAGTTCGGGCGACTGGTTGAGCAACTGGCCCCGTATAGAAGTGAAGCGGGCGAGCCGCTCGTCCACCGATGAATCCAGCGGGAACACCGCAACGCGGTGGCAGTTCTGGAATGCCAGACGCACTCCGAAGTGCCGCTGCAGCGCACCGCGAATGGCATCACTCGCGAGTGCACGCAGCAGCTGACCACGTGCCTGCTCGTCCGGCGGAGGCGTCTGGTTGTCGGCGAAGTCCCCGCCGTCGACCTTCAGCTGTGCCACCAGCGAACTGATCATCTCCCATGCAAAGGGCAGGGAGGTCCGGACGCAGTCGACGAATGCTGCTTCATCGACCTCGCCTCGCTCGGCCTGTTCCAAAAGCGCCGGTGAGACGTCGAGCGACATGGGTTCTCCTCTCGCGACCCCGGGTCGACGGGGCCTTACGGGCAGGGAAGGAGGGTGCCGGACGCGACGACATGAGCCACGCATGACGACGCAGAGTGCACAACCGACAACCTCCTGCATCCACGGTAAGTGCGCAGTCCTGCCGACACCAGGAGATTGGGAGCACAACCGGCCATTAACGAACGGGGCTTGTAGGGCGAATCGCGCGCGACCACGTGCGTCGAGTAGCGTTGCCGACCATGCGTCTTGTCATCGCCCGCTGCTCCGTGGACTACGCGGGCCGGCTCACCGCCCACCTGCCCTCTGCACCCCGTCTGATCCTGGTCAAGGCGGACGGCAGCGTCTCGATCCACGCTGACGACAGGGCCTACAAACCACTGAACTGGATGTCCCCTCCCTGCACGCTCAAGGAAGGCTCCGACGAAAACGACAGCGTGTGGACGGTCATCAACAAAGCGGGCGAGAAACTGATCATCACGATGGAGGAAATCCTCCACGACTTCTCGCACGAGCTCGGCGTGGACCCCGGCCTGATCAAGGACGGTGTGGAGGCGCATCTGCAGGAACTCCTCGCCGACCGCATCGAGACGCTGGGCGAGGGCTACAGCCTCATCCGCCGCGAATACCCCACGGCCATCGGCCCGGTGGACATCCTGTGCCGTGACGCGGACGGCGCGACGGTCGCGGTGGAGATCAAGCGCCGCGGCGAGATCGACGGCGTGGAACAGCTGACGCGCTACCTGGAACTGCTGAACAGGGACCCGCATCTGGCGCCGGTGAAGGGCGTGTTCGCGGCCCAGGAGATCAAGCCGCAGGCACGGGTGCTGGCGACGGACCGGGGCATCGGGTGTGTGGTGCTGGACTACAACGCGATGCGGGGCATCGAGGACGACAAGCTGCGGCTGTTCTGAGCGGGGGCGGTGATGCTCGGGGGCGCTGCCCCCGAGTGCCCCTGGTCCTCAATCGCCGGACGGGCTGGATTTCTACGGCCCGCACATCAAGCCCGCCGTCGAGGCGCAAGAGCCCGCACATCAAGCCCCGCCGGCGATTGAGGCGCGGGGTCCGGGGCAGCACCCCGCAAGCACCCGCACCTCACGCCGCGACGGCGGCACCGCCCTCCGGGCAGTGTCCTCAAACGCCGGACGGGCTGGAAAATCAAGCCCCGCCGGCGATTGAGGCGCGGGGTCCGGGGCAGCGCCCCGCAAGCACCCGCGCCCGTCAGATGACCGGCTCCCCCGCCGGCTCGGACACCGGCGCACTGCTCGTCATCGACGCACCCGACGATTCACTGGGCCCGCCCGCTGACGTGTTCTCCTCGGCCGGCGTGCCTGGCGTCGTGGGCGGCGTCGTCGTGGGCGGCGGCTCACTCGATGACGGGGGCGATGTCGTCGGCGGCGGTGTCGTGGGCGGCTCACTCGACGACGGCGGCCTCGTCGTCGACGACTTCGTCGGCTTCGGCTTCCCCGACGACGCCCCACCCCCGGGCTCCGACCTGCTCGGCGAGACCCCGCCCCCGGGCTCTTCCTCCCCGTCATTCGACGCACTCGACCCCGGAGTCACCGCTCCCGACGGGTCCGGGACATCGGACGGGTCGCTCGGGCCGTCGTCCGAGCCGTTCTCGGGCTCGTCCGCGGTGAGGCCGTCCTGGCCGTCGTCCTCGTTCGCCGACCGGCCGTTGCCGACCTTGTCGCTCGGCGGGTCCTGGTTGTCCGAGGTCGCGCCCAGCGTCACCACCGTGCCGAGCACGACGGCGAGCAGCGCGCCCGCACCCGCGGCGACGAGGTTGCGGCCGCTGCCGAGTACCGCGGGGCGCCGGCGCTTCTTCGTGCTGCCGTTGACCGGCGTACCGCTCGCGACCAGCGTCTCCGGCGTCGTGCCGGTCGTGGAAGACGTGTAAGACGCAGAAGACGCAGAAGACGCAGCCCGCGACGCCCCGAGACCCGCGAGCGGCACGGGCAGGTTCGCCGGCGCACCCTTCGCGGGCGAGGAGGGCTCCTTCTTGCGCACCGGGACCACTTCCTGCCCCGCCGGTACGGCAGTGGCGGGAACACTCGGCACGAGCCCGTTCTCGCGGTCCGTGACGAGCGCGAGCGCCCGCCGTCCTGCGACGGTTCCGCTCTTGTCGGCGAGTGCGCCGCGCAGGGCGATCGACGCCTCCAGCTCGGCGCGCGCCCGGTCCAGGCTGTCCGTGCAGAGCGCCAGGATGCCCAATTCGTGGTGGAAGTAGGCCTCTTCAGCCACTTCGCCCGCTATTCGAGCGGCTTCGGATCCCACCCGCAGGACACGTTCCCACGCGCCCCAGTGCATCCCGGCCGCAAAGGCGGGTGCGGCGCTGCGGGCGAGCAGGACGGCCGCGCTGGGGTGGCCCGCCTCCGTGCCCGGCACCAGTGCCGCGAGGGCGGACAGCAGGGCGTCCGACTCGGCCACGGCCCGCTCGGGGGTGACGGACGGGTGTCCGGCCCACCAGGCGTAGTGCTGGGCCGCCGTGTGCGCGTGGGCCGCCGCGTCCTCCGCGTACCCCTTCTCCGTGAGCTGGGCCGGCACACCGCCGGCCAGCCGGTAGCGTCCGCCGACCGGCGAGAGCAGGCCGCAGCTCATCAGTTCGCCGAGTGCGGCGTCCGCGTGGGTGTCCCCCACGAGCGCGGGGAGGTGGGCCTGGTGCGGCACCTCGCCGCCGAGTGCGACCGCGAAGCGCAGGGTCTCCCGGGCGGAGTCGCTCAGCCGGGAGGCCAGCAGCGCTGCGGGCGCCGCGCCCTCGCCCAGGCTGGGCAGTGGTACGTCGTTGCCCTCGGCCGCGTCGTACGGCGCGTACGCCTCGAAGGCCTCCGGGTCGGCGCGCAGTTCGTCGCACTGCCGCAGCAGCGCGCCCGCCTGCACGAAGCGGAGCGGAAGGCCCTCGGACTCGAACCAGAGGTCGCCCGCCCAGTTCGTCTCGTCCTCGGTCAGCGACCGTTCGACGGTGCGCTGGAGGAGGTCCAGCGAGGCGGCGCGGCCGAGGCCCGTGAGGCCGACCTCTTCGAGGTGCGCGTCGGCGCCGGGCGCCGGGACGTCGGGGGTGGCGGCGAGGAGGAAGGCACACTCGGGGGCCGCGTCGAGCAGTTCGGTGAGCGACGCGCCGCCGAAGTCGAGATCGTCGAGGACGACGATCGCGCCTATCTCCCGGATGTGCGTCAGCAGGCTCGCACGGTCGGGCCGCCGCTGCGGCGCCTTGTACACGGCCGCGAACAGTTCGTGCAGCAGATCCGTCGGGGTGCGGTGCAGTCCGTTCAGGCGTACGACGCCGTCGGGTGCGAGCGTGGCGCAGTCCTCGGCGACGGTGTCGAGCAGAGCGCTGCGCCCGGAGCCCGAGGGCCCCGACAGGCGTACGGAGCGTCCTCGGCCCAGCAGCCGCACCAGCCGCTCGCGTTCCTCGTCGCGCTCCAGCAGCGGGAGCCGCGGCGCGGGCGGGCCGGGTGGCACGGGCGGCTGCGCGGCGCGCTGGAGCTCGGCCCGTTCCTCGGCGGTGTGGCGGACCGGCGCGACCGGCGCCTCTCCCGGCGGGCAGGGTTCTATCTCGCTGCCGTCGACGGGATTGACGGTGAGCAGGAAGTCGCCCGCGACGATCCGAACGGTGCGCGCGAGCGCGGGCACGTGCTGTCCGAAGTCGGGCGTGCCGGGGTCGCGCGGCGGGCGCGGCTGGCCCGCGCCCTCGCCGAAACTGTCCTTGTCCATGGTTCAAGCCCCCCAGATGCGGCTTCGCATAGGTTCGTCCCCGCCAAGATTCTGTTGACTCTGTGGCGGAGCCACGTGCCGATGTCCCTCCCGGCCACTCTGCACGCCCCGCTGTCGCTTCGGGTCCGGTGCCCGCCGCGTGGGTTCGTCAAAACGGCGGGCGACCGAACCCTAGACGGTTGCAGGGTAACGCCGAACCAGGGGGGTGCCGCCCCGCCCGGGACGTCACATTCTCGTGAGGATTGCGAGGTGCCGCACGGTGCGCACCCGGCGGAACGTTCATCCCCGGAAGGAGCGATTCCGCCCCAACCCGGGCAACTCCGTCCGGGGCGTCAGACCCGCGGCAGCGACTCGGCGGCGAGGCCGCCCTCGATCGCGAGGATGCGGTGCAGTCGGGTGGCCACCAGCAGGCGCTGCATCTGCGGCGGCACTCCGCGCAGAACCAGTCTTCGCCCGCATCGGCCGGCACGCCGGTGGGCGCCCATGATGACCCCGAGCCCGGTGGCGTCCCAGGAGTCGAGGTCGGTCAGGTCGAGCACCAGGTCGCCGACTCCGTCGTCGACGGCCGAGTGCAGGACCGTACGGGCGTCCGCCGCGCTGCGGACGTCGAGGCGGCCCCCGACGACCAGCTCGGCGTGGTCGCCCCTGATGTGCATATGCGCTCCCCGAGAGTGCTTCAGTGCCCTGTGACTGACTCTGTCTGCTCTGGCTGCTCTTCTGTCTTGCAACAACTGACTGCCGCGTGGGCCGAGTGGTTGCTGTTTGTAAGCGAACCGATACTGAATTCACCCCATGGGGTGATGCCACATCGGTTCTGGAGGATCAGTGCTTGTAGAAGCCCTGCCCGCTCTTGCGGCCGATGTCACCGGCGTCCACCATCCGGCGCATCAGCTCCGGCGGCGCGAACTTCTCGTCCTGGGACTCGGTGTAGATGTTGCTCGTCGCGTGCAGCAGGATGTCCACGCCCGTCAGGTCGGCGGTCGCGAGCGGCCCCATGGCGTGGCCGAAGCCCAGCTTGCAGGCGATGTCGATGTCCTCCGCGGAGGCGACGCCCGACTCGTAGAGCTTCGCGGCCTCGACCACGAGCGCCGAGATGAGACGGGTGGTCACGAAGCCGGCGACGTCGCGGTTGACGACGATGCAGGTCTTCCCGACGGACTCGGCGAACTCCCGTGTGGTGGCGAGGGTTTCGTCGCTGGTCTTGTAGCCGCGCACGAGTTCGCACAGCTGCATCATCGGGACGGGAGAGAAGAAGTGGGCGCCCACGACGCGTTCCGGACGCTCCGTCACGGCCGCGATCTTGGTGATCGGGATGGCGGACGTGTTGGACGCCAGCACGGCGTCGTCGCGTACGAGCTTGTCCAGCGCACGGAAGATCTCGTGCTTGACCTCGAGCTTCTCGAAGACCGCCTCCACGACGATGTCGGCGTCGGCGACGGCGTCCAGGTCGGTCGTGGTGGTGATGCGCGCCAACGCGGCTTCCGCGTCGGACGCTTCGAGCTTGCCCTTGGAGACGAACTTCTCGTACGAGGCCTTGATGCCGTCCTTGCCGCGGGTCAGCGCCTCGTCGGTGACATCACGCAGAACCACGTCCCAGCCCGCCTGGGCAGAGACCTGCGCGATACCGGACCCCATGAGTCCGGCCCCGATGACGGCGAGCTTCCTGGCCACTGCGACACCCCTTAACACCTGTTTACATTTCGCCTCTCCGGCGGAGGTTAGCGTTCGTGAGGTGCCGTGTGGCGGCGAAGAGATGCGCGTCACGTCTCAGATGACGGACATCACACTGGTACGCGTCATTCCGCGGTGCGGACCGCGTAGCGAAGGACCCGCTCACCCAGCAGCTCCTCCATCTCGTCCAGGAGGACGAGGGCTTCACGGGACACCTCGGCGGCCGGCCGCCGCTTGACCATCTCCGTACCGATCCAGCCGAGCACCGTGCTGTGCAGCCAGGAGAGCTGACCGGCGACCAGGGAGGGCAGCAGGTCGCCGTCCGCGGGGTCAGCCTCCTGTCGCATCGTGTCCTCCAGATCGAGGAGGCTCTCCTGCTGTATGGCCCACAGCCGCGAACGCAGGGTGTGCGCCTCGGTGATGACGTTCATGAAGTCCGCGTAGCCGTCGAAAAGTCCGACGGTGGGCGAAACACTCTCGACGGCCTCGCGCAGTTCGCGCAGGACGGCGTCGGCCGCCGACTCTCCGGCACGTCTGCCGCGCACCCACCGGGAGAGCCGGTCGACGACGCCGCGGCTGCGGTCGAGGAAGAGCTCCTCCTTGGCCGGGAAGTAGTTGTAGACGGTGTTGACCGACACATCGGCGGCCTCGGCGATCTCGGCGATGGTGACCGCGTCGAAGCCGCGCTGGAGGAACAGACCGGTCGCGACGTCCGAGATGTGCTGTCTGGTCTGCCGCTTCTTGCGCTCTCTCAGTCCCTCGGCCATGGCGTCATCGTAGCTTTCTTGGCCAGAACCAAAACTTGGTGTCATTGCAAAATTTAAGGGATTCTGTTTTTCTGTGCCCCATGGCAATCATCAGTACGGCCGGGCTCTCCCGGACCTTCCGCACGAAGAACGGACCCGTGGAGGCGGTGCGCGGCATCGACCTCACCGTCCGGAGCGGCGAGATCCTCGGCTTCCTCGGGCCGAACGGCGCGGGGAAGACCACCACCCTGAGGATGCTCACCACGCTGCTCCCGCCCACCGGCGGAGCGGCCACCGTCGCCGGCTGCGACCTGGTCCGCGATCCGGCGGGCGTCCGCCGCAAGGCCGGCTACGTCGCCCAGTCCGGCGGCCTCGACCCCCAGGTCGGCGTCCGGGAGGAGCTGGTCACCCAGGGGCGGCTCTACCGGCTGTCCAAGGAGGTGGCCGCCGCGCGGGCGGAGGAACTGGCGGACGAGCTCGGCTTCCGCGGACTCCTCGACCGCAGGACCGCCGCCCTGTCCGGCGGCCAGCGCCGCCGGCTCGACATCGCGATGGGCCTCGTGCACCGGCCCGCGGTGCTGTTCCTGGACGAGCCGACCACCGGACTCGACCCCGGCAGCCGCAACGACCTGTGGGATCTCGTACGCCGGCTGCGCGACGACCACGGCACGACGGTCGTCCTGACGACCCACTACCTCGACGAGGCCGACGCGCTCGCGGACCGGATCGTCGTCGTCGACCACGGCGTCGTCGCCGCCGAGGGCACCCCGGCGGCGCTGAAGGCGCGGTACGCGGGCTCGCCCGAGGCCACGCTCCAGGACGCCTTCCTCGCGATCACCGGGCGCGGACCCGCGCCCGTCGACGCCACCCCCGTAGCTGTCTGAACCCCCCTCCAGGACTCCTCATGTCTGCACTCGTCTCCGACACCGCGCTGATCTTCGGGCGGTACGCCCGGCAGACCCTGCGCTCCCCCTTCCAGATCCTCTTCGGCGTACTGATGCCGCTGCTCTACCTGCTCTTCTTCGGCCCTCTGCTCACCGGCGTGCCTCTGTCCTCAAACGGCAGTTCCTGGCAGGTCCTGGTGCCGGGGCTGCTGCTCCAGCTCGGACTGTTCGGCGCCTCCTTCGCCGGATTCGCGGTCATCATCGAGAAGAACCACGGCGTGGTGGAGCGGATGCGCGTCACCCCCGTCAGCCGGCTGGCGCTGCTGCTCGGCCGGGTCCTGCGCGACGCCGTGCTCTTCGTCTTCCAGGGCGTCCTGCTGGTGCTGGCCGCTCTGGTCATGGGACTGCGCGTACCGCTCGCCGGAGCCCTCATCGGTTTCGCCTTCGTCGGTCTGCTGACGCTCTCGCTCGCCTCGCTGTCGTACGCGCTGGCACTGAAGGTCCGCACCCCACAGGAGTTCGGGCCGGTGATCAACGCGCTCGCCATGCCGTCGATGCTGCTCTCCGGGCTGATGCTGCCGATGACCCTGGCGCCGGGGTGGCTGGACGTGCTCTCGCATCTGATGCCGTTCCGCTATCTGGTGGACGCGATGCGGGACGCGTACGTCGGCCAGTACGCCACGGCCTCCATGCTCTACGGAGCGCTCGTCGCCCTCTCACTCACCGGTGCCGCCGTGACGGTCGGCACACGTGTCTTCCGCCGGGCCGGTGCGTAACTAGGCTGGCCACATGGTCAATCTGACGCGCATCTACACCCGTACCGGCGACCAGGGCACGACGGCTCTCGGCGACATGAGCAGGACCGCCAAGACCGATCTGCGGATCTCCGCGTACGCGGACGCCAACGAGGCCAACGCCGTTCTCGGCACCGCGGTCGCGCTGGGGCAGCTTCCGGACGAGGTCGTCGCAGTCCTGGTCCGGGTCCAGAACGATCTTTTCGACGTGGGCGCCGACCTGTCGACCCCGGTGGTGGCCGACCCCGAGTACCCGCCGCTGCGGGTCGAGCAGTTCTACATCGACCGTCTCGAAGCGGACTGCGACCGGTTCAACGACGAGCTGGAGAAGCTGCGCAGCTTCATCCTGCCGGGCGGGACCCCCGGGGCGGCCCTGCTGCACCACGCCTGCACGGTCGTCCGGCGTGCGGAGCGCTCGACGTGGGCGGCGCTGGAGGTGCACGGCGAGACCATGAACCCGCTCACCGCGACCTACCTCAACCGCCTCTCCGATCTGCTGTTCATCCTCGCGAGGACGGCGAACAAGGAGACCGGCGACGTGCTGTGGGTCCCGGGCGGGGAGCGCTGACCGGCTCCCCCCACCGGGGCCGGCTCCCCGGGACAGTCACCGACGCTCCACCCGGACCGGTTCGCGGTCGGACGCCGCCTCGGCCGCCGGGGCCTTCTTGGGCCAGATCGCGTATGTGAGAGCGATCAGGCCGTGGATGCCCGCGGTGCGCCAGGCGACGTACATCCAGCTCTGCAGCGGACCGGTCCGGCTCGGGTCGTCCACGTACCAGACGGCGAGCTGGAGCAGTGCCGTGGCGACGACGGCGGCGATCAGCGTGCCGGTCCACACCTTGGCCTCGTGCTTCGCCCGCGCCATGCCGTGGCGCGGCGGCTTCACCGGCGGCGGGGCGCCGCCGAAGCGGTGGGCGGCGTGGCCGTCGAGCCAGGTGATGGTGCGGTGGCCGTGTCCGACCGTGTAGCCGATGTAGAGCGCGGCCAGTCCGTGCTTCCAGCTCGGCTCTCCCCCGTTCTTCAGGTCGAGTGCGGTCACGACCAGCAGGACGACCTCCAGCAGCGGTTCGCACAGCAGCAGGGCCATACCGGCACGCGGCATCTTCAGCAGATAGCGCGTGGCGAGCCCTGCGGCCAGCAGCACCCAGAAGCCGACCTCGCAGATCACGATCAGCGTGACGATCACGGCACTCTCCCTTCGTTGCTTCCAGCGTCCCGGCCGCCCGGCCGCCGGGCGTCGTCGGCAGTGAGGAAGTGGCGCTGCATCCTTCGATGTAGCCGCGGCTCACCCCGCACGGGGAGGCGGCAGATGTCCGCCGCCGTGTTTCATGGGGTGGTGACCTTCCCCCGCCCTCACCGCGACGATGTGCTCCTGGCCGTGGCCATGCTCTTCGGCGGTGTCGTGCTGTGGTCGTTCGGGCTGCACATCACGGAGAACCGGGACCTCCTGCCCCCGTGGGCGGCCCTGGTGCCGCTCGGCGTGACGGCGTTCCTGGAGCTGCTGCGCAGGACCATGCCGCGCACCTGCCTGCTGGCCGGGACGGTGATGGTGGTGGCCGACCAGTTCACGGTCGGGAACCTCTTCACCGTGCTGATGTTCACGGACCTCGTCTACGCGTCGGTGGTCTACGGATCACCCGGCACCGCCCGCCGGGTCCCGGTGATCACCGGGCTGATCACGGTCGCCTCGACCATCACCTTCCTCGCCTGGTTCCGCGACCCGGCCGGGCTGCTGCTGGGCGTGGTCACCGGTCTGGTCAGCTTCGCCCCGGCCACCACCGGCGCGATCATCCGCAATCACCGCGAGGCCGCCGAGGCGGCGAAGCTGCGGGCCGAGCAGACCGCGCTGCTCGCCGAGATGGACCGGGTCCAGGCCGTGACCGCCGAGCGCGCCCGGATGGCGCGGGAACTGCACGACATGGTCGCCAACCACCTCTCCGCCATCGCCATCCACTCCACCGCCGCGCTCTCGCTCGACGATCCGAAGACCACCCAGGGCGCGCTGGAGGTGATCCGCGAGAACAGCGTCCAGGGGCTCGCGGAGATGCGCCGGCTGATCGGTCTGCTGCGGGACAGCAGCGACGACAAGGAGCCGGCCGCCGCGCCGACGCTCGACGGACTGGAGTCGCTGGTCGAGCAGGCCCGTACGAACGGCTCGGGCAGCGGGTTCGACTTCGCGCTCGACGACCGGCGCGAGAACGGCGTCAGGCTGCCCGCGCCGGTGGAACTGGCGGCGTACCGGATCGTGCAGGAGTCGCTGACGAACGCCCTCAAGCACGCGGAGTCGGGGCAGGTCCGCATCGCCCTGGCCCATGCGTCGGGCCGGGCCCTCACCGTCACGGTGACCAGCCCCTTCGGCCGCCGGCCCGGTCCGCGCGCGCCGGGTTCGGGAGCGGGCCTGGTCGGTATGCGGGAGCGGGTGGCCCTGCTGGACGGGGAGTTCGAGGCAGGACCCGCCGAAGGGCCGCCGCAGGGTCCGGAGAAGATCTGGTGCGTACGGGCGGTGCTGCCCGTACGGGACGAAGGAGAGCCGTCGGCATGACGCAGGGAGCAGGGCGCGTACGCGTGCTCGTCGCGGAGGACCAGAGCGCGGTGCGGGCGGGGCTGGTGCTCATCCTCGGCAGTGCGCCGGACATCGAGGTCGTCGGTGAGGCGGCCAACGGCGAGGAGGCGGTGCGTCTGGCGCGCGAGCTGCGGCCCGATCTGGTGCTGATGGATGTGCAGATGCCGCGGCTGGACGGCGTTGCGGCAACGCGTCAGGTCGTCGAGGAAAAGCTCGCGGACGTGCTGGTGCTGACGACCTTCGATCTGGACGAGTACGTCTTCGGGGCCCTGCGGGCGGGGGCGGCGGGGTTTCTGCTGAAGAACACGGACGCCCACGATCTGCTGGAGGCGGTGCGCACGGTGGCCCGCGGCGAGGGACTGATCGCGCCGGCCGTGACCCGGCGGCTGATCGCGGAGTTCGCCGCCCCCCGGCCCGTACGCTCCCCCGACGCACCCGACCCGGCGATCCTCGACGTGCTCACCCGCCGGGAACGTGAGGTCCTCGGCTGTCTGGGCGAGGGACTGTCCAACGCCGAGATCGCGACCCGCCTTCTGATGGCGGAGGCGACCGTGAAGACCCATGTCAGCAGGCTGCTGGGGAAGCTGGAGCTGCGCAGCCGGGTCCAAGCAGCCGTTCTCGCGCAGGAGTTGGGCGTCTGAGCGGGGATCCGCCCGGAGTTGGCCCGCCTTTGGTCTGGACCTATTGACGATTGGTCCAGACCTTCCTACTCTCACCGCACAGCACGCTGCGGTGAGCCCCGCTCGCGTGCCTGCTCGGACCGACCCGTCCCTGTCCGTCCGCAACTCGAGGAGCACCCCTTGAGAACGAGCACCTCCCGCACCGGTGGAAGATTCAGATCCAGAGCGACGGCGGGACTCACCGCCCTCCTGCTCCCCCTGGCCGCCATGGTCGGCCTCGCCTCCCCGGCCGAGGCCGCACCCTCGGCAACCGCCACCTACGCCAAGACCTCCGACTGGGGCTCCGGGTTCGAAGGCAAGTGGACGGTGAAGAACACCGGAACCACCTCGCTGAGCTCCTGGACCGTCGAGTGGGACTTCCCCGCCGGTACCGCGGTCACCTCCGCGTGGGACGCGGACGTCACCAGCTCCGGCACCCACTGGACCGCCAAGAACAAGGCCTGGAACGGCTCCCTCGCCCCCGGCGCCTCCGTCTCCTTCGGCTTCAACGGCACCGGCAGCGGCTCCCCCTCCGGCTGCAAGCTCAACGGCGCCTCCTGCGACGGCGGCAGCCTCCCGGGCGACAACCCGCCCTCCGCACCCGGCACCCCCTCCGCCTCCAGCATCACCAACACCGCGGTGACCCTCAGCTGGGCGGCGGCGACCGACGACAAGGGCATCAAGAACTACGACGTGCTCCGCGACGGCACCCGGGTCGCCACGGTCACCGGACTCACGTACACCAACACCGGACTCACCGCCGGCACGGACTACTCGTACGCCATCCAGGCACGCGACAGCGCCGACCAGACGGGACCGGTCAGCGGCTCCCGCGCGGTGCGGACCACCGGCGGCGGGACCGACCCCGGACCGGGCGACAAGGTCAAGCTCGGCTACTTCACCAACTGGGGCGTCTACCAGCGCAACTACCACGTGAAGAACCTGGTGAGCTCCGGCACCGCGGCCAAGATCACCCACATCAACTACGCCTTCGGCAACGTCCAGGGCGGCCGTTGCACCATCGGTGACGCCTTCGCCGACTACGACAAGGCCTACACCGCCGACCAGAGCGTCGACGGCAAGGCCGACACCTGGGACCAGCCGCTGCGCGGCAACTTCAACCAGCTGCGCAAGCTCAAGGCCCAGTACCCGAACATCAAGGTCCTGTGGTCCTTCGGCGGCTGGACCTGGTCCGGCGGCTTCGGCCAGGCCGCGGCCAATCCGGCCGCGTTCGCCGAGTCCTGCTACCAGCTGGTGGAGGACCCGCGCTGGGCCGATGTCTTCGACGGGATCGACCTGGACTGGGAGTACCCGAACGCCTGCGGTCTGACCTGTGACACCTCCGGCCCCGCGTCGCTCAAGAACGTCATGCAGGCCATGCGCGCCCGGTTCGGCTCGGGCAACCTCGTCACCGCCGCCATCTCCGCCGACGGCACCAACGGCGGCAAGCTGGACGCGGCCGACTACGCGGGCGCCGCCCAGTACGTCGACTTCTACAACGTCATGACGTACGACTTCTTCGGCACCTGGGCCGCCCAGGGCCCGACGGCCCCGCACTCCCCGCTCACCTCGTACGCGGGCATCCCGCAGGAGGGCTTCACCTCCGAGGCCGCCATCACCAAGCTCAAGGGCAAGGGCATCAGCGGCAGCAAGCTGAACCTCGGCATCGGCTTCTACGGCCGCGGCTGGACCGGCGTCACCCAGGCCACCCCCGGCGGCACCGCCACCGGCCCGGCCCCCGGCACCTACGAGCCGGGCAACGAGGACTACAAGGTCCTCAAGGTGACGTGCCCGTCCACCGGCACCATCGCCGGCACCGCCTACGCCAAGTGCGGCAGCAACTGGTGGAGCTACGACACCCCCGCCACGATCGGCACCAAGATGTCCTGGGTGAAGAGCCAGGGCCTCAAGGGCGCCTTCTACTGGGAGTTCAGCGGCGACACCGCCAACGGTGAACTCGCCAACGCGGTCCACACCGGACTGCGGTAGACAGACCGAAGCCGGGGTGGAACGGGTCCGTCCCCGTCCACCCCGGCTTCTTCATGTCCGACGCACGCCCGGTGCCCTACGCGACGTTCACCCTCTGCCCGGGAGGCGCCGCCTCCAGCCAGGCGAGGAAACCGGTCAGCGCGTCCTCGCTCATCGCGAGCTCCAGACGCGTACCCCGGTGGACACAGCCCAGCACGATCGCGTCGGACAGCAGCGCCAGCTCCTCCTCGCCCTCCGGAGTGCGGCGGGCCACGACCTCGATGGCGGAGCGCTCCAGGACCCGGCGGGGACGCGGAGAGTAGGAGAAGACGCGGAACCACATGATCCGGTCGCCGCTGTACCGCGCGACGCCGTACACCCAGCCCTTGCCGGAAAGATCCGACTCGTCCAGGACGTTCCAGCGCAGGCTGCAGTCGAAGGTGCCGCCGGAACGCTGGATCAGGCGACGGCGCAGACCGAAGACGAAGAGCCCGATCCCCACCAGCACAACGAAGACCAGACCGCTCACAAGCAGAGCGAGGAACATCTCCACCGACCTCCTCGCATCGATCTCGTCATGGTCCGCACCGGTGTTCCCATGTGCGCCTGCATTGCCTCAGCCGCGACACGGTCTGGAGGTGTCCAGTCCGGGCCGCGGCTGAGGGCGACAACTGTCGGCGGGGTGCTCAGCGCACCGCCACCGCACGCAGTCGGACGTCGGCACGGCGCTCTGCGGCGGCGTCGTCGTCGGACTTTGCGCGCTCCAGCGCACGCTCGGCGCGCTGGGCATCGATCTCGTCCGCCAGCTCGGCAATCTCCGCCAGCAGCGAGAGCTTGTTGTCGGCGAAGGAGATGAAACCGCCGTGCACAGCGGCGACGACAGTCCCGGCTCCGCCTTCAGAGCTTGTACGGATGGTCACCGGGCCCGACTCCAGCACACCGAGCAGCGGCTGGTGACCGGGCATGACGCCGATGTCGCCGGACGTGGTGCGCGCGACGACCAGGGTGGCCTCGCCGGACCATACCTGCCGGTCAGCGGCGACCAGCTCGACGTGCAGCTCAGCAGCCAAGGGTGGCTCCTCGGGTCACCACCCGGCGGTTCTGCCGGGTGTTGGGTCAATTCTACGGGGCGTACGAAAGGGGGCGGGACGGACCCCGCCCCCTTTCACGAGTCACGGGACTCAGGAGACGCCGAGCTCCTTGGCGTTGGCCTTGAGGTCCTCAATGCCACCGCACATGAAGAACGCCTGCTCGGGGAAGTGGTCGTACTCTCCGTCGCAGATCGCGTTGAACGCGGTGATCGACTCGTCGAGCGGCACGTCCGAGCCGTCCACGCCGGTGAACTGCTTGGCGACGTGGGTGTTCTGGGACAGGAAGCGCTCCACGCGACGGGCACGGTGGACAACGAGCTTGTCCTCCTCGCCCAGCTCGTCGATACCGAGAATCGCGATGATGTCCTGGAGGTCCTTGTACTTCTGCAGGACACCCTTGACACGGGTCGCCGTGTCGTAGTGCTCCTGCGTGATGTAGCGCGGGTCCAGGATGCGGGACGTGGAGTCCAGCGGGTCCACGGCCGGGTAGATGCCCTTCTCGGAGATCGGACGGGAGAGAACCGTCGTCGCGTCGAGGTGGGCGAAGGTGGTGGCCGGGGCCGGGTCGGTCAGGTCGTCCGCGGGGACGTAGATCGCCTGCATCGACGTGATCGAGTGACCACGCGTCGAGGTGATGCGCTCCTGCAGCAGACCCATCTCGTCGGCCAGGTTCGGCTGGTAACCCACCGCGGACGGCATACGGCCGAGCAGGGTGGACACCTCGGAGCCGGCCTGGGTGTACCGGAAGATGTTGTCGATGAAGAAGAGCACGTCCTGCTTCTGCACATCGCGGAAGTACTCCGCCATGGTCAGACCGGCCAGCGCGACGCGAAGACGCGTGCCCGGGGGCTCGTCCATCTGACCGAAGACAAGCGCCGTCTTGTCGATGACGCCGGACTCGGTCATTTCCTCGATGAGGTCGTTGCCCTCACGAGTACGCTCACCGACGCCCGCGAACACCGACACACCGTCGTGGTTGTTGGCGACGCGGTAGATCATTTCCTGGATCAGAACGGTCTTGCCGACACCGGCACCACCGAACAGACCGATCTTTCCACCCTTGACGTACGGGGTGAGAAGGTCGATGACCTTGATGCCGGTCTCGAACATCTCGGTCTTGGACTCGAGCTGGTCGAAGCTGGGCGCCTTGCGGTGGATCGGCCAGCGCTCGGTGGTCTCGCTGTTCGCCTCGGGGACGTTCAGCACCTCACCGAGGGTGTTGAACACCTTGCCCTTGGTGAAGTCGCCGACCGGGACGGTGATGCCCGCACCGGTGTTCGTCACCGTGGCCTGGCGGACCAGACCGTCGGTGGGCTGCATCGAGATCGCGCGGACCAGGCCCTCGCCGAGGTGCTGGGCGACCTCGAGGGTCAGCGTCTTGAGCTTGCCGTCCTCGGCCGGGTCGGCCACCTCGACGGTGAGCGCGTTGTAGATCTCCGGCATCGCGTCGACGGGGAACTCCACGTCGACGACCGGGCCGATGACCCGGGCGACGCGGCCCGTGGCAACGGCCGTCTCAACTGTCGTCGTCATTACTTGTCACTCCCCGCGGTCGCGTCGGCCAGGGCGCTGGCGCCACCGACGATCTCGCTGATTTCCTGGGTGATTTCGGCCTGGCGGGCCGCGTTGGCAAGCCGGGAGAGGCTCTTGATGAGCTCCCCGGCGTTGTCGGTCGCCGACTTCATCGCGCGGCGGGTGGCAGCGTGCTTGGAAGCAGCGGCCTGGAGCAGCGCGTTGTAGATCCGGCTCTCGACGTAGCGCGGCAGCAGGGCGTCGAGGACGTCCTCCGCCGACGGCTCGAAGTCGAACAGGGGCAGAATCTCCCCCTTGGTGCCGCTCTCCTCCGCCGCCTGCTCGATGCTGAGCGGCAGCAGCCGGTTCTGCACCGGCGTCTGCGTCAGCATCGAGACGAACTCGGTGAAGACGATGTGGAGCTCGTCCACGCCGCCCTCGGCCGTGTCCTGCTGGACTGCTTCGATCAGCGGTGCGGCAACCTTCTTGGCGTCCGCGTACGTCGGGTTGTCGGTGAATCCGGTCCACGACTCCGTGACCGTGCGCTCACGGAAGCCGTAGTACGAGACACCCTTGCGGCCGACGATGTAGCTGACGACCTCCTTGCCCTCGCCCTGGAGCCGCTCGGTGAGCTGGTCCGCCGCCTTGATGGCGTTGGCGGAGTAGCCGCCGGCCAGACCGCGGTCGCTCGTGATGAGCAGAACCGCGGCGCGGACCGGGGACTCCACCTCGGTGGTGAGGGGGTGCTGGGTGTTCGACCCCGTGGCCACCGCGGTCACCGCGCGGGTGAGCTCGGTCGCGTACGGGGTGGAGGCCGACACCTGGCGCTGCGCCTTGACGATGCGCGAGGCGGCGATCATCTCCATCGCCTTGGTGATCTTCTTGGTCGCGGTGACGGATTTGATGCGACGCTTGTAGACCCGGAGCTGGGCTCCCATGAGTCAGGTCCCTTCCGTCGTCACTTGCTCGTGCTGACCGGAGCGTCGTCGCCCAGAAGCTGGCCGTCCGCGGTCTCGAACTGCCGCTTGAAGGCGGTGATCGCGTCGGCGATGGACTGCAGGGTGTCGTCCGACATCTTGCCGCCCTCGGCGATGCTGGTCAGCAGCTCCTTGCGCTCGCGGCGCAGGTACTCGAGCAGCTCGGCCTCGAAGCGCCGGATGTCCTGGACCGGAACGTCGTCCATCTTGCCGGTGGTACCGGCCCAGACGGAGACGACCTGCTCCTCGACGGGCATCGGCTGGTACTGGCCCTGCTTCAGCAGCTCGACCATGCGCTTGCCGCGCTCCATCTGCGCCTTGGAGGCCGCGTCCAGGTCGGAACCGAAGGCGGCGAACGCCTCCAGCTCGCGGTACTGGGCGAGGTCCACGCGAAGACGGCCGGAGACCTGCTTCATGGCCTTGTGCTGGGCGGAGCCACCGACACGGGAGACCGAGATACCGACGTTCAGCGCCGGGCGCTGGCCCGCGTTGAACAGGTCGGACTCCAGGAAGCACTGGCCGTCGGTGATGGAGATGACGTTGGTCGGGATGAACGCCGACACGTCGTTCGCCTTGGTCTCGACGATCGGCAGACCGGTCATCGAACCGGCGCCCATGTCGTCGGAGAGCTTGGCGCAGCGCTCCAGCAGACGCGAGTGCAGGTAGAAGACGTCACCGGGGTACGCCTCACGGCCCGGCGGACGGCGCAGCAGCAGCGACACGGCGCGGTAGGCGTCGGCCTGCTTCGACAGGTCGTCGAAGATGATCAGGACGTGCTTGCCGGCGTACATCCAGTGCTGGCCGATGGCCGAGCCCGTGTACGGCGCCAGGTACTTGAAGCCGGCCGGGTCGGACGCCGGGGCGGCGACGATGGTCGTGTACTCCAGGGCGCCGGCCTCCTCCAGGGCACCGCGCACGGACGCGATGGTGGAGCCCTTCTGGCCGATGGCGACGTAGATGCAGCGCACCTGCTTGTTCACGTCGCCCGAGCGCCAGTTGTCGCGCTGGTTGATGATCGTGTCGACGGCCAGAGCGGTCTTGCCGGTCTGACGGTCACCAATGATCAGCTGACGCTGACCGCGGCCGATCGGCACCATGGCGTCGACGGCCTTGTAGCCGGTCTGCATCGGCTCGTGCACCGACTTACGGATCATGACGCCAGGGGCCTGCAGCTCCAGGGCGCGGCGTCCGTCGGTCTCGATCTCGCCGAGGCCGTCGATCGGGTTGCCGAGCGGGTCGACGACACGGCCGAGGTAGCCCTCGCCGACGCCGACGGAGAGGACCTCTCCGGTGCGGCGCACCGGCTGTCCCTCCTCGATACCGCTGAACTCGCCGAGGACGACTGCACCGATCTCGCGCTCCTCGAGGTTGAGGGCGAGACCGAGGGTTCCGTCCTCGAACTTCAGCAGCTCGTTCGCCATGGCCGAGGGCAGACCCTCGACCTTCGCGATGCCGTCGCCGGCAACGCTGACCGTCCCGACCTCCTCGCGCGAGGCCGCGTCCGGCTTGTACGACTGGACAAAGTTCTCCAGCGCGTCCCGGATCTCCTCCGGCCGGATCGTGAGCTCCGCCATCTGGGTTCCCTGCTCTCCTTGTTGGGCCCGAAGTTTCTTAGGGGGTCTGGGGGCCGACCCCCAGGAATCTTCTGCAATTTCTGCACGGCCCAACCGGGCCGCTGGTACTGCTCGTCTGTCGTGTTCAGTTAGTGGCGGCCGGGTCAGCCGGCCATGCGACGGGCCACCTCGTCGAGGCGGTCCGCGATGGTGCCGTTGATGACCTCGTCGCCGACCCGCACCGAGATCCCGCCGAGGACCTCGGGGTCCACGTCCAGGTTCAGGTGCATGTCGCGGCCGTACAGCTTCGCCAGAGCGGCACCGAGGCGCTGCTTCTGCCGGTCGGTGAGCGGGACAGCCGAGGTGACGACCGCGACCGTCCGCTCCCTGCGCCCGGCAGCGAGCTTGGACAGGGAGTCGAGTCCCTGCTCCAGGCTACGTCCCCGGGGCGCGGTCACAAGACTCACGACCAGTCGCTCGGTGGCCGGATCCGCCTTGCCGCCCAGCAGGCTGCGCAGCAGCTCCGCCTTGCGGGACGGCGACACCGACTTGTCGGTCAGCGCGGCCCGGAGCTCGGTGTTGGACGCGACGATCCGGCTGAACCGGAACAGCTCGTCCTCG
This sequence comes from Streptomyces sp. NBC_00306, assembly GCF_036169555.1. Taxonomy (GTDB): domain Bacteria; phylum Actinomycetota; class Actinomycetes; order Streptomycetales; family Streptomycetaceae; genus Streptomyces; species Streptomyces achmelvichensis. Next base: position 5,549,862 of record NZ_CP108032.1, on the reverse strand, counting down.
ACGTTGTCGAGCACGCCCCTGCGCTGCGCGGCGATGAGCTCGGCGGTGGCCGCCAGCTCCTCGATCGCGTCGACCAGGTCGCGCGACCTCGACCAGCGGGAGCGGACCATGCCGGAGACCAGATCAGCGGTCTCGCCACCGACCTGACCGCTCAGCAGGCGCGCCGCCAGCTCGGCCTTCGCCTCGCCGGCCTGCGCCGGGTCGGTCAGGACCCGACGCAGCGACACCTCGCGGTCGAGCAGCGCGGTGACGGCGGCCAGCTCCTCGGCGAGCTTCGCCGCGTCGACGGACGTGTTGTCCGTCAGCGCGTCGAGGGACTCGCGTGCGGCAGCCAGTGCCTCGCGGCTCGCTCCGTTCATCGCGCGGCCTCGGCCTTCTCCTCGAGGTCGTCGAGGAAGCGGTCGATGGTCCGGCTCTGCCGGGCGACGTCCTCGAGGGACTCACCCACGAGCTTGCCCGCCAGCTCGGTCGCGAGCGTGCCCACGTCCTGACGCAGCGCGGCAGCCGCAGCCTTGCGGTCGGCCTCGATCTGGGCGTGGCCGGCCGCGATGATCTCCTCACGCTGCCGCTGGCCTTCCGCCTTCATCTCCTGGATGATCGCGGTGCCCTGCTCGTTCGCCTCCTGGCGCATACGAGCGGCTTCATGACGGGCCTCGGCAAGCTGAGCCTTGTACTGCTCAAGGACGCTCTCGGCCTCGATCTTGGCCGCATCGGCCTTCTCCATGCCGCCTTCGATGGCCTCGCGACGCTCTTCCAGAACCTTGTTGATGTTCGGGAGGAGCTTCTTCGCGAAGAAGAAGAAGACGATGGCGAAGGCGATCAGGCCGACAAGCAGCTCGGGGCCCGGAGGAATGAGCGGGTTCTGCTCTTCCCCGGCCGCCAGCTGAACGATGTTGGCGATCACATCAATGCCTTTCGTCGAAAGTGGTCAGCGAAACGAGGATCACTGACCGTAAACGAACGGCAGAACGATGCCGATGAGGGCGAGCGCCTCACAGAAGGCGAAACCAAGGATCTGGTTGGCACGGATCAGGCCGGCAGCCTCGGGCTGACGGGCAAGAGCCTGGGTGCCGTTACCGAAGACAATGCCGACGCCGATGCCGGGGCCGATCGCGGCGAGGCCGTAGCCGATGGAGCCGAGCGAACCGGTGACGGCGGCGAGGGTCTCAGTGGCAGCCATGCTGATTCTTCCTTTTCATTAACGGACCGGTGGGGGTTGGCCACCGGACGCTTCTTGGTGGTGCGGGCGAGGGCTCAGTGGTGCTCGGCGAGAGCGCCCTGAATGTAGGTGCAGGCCAGGAGGACGAAGACGTACGCCTGGACGGCCTGCACGAAGAGCTCGAAGCCGATCATGGCGATCGTCATCACGAACGAGACACCGGCGGCCGGGATCAGCCAGCTGTTCAGCAGGTACCAGGAGGCGACGGTGAACATCACCAGCATCAGGTGACCGGCGAACATGTTGGCGAAGAGTCGCACGGCGTGCGTGAACGGCCGGACCAGCAGGTTCGAGAAGAACTCGATGAACGAGACCAGCCACTTGATCGGGCCGAGCGAGTTGTCGTAGCCGGTGATGTTCTTCCAGCCGCCGACGAATCCGTGCTTCTTGAACGTCAGGGTCACCCAGATCACGTAGACGATCAGTGCCAGCACGATCGGGTACGCGATGATCGATGACACGGGGAACTGTGCCAGCGGGATCACGGACCAGATGTTCATGATCCAGACGAAGAAGAAGATGGAGACCATCAGCGGGACGTACTTCTCGCCCTCCCGCTTGCCGAGGGTCTCGTAGACGATGCCGCGGCGTACGAAGTCGTAGCCGGCTTCACCGATCATCTGGAGCTTGCCGGGGACGACCTTTGCCTTCCCGAAAGCCAGCGTGAAGAAGGTGACGACGACCAACGTGGTGAGCAGCGCGAGCAGCATCACCTTGTTGAACTCGAAGCCTCCGACGGTGAAGATCGGCTGGAAAAGGAAGGAGTGCAGGCCCGGTGCCGGAAAGCCACAGCCGTTGTCGGCCATGATGCGGCAGCTCCAGTCAAAGGCGAGCGTGGTCTGTTCAGCACTCACCGCGGGCTCCTTCGGCGTGACGCATGGGTTCGGCAACCTCGTTGTGTCGGAGCGGCGCGCAGCCGCGAGTCGGCACCGGAGTGGTGTTTCGGATGTGGGGGCGGCGGTCAGGCATCGAAGCCTCGCGTCGAGCAGGCGTCAGCTCGGATGCCCGCGCCCGCAGTGCCGCAGTTGGCACCGGACGATAGCAGGGTCTCGAACGGGCATTTATACCGGCCCTACCTGTCACGTCGTGGACCCCGTCGTTTCGCCCTGACGGGGAGCAGACGGTTCGGGTTCGACGTAGAGCATCTTCGCCTTCATGTGGGCACGGGCCTGCGCAGACACCCAGACGAGCGTGGCGGCGACCAATGTCGCGGCGAACGCCTTGGGGTTGAACAGCGTCGTGTCCTTGAACGCCGCGACGAAGATGAAGAGCACCAGCAGCTGCGTCGTGTACAGCATCAGGCCCATGGCCTGGAAGAGCTGCGGGAACTGCTTGGCGGTCCGCTGGAGGACCACGATGCCGATCCCCATGAAGACGATGACCACCAGTGCGCCGACCGCCGCGCCGAGCGCCCCTTTTCCACCGGCGACCACTCCACTGATCGCAGCGGCGATGGCGCCGGCCGCGGCGGTGGGGACGGCGGTGTGAAGGAGTGAGCGTGCGTCGTTGGACGGCATGGCGGCAGCTCCGCTTGCTGGTGGGGGCAGTGGTGTCGTCATGGACGAGCGTAGTCCCGGTCCGAGATGGGTCTCGGGGCCAACCAACCGTCGCACTACGGTCCTTCGGCGCTGTCTCCGGGTCTCGTGAACGGTATCACAAACTATTTGATGAGGTCTTTACCCGAAGGTGTGCCAACTCTCACACATGAGAGTGAACGCGCCCGTGTGTGCACGACAAGCCGTCGCTATGTCTGGTAATAGGCGACATACCGGAAACCGTCAGCCGCGCGTGCCGGCCTTCCGCCGGTCAGGGAGGCGCGAACGAGCGCCGATCGCTGTCGCTCCGTTGACGCCCGCCGGAATCGGCGTCCGCTCCTGGGGCTCCGCGGCCGCCTCGGACACCGCGGTACCGGACGCGGCCGGCTCGCCCTGCGCATCGTGCGCCGACGAGGCCGGGGCGAGGGCCGGCCGCACCGCACGGCGGCGGTAGCGGGGCGGGACGAACGCCTCGGCCCAGCGCGGTGCCCGCGGGGTGAAGCGCGGCAGCAGCAGAAGCACCAGGCCGACGGCGCTCAGCGCGACGACGAGCATCACGATCCACATGGACGCCGAGTGCACGGAGTACGCGACCACGCCGAACGCGATCAGCGCCGACCAGAAGTACATGATCAGGACCGCGCGGCTGTGCGAGTGCCCGATCTCCAGCAGCCGGTGGTGGAGATGCCCGCGGTCCGCGGCGAACGGCGACTGGCCGTTCCAGGTGCGTCGGACGATCGCCAGCACCAGGTCCGCGACCGGGATCGCGATGATCGTCAGCGGCAGCAGCAGCGGGATGAAGACCGGCAGTGCCGCGTGCGTGGCCTCACGGGTGCTGCCCTCGAAGATCTTGAGAGCGTCGGGGTCCACCTGGCCGGTCACCGAGATCGCGGCCGCCGCCAGCACCAGACCGATCAGCATCGATCCCGAGTCGCCCATGAAGATACGCGCCGGGTGCATGTTGTGCGGCAGGAAGCCGAGGCACATGCCCATCAGGATGGCGGTGAACAGGCTGGCGGGGGCCGCCGCCTCGATCCCGTAGCTGAACCAGATGCGATAGGCGTAGAGGAAGAAGGCCGCGGCGGCGATGCACACCATGCCGGCGGCCAGTCCGTCCAGGCCGTCGACGAAGTTCACGGCGTTGATCGTGATGACGACGAGCGCCACGGTCAGCAGGGTGCCCTGCCAGGAGGTCAGCGAGACCGTTCCCACACCGGGCACGGGGATCCACAGGATCGTCAGACCCTGCATCACCATCACACCCGCGGCGATCATCTGTCCGCCGAGCTTGATCAGGGCGTCGATCTCGAACTTGTCGTCCAGGACGCCGATGATCCAGATCAGGGCGGCTCCGGAGAGCAGCGCACGCGGTTCGTTGGACAGCTCGAAGACGCTGTTCAGGTTCTGCAGATGGTCGGCGACCAGCAGACCGGCGCACAGGCCGAAGAACATGGCGATGCCGCCGAGTCTCGGCGTCGGCTCTCGGTGTACGTCGCGGGCACGGATCTCCGGCATCGCGCCGGTCGCGATGGCGAACTTCCGCACCGGACCGGTCAGCAGATAGGTCACCGCAGCCGTGACACAGAGCGTCAGCAGGTAATCACGCACGGGCTGCCCCACAGGAATCGCTGGCCATCTCAGCCCCACACCCTAGCTCTGGTCGCCCCATGGTTGAGGACATACAGGCGCCGGAGATGGTTGCAGATGCTTCCGGCTACCTCTGGTAGGGCGGAAATCTACCGGCCATCTCACGCACGTCCGTACGGATCTTCCTCGCCTCCTCGCCCTCTTCACGAATCGCCGCGGTGAACAACGACGCGATCCGGCTCATCTCGGTCTCGCCCATGCCCTGGGTGGTGACGGCCGCGGTCCCGAGCCGGATGCCGCGACCGTCCCCGTACGGCAGCGCACAGGTGTCGAGGACCAGTCCGGCGGCGGCCAGACGACCGCGCGCGATCCGGCCGTCCACCCCCAGGGGCGCGGGGTCCGCGCTGATCAGATGGGTGTCGGTGCCGCCGGTGAGGACCGCGAAGCCCTCGTCCGCGAGCTCCTCGGCCAGTACGCGCGCGTTCGCGACGACCCGATGGGCGTAGGTCGTGAACGCCGGCGTCGCCGCCTCCCCGAAGGCCACCGCTTTGGCCGCGATCGTGTGCATCTGCGCGCCGCCCTGGGTGAAGGGGAACACCGCCCGGTCGATGCGCTCCGCGAGCTCCGAACCGCACAGGATCATGCCGCCGCGCGGTCCGCGCAGCACCTTGTGCGTGGTGGCGCACACCACATCGGCGTACGGGACGGGATTGGGCGCCGCGCCACCGGCGATCAGCCCCATCGGATGGGCGGCGTCCGCGATCAGATACGCGCCGACCTCGTCCGCGATCTCGCGGAACAACGCGTAGTCGGGGTGACGCGGATAGGAGATGGAGCCGCAGACCACTGCCTTGGGCCGGTGCTGCCGGGCCAGGGAGCGCACCTGGTCGTAGTCGATGACGCCGGTCTCGGCCTCGACGCCGTAGCCGACGAAGTCGAACCAGCGGCCCGAGAAGTTCGCGGGTGAGCCGTGGGTGAGGTGTCCGCCGTACGGCAGTCCCATGGCGAGCACGGTGTCGCCGGGACGCAGCAGCGCGGCGTAGGCCGCGAGGATCGCGGAGGAGCCGGAGTGGGACTGCACATTGGCGTGCTCCGCGCCGAACAGGGCGGTGGCGCGCTGGACGGCGATCCGCTCGGCGGTGTCGACGAGTTCGCAGCCGCCGTGGTGACGGGCGCCGGGATAGCCCTCGGCGTACTTGTTGGCCAGCGGAGAGCCGAGAGCGGCGAGGACGGCGGGCGAGGTGAAGTTCTCCGCCGCGATGAGCTGGAGGCTGTCGCTCTGCCGTTGCTCCTCCCCCAGGATCACCTCGGCGATCTCGGGGTCCTGACGGCGCAGGGCGTCGAAGTCCCCACCGTGATGGCTGATGCGGGCGGTGTCAGGTGCTGCGGTGACCGGCATCTGTGGCTCCAGGCGTGGGCTGGCCGTGAAGTCCAATGTAGGCCGGTGGGCCGCGCGATGCGCGGCGATCGCGCCGTCCGGGTGGCCGGTGGCGGTCGGTGCCCTCAGCGCCGGGCAGGAATGCCCGTCAGCGCGGTGACGACAGGGTCCAGGGCCTGGTTGATCTCGTCGCCGATCGAACGGAAGAACGTGATGGGTGCGCCGTAGGGGTCGTAGACCTCGTCAGCGTCGGGGCTCGGCGCCAGCAGCCAGCCGCGCAGCGCCGCCGCGGCCCTGACGAGTGCCCTCGCCCGCTCGACGACGCCCTCGTCCCGGGTGTCCGGCAGCGTGGCCGGGTCTATCGCCCGTACGAGCCGGGTGAACTCCTTCAGCGTGAACGTCCGCAGGCCCGCCGAGTGCCCCATCGAGATGACCTGCGCCCGGTGGTCCCGGGTCGCCGTGAGGACCAGGTCCGCACGGATCACGTGCTCGTCCAGCAGTTCGCGTCCCACGAACCCGGTCGCGTCCGCGCCGAAGTCGGCGAGGACCACCTCGGCGTTGGCCTCCATGGGTGCGCCCTCGTGGCCCCAGGTGCCGGCGCTCTCCACGATCAGTCCGCGGGTCAGCGGATCCCCGAGGCGCACGCTGAGGGCATGCCGCGTCAGCCGCTCGGTGATCGGCGAGCGGCACACGTTGCCGGTGCTGACGTGGAGGATTCTGAAGGTGTCGACAGCGGTCGCCGCACCTATGCCACGCCCCTCAGGGGCGGTCAATTGGCCACCTCGAGGTCGGGTACGACTTTGCGGAGCTCGTCCGCGTCGAGCGCCCCCGCCCGCAGCAGAACCGGCACCTTGCCCGTGACGTCGACGATCGAGGACGGCACGATGCCCGGCGTCGGACCGCCGTCGAGGTAGACGGAGACGGAGTCGCCGAGCATGTCCTGCGCCGCGTCGCAGTCCTCGGGCGCCGGGTGACCGGTGAGGTTGGCGGACGACACGGCCATCGGGCCGGTCTCGGTGAGCAGTTCGATCGCGACGGGGTGCAGCGGCATCCGGATCGCGACGGTGCCACGGGTGTCCCCGAGGTCCCACTGGAGCGACGGCTGGTGCTTGGCGACGAGGGTGAGCGCTCCGGGCCAAAAAGCGTCGACGAGCTCCCAGGCCTGCTCGGAGAAGTCGGTGACCAGGCCGTGGAGGGTGTTCGGGGACCCGATGAGGACAGGGGTGGGCATGTTGCGGCCACGCCCCTTCGCCGCCAGGAGGTCCGCGACGCCCTCGGAACTGAAGGCGTCGGCGCCGATCCCGTACACGGTGTCGGTGGGCAGCACGACGAGCTCACCGCGGCGGACGGCGGACGCGGCCTCGCGCAGGCCGGTCGTGCGGTCGGTCGCGTCGTTGCAGTCGTATCGCCGTGCCATCAGTGGGCCTCCTCGTACACGTACAAGATCTTCGTCGTCTGTGTCGTCTGTGTCGTCTGCGCGGTCGCGGAGCTGATCACGGCATCGCCTTGCGGGCGGTGGCGAAACGCGGCCGCTTGTTCAGGTCGGGGTGGTCGGCCGCGTCCGCCCAGCCGGACTCCTCGTTGAAGATCCACGGCACCTGGCCGCCCTGGGTGTCCGCGTGCTCGATGACCACGAGACCGCCGGGGCGCAGCAGACGGTGCGCGGTGCGCTCGATGCCGCGGATGGTGTCCAGGCCGTCCTCGCCGGAGAACAGGGCCATCTCCGGGTCGTGGTCGCGGGCCTCGGGAGCGACGTACTCCCACTCGGTGAGCGGGATGTACGGCGGGTTGGAGATGACGAGGTCGACCTGGCCGTCCAGTTCGGGCAGCGCGGTGAGCGCGTTGCCCTGGTGGATGGTGACGCGGGAGCCCTCGGCGTTCTTCCGGGCCCAGTTGAGGGCGTCGTCGGAGAGCTCGACGGCGTGCACGCGCGAGCGCGGGACCTCCTGCGCCATCGCCAGCGCGATGGCGCCCGATCCGGTGCACAGGTCGACGATGAGCGGCTCGACGACGTCCATGGCCCGTACGGCGTCTATGGCCCAGCCGACGACGGACTCGGTCTCGGGGCGCGGCACGAAGACTCCGGGGCCGACCTGGAGCTCCAGATAGCGGAAGAAGGCCCGTCCGGTGATGTGCTGGAGCGGTTCACGGGCCTCGCGGCGGGCGATGGTCTCCCAGTAACGGGCGTCGAAGTCCGCGTCCTTGACGTTGTGCAGCTCTCCCCGCTTCACACCGTGGACGAAGGCGGCGAGCTCCTCCGCGTCGAAGCGCGGCGAGGGCACGCCGGCGTCGGCCAGCCGCTGGGTGGCCTGGGCCACCTCGGCGAGCAGCAGGTTCACTGGTCCTCCACCCGTTCCGTACGAGGTGTTACTGGGCGGCCGCGAGCTTTGCGGCGGAGTCGGCGTCGACACAGGCCTGGATGACTGCGTCCAGGTCACCGTCGAGCACCTGGTCCAAGTTGTACGCCTTGAATCCGACACGGTGGTCCGAGATGCGGTTCTCCGGGAAGTTGTACGTGCGGATCTTCTCGGAGCGGTCCACCGTGCGGACCTGGCTGCGGCGCGCGTCCGCGGCCTCCTTCTCGGCCTCCTCCTGCGCCGCGGCCAGCAGCCTGGAGCGCAGGATACGCATCGCCTGCTCCTTGTTCTGGAGCTGGCTCTTCTCGTTCTGGCAGGAGGCCACGATGCCGGTCGGCAGGTGCGTGATGCGGACCGCGGAGTCGGTGGTGTTGACGGACTGGCCGCCCGGCCCCGACGAGCGGTAGACGTCGATGCGCAGGTCGTTGGCGTGGACCTCGACGTCGATCTCCTCCGCCTCGGGCGTGACCAGCACGCCGGCCGCGGAGGTGTGGATACGGCCCTGGGACTCGGTGGCGGGCACGCGCTGCACGCGGTGCACCCCGCCCTCGTACTTCAGCCGCGCCCAGACGCCATGTCCGGGCTCGGTGGCGCCCTGGCCGCCCTTGGTCTTCACGGCGACCTGGACGTCCTTGTAGCCGCCCAGCTCGGACTCGGTGGCGTCGATGATCTCGGTCTTCCAGCCGACGCGCTCGGCGTAGCGCAGATACATCCGCAGCAGGTCGCCGGCGAACAGGGCGGACTCGTCGCCGCCCGCGCCGGCCTTGACCTCGAGGAGGACGTCCTTGTCGTCGCTGGGGTCGCGCGGCACCAGGAGCAGCCGCAGCTTCTCGGTGAGTTCCTCGCGCTGCTGCTCCAGCTCCTTGACCTCGGCGATGAAGTCCGGGTCGTCGGCAGCCAGTTCGCGCGCGGTCAGGATGTCGTCCCCGGTCTGCTTCCAGGAGCGGTACGTGCCGACGATCGGCGTCAGCTCGGCATAACGCTTGCCCAGCTTGCGCGCGTTCGCCTGGTCGGCGTGGACCGAAGGGTCGGCGAGCTTCTTCTCCAGATCGGCGTGCTCGCCGATCAGTTCCTCGACCGCCTCGAACATTCGGGGGCTCCTGGGGGGTGACGATTACTGAACGAGACCTACGGGACGGCAAAGCGCCGGTCCCAGCCGCCCCGCGCGGGGGTGGCCGAGGACCGGCGCAGTTGGCTCGCTACTTCTTGGCGGAGCCGGCCTTGCCGAAGCGGGCCTCGAAGCGGGCCACGCGGCCACCGGTGTCGAGGATCTTCTGCTTGCCCGTGTAGAACGGGTGGCACTCGGAGCAGACCTCGGCACGGATGGCGCCGCTGTCGATGGTGCTGCGAGTGGTGAACGACGCGCCACAGGTACAGCTGACCTGGGTCTCGACGTACTCGGGGTGGATGTCGCGCTTCAAGGTGTCTCCTAGTTTCGGGAGGGCGCCGGGTCGCACGCGCGGGATACGGGTGCGTGAACCGGGGCCGACGTACCAGTCTGCCAGGACCGGCCGTATCTCCCAAAACCGGGGTGCTGTCAGAACTATTCCGCGCGGTTGCGCAGCGTCCGCCGCGCCCGGACGGATGCGGGCTAGTGCGCCCGGACGACGGTGCCGGCGTCGCCCTTGTCGCCCGCCGAATCCTTGACCGCGGAGGCCGGGATGGGCTTGTCCTGCTTGAGCGCCGTCCACACCTGCTGACCGGCGGACTTGATCGGGATCACCCGGTTCGGGTCGACCGGGTCGTACTCGACCGGCATCGTGATCATCTGCACGTCCTGGGCGTCCAGGCCGCCGAGTCCCCTGGCGAAACTCATCAGCTCCGACACGGAGTCGAGCTCGGAGTCCGGGGTGATGGCCTTGGTCGCGGTGTCGGCGACGTCCAGCAGCTTCTTGGGGTTGGTCAGCACGCCGACGCTCTTGACCTGGTCGATGAAGGCCTTCATGAAGGCCTGCTGGAGCTGGATCCGGCCGAGGTCGCTGCCGTCGCCGATGCTCTTGCGGGTGCGGACCAGACCGAGCGACTGCTCCCCGTCGAGGGTGTGCGTGCCCGGCGCCAGGTTCAGATGGCTCTTGGAGTCGTTGATGGGCTTGGCGGTGGTGATCTTCACTCCGCCCAGCTTGTCGATGAGCTTCTTGAAGCCGGTGAAGTCGACCTCGATGTAGTGGTCCATGCGGATCCCCGACATCTTTTCGACGGTCTTCACCGCACAGGCCGGGCCGCCGGACTCGTACGCCGTGTTGAACATCGCGCGCCGGGAGCCGGAGACGGTCCTGCCGTCGCTGTCGGTGCAGTCGGGGCGCTGCACGAGGGTGTCGCGGGGCACGGAGACCACGCTCGCCGTCTTGTGGCCCTCGTAGACGTGCACGATCATCGCGGTGTCCGAGCGGGCGCCGCCCTCGTCGGGGCCGTACTCGGCATTGGCTCCGGCGCGGGAGTCCGAGCCGAGGACGAGGATGTCCATGGAGCCGTTGTCGACGTCGTCGGGCCGGTCGGTGCCGAGCTGGCTGTTGATGTCGACGCCGGTGATGTTGCCGTTGAGCTTGAAGTAGACGTAGCCGAGGCCGGAGCCACCGATGAGGACGAGGCCCGCCGTGGTCCAGGCGGCGACGGTCATGGCACGGCGGCCCGTGGAGGGCTGCTTGCGGCGCTTGCCGCGGCTGCCGCGTATTCGGCTGCCACTGCTGCTCTGCTCGGCCATGATCTCCCCTGTTCCGCCGTCTGCCGCTACCCCCTGCGCGCCGAACCAGGTGCGGTTTGTCTGACCCTGTCAATTTTTGCTCCGCCACTGGTGAGACGGCGCGGCGACGGAAAGGGTTGCACGCGGGCGTGAGAACCGGGTGAGAACGCGGCTGCGCCCGCCGTGCGGGGCACGACGGGCGCAGAGCCTGTCCCATCAGGGGTTTTCCCGGACGGGACGGTGGAGCGGGGTGGGGTGGGGGCGCCGGCGGGTGTGGTGAAGGTCCCACCGGCACCGCCCGTCTCAGCAGGCGTCAGGCCTCAGCCGAAGAGGTTGTACGCCTGCCAGCCGGTGCCGAAGTCCTTGCGTGCACCGAAGATGCCACCGGTCGCCGCGCTGTTGCCGTTGCCCGGGTAGAGCCACAGCTTGCCGGCCGAGTCACGGACCAGGAGGTCGGCGTGACCGTCGCTGTTCACGTCACCGACAGTGACCAGCGCGGTGAAGCTGCTGAGGGTGAACTTGCCGACCAGACGGCGGGCCTCGAACGGGGTCGCGGCCTTGCCGGTGCCCCGGTAGAGGTACGTGGAACCGTCGGCGCCACGGGCCAGGACGTCGGGCTTGCCGTCGCTGGTGAAGTCACCGTGACCGCGGACGACTCCGTACTGGCCCCAGCCGCCACCGACCTGGACGGGGGCGGAGAAGCCGCCGTTGCCCTTGCCCGGGTAGAGGACCAGGTTGCCGGTGGAGTTCACGGTGAGCAGGTCGGGCAGCTCGTCGCCGGTGAGGTCACCGGGGATCAGGATCTGCTTGTTCTTGGCCCAGCCGGTGGACAGCAGCTTCGGGTCCTCGGTGCCGCTGTACATCCAGTAGGTGTAGCCGTTGCTTGTGCGGTAGACGAGGTCTTCCCAGTCGTCACGGTTGAGGTCGCCCTGGATCGCCAGGTTGACGCCGGAGAAGTTGCCGTGGTTCAGCGTGCGGGCGAACGAGGTGACCTTGGAGGTCCAGCCGAACAGCGTGCTGTCCGAGGTGCGGCGGGCCAGCACGTCGGCGGTGTGGTCGTTGTTCCAGTTCGCGTCGTCGACACGGGACTGGATGGGCGCGGAGTAGGTGGAGACCTTCGCGTACACGCCGTACTTCCCGACGGCGGAGCAGTCGATGTCGCCCCACGAGACCAGACCGACGAGCTTGCCGCCGACGACCAGCGGGCCGCCGGAGTCACCGTTGCAGGTGGTCTCGCTGGTGGCGTCCTCGCCGGTGGGCGGGGCACCCGCGCACAGCATGTGGCCCTTGATGAAGTCCGCGCCGTACGCACCGGCGCAGGAGGTGTCCGAGACGGTGTCCGCGTCGGCGACCTTCAGCGTCTGCGAGGCGCTGTCCGGCTCCGTGGAGCTGGTGCGGCCCCAGCCGTAGACCTTGCCGTCCAGGCCCGCCTGGTACAGCGCGCCGTCGGTCGGCTGCGCGAGCGGCAGCGGCTTGACGGAGACGGCCCTGTCGAGCGTGAGGACCGCGACGTCGTTGTCGAGCGAGACGGCGCTGTACGACGGGTGGTTCCACTGGCGGTACGCGCCCACGATCTCACCGCCGTGGAAGTCCCACACCGGGTTGCCGTCCGGGTCCGTCTCACCGGTCTGCGTCGGCAGCTTGTCGGTGCCGACGACGACTCCGCCGTCCTGGTACCACTTGATGCCCTTGACGCAGTGCGCCGCCGTGGCGACCTTCGTCGGGGCGATCACGACACCGCCGCAGAAGTAGCCGGCACCGGTGCTGTCGCTGAAGTGAAGCTGCGCCATCCACGGCGCCGCGGAGATGGTGGTCTCCTTGCCGCCGATGATGCGGCCGCTCGGCGCGGACTTGGCGCCGTCGGGCTGGCTGACCAGGGTGCGCTTGCTCTTCTCGTCGGCCTTCATCACCCCGGCGATCCTCTTGCGGAGCTCGGCCTGGGACGGCTTCGGGGGCTTCTGCGCCGTGTCACTCAGGCGCGGCACCTCCCCCGCCTCCGCGGACTGCGACCCGGACAGGGCGATGCCCGACCCGATCAGCGCGGCCACCACGGCCGCCACCGGTATCGCCAGTCTCATGCGGCGCTTGTGCCGACCACCACGGGTGCGAATCTGCACGCGGTATCCCCTTGGACTTGTCCCGGGAAGCGCGAAACCCCACCGGGAAACCGAATCGGTGGGGCGTGAAGAACGTCTGGGCAGCCCTGGTCCGAGGCCCCCCGGCCTCCCCTGGCGCTGCGCGATTCCCCCCTGGAATCCCCCACCACGAAGGCCCGATCATATGTGCGGGCACAAGGGATTGACCAGCGCCGGAGGGGACTTGGGAGAAAACGAGACCGCCCCGTCACCTCTGGGGCGACGGGGCGGTCCTGTGGCGTACGGGAACGGCGTCAGTCGTTGCCGTTGCCGACCGACGGGGTCGTCTTCTGGATCTGCAGCAGGAACTCGGCGTTCGACTTCGTCTGCTTCATCTTGTCCAGCAGCAGCTCGATCGCCTGCTGCTGGTCGAGCGCGTGCAGCACCCGGCGCAGCTTCCAGACGACGGCGAGCTCGTCGCTGCCGAGCAGGATCTCTTCCTTACGGGTGCTGGACGCGTCGACGTCCACCGCGGGGAAGATGCGCTTGTCGGAGAGCTTCCGGTCGAGCTTGAGCTCCATGTTGCCGGTGCCCTTGAACTCCTCGAAGATCACCTCGTCCATCCGCGAGCCGGTCTCGACCAGCGCGGTGGCCAGGATGGTCAGCGAGCCGCCGTCCTCGATGTTGCGCGCGGCACCGAAGAAGCGCTTCGGCGGGTACAGCGCGGTCGAGTCGACACCACCGGACAGGATGCGTCCGGAGGCGGGAGCCGCGAGGTTGTACGCACGGCCCAGACGGGTGATGGAGTCCAGCAGGACGACCACGTCGTGACCCAGCTCGACGAGACGCTTCGCGCGCTCGATGGCCAGCTCGGCGACCGTGGTGTGGTCCTCGGCCGGGCGGTCGAAGGTCGAGGAGATGACCTCGCCCTTCACCGACCGCTGCATGTCGGTGACCTCTTCCGGACGCTCGTCGACGAGGACGACCATCAGGTGGCACTCGGGGCTGTTGACCGTGATCGCGTTGGCGATCGCCTGGAGGATCATGGTCTTGCCGGTCTTCGGCGGGGCCACGATCAGGCCTCGCTGGCCCTTGCCGATCGGCGCGACGAGGTCGATGATCCGGGTCGTCAGGATGCCCGGGTCGGTCTCGAGGCGCAGCCGGTCCTGCGGGTACAGCGGGGTCAGCTTCTGGAACTCCGGGCGCCCGCGGCCGGATTCGGCCGCCATGCCGTTCGCCGAGTCCAGGCGCACGAGCGCGTTGAACTTCTCGCGGCGCTCGCCCTCCTTGGGCTGACGGACGGCACCGGTGACGTGGTCACCCTTGCGCAGGCCGTTCTTGCGGACCTGGGCGAGGGAGACGTACACGTCGTTCGGGCCCGGCAGGTAGCCGGAGGTCCGGATGAACGCGTAGTTGTCGAGGATGTCCAGGATGCCCGCGACGGGGATCAGGACGTCGTCCTCGGAGACCTGCGGCTCGTTGCCGAACTCCTCGCGGCCACCACGGCGCCCACGGCGGTCGCGGTAACGGCCCCGGCGACCGCGACGGCCGCCCGCCTCGTCGTCGTAGCCGTCGTCCTGCTGCTGGCCGCCCTGGCGCTGCTGCTGGCCGCCACCGCCCTGCTGCTGGCGCTGGCCGCCCTGCTGCTGGTCGTCGCCCTTGCCGCGGCGGTCGCGCTGACGGTCACGGCGGTCACCGCGGTCGCCGCGCTCACCGCGCTGGCCGCGCTCCTGGCGGTCGCGGCGCCCTTCGCCGTCCTGCTGCGAGGACGCGCCGACGGCGGTCTCGGCCTTGGCGTCCGGCTGTGCATCCGTCTTGACGTCGACGGCCGTGTCGCCCTTGCTCTCGGCCCGGGCGTCGCCCTGGGTCTCCGGGCTGCCCGCCTGGGCGGTGGCACGGCGACGGCGGCGCTCTCCGGCCGGCTGGTCGTCTCCCCCGGAGCCTGCGGCCTGGGCGGTGCCCCCAGCCGGCTGTCCGGGGATGTCGATCTGCTGCTGGGCGGTGGCCTTCTCGGCCTTGCTCTCGGCAGCGGCGGCGGAGTCGCCCGTACGCGCCTTGGAGGTGGCACGGCGCTTCGGCTTGGTCTCGGCCTCACCGGCGCCGGCGTCGGCGCTCTTGGGCGCGGACGCCTTGGCCGGGGCCCCACTGCCGGACTGCGCCTCCTTGATGACCTCGATCAGCTGGCTCTTGCGCATACGCGCGGTGCCCCTGATGCCGAGGCCGGACGCGACCTGCTGCAGCTCGGCCAGGACCATGCCCTCGAGGCCGGTGCCGGAGCGGCGGCGCCGTGAGGTGGTGCCGGAGGAGGCAGCACCTCCGGCGGGCGCGGAGGTGTCGACGTTGTTGTCGGCAGTCACGCCCATCAGATCGGTGGTGTCGCTCACGAAGGGTCCTTCCCTGGAGCGGACGTCGGCCTTCTGGCTCGGCGACCGGTTGTGCTGTCCGGCGACGGCCTGTGACGTTGGATGTCGCAGAACGCTGCCGGGGCGGTGGTCCCGCCGGTGATGACGGCGGAGAGAAATACGTGCAAAGTCCGGCCCGAGGTCCCCCTGCTCGGCCCACTCCTGGAGAAGCGAGGGGTGTCGTGCCGGTTCCGGAGCGTGCTCGAAACTGCTCAGGCAGGCTGCTCAGGCAGTTGGGGAGGCTCCCGGAAGAATGGCGGTCCCTAAGGGGGACACGAAGCTCCGAGCCACAAAGGCATCGGTTGCAGACTTGAGGTTAACACTACCGGCTCCAACAAACATTCCCCCTCTCCGTCACCGGCAATCTCGTGTCACTACGAGCTGAGCGGCAGGACGCTCGCGCCCGTGGCGTCGAAGGTGAGCCGGTTGGCCGCCCATCCCTCACCCGCCAGTCGTGCGACCTTGTCGGCCGCACTGTCCTCGGCCAGTGCGAGCACCGTGGGGCCCGCACCGGAGATGACTGCGGGGACGCCGTCGGCACGCAGTCGGTTGACAAGGTCGATGCTCTGCGGCATCGCCGGGGCCCGGTACTCCTGGTGGAGACGATCCTCCGTCGCAGGCAGCAGCAGGTCGGGGCGCCTGGTCAGCGCCTCGACGAGGAGGGCCGCACGACCGGCGTTGGCACTTGCGTCCACATGGGGGACGCTGCGCGGCAGAAGGCCGCGCGCGGTCTCCGTGAGCACCGCTTTGCCGGGGACGAAAACCACCGGAACGACGGAATCGGCCGGGTCCATCCTGATGGCGCGTGCCGCTCCCCCGTCGGTCCAGGCGAGAGTGAACCCGCCGAGCAGACAGGCGGCGACATTGTCGGGGTGCCCCTCGATCTCCGTGGCGAGCTCCAGCAGAGCCGCGTCGTCGAGCTTGGCGTCGCCGCCTATCGTCACCGCGCGGGCGGCGACGATGCCGGCGCAGATGGCGGCCGACGACGAGCCCAGCCCGCGGCCGTGCGGGATCCGGTTGGCACAGACGACCTCGAGGCCGCGCGGCTGCCCGCCGAGCAGGTCGAAGGTCGTCCGCAGGGCACGGACGAGCAGATGGCTCTCGTCGCGGGGCAGCGTGGAGGCACCCTCACCCGCGATGTCGATGTGCAGACCGGCATCGGCGACCCGCACCACGACATCGTCGTACAGCGCCAGGGACAACCCGAAGGCGTCGAAGCCCGGGCCGAGGTTGGCGCTGGTGGCGGGAACGCGCACCCGGACGGCGGCGGCGCGGAACGCTGGACCGGCCATCGCTCGATGACTCTCCTTGGTTCTGAGCTGTGGGATTCGAGAGGTGAGGACCCGTGGGCCGTAACGGCAGCAACACCGCGGCATATGCGGCGGGGCGGGTTCGGTACAGCTTATCGAAGGAAGGTTCTGTGGCGACATAGGGCGCACGGGAGGCGCACGATGCGTGTCGCAAGCCTCCTGTGCCCCTACGTACGCCGTTGCCCGGCTTGCCGTGCTTGTCCATCGTCCGGGAACGCAGTAGGACGCGCTCCCGGACCACAACAGGGCAGCTGGCCTTTTTCCGGCGAGCTCGCCCGGCCACGACCCCCGGAAGCGGGCCTCTCAGGCGAGACCGAGACGCTCCGCCGCCGCCACGGCGTCCACCGGGACGGTGACGGGCTGCGGCGCGCCGGCGACGGCCCAGTCCGGGTCCTTCAGGCCGTTGCCGGTGACCGTGCAGACGATCCGCTGGCCCGGGTCGACCTTGCCCTGCTCGGCCGCCTTCAGCAGACCGGCGACCGAAGCGGCCGACGCGGGCTCCACGAAGACACCCTCCTGGGAGGCCAACAGCCGGTAGGCGCGCAGGATTTCACGGTCCGTCACCTCGTCGATGAAGCCGCCGGACTCGTCCCGCGCGTCGAGCGCGAACTGCCACGACGCCGGGTTGCCGATCCGGATCGCGGTGGCGATCGTCGACGGGTCCTTGACGATCTCACCGCGGACGATGGGCGCGGAACCGGAGGCCTGGAAGCCCCACATCCGCGGCCTGCGCGTGGAGAGGGCGAGCAGCGCCGGGCGGTCCGCCCCGCCGGCCAGAGTGCTCGCGGGCGACGGCTGGGAGTACTCCTTGTACCCCTTCCAGTACGCCGTGATGTTGCCGGCGTTGCCCACGGGCAGCACATGGATGTCGGGGGCGTCGCCGAGCGCGTCGACGATCTCGAACGCGGCGGTCTTCTGCCCCTCGATGCGGTACGGATTGACCGAATTGACCAGCGCCACCGGGTAGTTCTCGGAGAGCCGGCGGGCCAGGTTGAGGCAGTCGTCGAAGTTTCCGTCGACCTGAAGGATCTGCGAACCGTAGACGAGCGCCTGGCCCATCTTGCCGAGCGCGATCTTGCCCTGCGGGACGAGCACGGCGCAGACCATGCCCGCCCGTACGGCATACGCGGCGGCGGACGCCGAGGTGTTGCCGGTGGACGCGCAGATGACGGCCTGCGCACCCTCCTCCTTGGCGCGGGTGATGGCCATGGTCATGCCGCGGTCCTTGAAGGACCCGGTGGGGTTGGCGCCCTCGACCTTGAGATGCACCTCGCAGCCCGTGCGCTCGGACAGGACGCGCGCCGGGACGAGCGGCGTGCCACCCTCACGGAGCGTGACGACGGGCGTCGTGTCCGTCACCGGAAGGCGGTCCCGGTACTCCTCGATGATGCCGCGCCACTGGTGGGTGCCGTTGGTCGTCATGGGTCCCTTACTCCCCTTCAACACGCATGATGCTGGCGACACCGCGCACGGTGTCGAGCTTGCGCAGCGCTTCGACGGTCCCGGAAAGGGCGGCGTCGGGCGCGCGGTGGGTGACGACGACGAGTGATGCCTCGCCGTCTGCTTCCGGTCGGCCCTGCTGGCGGACCGTGTCGATCGACACGCCGTGCTCGGCGAAGACCGTCGCGACCTGGGCGAGTACGCCAGGCTTGTCGGCCACGTCGAGGCTGATGTGGTACCGCGTCACGACGTCGCCCATGGGGCTCACGGGCAGCTGCGTGTACGCGGATTCGCCCGGCCCCGTGGCCTCGGCGAGCTTGTTGCGGCAGACGGCGACGAGATCGCCGAGCACGGCGGACGCGGTGGGAGCGCCGCCCGCGCCGGGGCCGTAGAACATCAGCTGCCCGGCCGCCTCCGCCTCGACGAAGACGGCGTTGTACGCCTCGCGGACGGACGCGAGCGGGTGGCTGAGCGGGATCATCGCCGGATGGACGCGGGCGGTGACGGAGTTGCCGTCGGCCGCCCGCTCGCAGATGGCGAGGAGTTTGACGGTGCAGCCCATGCGCTGGGCGGAGACGATGTCGGCGGCGGTGACCTCGGTGAGGCCCTCGCGGTAGACGTCGTCGAGCCGCACGCGGGTGTGGAAGGCGATCCCGGCGAGGATGGCGGCCTTGGCGGCGGCGTCGAAGCCCTCGACGTCGGCGGTGGGGTCGGCCTCCGCGTACCCGAGGGCGGTGGCCTCGTCGAGCGCCTCGGAGTAACCGGCGCCCGAGCCGTCCATCTTGTCGAGGATGAAGTTGGTCGTGCCGTTGACGATGCCGAGGACGCGGTTGACCTTGTCACCTGCGAGCGACTCGCGCAGCGGCCGGATCAGCGGGATCGCACCGGCGACGGCGGCCTCGAAGTAGAGGTCGCGGCCATGCTGCTCGGCCGCCGCGTAGAGCGTGGCGCCGTCCTCGGCGAGCAGCGCCTTGTTGGCGGAGAC
Organism: Streptomyces sp. NBC_00306; assembly: GCF_036169555.1. Lineage (GTDB taxonomy): Bacteria > Actinomycetota > Actinomycetes > Streptomycetales > Streptomycetaceae > Streptomyces > Streptomyces achmelvichensis. The sequence continues at coordinate 5,530,894 of NZ_CP108032.1, read as the reverse complement.
GACCGAGGCGCCGTGTTCGAAGGCTGTGGTGATGAGCGTGCGGGCCGGCTCGATGCCGCCGATGACCTCGATGACGACGTCGATGTCGCCGCGTTTGACGAGGGCGGTGGCATCCGTGGTGACGAGGTCCTCGGAGATCCCCTCACGCACCTTGCCGGGCCGCCGCACGGCGACGCCGGCCAGTTCCACCGGGGCGCCGATGCGGGCGGCGAGGTCGTCGGCGTGCGTCGTCATGATGCGCGCCACCTCTGAGCCGACCACTCCACAGCCCAGCAGCGCCACCTTCAGCGGACGCGTACGCATCATCCGACCTCGCTTCTCATCACTTCTACGGTGTGGACCAGTCTCACGCACCGGACGGAAGTTTCTATCCCCCGTCCGGCATACGAGACATCTATCTCAACTATCCGACGTCGAGACGCAGGAGATCTTCCTCCGTCTCCCGTCGCACGATCACCCGAGCCTCGCCGTCCGCGACGGCGACGACGGGCGGACGGAGTGCGTGGTTGTAGTTGCTGGCCATCGAGCGGCAGTACGCGCCGGTCGCGGGCACGGCGATGAGGTCGCCGGGCGCCAGGTCGGCGGGCAGGAAGGCATCCTTCACGACGATGTCGCCGCTCTCGCAGTGCTTGCCGACGACGCGGGAGAGCATCGGCTCGGCGTCGGACCTGCGGGAGACCAGCGCGACGCTGTACTCGGCGTCGTAGAGCGCGGTGCGAATGTTGTCGGACATGCCGCCGTCGACACTGACGTACGTCCGCAGGCCTTCCAGCGGCTTGATGGTGCCGACCTCGTACAGCGTGAAGGCGGTGGGGCCGACGATGGCGCGCCCCGGCTCGACGGAGATACGCGGCGTCCGCAGCCGGGCGGCCTCACACTCACGGGTGACGATCTCGTTGAGCGCCTTGGCGATGTCGTGCGGCTCGCGGGGGTCGTCGTCCGGCGTGTACGCGATGCCGAGACCGCCGCCGAGGTCGATCTCGGGCAGCTCGACGCCGTGTTCGTCGCGGATCTGCTTGAGCAGTCCGACGACGCGGTGCGCCGCGACCTCGAAGCCGGAGGTGTCGAAGATCTGCGAGCCGATGTGCGAGTGGATACCGATGACCTCCAGCCCGTCGAGCTGGAGCGCACGGCGCACCGCCTCGGCCGCCTGGCCGCCGGCGAGCGGGATGCCGAACTTCTGGTCCTCGTGGGCCGTCGCGATGAACTCGTGCGTATGGGCCTCCACGCCGACCGTGACCCGGATCTGCACGCGCTGGCGCTTGCCGAGGCTCTGGGCGATGTGGGCGACGCGCACGATCTCCTGGAACGAGTCGAGCACGATCCGCCCGACACCGACGCGCACGGCCCGCTCGATCTCTTCCGGGGACTTGTTGTTCCCGTGGAAGGCGATGCGGTCGGCGGGCATACCGGCGTCGAGCGCGGTGGTGAGCTCACCACCGGAGCAGACGTCGAGGTTGAGGCCCTCCTCGTGGAGCCACTTCACCACGGCCCGCGAGAGGAACGCCTTCCCGGCGTAGAAGACGTCCGCGTCCTTGCCGAACGCGTCGGCCCAGGCGCGGCAGCGGGCGCGGAAGTCGGCCTCGTCGAGGAAGTAGGCGGGGGTGCCGAACTCCTCGGCCAGCCGCGTCACTTCGATCCCGCCGACGGTGGTGACACCGTCGTCGTTACGGGTGACGGTCTTCGCCCAGACCTTCTCGTCGAGACCGTTGAGGTCGGCGGGAGGGGCGCTGTAGTGGCCCTCGGGGTAGACATCGGCGTGACGGGGCCCGGCGGGGTGTGCGGAACGGCTCATTCTTCTCTCACAGGTAGTCAGGGGCGCTGATGCCGAGCAGGGACAGGCCACCGGCGAGCACCGTCCCGGCGGCTTCGGCGAGCGCGAGGCGGGAACGGTGGGCGGCCGAGGGTTTCTCGTCACCGAGGGGCAGCACGGTGTGCTGGAAGGAGAGGAGCGCGTCGGCGGTCGCTTCCAGATGCCGGACGAGCCGGTCGGGCGCGCGAAGGCGGGCGGCGGAGGCGAGGACGGCGGGGTGATCGCCGATGGCACCGGTCAGCGCGGGGGCGTCGACGGTCGGCTGCTCGGCGGCGGGCTGGTCCGTGGTGATGCCGAGCCGGCCGGCGTTACGACTGAGGGCGCGGCTGCGGGCGTGGGCGTAGCGGACCGTGAAGAGGGGGTTGGACTCGTGCTGCACGAGGAGATGGGCCCCGGTGCGGGGCCGGTCGTGCGCGGCAGCGGAGAGCAGGGCCCACCGGGTGGCGTCGGCGGCGGGGTCCTGGGTCTGGTCCGTGGCGGGTACGACGTGAGGACGCTCGACTTCCCCGTCCTCGACTTCCCCGTCCTCGGTCTCGGCTCCCTGGGACCGGAGCAGCCGGCCGAGCACGTCGGCCCACACCCGGGCGCGCAGCTCCTCGCCCGCCTCGAACCGCACGGCAACCCCGGCGAGCTGCCGGCTGTGCCCGTACGCCGCGCCCTGCTGCCGCACTGTCTCCACCAGCTCCTGCTGCGCACGGCTGTGCAGGGTGATGTTGAGGAAGCCGGGTCCGGTGATCTCGATGGAGGCGATCCCGGGCTGGCCGGCGATCCGGTCCCGCAGGGCCTCGGCGACGGCACGGGGCGGCTGATGGGCGGGCCCGGCGAGCCGGAGGGCGACATTGGTGGCGTAGTCGCCGCACCCTCCTGGCCTGGGACGTTCGACGCTGACACTCTCGGGCACCGGCGCGTCCAGCGCACCGTCCGCCACCGCGCGGCGCACGGCGTGCAGCACGGTACGAGAGAGATCGGCGGGCGTCACGGGACAAGCGTATGGGAGGAAGGGGGGCGCTTCGCGAACCGGTTTCGCGATGCGGTCAGCCGCGCGTGCTTCCCGCTCGCCCGGCCCCATGCCGGCCGTCTACGGACGGCGGACCCTCCCGGTGCATCAACTGCCGTACGAGACGGACGAGCTCGGCCGGCTCGAAGGGCTTGGCGAGGAAGGCGTCCACACCGGCGGCGATGCCGCTCTCCACCTCGTACTGCGTACACGCGCTGATGATGGCGACGGGCAGATGGCTGGTGCGCGGATCGGCCCGCAGGAGGGCGGCGGTGCGCAGCCCGTCCAGCCGAGGCATGACCACATCGAGGGTGACGACATCGGGCCGCACCTGCTGCACGACTTCCAGACACTCGGCACCATCGGCCGCGGTCACGACCTCGAAGCCCTCCAGCTCGAGGTTGACCCTGATCAACTGCCGGATGACCCGATTGTCGTCGACAACGAGCACACGGCCGGACGCCCCTGACACAACTCGAGAGTAGGTCGCGGGGCGGGGCCGCGTCCGGGTTTTGCGGACTTCCACTCCGTGGGGGGACGGGGGGAGGGGGTGGAGGGGGCGCTGGGGCGGGGGTGGCCCCGGGGGGCGAGGGTGGGAGGGACGCGGGGCGCGGCGAAGGTTTAGGGGTGGGGTTGGTGGCCGGCGGGAGGCGAGGTGGCCTGCCAGGTGACGGCTGGGGGCGGCTGAACGGGATGTGGTGCGGCTCGGGGTGGCGCGCCAGAGGGCCGGGCTCGCGGGCAGGTCGGAGCCCCTGAATACCTGTTCACGGGGACCCTCTGTGAGCTGGTAGGGTTCTACCCGTCACCGCGCAAGCGGGATGTACGCCCCCGTAGCTCAGGGGATAGAGCAACGGCCTCCGGAGCCGTGTGCGCAGGTTCGAATCCTGCCGGGGGCACCTTGGATCAGGTGCCCAAAGACCCCGCCATCAGCGCTTTAGCTGAGAGCGGGGTCTTCTTGCGTGTGCAGGCGTATGCCGTGGCAAGCCGCCGTATGTCGGGGTCTGTGGACGAGGCGTGGACGGGATCTAGAAGCGTTGTCGCAGGTGAACCACGCTCATCGCCGTCCTGGGCCGCGCGGCAGTCTCCGCCTACGAAGGCCTGGGTGTCACAGGCATGCGCTTGGATGAGCGGGTGACCGTTCATCACGTTGCTCGGCAACTGCCCGAGATAGCAGTCCTCCGTGAGCACTGCCGTTCCCTGGCCGTCCTGGAGGCAATCCTGAGCCCTGAGTGGGCGGACCGGTACCACACCTTCGACAGACACTGGTCCGAGGACGAATTGATGGCCTCGATGCGGAACGGATCGGGCGACGAATACTCGATCGTTTTCTCGTCGGCCGGCGCCTACATCCGGGGGTTCGATCACGAGTCGCCCATGAGTCCTTATGCAGAGGACGGGCCCTGGCCCGGAGTGCTCGACGACGTTCCTGACATCTTCCAGTCGTGCATCGAGGAACCCGCGTTCTCAGACGAGGACGGGATGCCTGTCATTACTGTGTGCATCTGGCGAGAGACGGGCGAGGATGCCTGGAAGACAGGGACGATCGACTTTCCCGACAGAGAAATGGAAGACCCGGATGGCGCCGGACGCCTCTTCCACCTACTGGTGGATCGCTCACCGGAGACATTTCGGCAGTGGACCGAGGACTACTACGAGGTCCCGGTCGACCTGGAGGCCGTCCGCCACGTCTTCTCTTCGCGCCCTCTGACCGAAGAAGTGGTCAGCACGCTGAACTCCGAGATCGTCCTGGCAGACCTAGCAGAAGACCTCGCGCAGATCGGCTATCCATCGAGCTGAGGCCCTGGAACAACAGTGAGGCCCCTGGCGATGGTTGTCAGTCGTATACTCGCGAAGCAAGTCTTCAATACGGCGATTGGCGACCTCTTGCCGCGCGTCGAGGCACTTGCGATGTGGCAAGGAGGAGGTCCTACCTGGCACCTAAGTGGCAAGAGCCGGCGGACAAGTTGGCCGAGCGGATTGAGAGCGTCGAGTACGCGCCTGGCCAGCAACTGCCGTGCATCCGGACCTAGTAGAGGCTGGCGAGGGCTCGAAGGCCACGGTTCACGCCGCCTACAAGGCCTTGGAAGCCGAAGGTCTCGTCACTTCCTCACGAGGCCATGGCACGGTCGTGCGACGCCAGACCCCACTCAAGCGGCTCGGGATCTCGCGGTACGACAAGGCCAAGTGGCGCGACGGTGACGAGGTCGCCTTCATCGCTGACCGAGTAGCGTCCGGCCGCGCCTGCCGCCGCAACGAGCAGACCCAGTCAGTCAGCAGAATCGGTGCCCCACCCAAGGTCGCCGAAGCACTCGGACTGCCGGCCGAAGCCGAGGTGTACGCGCGAGCACGGCTCGTGAAGGAAGACGAGCAGCCGACGCACACCCTGACCAGCTACTACCGCCCCGAGTACGTCGAGGGAACGCGCATCGTCGATCCGAAGCCCGGACGGCGGGGAAGGGCGGTGGCTACCGCGTGCTCTACGACGCTGGATACGAGATCGACCACATGAAGGAAGCCCTGTTCGCACGCGTCCCCACGGCCGAGAACGCCAAGCTCCTCCAGCTGCCCGCCGGGGAACCGGTGATGGAACTCCACCGGACGACCTACACCGCCGATGGCACCGTGGTCGAGTTCGCCATCGGCATCCACGCCGCCTCGCGCTTTGTATGGGAGTACGACTTCAAAGTGCCGGACTCGGCACACCAGCAAGAGGCCAACCAGTGACCCCGACCCAAGACGTATGGGACGACACTCAACGGCTGTGGGACTACCAGCTGATGGGTCACGAAGTGCGCCCGTGCTCCGTCGCCATCGGCCTGGGCAGTCACGACCTCGGAGTCGCCGATGCCACAGTCGACCTGTACCGACGCGGAATGATGCCGCTGATGGTGTTCACCGGAGCCACGAGCCCAACGACCCGTGACCGTATGCCCCGCGGCGAAGCCGTGCACTACCGAGAGCGAGCCCTCGAACTGGGCGTCCCTGCCGCGGCAGTTCTGGTGGAACCCCGCGCACGCAACACCGGTGAGAACATCCGCTTCTCACGCTCACTACTGGAGGAGAACGGTGTCGACGTCTCGTCCGCGCTGATCGTGAGCAAGCCGTACGAAGAGCGTCGGGCCTACGCCACGGCGCGCAAGCTCTGGCCCGCAGTCGAGTTCGTGAGCACCTCCGCGCCGATGACGCTCGAGGAGTACGCCGACGCGATCGGCGATGCCCGTTTGGTCATCGACATGCTGGTCGGATCGCTTCAGCGGCTCCTGATCTACCCCGAGCAGGGGTTCATGATCAGTCAGGAAGTTCCGCAGGAAGTCACTGCAGCCTACGAGCGGTTGTGCGCCCAGGGCTTCACGAGCCGACTCGTTCCCGACACTGCTCGGGGCGAGTGAGTAAAACCTTCTCTACGGGTTCAAGGCGCCGCGCAAGCGCGGCGCGCGCCGCAGCCCCCGGCTGCGGGCTTGCCTCTGTCTTCGCCCGGCTGCCTCCAGCCGGACGGCGGCGCACCGAGCGCGGACACCAACGGTCAGAGAAAGGCCGGCACGGGGCTGGGGCCGGTCGGTTCCACGGCTTTAGGCAGCCACCATGGGGCGAGCCTCGAAGATCGGGGCCCACATCGGGCTATTGCGGGCAGGTCAGGAGACTGCCCGAGTCGCGGCAAGCTTACGGGCCCCGATCTCTCGCCCCATGGCAGCTCCCGCCCAAAGCCCCTCCACCGACCTCGTGTTGAAGAGCGCGGCAATCTGGTTGTATTGCCGGGACCCTAGTTGTTAGTCCGGGTAGGAGATGCTTTGGACGCTGCATTGGCAGGGCTTCTCGGCACCATGATAGGTGCCATTTCAGGCTTCTCGGGCGCTTGGTTGGCTCAGCGAGGCCAGGTGCGTATGCAGCGGGAACAACGCGCATACGACGAACGTGTGCGGTGGTTGGACGACAAGCGCCACCTGTACCGAGATCTGCTACTGGCCGTATTCGGGTGGCACGATGCACTGATTTCGATCATGCAAGATGAGGCCGACGGGACTTTGCATGACACCCGCGCGGCTGCCTACAAGCTCGGCGTGGAGACCGACCTCATAGCCTCAGAGCCGGTCCGCCTGGCGGCCGTGGACATGAGAAAGAAACTGCTCGCAGCCCAGGGACCTATCCTGCACGGAGAGGCCACGAGCGCTCAGGATGCGCTGAAAAGGGCCATTGTGGCGGCAGATGCCTTCGAAGAGGCGGTGCGTTCTGAGCTGATCGCACCCAGTGATCGTTACGTGCCGAAGCTCGACGCACAGCCCACGCGGGAGCTCGAGTAGACAGTGCCCGTGCCCTTCCCGTGCCCGATCGGTCGGGAAACAGCGGGAAACCACAGGCACACGCAGGCAACCCACACGAAGACGGCCCCCAACCGTTTCCACTGGTCAGGGGCCGTTCACGTGCGGTGGGTGTGTGATTTGAACCCACGGTGACATCGCTGCCACGACGGTTTTCAAGATCGCCGAAGCGTGAAACTTCGTCGACCGTGTGTCCTCCCGGGAGATTGGGCAGCATGGAGGGAGTTTCTAGTCAGGACCATCGGAGAACTGCCATGCCAAAGCGAAGCGACTTCGAGTGGCTGGAAGACAGACCAGATTGGATAAAGAACGCCTACAAGCTCAAGCTAGAGGTTGAGTATCGGCGAACGCACGGCACTTCATTCCAACTCCTATTCGATCGAATCATGAGATCGGTTCATGGGGACGACTACTCTGCCACCGCCACGTACGGGAACGAAGGCGACCTGGGGTGCGACGGATTCCTTAAGTCGCGGAGCCTTCTTTTCGCCGTATACTCGCCAAGTCCATACTTTAAGCTTGCAGAGGCTCGCAATAAAATGCGGACAGACTTTGCCCGCTTCGAAGAGTGCTGGGAAATTCCAAAACAGGCAAAGCAGTGGACCTTTGTAGTTAACTACCCTGGAGTGCACCCTTCATTGCTGGCCATTGCCCGGGAGCTGGAGGAACGTCACTCGGGGCTTGATGTCACAGTCTGGAGCCGCTACGACCTCACACAACAGTTCCTCATATTCGCACGAATTGACCTGGTGCTCCCTGAATTTGGATCGGTCGAGCGGAAGGCGCGCGAGCTTGCTCCCGTGAATTTTGTGCCGGAGGACACGACGCTACCAAGCGAGGAAGCCGCCCTCACCTATCGCCGCCTCTCGGCTCGAATCACTTGCCAAAAGGAGGAATACGACCAGCTAACGAATGAATGGATCGGTCAGCTATGCGAGGATCCGCTACCCTGGATGCTTGTGCACTGCCAGTTTCTCGTGGGCGCCATGGCTGCAGTCGGCATGGTGGGCTCCTTTGCCATCGAAGACCCGCCCTTGCGGCGACTCAAATTCGAAACAGCGATTGCGGATTTCGCCTGGAGAAAGTACTTCAAGACCGCTTGGGGAGTGCCCGCTTCCCTTATCTTCCATGAAGACTACAGAAAAGAGTATCCCCCTATCGGAAACGACGTCGATATGCTCTTTGGTGTATGTCTTGTTCAAGATGCACTCACGGTGGCCACAATTCGCATGCATTCCCGCATAACGGGTCTATGGGAAAATGAGATTCTTGAAGAAGTTTGGTCTCATGTGACAGATATCAAGATTCACCCGGAGTGAAGCTAAGTAGACTTTAGGCGTGTCTGCGGGGTCTGAGAGACCAGGTTTGGCAGCGTTTGGCGACCGCGCCTTAAGTTCGCTCCAGGGCCTTTCGCATCTCCTCGATCAACGCTGCCCGAGTTTGGCGGGCGGCCCGCCAAGCATCCACGTACTCCCGGGAGTTCGTGGAGTGGCCGGCAACCACCGCGTCATGAAAGTCGAGCACAGAGAGGGTGGCGCGACCAGCCTTTTCGATGAGCGTCCACTGCGCCACCAGTTCCAGTTGCTGCTGTGCTGCATAGACACCGTGCTCGCCGATCGCGACGTGTCCCTTGCCAACATCTTCAGGGGAAGGATCCACCCGCGAGAATGCATCCTTGGCTGCCGAAAGGGTCGTGAGGTATTCCGTAAAGGCGCTGCGCAGTGCGTCACGATCCCGCTCCGAACGGTCGCGCCGCCAGCGGACGTGATCGGCAACGAGAGTAGCAAGTACACCAAGCACCGCGCCCACGGCTGTCGCCACAAGCGTCGACCACTGCATGCGCCCCCCTGAAGTCCTGTGCGCGAAGCCTCTTCTTCTCATCCAGTACAGCAGCGAAGTACCGCAACCACAGCAGCCATCAGCGACTTGTCCTGTCTCCGTAGGACCTTGACACGGCCGACACGACCACCGGCGACCGGCGACATAGAGCTACGGATCAATTGGTGGTCGTGCCCCTCCCGTGCCCGTTCGGTCGGGAGACAGCGGGGAACAGCGCGGTCGCCAGCAAACAACGCTCATGCGAACGGCCCCTGCCGCCGTGTCTTACCTGGTCAGGGGCCGTTCACCTGCGGTGGGTGTGGGACTCGAACCCACGATGACATCGCTGCCACGACGGAAGATGGACGCCGGCTTGACTTGACCACTGAGATCCACCGGCCTGGCACGTTCACTCCCAGCCATGCACTCAAGGCTTCACCTACGGCCAAAATTACTTGGGAGCAATCTCTTCCAAGTTGGCAGCGGGCCCAAGGAAAGGGATCAAGACTCCAGCAAAACCGATTCTTGCGGCCAAGGACTGAACCCCTTCGCGCGCGTACGGGAAGGCCACGGTGACTGCTTCGCGGTCAGCAAACTCTTGAAGGATGTCCTCTGCCGGGATGCCACCTTCGCCTACGTCGTACCTAGTCACAACGGCGACCTCGACCTCGCCAACGTAATCTCCGCTATCTGACTTCAGACGCGCCTTCACTTCTAGACGATAGAAAATGGCGCCTGGGGTGGGCGCTATGCCCACCTCCAGGCGCATTTCCGCCTCGCTAGACGTTTCTGCAGACAGCCTCCGCGCACTGCAGGATTCCGTAAGAACCTGCTCCAACTTGACCCGCTTCGAGAATTCCTCATACCTCTGCACCCTTGAAATATCTTTCATCGCAAAGACCGCGACGTGTAAGGGTGATCGGGCATGGTAAGTTCAGACGTCCGGTGCACGCTGATAGACGCCTTGCGGGCAGTTTTCCATCGCGCAATCTCGGCCGCCGGCTTAACGGACCGACCCGTCTCCACCTTCCGCGAAGAAAGCGCATAGTTAATGCGTTCAATCTGCCACAAAGGAATACCCCGCTCATCGTCGGCAACCTCAGGGTGATTCAGTCGTAGCCATTCATTGACCTCCGGCCAATGCCAAACCTGAACCCCGCCCCCGAGAGTTGCTACTTGCCTTGGGAAGTCTCCTGGACCTCTACTTCCCGTCACCCAAGAGCGCACCGTGGACCGAGACTTACCGACCCTCGTAGCAATGTCCGTCACGCTGACCAAATCGAGCGTAACTCGAGTGACACTCGCTTCAGGCAACAACCGGCCCAGGTGATTCGCAGCGTCGAGTACCGCGTCACACGGGTCACCCTCGTCGGCTTCGACCACATAGGTCACGTCCACCAAGTCGTCCCGGGCAGAAAGATAGGCCTCGGCCACGTCCTCATAGAAGCGCTCCACCGCGACTTCATCGTGGATGTCGAAGTTTTCGATCTCGAGCGTGAACATGTAGCGCACTGGCACCCCCATGACCGCAGCCTCCTAGGTCGCCGTACGAAGCATGACTCTACAGGAGTGTACGCAGTTGCGTACACCCCCGCTACGGCATTGGGCCAGTGGGAGCACACCCGTGCGCGCAAAGGCAAGCCTTGCGCCAAAGAATCTTGTACTGACTGTCACCCTTCGGCGTGCTTCGGACCGATATCCGACAGTTACCCTGAGTGCACATGAGGGTACCGAACGGATGTGCGCGCCCTCCTCTGGCCTCCTGCATCCTCCACAGCCCGGTACCCGTCAAGCGATCAATGACCGCGCGCACTTTAGGATCTGTGTGCCGTTTACTGGGACTCAACCGCACCTCCAGAAGCCCCCCAAGCTCCCGGCCGGCTTGGTGAACACCAGTGTAGGTAGCGAACTGAAGAACTGTCGCCTTCGGCAGCCCGCCGGGCTAGGGGAAGTTGAGTTTCCGACCAGGCCAATCAGCACTTACCAATGAGTAGTTACCAATCAGTAGGCCTCGGCATAATGGGTTCCTTCAAGGTCCACGCCGGATCTGCCATGTCAAGCCTCACACCACTAACTCGCTATCGGGCACGGGAAAAGCTACGTCCCCGCCGTGATCACCGATCGAACTTCGGTGCACAGCGGCTCTGTCTGATACGGCCGACTCAGGGCACCTAAGGACACCAACAGCTAGCAACTCGGGCTGACCGGCGCTCTCCTGGAGGGGCGGCGCATGATGGTGGTACCAGATCGTGTAGCGGTCGGACCGAAGTTCCGCTTCTCCCCATTCGAGACGAATCACACCCCTGTCCCTCGAGCAGACGCAGGCCAGCATCACCACGCCGGGCTCCGAGCCGAGTTGGCACAGGTCGCTGCGGATCAGAAGGGAGACCTGCCTCGCCCTGGCCGATGGAGGACGCAGTCACGTCGGTTGCGACGTTCTGTTTCGACTGCTCTTCCAGAGGCTCCGGCAGCTCGTCAGCTGATCCTCAGAAAGGTGCGTCACGTTAATGAGTCGAGAGAGAGGGATTCCCACGCGAAGAAGGACATGCGTCGCTCTAGGTAAGCTCACCACCGCCCCGGCCGTGAGGAAGGCGACACCTGCGTGACCACCGGAAGCAATCCATCGACAACAACTGCGGAAGGCACCGTGAACGCTGACGCCAGTGCCCCTGCAGTACAGCCGAGCATGCTGAAGCTGCCGTCTGAGGCGTGAGGCCGCAATCCAGTTTCGCGGCCTTTGCGTGGACCGAGCGCTCCCAGTGGCACTGTTACGTGGCTCTGACCAGCAGGGATGCGTGAGGCTCAAGGGGCCTCCGGAGCCGCGTGGGCAGGTTCGAATCCTGCCGGGTCACTTCCCGTGAAGTGCCCAACGGAAGCGCAAGGCCCAGGTCCTCCTACTCGTGCAGCCGTGTGCCACCCGCACCGACCGTATGACAGGTGCCGTCGCCTCTTCGCGCCCCGGACCACGGCCCATCGCCCCACGCCACCAGCCGGAAACGGCGCCCGCCCCCCAACCAGCCCAATGCCCGCGCAGTTGCCCTCCACCAGGTCACCCCCGGACCTCGCGGACCATCCCCCCGTCGGCCGCCGAGAGCTCCAAGCCGTACCGCAGCCCAAAGCGGTTGAGCAGGTCGGCCAGCTCGTCGAAGCGACGCGGGTCCACGACGCCGTTCAGCAAGAGGTCCGACGCGTCGATGGGTTCGATCTCCACCTGGCACCAGCTGGTCTCCAGCTCGTACGCGTACCAGGATGACGACCTCGACCTCCAGCCGGCTCTCACGAAGCGCTCCGCCACAGACGAGGCGTCACGACAGCCACGCAGGCTGCCACTTAGGTTGTTGCCGGCCTCGATCCACTCAGGGTCGAGCTTCCGGCCGTCGTCGGATATGTCCACGCCCGGAGTATGGATCACCATGGCCCGGCCGCGATCACTGGTCCCCTCGCGGCAGGTCTTCGATCCCCCGGTGGCGACTCCCCGACGGCCGAGCTCCAGCGGTCATCCCTCCGGAGACAAGTGCCGCCTGTGGCCACAGCCGCCCCGCGAACGGCCGGGTCCACCACCTGCCGAGCGCCCGTCCCCGGGCCCAACTCCCCCACACAGGTGCCGCATTGGTCTAGGCCAAGACCCTCCCGTCCCAGTAGTCTCGTCACCGGCCAGTGGCACACCATCCCCCCACCCAGGTTGCGTGCTGGCGCGGGCACCCCCCTACCCCCACGCACCACTCTGCCCAGCAGCCGGGTGAACTCCCATGCGCCGCCTTCAGGAGGGTCACGGTGAACGTTCGCACCCGAAGCTCCGCGATTATCGGCACCATCTGTCTTGTCGCTTCCCTCGCCTTGTCCACTGCTTCCGCCGACGAGTCCGCCGCCCCGCCGATAGCACCGCCGAAAGCCCCGTCGAAGGCGGCCGCGGTCGCTCTCGAGCACGTGGCCACCGCGAAGAATCCGATCGCCGGTACCGCCGGCCCCGGTGGGACCGTGTGGATTGCCGAGCGGGCCGGGACCGTACGGGTTCTGGACAGCCGAGGACTCGGCGCGCCCGTGCTCGACATCACCGCGGAGACCACCGTCGACGGGGAACGCGGGCTGCTGGGTATCGCGTTCGACAAGCGGTTCGCGTACTTCTACATCTCGTACACGAACCTCGAAGGCACCAGCACCATCGACGAGTTCGCCGTGCGGAACGGCAAGATCCAGAAGAACACCCGGCGCACCGTCCTCACCCAGACGCAGCCGTACGCCAACCACAACGGTGGTGACATCAAGTTCGGGCCCGACGGCTACCTCTACATCGCCTTCGGGGACGGCGGCTCGGGCGGGGACCCGCACGACTACGGGCAGAACCTCGGCACCCTGCTCGGCAAGATCGTGCGGATCGACCCGAGGGGCGCCAAGCCGTACGCGATCCCGGCCGACAATCCGTTCGTGGGTGACCCGAACGCGAAGGACGAGATCTGGGCGTACGGGCTGCGCAACCCGTGGCGGTTCTCCTTCGACGCCGGCACCGGCGACATGCTCGTCGGCGATGTCGGCCAGAGCGAGTGGGAGGAGATCGACTGGGCCCCGGCGAGCAGCAAGGGCGGCGAGAACTACGGATGGTCCGAGATGGAGGGCACCCATCCCTTCCGCGGTGGGACCGAGCCGGCGAACCATGTGCCGCCCGTCCACGAGTACGGCCGTAACGGGCTGGGCTGCTCGGTGACCGGTGGTTTCGTCTACCGCGGCAAGGCGATCCCGGCCCTGAAGGGGCAGTACCTCTTCAGCGACTACTGCGACGGCACCGTCCGCGCCCTGCGGATGAAGGACGGCAAGGTGACCGGCGAGAGCGACCTCGGCGTCAGTGGCGGTGAGGTCATCTCCTTCGTGCAGGACGGCTGCGGCGAGCTGTACGTCCTCGACATCGGTGGCGCCATCCACCGCATCGACCCGGCGTAACCGGGTCCGGCTTCGGTGCGCCGGTGGGGGTTCGCCCCCGCCGGCGCTGCACCCGACCGGGTGATGCGCGCGACGTAGTGCCTGCCCGGCGGCTCGGTCAGGGAACCACTCCTCCCGTACGAGGCCTCGTGCGCACCGAACTCGAAGGGACGAGCTTGTGACCACCAGAGTGAGCATCGACAGCGACAAGTGCATCGGCTCGGGCATGTGTGCTCTGACCGCGCCCGCGGTCTTCACCCAGGACGACGACGGGTACGGAGTCGTGCTGCCCGGCCGTGAGGGCGGGGACGGGGACTCGCTGCTGAAGGAGGCTGCTCGTAGCTGTCCCGTGCAGGCCGTGACCATCAGCGGTTGAGGCGGGTACGGCCGGCCGCTGATGCCGTCGGATGCCGGCCGTGGGGTGCGTGGGTACCACCGGCCCGGCGCCCGATGGCGGGATCCCAGCCGATTAGGCTCAGCGGCCGGCCGTCAGCCCACTTGTCGTAACAGGAGCCCGTCATGCCCTCGGACAGATCGGACAGCCCGGCGGGCAGTCGCCACCTCACCTACGCTCCCGCCGGTGCGACCTGTCCCGGCGACGGCACCTGGACCACGGGGATCCCGGGCTGCCGCCGCTATGAGCGCACTGTGGTCATCGGGCACGGTGACAGCGACTGGCGCGCCGCCGCCGATGCCGTGCTGCGGTGGGGCGTCAAGCGCCGTAGCGGCTTCCGGGTCACTCCGCTCGCGGGCGCCGGTGAGCGAGTCGTCGAGGGGGCCGAGTACCGGATCACGGCGGCGTGGGGGCCGGTGGCCGTGCATGAGCCGGTGCGGGTGGTCGCCGTCGTGGACACGGCTGACAGGTGCGGCTTCGCCTACGGCACGCTGCCCGGCCATCCGGTGTCCGGAGAGGAGGCCTTCGTGGTGGGCCGCGACCCCGACGGGCGGGTCACCCTGACGCTGCGGTCGCTGACCGGCCGCGCTCCCGCGGGTCCGTGGCGGACCGTCTTCCCGGTGCTTCTGATCGCGCAGCGCTGGTACCGGCGCCGGTATCTGCGCGCCCTCCTGCACCCCGCGTCGCAGCAGGACTGAGAAGACCGATCCCCAGCCCTGGCCTCCTCATGACCAGAGCCGGCAGTCCTCCACGGAGATCTCCGCCACCGCTTCGTTCTCCACGTGCTCGAGATCCGCGATGTAGGGAGGAACATCGGGCAGCGGTGTGCAGAAGGTGACATCGGCTGTGAGGAGCGCGTCCTCGGTGTCGGCGAAGGACAGGGAGAGGTATCCCTTCACCCCGCTGTCCCCGAACTCCTTCTCCGCCGCGCGCAGACAGGCGCAGATGTACGCCAGGCAGCGTCGCAGCAGAAGGGGCGTGCGCTCGTGAGCCGCGGCGGGGAGGTCGTAGTCGGTCATTCCCCGGCCGTTGACCGTGGTTTCCTCCGCGAGCCGGTCGAAGTATTCGGCCGGGCCCTGTGGACGCAGATCGGTCAGCACACGGGCCCCGCCGGCCGTCGTGGACCATCCGCGTTCCACGACCTCACGGAACATGGGAGGGATGTCCTGAGACCCCAGCTTCCCGAGGTCCGTTTCCTCCAGGAGCGCCTTCATTCGGGAATTGCTTCGCACATCTATCCTTCGCCGAGCGCGGCGAGTCCCTTTCTGATGCCTGCGATGAACCCCGGGTTGCTCCCGATGGCCTTCTCCACGCTGCGCGGAAGGCCCTCGAATTCCCGGTCTCGAATTCGTACTGGTACTTCGCGCCCTTGTTGCGCTGGTCCTGGAAGTGCAACTGGCCCGGTCGCCCGCCCGGGTTGGAACTCTCCACGTCGATCCGACAAGGCCCATGGTTCCACAGGGTTTTGCTGGTGATCTGGGTGGCGTGCGTGCCCGTGGTGACATGAGGACATCACGCGGCGGCCGGTGGGGACGGTTCCCGCGGAGCGGAGGAGACTGCTGGGGTCTGTGACCGTGGTGCGCGCCGGCGTCAGCGGCCAGAGGCCGTCCCGGGAAGCGCCTTCGGGTGCAGCCACGGCGAGAGTCCGACCGCGCCCTTGCCGTAGCGGCGGTCGAGCTCCCGCTGCATATGGTCGCTCGGGACCGTGACGTACAGCCGTACCCGGTTGTTCACAGGGTCCGAGCCCACGCCCAGATAGCCAGGGGTTCCCGCGCTCATCCGCTTCACCAAGTCCTCACGCACCGTGCGGAGTTCCTGCTGGGAACGCTCGACGGTCAGCAGGCAGAGCGGGCCGCCCCAGGCCGTGCGGATCTCTCGTTCGTTACCGGGGAGGTCGCCGGTGAAGGTGACCACGGTGACGGTCTGCCCGCCCCTGAGCCCTGCGGGATAGGAGATCCAGTGACCTCCGTACTCCGGGTCCTGTTCGAGGAGTTCCTGGAGACGCTGCTCGGCGGCGTGCGAGGCCTTGGACCGGTCGACCGGTTTCCAGCCGCCCGGAGGTGCCTTGCACGGAGTCCTGAAGTCCCTGTCGTCCACGCCGCCGCGGGGCTTGTCGCCCGGGCGGAGGTTCTTCGCCGGCTCGGTCAGTGTGAAGCGTTTGCCGTCCCAGGTACCGGTGAGGTGGTACGTGCCCCACCGGATACCGCGTACCGACTGGGACGTGACGGCGTCCCAGTCCCAGCCGACGACGTCGGGACCGCTGCACGTCGGGGGCATCATCATCCGCGCCACGTGACATATCTGCGGGCCGTGCGAGGCGTTCGCGAGGACCACCGCCGTGACGGCGTACTGCTGGGGCCGGTTGGGCCGGTTCGCGTCCGACTCCGATGCCGAGCCCGGCGCCGCGCGGTTCGTGTTCATTTCCTGCCCGCAGGCAGTGACCAGTACGAGCGCCGACAGCGCGGCGAGCGCTCCGAGGGTGCGGAGTGCGGTGAACGGTGACCTCATGCCGTTGTGACGGGCGTCACTTCGGAACGGTTCCTGTCGTTCCGTCAGCATTCAGGCGCGCACCGGCGCCCGGGGGAGGTCAGGTGCCGGCCTTCACCGGGGCGTCGCCGCGATCGCCGACCGAGTTGTCCGCCGCCGACCCGGGGATCGGGCGGTCCTCGCGCAGGGCGTCCCACACCTGGTGGGACGCCTTCTTCAGCGGGACG
The DNA here is from genome assembly GCF_036169555.1 of Streptomyces sp. NBC_00306. Lineage (GTDB taxonomy): Bacteria > Actinomycetota > Actinomycetes > Streptomycetales > Streptomycetaceae > Streptomyces > Streptomyces achmelvichensis. The sequence continues at coordinate 5,513,928 of NZ_CP108032.1, read as the reverse complement.
ACGCGGCCGGGATCCTTGGGGTCGTACGTCACGGGCAGGGTGACCATGTTCATCCGGTCCGGCTTGATGCCCTTGAGGTCCTTCGCGAGGCCGAGCAGCTTCGTCGCGGATGCCAGGTCCGAGTCCGCGCTGACCGTGCGGGTCGCGGTGTCGGCCAGGTCGTAGAGCTTGGTGGGGTCGCTCGCCAGGCCGATGGAGTCGACGCGGTGCAGCAGCGCCTTGATGAACGTCTGCTGGAGCTGGATGCGGCCGAGGTCACTGCCGTCGCTCACCGCGTGACGGGTGCGGACGAGCTCCAGCGCCTGCTCGCCCTTGAGTGTGTGCTTGCCGGCCGGCAGGGACAGATGGCTGCTGTCGTCCTCGATGGCCTTGCTGGTCGTGACGTTCACGCCGCCGAGCTCGTCGATGAGCTTGGTGAAGCCCTTGAAGTCGACTTCGAGGTAGTGGTCCATGCGGACGCCGGACATCTTCTCCACCGTCTTGACGGTGCAGGCCGGTCCGCCCGCCTGGTAGGACTCGTTGAACATCGCCCGGTGTTCGGCCGGGGCCGTGCCGCCGCCGGGCTTGGCGCACGCGGGACGCTCCACGACGGTGTCGCGCGGGACGCTGACGACACTCGCCTTCTTGTGGGTCTTGTCGACGTGCAGCACCATCGCCGTGTCCGACCGGGCGCCGGTGACGCCCGAGCCGTACTGGCCGTGCGTACCCGCCCGTGAGTCGGAGCCGAGCAGCAGGATGTCCATCGAGCCGTTGCGCTGCTCGCCGGGACGGTCCTTGCCCAGGGCCGCGTTGATGTCGGTGCCCTGGATGTTGCCGTTGAGCTGCGAGTAGAGGTAGGCCAGGCCGCCGCCTCCGACTGCCACGACACCGAGGGCGGTCCAGGCGGCGATCCGCAGTGACCTCCGCCGAGCCCGGTGCCGTGCCCTGCCCCGAGAGCGGTACACCTTGCCCGGTCCGTACGGGTCCGGCGTGGGGGCGCCGGGCCCGGAGGGCTGGTGCGGTTCTCCGCTCTCGTGCGGCATGCCTGTCCGTCCGTCCTACGCCGGCCGGGCCTTGTCGGCCTGGCCGTCGTCAATCGGGTGGCGCTGCCCGGGTGTTCCGGCAGTCGCCACCGGCCTTCGTTCACCGTCAGGCGCTCACCGGCTGTGGGTGTGCCGGTGGTCGCTCGTGCGGCGGGTGCTGCTGCCACCGTCAGGCGCTCACCGGCAGTGGTACGCCGGTGGTCGCTCGTGCGGCGGGTGCGCTGCGCCTGTGACGCGGCTGACTCAGTACGCGGAGTCGACGTTGTCGATCGAGCCGTACTTGTCGGCGGCGTAGTTGGCGGCAGCGGTGATGTTGGCGACCGGGTCGGTCAGCTCGTGCGGGGTGCCCTTGACGTGGTAGGCGTCGAACGTGGGCTGGATCACCTGGAGCAGACCCTTGGACGGCGTGCCGTTCTGGGCGTTGATGTCCCAGCCGTTCTCGGCCTTCGGGTCACCGCCGGACTCGCGCATGATGTTGCGGTGCAGGCCCTCGTAGCTGCCGGGGATGTCCTTGGCCTTCATGATGGCCAGCGACTCCTTGATCCAGCCGTCGAGGTTGTTCGCGTACGTCTTCTTCTTCGCCTTGGCCTTCTTGGCCGCGTGGGCGTCGGCCTTGGCGTCCGCCTTGGCCTTGACGGCGGCGACGGAGGTGGTGGACGCGCTCGCGGAGACCGGCTCGGCGGCGTGGGCGGCCGAGGGCATCATCGTGAGCGCGGCAGCCGCGGCACCGGCGGTGGCTATGCCCGCGACCGAGAACTTGCGAAGGCGGGCGATACGGCCGGTGCTGGACTTCATGTGCGTGGTCATGCGGATGTACCTCTCCATGGGGGATGTGCGGGGAGGCCGACCGGGGGGTCGGTACGGCTGGAGCGGAGTCGGACTCCGCAGCGTGGGCCGGTGCGGTCGGACGGGCGGGTTTCGCCCGGTCCGGCACTCGGCTCCCCGGAACGTCAGCCATGGTTAACGGCGCCCGGCGGTGGACGCAAAGATGTGACGTACTACCGAACTACGCAGATATGTCCCATGCGAGATCGGGCGGGGGGCGCCTGCGGTCGAGCGCGCAGGACGCCACCACTACCGCGCTTAGTAAGTGACGTGGGTCCTATGGGGCGGCTCACAAGCCGGCGGCGATTTGGGATGGTTTGAGACGGGTCGGAATACGTGAAGTGACGTGATGTGTGCGGTGAGTGGTCGCACGGGGGTGCGGCCGGGCGGGGGCACGCATGCGCGGGGTTCGCGGGGGCGGGCGCGGGGGGCTTTCGCGAGCGAGGCGGGCGGCAGCGGGGCGGGGTGCTTCGCCGGGCGCGCGGGAGCGGGGGCTTCGCCAGGCGTGCGGGAGCTGGGGGGTCGCCGCGCCCACGGGAGCTGGGGGGTCGCCGCGCCCACGGGAGCTGGGTGCTCGCGGCGCGTGCAGGAGCCGGGGCTTCGCCAGGCGTGCGGGAGCTGGGGGCTTCGCCGGGCATACGGGAGCCGGGGCTTCGCCGGGCGTGCGGCTGGCGCGGTTACCGCTGCTGCCGCGTGAACACCGCGACGCTCTTGAGCGGCGGCGCAAGCGTCAGGGCCAGGGTGCCGTCGTCCTGGCGGGTGACGGCGAACTCGTGGGCCGTGTGCTCGTCCGCGGGCCAGGTGATCCGCATGTCCCCGTCCTCCGTCTCACGGCAGTCGCCGTAGACGAGCTCCAGGCGGGTGGGCGAGGAGGTCGACCAGGTGAACTCGGTGTTGGACGCGTACTCGCCCTCACGGCCGTACTCGACCCAGCCGCGGCCGGAGGCGGTGAAGAGGAGCTTGAAGGAGAGGGGGGCGCGGGACGCGGACCAGAAGCCTTCGAGGTCGGTCATGGGGTGATGGTGGCAGGGCGCGGGCCCGTGCCGGGACCCCATGGCGGGCATCGGTCCCCGCGGGACGGCCGGACCGGAAACGGCGACCACCCCTTCGGGGCCCGGGGAGCCGGCCGGTGGCCCCTCACGCCGAGGCGCGCTTCTTCGGCGAGGCCTTGGCCGTCTTCTTCGCCGCCGCCTTCGTCGCGGCCGTCTTCTTCGTCGCCCCTGATGTGGCCTTCTTGCCCGCCGTCTTCGTCGCCGTCTTCGTCGGCGCCTTCGTCGCGGTCGCCTTCTTCGCCGTCCCCGACGTCGCCTGCTTGCCCGCCGCCGTCCTCGACGCCGTGGTCTTCGCGGTGGTCTTCTTCGCGGTGGCCTTCTTCGCGGTGGTCTTCTTCGCCGCCGCCTTCGAGGCGGCCGTCTTCTTGCGGCCCTTGATCGGGGTGACCTCGGCGTGCTCGCCCGTGTCCGTGCCGGCGTCCCCGCCCTGCGCGTTCTTCGCGGCCCTCACGCTGCTCTCCAGCGCCGCCATCAGGTCGATGACCTGGCCGCCGGCGCCCTCGCCCTCGGCCGGCGCGGGCAGCTCGGCGCCCTGGGCCTTGGCCGCGATCATCTCCTCGACCGCTTCCCGGTAGTGGTCGTGCAGCGAGTCCATGTCGACCTCGCCGAGGGTGTCCATCAGGGCGTCCGCCAGGTCGAGTTCGGCCTCGCGGACCGTGACGTTCCCCTCCGGTGCCACCTCGTCCGGCGAACGGATCTCGTCCGGCCACAGCAGGCCGTGCATGGCGATCACGTCGTCGACGACACGCAGCATCCCGAGCCGCTCCCGGCCGCGGAGGGCGAACTTGGCGAGGGCCACCTTCTGGCTGCGCTTGAGGGCCTCGCGCAGCACTGTGTACGGCTTGACGGCCGGGCCACCGTTGGCCGAGAGGTAGTAGGCCGCGTCGATCTGCAACGGGTCGACCGCCGCCCCCGGCACGAAGGCCACGATCTCGATCGTCTTCGCCGTCGGGAGCGGGAGCTTGGCCAGGTCCTCGTCCGCGATCGGGATGACCGAGCCCTCCTCGGTCTCGTACCCCTTGCCGATCTCGTCGTTGGGCACCTCTTTCTCCTCCAGCTCGCAGACCTTGCGGTAGCGGATCCGGCCGCCGTCGGCGGCGTGGATCTGGCGGAAGGAGATGGAGTGGTTCTCCGTGGCGTTCATCAGCTTCACGGGGATGCTGACCAAGCCGAAGGAGATGGCCCCGTTCCAGATGGATCGCACGCTTGATCCCTTTCCTCCGAAATTCCGGGAATCGTGGGATTCTCATCGTATGACGCCGATCACAGAGGTGGAGGGGCGGCGCCTGGCGCTGAGCAACCTGGAGAAGGTCATCCACCCCGCCACCGGGACGACCAAGGCAGAGCTGCTGCACTACTACGCCTCGACGGCGGAGGCGATGCTGCCCCACATCTGCGACCGGCCGATCTCCTTCCTCAGGTACCCGGACGGCCCGGACGGGCAGATGTTCTTCACGAAGAATCCGCCGCCCGGTACGCCATCGTGGGTACGGACCGCCCCGGTGCCGCGCTCCGACGACAAGAACGCCCGGCAGGTCGTCGTCGCCGACCTGCCGTCACTCGTCTGGGCGGCGAATCTGGTCGTGGAGTTCCACACGCCCCAGTGGACGCAGGACGCACCGGCCGTCGCCGACCGGATGGTCTTCGATCTCGACCCCGGCGCCCCCGCCACGGTCGAGGAGTGCCGCACCGTGGCGCTGTGGCTGCGGGAGCGGCTGGCGGAGGACGGGTTCGAGGCGTACGTGAAGACCTCGGGGTCCAAGGGGCTGCATGTCCTGGTGCCCGTGCGGCCGACCCCGTCGGAGGAGGTGTCGGCGTACGCGAAGAGCCTGGCGGTCGAGGCGGAGGCCGCGCTGCCCCGGCTGGCCCTGTACCGGATGGCACGCAATCTGCGGCCCGGGAAGGTCTTCGTCGACCACAGCCAGAACGCCGCCGCGAAGACGACCGCCGCCCCCTACACCCTGCGGGCCCGGGCCGAGCCGACCGTGTCGGCGCCCGTCACCTGGGAGGAGGTGGAGGCGGGGCAGGAGCTGACCTTCCGGATGAGCGACATGGCACCACGTCTTCAGAGGTACGGCGATCTGCTCGCCCCGCTGACCGATCCCGGGCAGGCGAGGCCGCTGCCGTGAGCATGCCGCGCCCACCGCTGAAGGTGATGCTCGCCGAGTCGGTGAGCACGCTGCCGCGCGGGGGGCGGCTGGCGTACGAGCCGAAGTTCGACGGCCACCGGATGGTGATCTTCCGTACCGCCGAGAAGGTCCTGCTCCAGGCGCGCTCCGGGCGGATCATCACGGACGCGTTCCCCGATCTGGCCGCCGCCGCACGGCAGTTGCCGGAGGGGACGGTGCTGGACGGCGAGGTCGTCGTCTGGTCGAAGGGGCGGACCGACTTCGCCGCCGTGCAGAAGCGCGCGGCCGCAACCCCGGGGCGGGCTCCCGCTCTTGCGCGCCGGCTTCCCGCCTCGTACGCGGCCTTCGATCTGCTGGCCGAGGACGGCGCGGACCTGCGGCGATCCGCGTACGAGAAGAGACGGCGCCGGCTGGTCGCTGTGCTCGGGACACTCGGACCGCCGCTCCAGGCCGTGCCGATGACGCTCGACGCCGACGAGGCCGCGACCTGGTACGACTCGCTGCCCGGGATCGGCGTCGAGGGGCTGGTGATCAAACGGCTGGACCAGACGTACCGCAGCGGCACGCGCGCGTGGTTGAAGCTGCGGCACACGTCGGCGCACGACGCGGTGGTCGTCGGATTCACCGGGGCGCGGTCCCGGCCGCACGCTCTGGTGCTGGTCCTGCCCGACGACGACACCCCCGTGGTCTCCAGCCCGCTGACACCGGCACTGCGGGTCCAGGCGGCCGCCGCCCTGCCGGGAACGGCCGCGACGACGGCGTCCGCCACCGGCGCCGGCGATTCCCTCGTGCCGGGCGAGGCGCCCGTGGCGATGGCGGCCGGTCTCGGCGAGGTCGCGTACCAGCCGGTGGCGGCAGGACTGAGCGTCGAGGTGGAGCAGCGGACCACGCGCCACGCGACCACCACGGTGCTGCGGCTGCGCCTTCCCCCGGACGCCGACGGGGACGGGGACCTTCCGGGAACGTCAGACTGAGGGCGCCCGGCCAAGGCCCGGGGCGGTGTCCCGCCTGATCCGCCCGGACCGGCCGCCGCCCCACGCGGCCGTCGCGTACAGCGCCTCGGTGTCCGCCGGCTTCAGCTCCCCGCCCCAGCTTTCCCGTCAGGCCCGCAGCCACGTGCGGCGGTCGCGCGCCGTCGCGTACAGCGCCTCGATGTCCGCAGGCTTCAGCACACCGCCGAGCCTGGCCAGCGCGGGCACGTCCGTCTCGCGAAGAATCCTCACGTCGGGCGGTGTCGGCAGGACGTCCAGCCGCGCCGCCCCGACCACGGCGAGCACCGGTCGTACGGCCGCGGTCAGGGCCAGCGAGGCGCGCTCGGCCCGGCGGCGGGTGGTGCGCAGCAGCGGGACGGGCTGTCCGCGGCCGGCGCGGACCATCGGGTCGGCGACACGTACCCGCTGCTTCCGGGCGGGCAGGGTGTGCACGGCCAGCGCGCCGGCCGGCCCGAGCAGCAGATGGTCGATGCGGTCGGCGCCGGGCAGCGGTACCGAGTGCAGGACGCGCCATCCCACCGACTCCAGGCGTTCCAGGGCGTCGCCGAGCAGCCGGTCGGCGTCGAGCTGCGCCAGGCGCGGGTCCTGGCGGAAGCGGCTCCCCGAGGCGGGGCCGCGGTCCAGTTCCGTGAGGAGGCTCTCGCCGGAACGGTTGGGTGCCAGGTCGTCGTCGGGATGGAGGGAGAGCCTGGCGAGGTCGGCGGAGGTGGGCACGGGTGGGGGCCCGATGGTGAAGTCCCCTGTCACATAGGGCGCGAGAGCCGCGAGCACCCCGTCCCGGTACTCGGTCGCGACCAGGCTGATCCGCCCGGCGTCACGGTCGAACCAGGCGACGTTGCGACCGTCGGGAAGGCTGACGTACAGCCGGTCCCGGCCTTCCCTGTGTGCTGGTGTGACGCGCAGCGCGGTCATGCCATCACCCCCGGACCATGGGAACAGCCCCGGGGCCTTCGGGGCAATAACCCCGCGATGCCGGAGCGGTGGTGCACACTCTCCCCAAGCGCACGTTCTTGGGAGGGGGGCAGGCGTGTTCGGGGGAATCAACGACGTCGACTGGGCGTCACTGGAGCATGCCTACGGTCCGGCGGACGACGTGCCGGCCCTGTTGTACGGGCTGGCGTCCCCGGACCCCGCGGAGCGGGAGTCGGCGCTCGACGGGATGTACGGCGCGGTGCACCACCAGGGCGATGTGTACGACTCGACGCTCGCCTGCATCCCCTTCCTTCTGGAGCTGGTCGGCGATCCGTCCGTCGAGGACCGCGGTGGCGTCGTCGAGCTGCTGACCAGCATCGGCGGCATCGATCTCGACGGCGACGACGAACTGGACCCGGAGGACGAGGAGTTCGAGTACGCGGCGAACTACGCGATGGCGGCGTCGGCCGTGACCGCGGGCGCCGACGTCTTTCTCGCGCTCGTCGACTCCGGGGACCGCGGGCTGCGGCTCGCCGCGCCCCTCGCGCTCGCCACGTTGCACGGTGACCCGGAGCTGGTGCTCGGGCTGTTGCGCCGGCGCCTGGCCGCGGAAGAGGACGCCGAGGTCCGCTTCGCCTGTGTGGAGGCGGCGGGCCGGATAGCGCTGCGGCACGGCCGTCTGGCATCCGAGGTGGTCGAGTGGCTCACCGGGCTGACCCGGGTGACGTACGGCGCGGGGGTCCGGCTGGCCGCTCTGGCCCAGCTCGCCCGCTGCGCCCCGGACGCCCTGCCGCCCGATGTGGTGACCGGCGTGACGGGCCTGCTGCGGGAGCTGCGCGCCGAACCGGTGCCCGCCTCCTCGGCGCCCGAGCGGCCGTCGACACCGACGCTGCTGGGGCAGCTGCGCGAGCGCCGCGAGTCGGAGACGGCGGGCCGGCACGCTCCCTGGACGGCGGACCTGCTGCGCACCCTCCACTCCGGTCTGGGTGACCGGGTCGAGGACCGGACTGCGCTGCTGACGGACCAGTTGTGCAGCCCCGACTGGGGGCAGCGGACCGATGCGGTACGGATGAGCGGCGCTCTGCTGCGGACCCGGCGCGGGGAGTACGGCGAGCTGGTGGGGCTCATGGGCGAGCAGCTCAGTGATCCCGAACCGCGGCTGGCGGACGCCGCGGTGCTCGCGCTCGGGGAGCTGTTCGGCCTGGCCGCGCCCGCGGCGGACGCGCTGGCGGACCGGGTGGCGGCGGACCCGGCCGGCTGGGTGCAGGAGTGGCCCGGCGGGCCGCCCATGCTCGGCAGTGTCGTCATGACACTCGCGCGCGCCGGCGACCGGCGGGCGGTGCCGGTGCTGGCGCGGCTGCTGGAGCTGGACGAGGCACCGCAGAACCTCGGACATGTGCTGGGCCATCTGGGCGAGAAGGCCCTGCCGCTCGTGCCCGCGCTGCGCCGCCGGCTCGGCGCGCTGGATCTGGACGAGCGGCTCCACGACCTGGCGGGCCCTCTGCTGTACGGACTGACGGCGCTGCGGGCGGCCGACGCGCTGCCGGAGGTGCTGCGGGTGCTGCGCGGGGCGCCCCGGTACCGCAAGGAGTGGGTCGTCGAGCAGGCGCTGCGGGCGCTGACCGCCTTCGGTCCCGCGGCCCGTGCGGCCGCGCCGGATCTGCGGGGACTGCTGGCCGGGGGCGAGAGTTCGGGCGCCTTCGCCGTGCAGACCGCGGCGGCGCTGTGGGCGGTGGAGCCGGGCGCGCGGGAGGTCCTTCCGGTCCTGCGTACGGCCCTGTCGGCGAGTGAACTCGCCGTCCGGCGCGCGGCGGCCGCGGCACTCGGCGCAGTGGGGAGCGAAGCGGCGGCGGCCGCCCCCGCGCTGGCCGGACTGTCGCGGGCACCCGATCCGTGGGCCCGGACGGACGCGGCGATCGCCCTGTGGCGGGTGACGGGCGACGCGCACCGTGCGTGGCCCGTGCTGCGGGCGGCCTGGGAGACCCTTCCGGGCACGCGCCCCGCGATCGCCGCATGCCTCGCGGACCTCGCAGAGGGGTCCTCGGAGCCGGTGGCGGACGAGGTGGAGCGGACGCTGCGTACGGAGATCTCGTCCGTCCGGCGGCACCAGTCGATGGACGGCGGGTACGGCAGCCATGACATCTTTACGGATGAGAAGCTGCTGGCCCTGTGCCGGCGGGCGCTGACGAGGGAGGGACCGGCAACATGATCATTTTCGGAACCAAGGGCTACATCTTCCAGCTGGCGATACTGACGCTGGTGTGCGGGCACTGCGGCAACCCGTCGGCGCACACGCTCCGCAAGCGGGTCACCAAGTTCACGCTGTTCTTCGTGCCGCTGTTCCCGGTGTCGACGAAGTACGCCACGCAGTGCACGTTCTGCGGCATGGAGCAGAAGATCACCAAGGAGCAGGCCGACCAGCTGCTGGCGCAGGCCGCGGGCCCGCAGGGCGGAGCGCCCCAGGCCCAGCCGCAGGCGCAGCCGGGGCAGCAGAACCCGTACCAGCGCTGAGGCCACTGCCCGTACCGGCGCCGGGGCCACAGCCCGTACCGGCCGGGGTCACGCCCCCGCCGGGCGCGAGGCATCCCTCACCCTGCCTCACCGGTGCGCTCCGGCCGGCGGTGCGCGACCGCCCGGCCGGTGGACAAAAAGGACTTCCCTACGAATAAGGTCTACGGGAAGACCGACTGTCCGAGGAGACCCGTGCGCCCGCCCCGCCTGCTGTACGCCGCGCTGCTGACGGCGGCCACCGCCGCACTGCTGTCGGGATGCGGCGACGAGGGCCGGCTGGAGATCGCCGGCGCCACCCCCACGGCCGTCGGACCCGTGCGGCTGTGGCCCGGTCTCGCGCCCGTCACCTCGCCGCCCAACGACTACGGCGAGACCGACACCGAACGGGTCCCCGGCATCACGGTCCCGGCCGGCGGGGTGCGCGCACTCGACCCGGCGACGGTCCTGCTCGCCGAAGCCGCCGCCAAGCCGAGCACCTTCACCGGCGCCGACGACCGCTACCAGGAGACGGTCGCCCAGCTCCGCGGCTGCGAGGCGAAACCCGCGTCCTGCCCGGTGCTCCCGCCCTACTACCGCGATCTGACCGGTGACGGGCAGGACGAGCTGATCGTCGGCATCACCCTGCCGCAGCAGCAGACGGCGGTGCGCTGCTACATGCCCGACAAGGGCGCCCTGATCCGGATCATGGCCACGTACGACCAGTTGGTGAACGTGGAGCTGGCCGGCCGGGACCTCGTGCTGCGTTCGGTCTCCGCCGGCATCCCCGGGTACGAGTACCGCACGGCGTGGTCCTGGGACGCCCGGCAGAACGCGATGCTGGCGACCAGCGACGAGATCGTCCGCGTCACACCGTCGCCCTCCCCCTCCGCCACTCCGCCGCCCTCCGTCGCGCCGAGGCGTCCGGCGGCCGGGCCGTGAGAACGCCGCGACTGCCCCGCTGGACCGCGACCCTCACCTGGAAGGCCGCGGTCTTCATCACCGTGATGTGCTGTGCGCTCGCGGCGCTGCTGGGCGCGCTGGTGCACGCCGCGGTCACCCGGCAGACGGTGGAGGAGTCCCGCGGGAAGGCACTGGACCGGCTGACGGAGGCCACCGCGGCGTACGAGGGCGGCGCTCCCCTGCCCCGGTACGCGGGCGTGGATCCCCCCGGCCTGCCGGCGGCGTTGCGCGATGTCGCCGCCGGCGGGAAGCGCGGCACGGTGGTGAGCAGCTTCGAGGGGCACCCGACCATGTGGGCCGCGGGGCCCGCGGACGGCCGGGCCATCGCCGTACGCGTCGACTACACCCAGAGCGCGAACACCATCGACGGCCTGGACCGGGCGATCGTGGGCTCGTCGGGGCTGGCCATCGGGGCCACGCTGCTGGTCGGCGCGTTCGCCGTCACCCGGGTCACGCGCCGGCTGCATCTGACCGCACAGGTGGCGCGGCGGATCAGCGCGGGCGACCTCGACGCCCGGGTCAACGACCCGCGCACCGAGGACCCTTCGCGCCGCCAGGACGAGGTGGCGACGGTCTCCGGCGCGCTGGACACGATGGCTTCCTCGCTCCAGGGAAAGCTGCAGAGCGAGCAGCGGTTCACCGCGGACGTGGCGCACGAGCTGCGGACCCCGCTGACCGGCCTGACCGCGGCGGCCGAGCTGCTGCCCGAGGGCCGCCCGGCCGAGATGGTGCGGGACCGGGTGCGCGCGATGCGCTCGCTGACCGAGGACCTGCTGGAGATCTCCCGGCTGGACGCGGGCAGCGAGACGGTGGACCTGGAGGTGCATCAACTGGCGCGGCTGGCCGAGCGCGTGGTGCGGCTGTCGGGGACGGACACCGAGGTGCGGGTCGTACGGGACGCGGCGGTCGAGACCGACCGCCGCAGGCTCGAACGCGTGCTCGGCAATCTCGTCTCCAACGCCCACCGGCACGGGAGGCCGCCGGTGGTACTGACCGTGGACGGCCCGGTGGTGACCGTCATCGACCACGGCCCGGGCTATCCCGAGTATCTGCGGGCGCACGGTCCCGCGCGGTTCCGCACCGAGGGCGGCAGCAAGGGGCACGGACTCGGGCTGACCATCGCGGTCGGCCAGTCGGCCGCGATCGGGGCGGAGTTGCGCTTCACGAACGCGCCCGAGGGCGGCGCGGCTGCCCGGCTGACGCTGCCCGAGTACGTGCGGTTCGACGACGACTTCCCCGAGCTCGCCCCGGAGGGCGAGAGGTGACGTTCCGTCGACTCCTCATCGGCACACTATTGACATAAAGGGACATAAGACTTGCGTCTTGCTACGTTGCGTGGCATGACCGCAACGACGGCGGAGGCTCCCCCGCCCGCCCCGCGTCTTCCCCGGCGGCGGGGCGTCGAGCTCTCGCTCCTGGTGGGCGCCGTCCTCATCAGCGTCTTCGGCTATGCGGCGGTGGGGCTCGCCCGCCACGACGCCGTACCGCACGACGTCCTGCGCTACGGCGCCGGCCTCGGCGTCCTCGCGCTTGTGGCCCACCTCGCCGTGCGGTTCCGCGCCCCGTGCGCCGATCCGCTGCTGCTGCCCATCGCGGTCCTCCTCAACGGCCTGGGCCTGGTGCTCATCTACCGGCTCGACCAGGAGACGCCGCACGACATCGCCGCGCCCGTCCAGCTGATCTGGTCCACGCTCGGAGTCGCCCTCTTCATCACCGTGGTCCTCCTGCTGCGCGACCACCGGCTCCTCCAGCGCTACGCCTACGTCTCGGTCGCCGCCGCGCTCGCCCTGATGCTCGTACCGATCTTCTTCCCCGCGGTGAACGGCGCCCGGATCTGGATCCGGATCGGCGGACTGTCCTTCCAGCCGGGCGAGTTCGCGAAGATCCTGCTCGCCGTCTTCTTCGCGGCCTACCTCGCCGCCAACCACACCACGCTCGCCAGCACGGGACGCCGGATCTGGCGGATGCAGCTCCCCACCGGCCGGGTGCTCGGTCCCGTCGTCGCCATCTGGCTGATCAGCGTGGCCGTGCTCGTGCTGGAACGAGACCTCGGCACCTCGCTGCTCTTCTTCGGGCTCTTCGTGATCATGTTGTACGTGGCCACCGGCCGGACCGGCTGGATCGCGGTGGGCCTGACGCTCGCGGCGGCCGGGGCGGTCGCGGTCGGTCTGCTCGAACCCCATGTGCACGGCCGGGTCCAGGACTGGCTCGACCCGTTCGCGACCATCGAGGCCGGCCAGGGCCCCAGCCAGGTCGCCCAGTCGCTGTTCGCCTTCGCCGCGGGCGGGATGCTCGGCACCGGCCTCGGCCTCGGCCACTCCACGCTCATCGGGTTCGCGACGAAGTCCGACTTCATCCTCGCCACCGCGGGCGAGGAACTCGGACTGGTCGGCCTCACCGGGATCCTGATGCTCTACGCGCTGATGGTGGCGCGCGGCTTCCAGGCCGGGCTCTGTCTGCGCGACCCGTTCGGACGGCTGCTGGCGGTGGGGCTCGCCTCGATCATCGCCCTCCAGGTCTTCGTCATCGCGGGCGGAGTGATGGGGTTGATCCCGCTCACCGGCATGGCCATGCCCTTCCTGGCGCAGGGCGGTTCGTCCGTCGTCACCAACTGGGTCATCGTGGCGCTGCTGATCCGGGTCAGCGACTCGGCCCGCAGGCCGAGCCCGGAACCGGCCGACACCGAGGTCCTCGTCCCGGCCCTGAAGGAGGACAGGTGATCCGCTACATCCGCCGCGCGGCCGGCCTCTGCTTCCTGCTGCTGCTCGCCCTGCTGATCAACGCCGCACGGGTGCAGCTCGTCGCGTCCGGCTCGCTGGACGACAACCCGGCGAACCGCCGCACGGCGATCGGCCGTTACGACGGGCCGCGCGGCGACATCCTGGTCGGCGGCAGACCCGTCACCGGCAACGAGGACACCGGCCAGCAGCTCCGCTTCGAACGCACCTATCCCCAGGGCCCGCTGTACGCGCCGGTGACCGGCTTCTCCTCGCAGACATACGGCACCACCCTCCTGGAGAACGCGGAGGACACGGTGCTCTCCGGCTCGGACCCGCTGCTCACCGCGTTCCCGTTCTGGAACGACGTGAGTGGCCACCGGCGGTCCGGCGGCCATGTCGTCACCACCATCAAGCCCTCGATGCAGGAGGCCGCGTACCGGGGACTCGGCGGCAAGCGAGGCGCCGTCGCCGCGCTCGAACCGTCGACCGGCAGGATTCTCGCGCTGGTCAGCAGCCCGTCGTACGACCCCGGCGAGCTCTCGGGCACGGGCATGTCGACGACCTACGCGTGGGCACGGCTCAACGCCGAGTACACACAGCCGATGCTGAACCGGGCGATCCGGCAGACGTATCCGCCCGGCTCCGCGTTCAAGATCGTGACCGCGGCGGCGGCGCTGGACGCGGGGGTGGTCGCCGATGTCGACGCGCCGACCGGTACGCCCGACCCGTACATCCTGCCGGGCACCCGCACCACGCTGCCCAACGTGACGAAGGACTGCGGCAACGCCTCGCTCGCCTACGCGATCCAGTGGTCGTGCAACTCGGTGATGGCGGCCATCGGCGTGAAGATCGGGATGGCCGGAATGCTGGACACGGTCTCCAGGTTCGGCTTCAACGACCGCAAGCTGCGCATCCCCTCCGGGGTGGCCCCCTCGAACTTCGACAAGCGGATGACCGTGGACCAGCTGGCGCTGTCCTCGATCGGGCAGTTCAACACCACCGCGACACCGCTCCAGATGGCGATGGTCTCGGCGGCCGTCGCCAACGGCGGGGACCTCAAGCAGCCCCATCTCGTGGAGCGCGTGACGACCCCCGGCGGCCGGACGCTCTCGCAGACCGACCAGCGTTCGTACCACCAGGCGATGTCCCCCTCCACGGCACGCGAGTTGCAGCGGCTGATGGTGCGCGTGGTGGAGGACGGCACCGGCGGGAAGGCCGCGATCAAGGGGGCGAGGGTCGGCGGCAAGACAGGCACGGCGCAGCACGGTCTCGGCAACTCGGGTACGCCGTACGCCTGGTTCATCTCCTGGGCGCAGGCGCGCGGCGCCACCCAGCCCGCGGTCGCGGTCGCCGTGGTCGTCGAGGACGCCACGGGGGTACGCGGGGCCATCAGCGGCGGCGGCAGCGCGGCTCCCATCGCGCGCGCCGTCATGGAGGCGGCCCTGCGAGACTGATCCGATGACGGTGGCCCGGGCTCTGGAGCGGATCGAACGGCTGGACCCGCAGGTCTGCGCCTTCCTCGACGTGTGGCCGGAGCGGGCGCTGAGCCGGGAGCCCGATCCGGCGGGGGCGCTGGCGGGAGTTCCGTTCGCGGTGAAGGGGCCGGCCGGCATCCGCGCGCATGCGGCCCGTCGGCTGATCGCGGCGGGCGCCGTGCCGGTCGGCTCGACGGCGGTACCGGGGCCGGGCACCTACTGGCAGACCTGGGGCCTCGGCCGGCACGGCCGGACGCTCAACCCGTACCGGGCGGACCGCACGCCCGGCGGCTCCTCGGCGGGCGCGGCGGTGGCGGTCGCGACGGGCATGGCCGCTCTCGCCACGGGCAGCGACGGCGCCGGGTCGGTACGTATCCCGGCAGCCTGGTGCGGGGTGTTCGGGCTGAAGACGACGAACGGCCTGCTGCCGTCACCCGACCGCACCGGTCTCGCCTCGGCGGGTGTGCTCACCCCGACGGCCGCGGAGGCACGGACCTGTCTGCGGGCGGTGCTCGGCCCGTACGACGAAGTACGCCCGGTCCTGCCGCTGCGGGCGCGCTGGTCACCGGACCTGGGGTTCGCACGAACGGACCCGGAGGTGGAGTCGGTGGCACGGGCGGCGGCCGGGCTGCTGGAGACAACCGGAGTGGTACGCCTGGACCGGAGCCCCTTCGAACTGCTCGACCCGCGGGACGCCTGGCAGGCGGTCCGGGGTGGCCGCCCGGCCGCCGCTGCGGCGGTCCGCGCGGAGAACGACCGCCGCCTGGACGCCCTGTTCGCCCGGACCGACGTACTGCTGACCCCCGCGACTCCGAACCGCCCCCACGGCCACGACGGCCCGGGCGACACCTACTCCACGGCGCTGACCTGGGCGTTCAACCTCAGCGGCCATCCGGCGGCGAGTGTCCCGGCGGGCTTCACGGACGACGGCTGCCCGGTGGGCCTCCAACTGGTCGCGGCGCGCGGGGCGGACGTGGCGTTGGTCGAGATGGCGGTGGCAGCGGAGGAACGGCTGCCGGCAGTGAGCCGACCGGCCCAGATGCCCAGCGCGGCGAACCCGGGCGACTGAACCCGGCGTACAGCCCGGCTCGTGCCGAGCCGCCGCGTTAGCGCGCCGGCGGAGTCGCCGGAGCGGCGGGCTGCGGGCCGTACGCCGTCAGGAAGCGGTCGCGGAACGTGTCCATCGGCCAGACCGGCGCGTCCGGGGACGGCTTGAGGCCCTCGTGCCAGCCCCAGCCGGCGATCTTGTCGAGGACCGCGGGGTCGTGGGCGACGATCGAGATCGGCACGTCCCGGCCGGCGTTCTCACCGGTGACGATCTTCGCGGGCTGGTGGTCGCCGAGGAAGACCAGCACGGTGTCCTTGTCGCCGTACTTCGCCACGTACGAGACCAGGCTGTTCACCGAGTACTCGATGGAGCGCCGGTACTCGGTACGCACCTGGTCGGGGTCCTTCCAGACCTCCTTGGGGTCCTTCCCGTCCTTGCTGATGGACTGGTAGACCGAGCCGTCACCGATCTCGTCCCACCCGATCGACTTGGGGATGGGCGCCCAGGGGTTGTGGCTGGAGACGAGGATGATCTCGCTCATCAGCGGCTTGCGGCCCGGCTTGCCGTTCTCCAGACGCTCGAAGGCCGACAGGCTGTACTGGTCGGGAACGGGCGCCCAGCTGAACTTCGGGCCCTCGTAGCCGAGCTCGCGGGAGTCGTAGACGGTGTCGAGGCCGTAGAACTTCCCTTCCGGCCACGAGCGGGTGACGCCCGGCATGATGCCGACCGTCCGCCAGGCGTCGGAGCGCTGGAAGGCGCCGGTGAGCGAGAGGTGGTCGCTGGAGGTGACACTGCGGTACCGCTGCTGGTTCTTGACCCACAGGCCCGACATGAAGGTGGAGTGGGCCAGCCAGCTGCCGCCGCCGAACGTGGGCGAGGTGAGGAAGCCGCTCCGTGCGGAGAACCCGGCCGCCTTCAGCCGGTCGGTGCCCTCGGCGAGGGTTTCGTTCATCTGCGGCGCCATCGCCGGGTCCTCGATGGCGCTGCGGCCGTAGCTCTCGATGAACGCGAAGATGACGTCCTTGCCGCGCAGTCCGGTCAGCAGTTGGTCTGCGGGGGTGTCGGCGAACCTGTCGACGGCCGCCTCCCTGGCGAACGCCCGCTCGTCCTCGATGCCCGCACGCACCGTGTACAGACGGTGCTTGGCGAGGTCGGCCGTGGCCAGGGAGGCGACGGGGACGCCGACGTTCTGTATCCCGAGCGCCATGCAGGCGACCCAGACGGTCCCGGCGACCAGGACGGAACGGGTGGCCACCGCGCTGTGCTCGGCGACGAGCCGGGTCAGCCGGACGACCGCCAGCGTGATGAGGACGAGGACGGCGATGACCAGGGCGATGACCACGACGACGGCGCCGATCGCACCGGCGGTGCCGACCGAGTCCTGGAGGAACGCCTTCGCGTCGTCGAACAGGATCCAGTCCAGTACGAGGTCGAACGGCCGGTCGAGCACCGAGTAGAACCCCATGTCCAGCAGGTTCAGGATGGTCACGAGACCGAGGCACACCCCGGCGACGACCGCCGTCACCCGTCGCGCCCGCGCCGGCAGGACCAGCAGCAGGGCGGCGCCGAAGATCGCCTCGACGGGTATGCGGGTGAAGGAGGCGGGTGTGACGCGGGTGAGTTCATTGGGGACGACGAGCGCCGCGAACACCAGCAGGGCGGCGAGCACGGTCGTCGTCGACGAGCGGGCGCGCGCGATGCCCGGGTTCCTCCGCCCGCCGGCCGGGGCCGATTCGGGGTCGGCGTCCGGGTCTGCGGCAGGCTCGGGGTCGGCTGGGGCGGCGCCTTCCGTTTCGGCGCCGGCGTGGGCTGCCGCGGTGTCCTCCGCGTCAGCGTCGGCCGGGGCATCCGCGGCCGCGTCACCCGCCGTCGGCGCCGGGTCCCCCTCGCTGTTCGCCGCGTCCTTGTGCAGCAGCTGACGAGAGCGCGTGAAGAGCGACACCCGAAGGTCCTTCCGTGCGAAGCGCGGTGGTGGCACGGCGGACCGGGCTCGGGAGGTCGGGCCGCCGGCTAGGAGTACGGCCGGCCGGCGGTCCCGGTTCAACCGGCAGGTCATCCGCGCGGGAAGCGTACGCCCGCCCGGAACACCGGCCGACGGCCCGGTGCCTCCCGGAACGGCACGATCACGGACCGGCGGTCCCGCCCTCCGCGATCGCCTCCTCGACCTCCGCCACCCTGGCCCGCTCCTCCTCCGCGAACCGTTCGCGGTCCAGTTGTTCCGCGATCTCCTCGTCCTGGGTCATCAGCAGGTCGAGGTTGGCGTCACCCATCTCGAAGACGCCCATGTCCAGGTACGCCTTCTGCAGCCGCTCGCCCCACAGACCGATGTCCTTCACACACGGCACGATCCTGCTGAACAGCAGCTTGCGGAACAGCTGGAGGAACTCGGACTGTTCGGAGAGCTCGGCGGCCTCCTGCCGGGGGATGCCGAAGTTCTCCAGGACCTCGACACCGCTGAGGCGGTTGCGCATCAGGTAGCAGCCCTCGATCACGAACTCCTCGCGCTCGCGCAGTTCCGCGTCGCTGAGCTGCTTGTAGTAGTCGCGCAGCGCCATCCGCCCGAACGCCACGTGCCGCGCCTCGTCCTGCATGACGTAGGCCAGGATCTGCTTGGGCAGCGGCTTGTCGGTGGTGTCGCGGAGCAGGCCGAACGCGGCGAGGGCGAGCCCCTCGATGAGGACCTGCATGCCGAGGTAGGGCATGTCCCAGCGCGAGTCGCGCAGGGTGTCGCCGAGCAGCCCCTGGAGGTTGTCGTTGACCGGGTACAGCATCCCGACCTTCTCGTGCAGGAAGCGCCCGTAGATCTCGGCGTGCCGGGCCTCGTCCATGGTCTGGGTGGCGGAGTAGAACTTGGCGTCCAGATCGGGCACCGACTCGACGATGCGCGCGGCGCACACCATCGCGCCCTGCTCTCCGTGCAGGAACTGGCTGAACTGCCAGGAGGTGTAGTGCTTCCGCAGCTCGCCCTTGTCCTTCTCGGTGAGCTTCGCCCAGTGGCGCGAACCGTAGAGGGTGAGCGCCTCGTCGGGGGTGCCGAGCGGGTCGTACGGATCCACCTCCAGGTCCCAGTCGATGCGCTTGGCGCCGTCCCACTGCTTGTCCTTGCCCTTCTGGTACAGGGCGAGAAGACGGTCGCGGCCGTCGTCGTACTCCCAGCTGAAGCGGGCGGCGCCCGAGGCCGGGACCTGCCATTGGAGGCTTTCAGGGGCGTTCGTGTAGCGGTCGTACGTCGACACCGGCGACTCCTTCGCCTCATATCCCGTATACCGAAGGCCACTTGGCAGGCTCACACGCTGGTAGACGAAGAGTCAACAAGTCGTGCGCAAGGGATTGACGAGCTTACTGACAAGGAGTCTCATAACTGCCATGACGACCGTGACCGAACGCGACTTGCGGCTGCTGCGCGATGCACTCGGCCCTCTGAGGGACCGTGAACAGGTCGCCGAGCGCCTGCTCGAGTCCTCCGCCAAGCACTCTTTCGACCCCGACAAGGAGCTCGACTGGGACTCCCCCGTCGAGGACGACAAGTGGTTCTGGCCGCCGGAGCTGGTGTCGCTGTACGACACCCCGCTGTGGCGGAAGATGTCCGAGGACCAGCGGATGGATCTGGCCAGGCACGAGGCGGCCTCGCTGGCCTCGCTGGGCATCTGGTTCGAGATCATCCTGATGCAGCTGCTGGTGCGGCACATCTACGACAAGTCCGTGACCAGCAACCATGTGCGGTACGCGCTCACCGAGATCGCGGACGAGTGCCGGCATTCGATGATGTTCGCCCGGATGATCCAGAAGGGCGGAGCGCCCGCCTACCCGGTGCCGCGGGTCTACCACAATCTCGCCCGCGTCCTGAAGACCGTGTCGACGACGCCCGGTTCGTTCGCGGCGACCCTGCTCGGCGAGGAGATCCTCGACTGGATGCAGCGCCTCACGTTCCCGGACGAGCGGGTCCAGACCCTGGTGCGTGGTGTCACCCGTATCCATGTGGTGGAAGAGGCCCGCCATGTCCGGTACGCCCGCGAGGAGTTGCGGCGCCAGATGGTGACCGCGCCGCGCTGGGAGCAGGAGTTCACCCGGCTCAGCTGCGGCGAGGCAGCCAAGGTGTTCTCCGTCTGCTTCATCAATCCGCAGGTCTACACGAACGTCGGTCTCGACCGCCGTGAGGCCGTGGCGCAGGTGAAGGCGAGCGGCCACCGTCGCGAGGTGATGCAGTCGGGCGCCAAGAGGCTCACGGACTTCCTGGACGACATCGGCGTGCTGAGGGGGCCGGGGCGGAGGCTGTGGAAGAGCTCGGGCCTGCTGGCGTAGTCGAGGGCCGCCCGGCCGCACGGGCGGACGGTGTCGACGGCCCGGCCACGCACGCCGGCGCAGCGGACGGCCCGGCCGCGCGGGCCGGCCGCATCGTGCCACCGGCCGCCGGACAGGCGGCCGGGCCCGTGCCGGGCTTCCCCGCTCGCCGCCTGCCGCCGGAGCCGTGCGGTTACGCTGCGAGCATGACCAGTCCCGCTCCGGCGACCCGTGCGTACCGACGGCTCAGCGTCGAGGAACGCCGCAGGCAGCTCCTGGCGGCGGCCCTCACCCTCTTCGCGCACCAGCCGCCGGGCGAGATCTCGCTCGACGACGTGGCCGAGGCGGCCGGGGTGTCCCGGCCCCTCGTCTACCGCTACTTCCCGGGAGGGAAACCGCAGTTGTACGAGGCGGCCCTGCGCTCGGCGGCCGACGAGCTGGAGCTGTGCTTCACCGAACCGCCGTCCGGGCCGCCGACGGAGCGGCTCTCACGGGTGCTGGACCGCTATCTCGCGTTCGTCGACGAACACGACGCGGGGTTCAGCGCGCTGCTTCGCGGCGGCAGCGTGGCCGAGACCTCGCGTACGACGGCGATCGTGGACGAGGTGCGGCGGGCCGCCGCCGAGCAGATCCTCGTCCACCTCGGCGTGGACCGGCCGGGCGCGCGGCTGCGGATGATGGTGCGGACGTGGATCGCGGCGGTCGAGGCCG
Source organism: Streptomyces sp. NBC_00306 (assembly GCF_036169555.1). GTDB lineage: Bacteria > Actinomycetota > Actinomycetes > Streptomycetales > Streptomycetaceae > Streptomyces > Streptomyces achmelvichensis. The sequence goes on along the minus strand of NZ_CP108032.1, from coordinate 5,493,311 downwards.
CGTCGCTGATCTGGCTGGACGAGGGAAAGCAGCCCGCCGCCCAGGAGCTGCGGGACTGGCTGATCGACCACTTGATCGCGCTGCTGACGGCGACGGCGGCGACGGACACGGAGACCGCGGGGGCGGTGACGGCGCTGCTGGGTCTGGAGCGGGCGGAGGGACCGGTGGGGATACTGGCGCGCCGGGTCGTCCCGGTGATGGACGACGCGACGCGCCTGCTGTAGCCGGCCCGGAACACCCCGCCCCGGGTAGGAACCTGCCCGGCGTTCCTACAGGTCGTGCCCCAGGCCAGGAGTGGTGGGGATCGCCAGCCAGCCCTGGTCCGCGGTGTGGGCGAACGCCGTCGGGGCCAAGGGCTCCTCCGAGACCAGGAGCGGTCCCACCAGGTCCGCCGGGACCGTGGCGTGCGGCAGCGACGCCGCCAGATGGGCCGCCGCCAGGGTCGCCACGCCCAGCTCCGGCATCGTGCCGAGCTTCACCGACAGCCCCGCCGCCTCCGCGAGCGCCGCGATCTGCCGGGCCCGGTGCAGACCGCCCACCTTGAGGATCTTGATGTTGAGGACGTCGGCCGCGCCCCGCCGCACGATCTCCATCGCGTCGTGCAGCGACTGCATGCTCTCGTCGGCCATCACCCGTACCCCGCCGCTGCTCCTCAGCCCCGCCATGCCCGTCAGGTCCCAGCGCGGCAGCGGCTGTTCGACCAGATCGAGTCCGGCGTCGGCCAGCCGGGCGACGGTACGGCCCGCGGTGCCGGGGTCGTAGCCCTCGTTGGCGTCGAGGCAGAGCTCGGCCGTGTCCGGCAGCACCTCGCGTACGAGGCGCACCAGCTGGACGTCGAGGTCCGGGTCCTCGCCGCCCTTGACCTTGATGTGGGTGAAGCCCCGGGCCGCGTACTCCGCCGCCTCCTTCACCATCTCGTCGACGGTGCCGAGCCCGACCACCCAGGTGGTGGGCACGCGCGGCCGGACGCAGCCGCCGAGCAGCAGATGGACCGGCCGGCCGGCGGCGCGCGCGGAGAGGTCGTGCAGGGCGATGTCCAGCGCGGCCTTGGCGAGGTGCTGGCCGCGGATCGCGCCGTCCATGGCCTGGTGCGCCCCGGCCAGATCGCGGGGATCACGGCCGATGAGCACGGGCGCCGCGTGGTCGGTGAGCGCGGCTTCGAGTCCGGCGAGGGTCTCGCCGGTGTAGGCGGTCATCGGGGAGGCCTCGCCGAAGCCGGACAGACCGTCGGCCGTGCGCACCTCGACGACGAGGCTGACGAGTTCGGGGCTGGTGCCGCTGCTGATGACGAAGGGGCGTCGATAGGGGGCCCTGACGACGCGCGTGTGGACCGAGGCGATCTTCAAGCACGGCTCCTTCGGTTTACGGCCCGGGCCGTAAGCGCGGGCTCAGAGGCGTACGCGGTAGACGATCGGAGGGCGGCCGGTCTGACCCAGTTGCCGGCTGCCGGTGGGGACCGCCACCCCCGCGCGTTCGAGTCGCTTGAGGATGCGGCGGGCGGTGCGTTGCTGGACGGAGAGGTGTTCGGCGACGCGGTGCGCGGTGATGCCGTCCTCCTCTTCCTCGGCGGCCAGTTCCCGCAGCCGGTCCAGCGTCCTCGGGTTGAGTCCGACGCGGCGGGCCAGCGTCGCCGTGCTCTCCGGACCCGTCGCGGGGCTCACGGGCGGGGTGCGTTCCGCGTCGATGACAATGTCGACATCGTCGGTCATGGAGACGACTCCGGCGACCGCGCCCACCGAGCGGGCCCGGTTGACGGCCCGTCTGGCCAGGGACTCCGCCTCCGCGGCGGTGCGTCCGAGACCGAATCCGACGTGGGCGGTGCCGTGCCGTGCGGCGAGATCGGCGAGGAAGGGGAGGCGGGTGAACTCCTCGCTGACCTCTTCCAGGACCCCGCGGGTGGTGACGACCAGCCGTGCGCCGTCCGGCAGCCCGGCGAGACTTCCGCCGAGCACCCGCAGGTCGGCGGCGAGTTCCCGGTCGTCCGCGGGCAGATCGATGATGCCGAGGGCGATCTGGGCGTCGCCGCTGTGCGCTCCGGCGGTGGCGAGGACCAGCGCCTGGAGCGTGGAACGTATGGAATGGCGCGAGGGCGCGAGCCGGACCGCGTGCAGCTCGTGCTCGAGGAGGTGGAACGCCGAACCGAGGCAGGTGATGGCGACGCGTGTCTGCTTCTTGTCGCGCGCGTTCAGATGGAAGTCGGCGAGGTCCTGCGAGGTCAGCCCCGGCCGGTAGGGCAGGACGTGCACATGCTCGGTGGGCAGTTTGGCCTCCGTCAGCGTCTCCATGACCTCGCTGCGGCGCAGGGTGTCGATGGAGATGCGGGAGACGTCGTGGCCGAGGCGGAGCAGCTCCACCAGGGCGCGCAGCAGGGTCGCGCCGTTGTACGGGACATACATCGCGGGCCGGTCCAGCAGGCCGGCCGCCGCGGCGAGGGTGTGCGGGACGACGCCGGTGAACAGCAGGGCGTCGGCCTCCGCCTGGGCGCGGGCGACCATACCGAGGGTCTCGTCCTCGTGCCGGTACGCGAGGGGCACGAGACGCTCGGCGCCCGACGCGCCGCCGACCGCGACCACCTTGTGGACCAGGTCCTCGGGACCGATGACGCCGACCGTGAGAGCCATCGGCCGGTCTCCGTTCTGCTGGAGTGGTTGGAGGGGGTACGACACATTCAGCCGGAGGTTGACGCCCACCAACCCACGGCCCTAATTTCGGCCCAGGCCATAACCGCACACTTGCGGAGAGGATAGTGCCCCGATGCCCGAACGGGAAATGCCACTGCCCACAGATCTCGATCCGCGCGGCCGCACCTTCGGCGAGGAGGAACGGGCCGCGGTGCTGCGGGTCCTCGACTCCGCGGTGCTGTGCAGTTCCTTCGGAAGTGAAGCACGCTCCCTGGAAGCGGAGATGTCGCACCTGTACTCCCGGCGGGAGGCCGTGGCCTGCAGTTCGGGTACGGCCTCCCTGCATCTGGCGGTCGCGGCGGCCGGGGCCGGGCCGGGCGACGAGGTCATCACCACGCCCATCTCGGACTTCGGCACGGTGGCTCCCGTCATGGCCCAGGGCGCGCGGGTGGTGTTCGCCGACGTACGGGCCGAGGACGGCAACCTGGACCCGGCGGCGGTCGAGGCGGCCATCACCCCTCGCACCAAGGCGGTCATCGCCGTCCATCTCTTCGGCGCCGCGGCGGACATCGTCGCGCTGCGCGCGATCTGCGACCGGCACGGGCTCGTGCTGATCGAGGACTGCGCCCAGGCCTGGCTCGGCGAGGACGAGGAGGGCCGGCTGCTCGGCACGCTCGGCGACATCGCCTGCTTCAGCCTCCAGCAGTTCAAGCACATCACCGCGGGTGACGGCGGACTGGCCGTCACCGACGACCCGGAGCTCGCCCGCGGGATGCGGCTGTTCATGGACAAGGGCTGGGACCGCACCGAGGGCCGTATCCACCGCACGATGGGCCTCAACTACCGGATGCCGGAGCTCGTCGCCGCGGTCGCGAGGGCCCAGCTGGGCAAGGTGGCGGACGTGGTGTCCCGACGGCGCCGGCGGGCCGGGCAGCTGGCCGCGGCGATCGACGGCCTGCGGGACTGCCGGTTGCCGGAGCGCCGGGAGGGCCACGCCTGGTGGGTGGTGCCGCTCCTGGTCGACGACAACGCCCGCTGGAGCAAGCGGCTCCTGGATCTGGGCATCCCGTCGGTTCCCGGCTATCTGGAACGGCCGCTGTACGCCAACCCGGCCGTGCCCGGGTATCCGCCGGGCCTGTGCCCCCGGGCGGAGGAGCTGATCGACCGTACGCTGCTCGTGCTCCCGTGGAACGAGGCGTACACCGAAGACGACGTGGACCGCATCGCGCGGGCCCTGTGCGAGGTGGGAGCACGATGAGCGCGACACAGACGTACGAGTGGCTGCATCCGACGCAGGCGGAGCACATCGGCTGGGACGTGGATGTGCTGTACGGGCCCTGGCCGCGGCACGAGAGGGACCTCGGGCTCGCGCAGGTGCGCGCGATCCTGGACCGCTCCCCCGTCGCCGGTGCGCTGGCGCTCTCCACGCGGGGGCCCCTCTTCCACGACGGCGCGGGCAACGCCGAGACGGTGCGCGATCTCGCGGACTGCCCGGAGCTGCTGCCCGTCGGCACGGTCGACGTCCGGGACGCGCTCACCGCAGAGGAGCGGCTGGACGAACTGGCCGCCGACGGGGTCCGGTTCCTGCGGCTGTTCACCGTCGAGCAGGCGGCCGAGCCCGGCTTCCCGGGCTACCGGCGGGTGGTGAAGCTGGCCCTGGAGCGCGGGATGGTGCTCCTGCACGACGGCGACCCGCGCCGCTTCGGCCCGGCGCTCGCCGACCGGGGCGCGGAGGTGATCTTCCTGGATCTGCACGCGTATCTGCTGGCGGACTTCCTGCTGATGGCCCGTGACGAGCCGGGGTTCCGGGTCACCACGCGTCTGCTGTCCGGCTGCGACTCGATCGAGCGCGTCGTCGACCAGGTGGGCTCCCGCCATCTGGTCTTCGGCTCGCGCACGCCCTTCATGGACATCTCGCCCCTGACGCTGCGGCTGCGCTACGCGGACATCTCCGACGACGACCGTGCCGCGATCTCCACCAAGAACATCGAGGAGTTGCTCGTCTGATGCCGATCATCGATGTGCATGCGCATGTGGGCCGCTGGCAGTTCCATCTGACCTGCGGCGACGCGGACAACAACCTGCGCCAGATGGACCGCTACGGAATCGACGTCCAGCTGGTGTCGGCGTCGGAGGCGGTGGTCCTCGACGCGGTCGCCGGGAACGCGGCGCTGCGGGAGGTCCTGGAGACCCGGCCGCGGCTGCGGGGGTACGCGGTGGTGAACCCGAACCGGATCGAGGAGAGCGCGGCGGACCTCAAGCGGTGCCTGGGCACCGGGCTGTTCGTCGGGGCGAAGATCCACACCCACTACCCGGGGCGGCTGCCGGGGACCCGTGAGATGGCGGAGGCCTTCGACGTGGTCGCGGACGCGGGCGTACCGCTGCTGCTGCACACCTGGGGCCGCGAGGTGACCCTGCTGCCCGAACTCCTGGCGGAGCGCCCGGGACTGCGGGTGATCATGGGTCATGCGGGCGGGGACGCATGGCGTGAGGCCGCGCACGCGGCGGCGGGCTGCGACCGGCTGTATCTGGAGCACTGCCGTACGGCGGCGGACGCGGGACGGGTGGCCTACGCGCGGGAGGCGGGGGTGCCGGTGGAGCGGATGCTGTTCGGCACGGACGCGACGCTGATCGATCCGTGCTGGTCGCTGGGCGTGATCCGGGATGCGGGCTTCTCGGAGGAGGAGCGGGAGATGGTGCTGTGGCGCAACGCGCTGACGCTCTTCCCGGAGCTGCGCCCGGCCGTGGCCACCGCGCGGTAGCCGGGCGGGTGCGGCTGGACGGGGCTGGGCAGCCCGACCGGGCCGGCGCGGCCGGCAGGGGCCGGGTGCGACCGAACGGGCGAGGTGCAACCGAACGGGCGAGGGTCGGTGCGGTGCGGTGCGGTGAGGACAGCCCTCAGTCCTTCTCCTCCGAGAGGGACTCCAGGCACCTGATGACCGCCGTCCGCTCCGACTCCGGCAGCCGCGGCCCGTACGGGTCGTGCGCCGCCGACTCGGGGAGCAGGCCCTCCCACACCGCCGCCCACAGCATCCGCTGCACATAGCCCTCGATCGGGGCGGTGAACGTGGCCTCGGCGAAACGGTCGAGGCGGCCCGACGCGCGGACGAACGCGGTGTGGTCGCCCGCCGTCCAGGCGTCCAGGACCGCGGTCGTCAGACCCACGCGCGCCGCGGCGATGCCGACCAGGGCCGAGTCGGCGCCCCACATCAGGGACGGGCCGAACATCCGGTCCTCGCCGGTCACGACGAGCTTTCCGCTGCCCTCGGCCGCGCGGATCGCGTCCTGGCAGGCCATCGCGCGGTCCAGGGTGGCGAGCTTGACGCCGACGGCCGACGGGAGGGCCAGCAGCCGGCGGATCAGGGACGGCGGATAGGGGTAGCCCCCGGCCTCGCCGTGGAGGAAGAAGCCGAGCACGGGCAGCCCGCAGGCCTCGGCCACCCGCTCGTGCAGGCGTACCGCCTCCCGCTCGCCCTCGGGGCGTTCGGCGAACTGTGCCAGCGGATAGACCATGACCGCGTCGGCGCCCAGTCCGGCCGCCTGCACGGCCATGGTGACGGTGGCGTCCCACGCCTCCCGAAGGGTGGTGGCGCGGACCGATCGTGGCACCCCCACGCCTGCCACGATCGGTCCGTCGACCGTCTCCCGCCAGACGCGCAGGACGTCCGCGCGGTCCGGTTCGGAGAGATACAGACCGCGGCCGGTGTGCGCCCAGACGGCGACGCCTCCGATGCGTGCGGCCGCGATCCGCTCCGCGTAGCCGCGCAGCGCACCGAGGTCCACGACTCCCCGGGGATCCATGGGTGTCGCCACTGCCGGCACCACGGTGCCGCGCAGTCCGCGCACCAGGGTCTGGGTCGCAGACATGGGCGGTCTCTCCCGTCTGTTGCGGTCGTTCCCGACACGCTAGCCTTTACGGCCCGGACCGTAAAGGAAAGGCGAGCCAGAATGTCCCAGCGCCCCATGCGTCTCGGTCTGTACGTCAATCTCTACGCGGACCAGGCGGACCGGCCCCGGCTCGCCGATGCGGTGGAGCAGGTCCGGCTGGCCGAGCAGGCGGGTTTCGACTGGGTGGTGCTCGGCGAGCGCCATCTGCACCGGCCCGGATACCACGAGGCCGTCACCTCACTGGCGTATCTCGCCGCGCACACCGAGCGGATCGGGCTCGCCACCGCGGGGCTCATCGCGCCCGTCTACCAGCCCGTGTGGCTCGCCGAGACGCTGGCGCACATCGACGTGCTCTCGGGCGGGCGGCTCACGGCCGGATTCGTCCTCGGCTACCGGCCGGAGGAGTTCGCGCTGTACGGCACCCGGCCGGGCGAGCGTGTCTCCCGGTTCGAGGAGAGCCTGGAACTGGTGACCCGGCTGTGGACCGAGGACGAGGTCAGCCACGAAGGCCGCTGGACCTCGCTCGACAAGGCGTTCCTGTCCCCGCGGCCGGTGCAGTCGCCGCGCCCGCGGATCTGGAACGGCGGTCGGGTCTCGGCGGTTCTGGAGCGCACGGCCCGGATGTGCGACGGCTGGACGACGTCCTTCAACGAACTGGACTCCGAACTGCCCGAGAAGATCGCGGAGTACCGCTCGTACCCGCGCGGTGCGGCGAGCCTGGGCTCCGAGGTCATCGTCTGCCGCGAGGGTTTCGCCGCGGCCACCTCGCAGCAGGCCCGCGGGGCTCTCGAGGCGCCGCTGCGGGAGCTGTACGACGCGTACGGCGACTGGAAGCGCACCTCGGCGGACGCGGCGCGCTACGCCCAGCAGTGGGACGACATCGAGGCCCGTTCGGTGATCGGCTCGGTGGAGCAGTGCGTGCAGCGGCTGGGGGCGTACGGCGAGATGGGCGCGGACGGGGTGGTGCTGCGCATCCAGCCGCCGGGGATGCCGCAGAAGGACGCGCTGGGCGCGATCGAGGCGTTCGGCACCGAGGTGCTCCCGCGGCTCAACGCCTGAGCGCCTCGGTGCACACCCGGCTCAATGCCTGAGCGGCCGTCGTCTGAAGGCGTGCTGGACCACCAGCGCGGCCTGTGCGATGTCCGCCATGGCCGCGTCGTCCGCCATCAGCATCGGCTGACGCACCCAGACCACCGAGTCCTCGGCCGCCTCGGCGACCGGGCAGGGACGGGTCCGCACGGCGTAGGGGGTCAGGGAGGGCTCCCGGGTGAGGGAGCGGTACCCGGTGTCCAGCGGCACTCCCTCGGCGTTCATCGCGGCCAGGAAGACCGCCTTGGGGTGGCCGCCGAACGCGGCCGCCTCGTAGCGCAGCAGGGCCAGGTGCCGGGTGTGCCGCGTCGTCCCGGCGGGCTCGGGCAGGGGCGAGAGTCCTTCGACGTCGTCCAGCGCCCGGGCGAGCGTGGCCGCCCGGGCCTCGCGATGGTCGATCTGGCCCTCCAGCAGCGGGAGCTGGGGGCCGAGGACGGCCGCCTGGAACTCCGTCATCCGCAGGTTCCAGCCCAGCTCCGGGTGTTCGTACCAACCGTCGTCGGCACGGCGTCCGACGTTGTGCAGCGCCCAGAGGCGTTCGTACACCCGGCGGTCGTCGGTGACGACGATGCCGCCCTCCCCCGCGGTCATCGCCTTGCTTGACTGAAAGCTGAAGCAGGCCGCGTCGCCGAGCGTCCCCGCGGGGCGTCCGTGCCGACGGGCGCCGTGGGCCTGGGCCGCGTCCTCCACCACGGCGAGACCGTGGTGCTCGGCGGCGGCCCTCAGCGCCTCGGTGTCCGCGGGTGCGCCGGCCAGGTGCACCGGCACGACGGCCCTGGTCCGCGGGCCGGCCAGCCCTGCCAGGGACGACGGATCGAGGTGCAGGGTGTCGGTGACATCGGCGACGACGGGCGCCGCCCCGGCGAGGACGACGGCTGTGGCCGTGGCCACGAACGTGTAGGCGGGCACGATCACTTCGTCCCCGGGCCGTACGCCGAGGGCCCGCAGCGCGAGGAAGAGCGCCACGGTCCCGTTCACCGTGCAGACCCCGTGGGCGGCGCCGACACCGGCGGCGAAATCCGCCGCGAACCGCGCCACCAGGGAGTCGTCGCCGTGGCCCGCGGTCGCTCCCCAGCGGCCGCCGTCGAGGACCCGCATCAGCCGTTCGCGCTGCTCGTCGGTGGCCGGCGGTGGCCACTGCGGCCAGCCCTCGGTGCGTACGGGTGTCATCGCAGCCCCTGGAGCAGCCGGTTCATCGTGCCGTGCAGGATCTGCTGCCGGTCGGCGGCCGCGAGGCCGGCGAGCAGTACGCGCCCGAGTCCTACGCGCAGATCGAGGAAGACGGCGTCGGAGCCGAAGGCGATGCGTTCGGCGCCCGCCTCGGCGACCAGCCGGACGAGATGGCGTGCGGTCATCCGGGAGCCGCAGGTCTCCAGGACGATGCTCGGGCAGCGGGCGGCCGCTTCGGCGGCGGGCGCGAAGCCGTCGGTCCACAGGCCCGAGTGGCCCATCAGCAGGGGCAGTTCCGGGTAGCGGGGTGCGACGGCCGCGAACCGGGCAGGGTCGGACCAGGCGGAGCGGTACTGACTGTGCGCGAGGACGATGCGCCCGCGCCCGGCGGCGATCTCGAAGGCAGGCGCGTACGCGGCGTGGTCGAGCGGGAGTTCGTGGACCTCGGGGTGGAGCTTGACGCCGATGACGCCGGGGGCTTCGAGCAGGTCCCGCAGCCGCTCGGGGGCTTCGGGGTCGTGCGGGTTGAAGACGGCGTAGCCGAGCAGGCGGCCGGGGTGGCGGGCGAGTTCCGCGAGCAGGAGGGCGTTGCCGGCACGGGCGTCGGGGCCCACCGCGAGGAGGTGCGAGACACAGGCGGTGGTGACGCCGCAGCGGTCCATCACGGCCAGCAGGCTCCGCGCGGAGCCGTCAGTGACGGCGAACGCGGGCCACCGGCCGAGGTGGCCGTGCGCGTCGATCACGCTCACGGGTGCTCGCCCAGCAGCCGCAGGGCGTTGCCGCCGGCGATGAGGGCCGTGTCGGTCTTCGGCAGGTCCAGGGTGTCCAGTTGGTAGCGCGGTCCGGCGTCGTCGGTGACCGGGGCGCCCGTGCCGAAGAGGACGCGCCGGGCGCCGTAGCGCGCGGCGAACCATTCGACCTGAAGGTGCCCGGCGAGGGTGGAGGTGTCCACGGACAGCTCCTCGTGGACGTCCATGAGTTCGGCGAGCTCCCGCAGGCTGCGGTAGCCGGTGCCGGTGAGGACGATCCGCAGGGTCGGGCACGCGTCGGCGAACCGCCGCACCTCGGCGGCGCTCACCGTCTCCCAGGCGAGCAGGACGGTGGCGCGCCTGCCCGCCAGTTCCGCCGCGAGCACGAGGGAGTGCTCGCCGGTGAGGGACCAGCGGTGTTCGCCGGGGCACAGCCGCACCAGCCGCCCGGCGGGAACGTCCCCGGTGCCGAGCGGGCCGGGGATCAGCACGGGCACCGGCCGCAGTCGCGGCCCCTTCACCGCCGAAAGAGAAGCGTTGCCGTCCCGGGGGTCGCCGTACACGGCGTGCGTGTGCACCACACAAGCGCTGTCGATGTGCAGACGGTCGAGCTCCGCGGCCAGTCCCTCCGGTTCCCGGCTCGCCACCTCGTCGTACGGCAGCGGACCGAGCATCCGGTTGATGTCGATGACGGTCACGACTTGAGGCCGGAGGTGGCGATCGAGTCCGTCAGATAGCGCTGGAGCAGCCCGAAGACGAGCAGACAGGGGATCACCGTGATCGTCGCTCCGGCCATGATCTGGTTGATGGTGACGTCCTGGCCGGCGAGCGTGGCGAGCCCCACCGTGAGGGTGCGCATGTCCGAGGACTGGCCGATGACGAGAGGCCAGAGGAAGTCGTTCCAGTGCCACAGGAAGACGAAGACACCGAGGGTGGCGAGGATCGGCCGGATCAGCGGGATCACGATGGTGGTGTAGATGCGCCACTCCGACGCCCCGTCGATCTTCGCGGCCTCGAACAGCTCGTCGGGCAGCTGGTACATGAACTGCCGCATCAGGAACACCGCCTGGGAGTTCGCGAGCGTCGGCACGATCAGTCCCCAGTAGGTGTCCACCCCGCCCATCTTCGACACCAGGATGTAGTACGGGATCAGCGTCGCCTGGAACGGCACCATCAGGGTGGCCAGGAACGCCCAGAACAGCACCTCGCGGCCGGGGAAGCGCTTCTTGGCGAAGGCGTACCCGGCCATCGACGAGAACAGCAGGATGAGCACGACCGACACGAGTGAGTAGATCAGCGAGTTCACCGCCCACTGGGTGACGTCGGCACCCTCCAGGACGTCGGTGAAGTTCTGCCAGGTGGCGCGGGTGATGTCCAGGGCCCCGGGCAGCGTCGAGCCCTCCGGCGGGGCGAACGCGACGAGCACCATGACCGCGAAGGGCGCCATGGTGACGAAGGCGACCAGGACCAGCAGCACGGGCAGTCTCAGGCGGCCCATCAGTCCACCTCTCTGCCGATGAGCCGGCGCTGGATGAGCGAGAAGACCAGGACCACGACGAAGAGCATCAGGCCGACCGCGCTGGCGTAGCCGAAGTCGAAGTACTTGAAGCCCGAGTCGTAGAGAAAGTAGACGAGCGAGTAGCTGGCGCGGACGGGGCCGCCGCCGGTCATCACGTACATCGCGTCGAAGACCTGGAAGGCCTGGATCGCCTCGATGACGAGGACGAAGAACAGCACCGGCCGCAGCATCGGCAGCGTCACCCAGCGGAAGCGCTGCCAGGCGCTCGCGCCGTCGACGGTGGCCGCCTCGGTCACCTCACGGGGGATGGACTGGAGCCCGGCCAGCAGGATCAGCATGGTGTAACCGAAGCCCTTCCAGGCCGCCGTGGCGGCGATGGAGGGCAGGACGAGGTTATCGTCGCCGAGGAAGTCCACGGGTCCCAGTGAGATTGCGCCGAGCGCGGCGTTCAGCAGGCCGTCGTCGACCTCGTAGATCCACTTCCAGATGACGGCGGCCAGCACGATGCTGGTGACGTACGGCAGGAAGAACACCCCGCGGAAGAAGCCCCGCATCCAGACCGTGCGGTGCAGCAGCACGGCCGTGCCGAGGGCGAGGAGCACCGTCATCGGGACGTAGACCGCGGTGTAGATCGCGGTGACGCCGAGGCTCTCCCAGAACAGGGCGTCGCCGAACAGCCGGGTGTAGTTCCGGGCGCCGATGAACTCCCACTCGCCGCTGAGCCGGTAGTCGGTGAGCGAGAGGAAGGCGGCGCCGATCGTCGGCCCGAACCGGAAGACGATGAACAGCACCAGCATCGGGGCGATGAACGCGAAGCCCACGAGAGCCTCGCGCCGCCGCCCCTGACGCCGTCCGGGCCGGGGCGCGACGCTCTCGTGCGCTTCGGTGGTGCGCGGGAGGGCCTTGCCCGTGGCCGCCTCGCTCAACGCTGCCGTGCCAGCAGGTCGTCGGCCGCCTTCGCCGCGTCGTCCAGCGCTTCCTTGGGGCTCTTCTTCCCGGTCAGCGCCGCCTGGATCTCCGGTGCGAGCAGACCCATCAGCTGGCGGGCCGCGGGGTTGGGCTCACCGGGCGAGACCGCCGCGAGCGCCGCCTGGTACTGCTTCGCGTACGGCGAGGTGTTCGGCACGCTGACGTCCGTACGGGGCGAGAAGTAGCCGCTGGCCTTGCCGAGCGACTGGATCTGCTCCGGCTGGGTCATGAACTCCAGGAACTTCTGCGCACCGTCCACATTCTTCGACTTGGCGTTGACGCTCAGGGCACCGGGGATGCCGAAGGCGATCTCCTTGGCGGGGCCCTTGAGCGGGGCGCCCACGACGACGTTGTCCGCTCCCCAGGTCTTGGCGGCCAGTTCGGCGTCGGCGAGCACGACGGAGAAGCCCATGGCCGCCTCCTGCTTGCCGAGCGCGTGGTCGGCGAGGAGGTTGGTGTTCGTCATCGCGGATTTGGGGACCGAGCCGGCCTTCCACAGGTCGGTGAGGAAGGTGAGCGCCTCGACACCGGCGGCGCTGTTGAACGCCGCCTTCTTGCCGGACTCGTCGAACACGGTGCCGCCGGCCTGCCACAGCAGCGGGTAGAAGTTCAGGTTCAGCGAGGCCTCGGGGCTCGCCGAGTAGTCCAGTATGGCGACGCCCTTCTGCTTGAGCTTGGGGGCGGCCGCCTTGATCTCGTCCCAGGTGCCGGGCGGGGTGGCGATACCCGCCGAGGCGAGCAGTTTCTTGTTGTAGACCGTGGTGGTGACGGTCTGGTAGATCGGCGCGCCGTAGATCTTCCCGTCCTGCTTCATCGCGGCCAGGGTCGCGGGCAGGAACTTGTCGGTGCTGTTCTTCAGCGCCGCGTCCACGGGCGTGATGGCGCCGCCGGCGGAGAACTGCGGGATCTGGTCCGGTGTGAGCAGGACGACGTCCGGGCCCTTGCCGCCGCCGAACGCGGTGGCGATCTTCTGGTCGCGGTTGTCCCACGGCTGCTGCTCGACGGTGAGCTCGGTGCCCGGTGCCGATTTCTCGAAGGCCTTCTCGATTCCGTCCCAGTAGGCCGCGTTGGCCTTGGGGTCGGCGATCACCGGGTACATCCAGACGGTGACGCCGTCCGAGTCGGAGCCCGAGCCGCCGCCCCCGCACGCGGAGAGAGAGGCGGCGAGCATGAACAGAGCGAGAGGAGCGGTGGCGCGCGTGAAGCCTGTCTTCATGGGGGCCTCCGGAAGGCCTGCTGAGAAGGGAAGCGACGGGAGCCCGGCTGTTTCGGCCTGGGCCGAAAGTAGCCGCGGGGGATTTGGCCTGTCAATGAGTCAGGTACGGGGATCCGGCCGAAACAGTGCTCCGTGTCCGCCGGACGGGGCCCCGGCCGCGCTCCCACGGGTGCGGGCCGCGCCGTGGCGCGCCCGGTGACGGACGGGCCGGAGGTCCGGGAGACACTGACCGGGTGAGAAGTGAGAACACCCCCTTCGTGGGCGGGCCGCTGGACGGTCGGGTACTGCCGATCCTGGTGGGACCGACCGGACATCCGCCGAAGTGGTACGAGGTCCCCGTGCCGGACGACGACGGCGCCCCGCCGACGGTGCACACGTACCGGCGTGTCCCTTCCGGCTACACCAAGCGGCTCGGTCTCCAGCGGGGCTGGAAGTACGAGTACGCACCGGGCGGCAAGGAACGCCGTGAACTGAAGTGGCCCTGGTCGAAGCCCGGCCGCCGGTCCGACACGCCGTAGGACGCGCGCACTCCCCCTCGACGGATGACGGTATTGCGCTGAATCGACCACTCGCGGCGCGCTCCGGCTTGTGCGCTCGCACGATCGGCTGTGGGGCGGAATGCCCACCCCGCAGCCGGAGGTGATGAAGTGTCAGGCAGGTTGCTGCGCACGGTCTGTACGGCGGCCCTGGCCGCGGCGACGGTGATCGCGGCGGTACCGGCCGCGGCGGAGCCCGTACCGGAACCGCCGGGTGGGCACGCGGCCGACGCCGTCACCGGTCAGGAGGACGGGACCGGCGAGGAGCCGGTGGAGGAGACCGGCGGACCGGAGTCCGGCAGCGACGAGGCGGCCGGCACCTCCGGGAGCGCGGCTGCCCGGCCCGCCACCGTCCCCCAGATGCTCACCCGGCTCCGGACGCTGTACCTCCAGGCCGAGGAGGCCGGCGAGGCGTACAACGCCACCGAGGAGCAGCTCAGGGCCCAGCAGGCCCGGACCGCCGCCCTCGGCCGTGAGCTCGCCACGGCCCGCAACGCCCTCGCCGACAGCCGCGGCGACGCCGGGCGCCTCGCCCGCGAGCAGTACCAGGGCCGCTCCGAACTCTCCGCCTACGTCCGGCTCCTCCTCGCCCGCGACCCCCAGCACGCCCTGGACGAGGACCATCTGATGGAACGCGCGGCCGCCGACCGGCTGGCGACCACCGACCGGCTGGAGAGGGGCGCCCGGCGCGCGTCCGCGCTCGCGGCGGCCTCCCGCGCGGCGCTCGACAAGGAGCAGACGCTCGCCGCCCGGCAGAAGCGGGCCCGCGACACGGCGGCCGTCCGGCTGAAGGCCGTCGAGGAGATGCTCGCCTCGCTCTCCCCCGAGGAGGTCGCCGCACTGACCGCGCTGGAGGAGTCGGACACCGCCGAGGCGCAGAAGAAGATCCTCGACTCCGGGGTCCTCGGCGGGAAGCGGATGCCGACCGAGGAGGGCGGCAAGGCGCTGCGGTACGCGGTGGAGCAGATCGGCAAGCCGTATCTGTGGGGCGCGGAGGGTCCCGCTTCGTACGACTGCTCGGGGCTGACCTCCGAGGCCTGGGCGGCGGCGGGACGCACCATTCCGCGTACCAGCCAGGACCAGTGGGAGGAACTCCCCAAGGTCCCGCTGCGCTCGCTGCGCCCGGGTGATCTGGTGATCTACTTCCCCGGGGCCACCCATGTGGCCCTGTATCTGGGCGACGGCATGGTGGTCCAGGCGCCGCGTCCCGGGGCCACGGTGAAGGTCTCCCCCATCGCGGCGAACCCGTTGCTCGGCGCGGTGCGGCCCGACCCGAAGGGCAGCCCGCTGGAGGAGTACACCCCGCCGCGGCTCCCGGAGGGCGCCACGGCGGGGCCGGACACCGGCTACTCGGCGGCGGGAGCCCCGGAGGCCCCGGCGACCTCGGCCAGATAGGCCTCGGTGAGCGCGGGGTCGAAGAAGAAGTTCTCGAAGTCCGCCGGGTTGTTGAAGCCGTTGGCGAACCGGTCGGCCACGGGTTGCATCTGCCCCGCGGCGCCGATCAGGTTGAGCACGTGCTCCGGCGGGACGCCGAGCATGGCGTTCGTCCACTTGGTGACGTGCTGGGCCGTGTCCCAGTAGCGGTCGAAGGCGGACTGCATCCAGGCCTCGTCGAACGGCTTGTCGCCGTGCTCGACGATCGAGGAGAGGTACGCGGCCGCGCACTTGGACGCCGAGTTCGAGCCCTGGCCGGTGATCGGGTCGTTGGCGACGACCACGTCCGCGACACCGAGGACCAGGCCGCCCCCGGGCAGCCGGCCGATCGGATTGCGCACGGTCGGGGCGTACCGGCCGGAGAGCGTGCCGCCCGCGTCGGTCAGTTCGACCTTCGTGGCCCGCGCGTACTCCCACGGCGTGAACTTCTCCATGAGTTCGAGCGTCAGGGAGAGGTGCTCGGCCGGGTCCTTGACGCCCTGGAAGGCGTCGAGCGGGCCGCCGGGGATGCCCTCCCAGAAGAGGATGTCCGCCCGACCGCTGGTGGTGAAGGTCGGCATCACGAAGAGCTCGCCGACGCCGGGGATCAGGTTGCAGCGCACCGCGTCGAAGTCGGGGTGCTCGGGGCGCGGGCCGAGGCCGTGCACATAGGCGACGGCGAGCGCCCGCTGCGGGGCGTCGTACGGGGAGCGGGAGGCGTCCCGGCCGAACATCGAGACCAGTTCGCCCTTGCCCGCCGAGACCAGCACCAGGTCGTAGGTGCGCGAGAAGAAGTCCAGGTCGGAGACGGCCGCACCGTGGATGACGAGCTGTCCGCCGCGCTGGGCGAACGTCTCCATCCAGCCGGCCATCTTCACCCGCTGGTCGACGGACTGGGCGATGCCGTCCAGCTTGCCCACCCAGTCGATCACCCGCTGGGACTCGGGTCCCGCGACGGAGACGCCGAGGCCCTCGATGCGCGGGGCCTGGGACTCCCAGAAGTTGATGCCCAGATCACGCTCGTGCTGGAGCGCGGTGTGGAACATGCACTGCGTCGACATGACCCGGCCGGAGCGGATCTCGTCGGCCGTGCGGTTGGACATCAGGGTGACCTCGTAGCCCTGCGACTGCAGGCCGAGGGCGAGCTGGAGACCGGACTGGCCGGCTCCGACTATGAGTATCTTCCGCATCGGGGAGTCTCTTTCGTCTGTCAGGACTGTTCGGGGGTTGCTTCGAGCGCGTGGGCGACCAGCGCGAGCAGCGATTCGATCACGGTGATCCGGCTGCGTGCATCCATGATCACAACCGGCACGTGCGCGGGGACCGTCAGGGCCTCCCGCACGTCCTCGGCCTCGAACAGCTCGGAACCCTCGAAGTGGTTGACGGCCACGATGTACGGCAGGCCGCTGCTCTCGAAGTAGTCGAGCGCCGGGAAGCAGTCCTGGAGCCTTCGGGTGTCGGCGAGGACGATCGCCCCGATCGCACCGCGCACCAGGTCGTCCCACATGAACCAGAAGCGCTGCTGGCCGGGTGTCCCGAACACGTACAGGACGAGGTCGTCGTCCAGCGTGATCCGGCCGAAGTCCATGGCGACGGTGGTGGTCGTCTTGTCGGGCGTCGAGGTGAGGTCGTCGGTCTCCTCGCTCGCCGCCGTCATCAGCGCCTCGGTCTGCAGAGGTGTGATCTCGGAGACCGCGCCGACGAAGGTCGTCTTGCCCGCGCCGAAGCCGCCCGCGACCACGACCTTGGTGGCGGTGGGGGCACGGGTGTGGTCGAGCTGCCAGGCCTTGAGGCCCTCGTCGGCGGCCGGCGGCGGACCGGTCGCCGGCTCCGGGACGGTCGGAGCGGTCGGGGAGGGCAGCGTGTCAGAGGCGGCGGAGTCCACTCAGCACCCTTTCGAGCAGTGCGCGTTCGGGCCGTCCGGGCCCGTGCCCGGTGCCGTACACACGGATCTTTCCCTGGTCGGCGAGGTCACTGAGAAGGACCCGGACAACGCCCAGTGGCATCTTGAGGATCGCCGAGATCTCGGCGACGGTACGCATACGGCGGCACAGCTCGACGATGGCCTGGAGCTCGGGCATGACGCGCGAGGACAGGGCGCCCTGGGGCAGCTGTCTGCGTTCGGCGGGGGCCTCCAGCGCCGCGACGAAGGTCTCGACGAGCAGCACATGGCCGAAGCGGGTGCGGCCTCCGGTGAGGGAGTACGGGCGTACGCGGGCGGGGCGGCGGTTCTCGCCGCGCACCGGAAGTTTGCGGGCGGACGTCACTGGGAGCCCTCCAACGACTGGCGCAGTTCGCTGCGGAGTTCGGGGGTGAGGACGTGTCCGGCGCGGCCGACGAACATGCCCATGTGGTAGGCGACGACGGACATGTCGGAGTCGGCGTCGGCCTGGACGCCGAGCAGCGAGCCGTCGCTGATCGACATGACGAAGACGCTGGCCTCCTCCATGGCGACCATGGTCTGTTTCACACCGCCGCCGTCCATCAGCCGGGCGGCGCCGATGGTGAGGCTGCCGATGCCCGACACGATGGTGGCGAGGTCGGCGCTGGAGCCCCGCGGACCCTCCCGGCGGGGGGCCGCGGCGGAGGCGGCGTTCTGTGCCGGGTCGGAGGACAGGAGCAGCAGTCCGTCCGACGAGACGACGGCGACCGAGCGCACGCCCGGCACCTCTTCCACGAGATTGCCCAGCAACCAGTGCAGATTGCGGGCTTCACTGCTCAGGCCGAACGTCCCGGTCGCAGTCAACTGCGTGCCTCCTCGACTGTGTCCCCCGCATCTTCTGTTGTTGTCCGTGGTGCGGTGCGCTCGATCTCCGCCTGCGCATCGCGGCGGCCCTCCTCGGCCGCCTGCTGGAAGCCGCCGAGCCTGCGGCGCAGGGCGTCGGCATCGACGCTGCCGGTGCGCTCGCCGGGCGTGGTGGCGGGCTGGACGACCTTGGGCGTCCGCTTGGGCAGGCCCTTGTCGGTGACGCGGTCCCAGACGGGCGCGGGCCGGTCACCGGCGGGCTCCGGCCGCGGCCGGGCCTCGGGCTCGGCGGGCCGCGCCTGGGTCCGGTCCTGGGTCTCGGCAGGAGCCTGGGCGGGAACCGGGGACGGTGCCTGCGCCGCGGGCTCCGCCGTCTCCGGCAGGCGCATCTCGAACGTCGCCTGGTCCGTCCCGGCGGTCTCCGGCTCCCCGTCGGGCGTGCGCTCGTGCGTCTCCGCCTCCGCCTCGGCCGCCCGGACGGAGGCCTCCGCGGCCGCCACCAGCGGGTCGGCGTCGTGGGCGAGCTGTCGCGGACTGCTGGGCAGGGCGTTGGAGTTGGCCTCGGCGACCGAACCCGGCTGCTGGACCGCGGGCGTGGCGCCCGCCGTCCTCGCGGTGTGCTGCTCGGCCGGCGGCTCCTTGGGCAGCAGCCCCCTGGACAGCACGACGACCGCGGTGATGCCGCCCTGCTTCTGCTCCCGCAGCTGGACCCGTACGCCGTGGCGTGCGGCCAGCAGACCGGCGACCCGCAGCCCGAGGCCGTCGCCGTCCTTGCCCGGACGGGTCTCGAACCCCTCGGGGTCGTCCAGCCGCGCGTTGAGTTCGGCGAGCCGGCCACCGGTCATCCCTATGCCGCTGTCCTGCACGGAGAGCATCACCTCGCCGCTCTCCAGCAGCCAGCCCGAGAGCTCGACCTGCGCGTCCGGCGGGGAGAAGGAGGTGGCGTTCTCCAGCAGTTCGGCGACCAGATGGCTGAGGTCGTCGGCGGCGAAGCCGGCGACCTGGGCGTGCGGCGGCAGCGACTGGATGACCACCCGCTCGTACCGCTCGATCTCGCTCACGGCCGCGCGCAGCACGTCGACGAGGGGCACGGGGCCGGGGTTCGCGTGGCCGTGTTCGGCGCCGGCGAGGACCAGGAGGTTCTCGCTGTGCCGGCGCATCACGGTGGCCATGTGGTCGAGCTTGAAGAGGGTGGCGAGCCGCTCCGGGTCCTGCTCGCGGTCCTCCAGCTTCTCGATCACGCCGAGCTGACGCTCCACGAGGCCGAGGGTGCGCAGCGAGAGGTTGACGAAGGTGTGGTCGATCGTCGCGCGCAGCCGGGTGAGTTCGGCGGTCAGCTCCTCGGTGCGCTGCTGCAGTTCGGCGCGGCCGGTGGCGAGTTCGGCGGCCAGTTCGTCGCGTGCACCGGCCAGGTCGCCGCGGTCGCCCTCCAGCCGCTCGGCGCGCAGGGAGAGGTCGCTCAGCTTGCCGTGCAGGGTGTTGAGGGACCGTACGACCTGGGCGAACTCGTCGTTGCGGCCGGTGAAGCGTACGGGCTCCTCCACCTCGGGGGCCGCCGCGAGGCGGGCCGCGCCGATGCGCAGGACGGCGAGCGGCCGGGTGAGGGTGCGCGCGACGGCCGAGGAGACGCCGATGGCGAGGATCAGCAGACCGCCGACGAGGGCGATCTGGAGTTCCAGGGCGGTGACATCGTCGTCCCGCAGCTTCTCGAAGCTGGTGATCCGGCCGGAGGCGAGGGAGGACTCGACGCTGCGCATCTGCTCGATGCGGGCGGTCAGCGAGGCCTCGACCTTCTCGTGGTCGGACTTGCGCTCTCCCTTGGAGAGCACCGGCTGGTCCGTCAGCCGGGCGAGATAGCCCTCGGCGGTCTTGATCTCGGGTCCGGTGACGGTGGCCGCCAGCGAATCGCGGGCGCCCTTGCCGGCGGCCTGGTCGAAGTCGGCGAGCGCGGCGAGTTCGCGTACGCGGGCCTGCTGGGCCGCGCCGCTGAGGCCGTTGCGCAGGGCGTCGCCCGGCGCGTCGGCCTCCTCCTCCTGGACGGGCAGCCCGGTGATCGGGTCGATGGTCTCGGTGGTGCCCTTGCCCGGCACGGCGAGCGCGGCGAGCAGCAGCCCGCGGGTGGCGGACGCCTGCTCGACCGCGAGCCCGAGTTCGGCGGGCGCGCGGGTGTCGCCGCCGGACGCGGTCCGGGATGCCCCCCAGGCGCGCGGCGGGGTCTTCTCGGTGAGTTCGTCGGCGACCGCGTGCAGATGGGCGATGACCGCGGAGTACGCGCGGTGGGCCTCGGTGGCGGTGCCCTTGCCCGTCAGGGCGGTGCGGCGCACGGAGGGCACGGCGGCCAGTTCACGCCGCAGTCCGGCGTGGTCGCCGGAGATGAGGCTGCCGATCTCGTCGATCTGCCGGTCGACGCGGGCGCTCGTGCTGTCGGAGACGACCCGCCGGTCCTTCTCCTCGCCCTTCTGGGCCTCGCGTCCGGCCGCGATGTACGAGGTGACCTCGTCGCGCTCGTCGGCGAGCGAGTGGGCGAGGGTGACGGCCTCGCGGTTGAGGCCGGCGAGGGTGACGAGGCGCTGGGACTCGGTCAGTTCGGCGGAGGCGTTCAGGATGCCGGGCGTGCCCGCGGCGATGACGACGAGGCCGACGACGGCGACGCCCGCGACCAGCCGGTTGCGCACCCGCTTCGTGCGGCCGCGCGCGACAGGGTCCGGCGAGGTCTCCTGCGCCGGGAACGTCTCAGGGACCAGGGGGGCCTGAGGCCGCTTCTTCTGCACCGGTGCTCGCAATCCTGCTTGACTTGTCCGCCCTTGCAGCAGAGATGACGACCGGTCACACGCGAGTTCCCGCCCCCTGCACGGCTTCAGACCATTGCAGTGCTCCTGGGAGGGATGCGCGCATCGGCCGCTCCGCCACCTGAACGAGTGAACAGCAATCGGGAGTTGGCAAACAACTCGCGCCGGTCGCCGGATCACCCCTCTCCGGGCGGTCGGCTGGATCTTCCGGCCGGGCTTTGGCAGGATGCGCGCCCGCAGCTTCGCCGCCGGGCCGCCCGTCATCGAGGAACATGCCCTGACCTGCCGGTACGGGGCATTTCGGCAGTGGTGCAGGCATGGTGAACGAGTCGTGCAGACTGGGGATCATGCGTATCGAACTCGCGACCGCACCCGGCTCGCCCGAACGCCCCAACGAGGACTGGGCGTCGGTCGCCCTTCCTGCCTCGGGCCAGGGGGGAACGCTGGTGGTGCTGGACGGTGTGACCCCGCCGGTGTCGGGCTTCGGATGTGTGCACGGGGTGCCCTGGTTCACCGCACGGCTCGGCGGTGCGCTGATCGAACTGTCCGGTTCGCTCCGGGATATGACACTGGCCGATGCGCTCGCGGCGGCAATCCGGCGCACCGCCGACGCCCACCGCGACACCTGTGACCTTTCTCACGTGCGCACACCGCAGGCCACCGTGGTGATGGTGCGCTGGGGCGGCCCGCAGGACGACGTCGAGCATCTGGTGCTCTCCGACTCGGCACTGCTGCTGGAGTCGCCCGACGGCCAGGTGCGGGCCGTGCTGGACGACCGCATCGACCGGCTGCCGCGGGAACAGCTGCGGACGCACGCCACGGCCGACCTCCTGCGCAATGCGGAGGGCGGGTTCTTCACCGCCGCGGCCGACCCGGCCGTGGCCGCCCGCGCGGTGACCGGCCGGACGCCCCGGTCCGAGGTCCGCGCGGTGGCCGCGCTGACGGACGGCGCCTCCCGGTGGGTCGACATGTTCGCCGAGGGGAGCTGGACCGAGTGCGTGGCGCTGCTGCGCAAGGAGGGGCCGCAGGGCCTGATCGACCGGGTCCGGACCATCGAGGCGGCGGCGGAGGAGCTTACGGAAGTGATCCGCTGGAAGCTGCACGACGACGCGGCGGTGGTTTTCGCCGAGTTCTGAGCGGGGGCGGGCCGAGGGTCCGATGCGCCGGGGTCGGGGCCGCCGGTCCGATGCGCCCGGGTCGGGGCGCCGGTCCGATACGGCGGGGCCGGGACGCCGGTCCGATACGGCGGGGCCGGGCCGCCGGGCCGATACGCCCGGGTCGGGACGCCGGACGGCGAGCGGGGGCCGCCACTGTTCGTCCGCTCAGGCAGCCTGGGCCCGCCACCCGTTCGGCCGCTTCAGGCAGCCCCGGCAGGCCACCCGTTCGGCCGCGGCAAGGAGCAGCGGCAGGCCACCCGTTCGGCGCCGGCAGGCATCACGGCCCCCGCCACCCGTTCGGCGGCCGCGGGCGACAGGCCCGGGCCGTCCTCCGGCAGCGGGGACCGGCCACCCGTTCGGCGCCGGCCGGTCATCCCATCGGCCGAGCGGCCGAGGACGAAATCTAGCTCTCCGCCCGCGCGTTCAGCTGATGGAGCAGCCTCGCCAGCTCCGCGATCTCGCCGCGGTCCCAGCCCGCGAGCTTGCGGACGTAGCGGTCCCGGCGGGCGTCCCTCACTCGGCGGAACCGCGCGAGACCTTCTTCGGTGAGCCGGACGAGTGACGCGCGGCCGTCGGCGGGATCGGGCTCGCGGGTCACCAGCCCGAGCTCCTCCAGCGCGTGCAACTGCCGGCTCATGGTCGCCTTGCCGACGCCGAAGTACACCGCGAGATCGGTCGCGCGCTGCGGCCCCGTCTCGTCGAGCCGGACGAGCAGACCGTAGGCAGCGGGCTCCAGTTCGGGGTGGACCTCGCGGGCCATCTCGCCGGAGGACGCCCGCGCCCGGCGCAGAAAGACCGCCAACTCCCGCTCCAGAGACAGGAATTCGTGGTCCACGCCGTTTCCGGCCTGCGGGCCCGCTTCCCCGCTCGTACCGCTTTTGTGCACGTCAGCACCCCTCGCGCGCTTCCTGATCCCGGATTTTTCTCTCAGCGATTCACACGTTCGCCGCTCCGTCAGTATTTCGCAGGCGTAGACCGATGGCAGCTCCCCACCCCTCATCCTCCGGGCCGGTCTACGTGCGTAGCTTTCCGCATGGCATGTCCACACCGTAGGGCTGAGCCGGGCCCTTGCCGGCTCGTCCTCGGGTCCCCCCACCGAGGTCTTCGGAGGCACGCTGGTGCCCGTGCAAAGATCCGGAACGACCGTTCCCCTCCGCCCCGCGAGGAGATCCCGCCGCTCCCTCATCGCAGTGTCCGGCGCACTCCTCGCTGTCCTTTCCCTCCTCTTCACCTTCCCCGGCACCGCCGGCGCCGACGACGTCCCCCCTCGGGGCTCCGCCTACCTGGGCATGGGCGTCATCGAGCACGACGGCCAGGGAGGACTGCCGCGCAGCAGCCGCGCCGCACAGTCGGAAGGCGTCGACGTCTCCAGCCACCAGGGCAACGTCGACTGGCCGACGCTGTGGAGCAGCGGTGTGAAGTGGGCCTACGTCAAGGCCACCGAGGGCACCTACTACCGGAACCCCTACTTCACCCAGCAGTACGGCGGTTCGTATGACATCGGGATGATCCGCGGCACGTACCACTTCGCCACGCCCGACAAGACGACCGGTGCCGCCCAGGCCGACTACTTCGTCAGCAACGGAGGCGGGTGGTCGCAGGACGGCCGCACCCTCCCCGGCGCGCTGGACATCGAGTGGAATCCCTACGGCGACGCCTGCTACGGCAAGTCCCCGGCAGGCATGGTGACCTGGATCGGGGACTTCCTGAACCGCTACAGGGTCCTGACCGGCCGGGACGCGGTGATCTACACCGCCACCACCTGGTGGACCCAGTGCACCGGCAACTACGCCGGCTTCGGCGCGAGCAATCCGCTGTGGATCGCGCGCTACAACACCACCCCGGGCACCCTCCCCGCCGGCTGGGGCACCCACACCATGTGGCAGTACACCTCGTCCGGACCGACCGTGGGCGACCACGACCGGTTCAACGGGGACTTCGACCGGGTCGTGGCCCTCGCGAACGGCTGACCCCTGTACCGTCCGGCAACCGCCGGTACGGCCCTGCGACCCGCACCGCCCCGCGTGTTCCCCTGGTCTCAGGACCAGTGCGCGGGGCGGTCCAGCGTTCCCGGCAGCCTGGTGGTGGCGTCGCCCCGGGCCGCGTTCAGCTGCGGCTGGGTGACGAAGAAGCTGCCGGTCAGGTCCGCCCCCGACAGGTCCGCGTCCCGCAGGTCCGCCCCGATCAGGTCGGCGAGGCGCAGATCGGCGCAGCCGAGGTCGGCGGCGATGAGATACGCGCCGCGCAGGCTCGCTCCCCGCAGGTCCGCACCCCTGAGCCGGGCGCCCATCAGGTCCGCTCCCCTGCGGTCCTTCTTCCGGCGGCCCGCTCCGGCCCGTACCAGCTCGCTGGTGCGCAGCAGGACCACGTTGACCCGCTGCCGGTGTGCCGCCACGTCCAGTTCCCCGAGGGCGTCGGGTCCCAGCTCGGTGAGCGCCTCGGTCTCCGCCAGCAGGCCCCGGATCTCGCCGTGCAGGGAGCGGGCCGGCTCCAGGCCGAGCGCCTCGTTCAGGTACCAGAGCAGCTCGTGGAGCTGACGGACGACGGGGAACACCGCGAACATCTGTGCGGCCGTGTCGGGGGCCGACCGCCAGTCCTTGCCGCCGAAGGTCGACAGGGAGACCTTCTGCCCGGCGCCGAAGCAGTCATAGACCGTGCAGCCGGTGAAGCCGCTCGGCCGCAGCCGGGTGTGGATGCCGCAGCGGAAGTCGGCGGCGAGGTTGGGGCAGGGGGTACCGGCGTCCTTGTCCAGCGCGAAGTCCGCGGACCGGGTGAAGGGCAGGGCCACACAGCACAGCCCGAAGCAGTTCCCGCAGTCCGCCCTCAGCTCGCCGTTCCCGGCCGGCCGGGACGTCGTGTTCATCACTCCATTGTGGCGGACCGGGCGGGACCCCCGGCGCACGGGCGCCGGGGGTCCCTCAGTCCCTCATGTCATCCGTGCGAGCAGGTCAGCCGCACTGACCCGCGGGACGGTCCCGGGTGACCAGGTCGGTCCAGCCGGTGGTGCCGTCGATCCAGACCACCTGGCGGCCGGAGACCGCGGCCGGGGAGATCTGCTCACCGCGGTTGCAGGACAGCCGGTCCTGCTGTGAGCCGTCGGTGGTCAGTTGCCAGATCTTCGGCAGCGTCTCGTTGCGCAGCGCCAGGTCGGGCAGCTGGCTGTTCACCGTGACGGCGGTGTCGGAGACCGTGAGGTCGAAGGAGACCAGCGCCTTCGGCTTGCGCTCCGCACTGATGTCGACCGTGCCGGTGCCGTCCAGCGCCGACCGGCGGATGCCCATCTGACCCTCGTCGTTCAGGTTCTCGTCCACGAGCCAGAAGGCGTGGGTCGCGTTCACCCCGGTCTGGCCGAGGATCTGCGGCTCGCCGAGCTGCTGGGCCAGGGCCGCCTTGCCGGTCTTCAGGTCGAGGATCTCGACGCCGAGCTTGTAGTCGTCCGGGGTCGGATACAGCTTGGCGTAGGAGAGCTTGCCGTTCCTGATCGCCGGCAGGGCGGTCAGGATGTCGAAGCCGCCGCCGTCGACGAGCGTGGGCCGGGTGTCCCCGGGACGCAGATAGCTGACATGGCGGTCGCCGAAGATGCCGGACGTCTCGAAGACGACGACACCGTTCTCCACCCGCAGTCCGCTGATGTCGCTGAACGAGGTGTAGAGCTTCTTGATCGGCCCGCCGGCGACCGGCCGGGACAGGATGTCCAGGCTGGTGGTGCCGTACGCCGCCCACACGACGGTCTTGCCGTCGGTGGCCGGGTAGACGTGGTAGCGGCCGTCGTTCGGGCTGACCAGCTTCGCCGCGCCCTTGCCGTCGGTGCGGCCCGTGTAGACCGAGTACGGCTCGGAGCCCTCGTCGTTGGACTGCGAGACGACCCACTGGCCGCCGCCCGCCTGGGCGCCGGTGCCGGTGGTGTTGATCTTGCCCAGCAGCTGGTCGGAGTCGACGCCGAGGGCGTCCTCCCAGCCCGCCACGATGCCGTGGGCGTTGAAGGAACGCTTCACGGCGTTCAGCTGCTTGGCGTTGACGCCCAGGTCCTTGGCGGCGGCGAGGACGGCGTTGCGGCCGTCGGTGAAGCCGTCGAGGGGGGTCAGGTACTCCGCGAGCGCCTTGTAGACGATCCGGTCGGCGAGTTCGCCGCCCACGTCCTGGCGCAGGTCCCACAACGCACCGGAGAAGATCGTGGAGTTGAGGTGCACTCCGCCGTTGTCGGTGGAGTAGGTGACCCCGAGGAAGTTCTTCGAGGTCTGCGCACCGTCGTTGAGGTCGCGCAGCGCACAGGCGCGGGGCGCCGCCGTACGGCAGAGGTCCTCGCCGATCAGACCCGAGTCCGGGTCGTCCATGGAGGCGCCGGACGCGGCCAGGTCGATGGCGTTGCCGAAGTAGTCGGCGATGGCCTCGTTGAGGGCGCCGGACTGGCCCGCGTAGACCAGGTTGGCGGTGTTCTCCACGACGCCGTGGGTCATCTCGTGGCCGACCACGTCGAGGTCGGCGGAGAGCGGCTTGTACTCCTCGTCGCCGCCGCCGTAGACCATCTTCTGGCCGTCCCAGAAGGCGTTGACGTACGGGAAGCCGAAGCTGGTGACGCCGACGAGGGAGTTGACCGTCATCCCGCGCCCGTCGAGGCTGTCGCGGCCGTGGGCGTCGCGGTAGTAGTCGTAGACCCGGCCGGCCGCCCAGTGCGCGTCGACCGCGCCGGCGTCGGTGGCCTCCTTGCCGACGTCCTTCGACGGGTCGGCGAACTCCTTGATGCCGCCGGGCCAGACACCCAGGACGTCATTGACGTCCAGTTGCCGCGCGTCCCAGGTGGTCAGCGTGTTCTTGCTGCCGGCCGCCATGCGCTCGGTGTCGCTCATCAGGTACTTGGCGGCGTTCCCGTCGAAGACGAGATTCAGGCCGACCTTGGTCCCGTCCAGCTTGACGCCCGTGCCCTCGGAGCCGGGGATCGCGTCCGCCGTGGCGGAGCCGGCTCCTCGCGCGGCCGCCTTGGGGGCCGTGCCCGACGCGCCGTTGCGCTGCTCGGCCAGTGTCTTGATGCTGCTGAACTGCAGGACCGGATAGCCGGCGCGGGCGTCGATGAAGACCTGCTGGAGCACGGGTTCACCGGTGGTGGGGTTCGTGCCGCGCACGGTCACCTGGTGGGCGAGGACGCCCTCGCCCCGGGGGATCACCACGAGGCCCGCGACCGAGCCGGTGAGAGCGGCGGCGCGGGCGGACTGGGCGCCCTTGGCGCGGATGGCGTCCGCCTTGCTGAGCGTCTTGCCGCCGAGCCGGGCCGCCGTCGCGGCGACCGCCCGTCGCACGGCGGTCTCGTTGCTCACCGTGGCCTGGGTGCCGGTCTTCAGACCGGTGAAGTACTTGCCGGAGGTGCCGGTGACGACCCGCTTGCCGGCCTGGTGCTCCATGCGGACGACGTACTGCCCGCCGAACACCGGTATCCCGTGGTGCTTCTGCTGGAGCCGTACGGTTTCTTCCTTGCCGCGCTCGACGGTCGCGACCGGAGCGAGGTCGCGCCGGGCGTCCGCGATCCGGTAGCGGCTCTCCTTGGCGTCCAGATGGCCACGGGCCGCGTCCGCGGGGCTCGCCTTGGCGTCCGCCGCCTCCCTGATGCCGTCGACGAGCGACGGGGTGGCCGTGCCTGCCCCCGGCAGGACGTCGGCGGGCGGTGCGGCAGCCGGCGGGGTGGCCGCCTGAGCCGGTACCGCCGTCAGCAGCAGCCCTGCCGCGCCGAGCAGCGCGGCGAGACCGGTCCCCCTGGTAACTCCCGGTCTCCGTGTGCTTGTTCTGGCCTTGCGCACAGTTCGTACCCCTCCCACGTGCTGGTCAAGCCGTAAAGGTGGTCATGGCCATGCAACCTGTGAGGCGCCAACCGATCAATGTGGTCGACGTGTTGACAAGTGGACACGCACACTTGTGTGGCCCGTGAAGACAAGGTGAGAATCCGATGCATGAGCGAGGGGGAACTGCAGACCCTCGGCCTGGGGGCCGCCGAGGAACGCACCTACGAAGCACTGCTCAAGGAACGGGGACTCCAAGCGGAGGAGCTGGCCCGTCTCCTGGGACTGCCGCGCGACCGTCTCGACGTGGCGCTCGGGCATCTCGTCGAACACGGGCTGGCCGTCCCGGCCGACGGGGACGGCGCGCTGCCGCACCCTGCGGCGCCCGCCGCCGCGATCCGTACGCTCATCCACCGCCGCCAGGCCGAACTGCATCTTCGCTCGGCCGAGCTGGAGCGATTACGTATGACCGCGGACCGGATCGCCGGACGGCTGATGTCCGGCTCACCCACCGCCCCGGAGGGCGGGATCGAGGTGGTGACGGGTCCGCGGGCGATCGGCGAACGGGCGGAGTACCTGCTGGCGTCGGCGGAGCGCGAGGTCGCGATCCTCGACCGCCCGCCATATGTGAAGGGCCCGCGCGACGGCAGTGCCGGGCGGTCCGGGCTCGGGATCGAAGCACTCCTCGACCGCGGGATCGAGGTACGGACCGTCCTGGACCGGGACGGACTCGCGACACCGGGCCGAATGAGCTCGGTGGCCGGACTGGTCGAACGGGGCCTGCGGGCCCGGGTCACGACCGCCGTCCCCACCAAACTGATTTGTGTGGACCGCCGGATCACCCTGCTCCCGCCGACCGACGCGGCGGACCCGAGGGCCACCGCCCTGGTCATCGGCGACGCCCTGCTGCACAACGCGCTGGTCCCCCTCTTCGAGACGGTCTGGGAACGCGCCACGCCCCTCGGCGGCCCGGACGGCGAGGACTGCACACTCCCGAAGGCGCAGAAGGAACTCCTCGGTCTGCTCGCGGCCGGCCTCAAGGACGAGGCGATCGCCCGCCGGCTCGGGGTCCATGTGCACACCGCCCGCCGCAGAATCAGCCATTTACTGGCGACGCTGGGCGCGGAGACCCGCTTCCAGGCCGGCGCGCAGGCGACGTTGCGGGGCTGGCTGGACTGACGGAGCCGAGGCCGGCGCGGACCGACACGGTGAGAGAGGCCCGGGGAGTGTGATCACCGGCTCCTGGGTGATCGCTGGACTCACCGCCGTCGGCGGGCAAGATGGCCGGATGACGTGGTTCGCTCTCCCGAAGAGGCTGCCGAGGTGGCCGGCCGTCGCGCTGCTCACGGCCGTGACGGCGTGCGGTGGTCCGGTCTCGGCCACTCCCGACACGGATGGCGGTCCCCCGCCCCTGCCGCCGGGGCCCTCGCCGCAGTCGTCGGCGGCGCCGTTCGCCGGGCCGGCCTCTGCCGGGGTGCTGCTCGACGAGGACGGCGTGCACTACTGCTCCGCGAGCGTCGTGGACAGCCCGCGGGGCAATGTCGTCGCCACCGCGGCCCACTGCGTC